>JAHRHA010000092.1 GCA_020027875.1 Micromonosporaceae bacterium | reverse complement strand
AAGTGCAGATGGTTGCCGGTGGAGGCGCCCGTCGTCCCAACCCGACCGATGACCTGGCCCTGACGGACCTGCTGGCCGGATCTGACCAGGATCGCCGATTGGTGGGCATAACAGGTGGCGAAGCCCTTGCCCTGATACGTGCCGTGATAGACGCAGGTGTAGTTGCCGTATCCCCCGCTCCAGCCGGCTCGGAAGACCTTGCCCGCTGCCGCGGCCCAGATCGGCGCGCCACCCGCAGCGGCGATATCGACCCCGGCGTGCAGCCGCCATACGTGGTAGAAGGGGTCGAACCGCATGCCGAAGTTACTCGTCTTCCAGCCATTGACCGGCATCAGCAACTTCGCACCCGCGCGCAACACCGGTCCGTTGCCGTTCGCCAGCGCCCGGATCTCGGCGGCGATGCGATCGCTCTCCGCCTGCAACTCCTTGTACCGGGCCTCCGTCGCGGCCCGCTCCTCCACAGCCACCTGCAGCGCTTGCTCGCGCTGGGCGACGACCGAGGCCACCTCCTCCTCGGCCCGGGTGGCCTTGGCCTCGGCCGCGGCGGCCTCGCGCAGCGCCGCATCGGCCTCCCGTTTGGATTGGTCAGCCGTGCGTTTGCGGTGAACCTGGAGGTCCTGACTCGTCTTTGCCGCCGCGCGCGCCTCGGTGTTGCGGTCGAGCGTCTCCTTCTGCACATCGGCGATCTGCGCCATGTAGGTCAGGCCGGCCACAAAGTCGGCTGGGTCCTCGACGCTCAGCAAGGCGTCGATGCCGGCGATGTCACGGCCCATGTAGGCGTTCGCGGCGAACTGTCCGATCTCGTCGCGGGTCTGCTCGACCCTCAGCATGGCCAGGTTGAGGGCCTTGTCTGCCGCGGCAAGGTCGCTGGTCGCCTTCCTGGATGCCTTCGTGGCGCTGTTCGCCTTGGCCATCGCGGCAGCGCGTGCGTCCCGGGCGGCGGCCAATCGGCGCTGCAGCGCCGGCAGGCGGCGGTTCGCCTCCTCGAAGGACGCCGCCGCGGCCGCAACCCGCTCCGAGGCCGACTCGAGCGCGGCCTTCGTCTTGGCAATCTCACGGTCGACCCGCGCCTTGTCGTCGTGCGGGTCCGCGGCCGCCGGCACGGCCGCGAGCACCAGCGCCAGGCCAGCCGCGATCAACGCGATGAACGACGAGATCGTGATGCGAGCGCGGCGCGCGCGGATGACAGTCACCCCAGGTCCTCCCGCCAGCACGAATGCGGGCTCCCGGCAGTATCCCCTGCAACGCGGGTCACTTTCGACACGAGGCGCGACAATTAAGGTAAACAAAAGGCCGGGACGCCTGGTTTCCCAGGCGCCCCGGCCTCCCCACGCGATGCGTGGAGTTAGACGCGGATGTAGAAGCGCAGCGCGAACCAGCCAGTCACCGAGCTGACGAGCGCCCCGGCTCCAGCCAGCAGCGGCAGCATCATGTGAACGTTGAACCACGGTACCGGCGTGAGGACTGCGGTCAGCGGTTCCAGGGCGCCGTCGAAGACGTAGATCTTGGCCAGGACTAGGGTGCCGTAGGCGATGATCGCGCCGATAAGGCCGGCCGCGACCGCCTCGAGCACGAAGGGCGCCTGAATAAACCAGTTCGACGCGCCGACGAGCTTCATCACCGCCACTTCTCGGCGTTTGCTGTACGCGGCGACCTGGATCGTGTTGATCACGAGCATCAGGGCAGCCACACCCTGCACAATCGCAATGATCAACGCGAGGGTCTGCAACGAGCCCAGGACCGAGAAGACCTTCTCCACGAGCTTCTTCTGGTCGACGATCGTGTCGATGCCCTCACCGCCAACGTACTTTTGGTACTTCTCCTTGAAGGCGTCGAACGCGTCGGGGTTCTTGAGCTTGACCCGGAACGACTCCGGCAGCGACTCCGGCTTCGTCAGGTCGGTCAGGTCTGGCGCGGAGGCGTAGATCTCCTTGAAGCGGGCGTACGCCTCCTCCTTCGTCTCGAAGTCGTACGTCTCGACGAGCGGATCCTGCTTCAGGTCCGCCTCGATCACGTCCTTCTGAGACTGCGTGGTGTCCTGCGCCTTGAGGAAGATCGTGACCTCGACCTTCTCGTAGTACACCTCCCGCATGTGGTTGACCTGGAGGTAGAGCAGGACGCTCGCGCCGAGGAGCGTGAGGGAGACGGCCATCGTGATCATCATAGCGATCGTCATGGTGACGTTGCGCCAGAGTCCGACGGCTACCTCGGACAGAACGTACTTCAGACGCATCGCGTGGGGTTCCTTCCCGGGGGGTTTCGGCGCGTTGGCAGGTGCTGGGGCGGCCCTGCTCGGCTCTCGCGGGGGCCGGCGTTAGCCGTAGACGCCCCGCGGCTGGTCACGGACAATCTTGCCGCCCTCGATCTCTACCACGCGGCGGCGCATCTGGTTCACGATGTTGGAGTCGTGGGTAACCATGACCACGGTCGTGCCGGTCCGGTTGATGCGGTCGAGCAGCCGCATGATCTCGATGGACGTGTCCGGGTCGAGGTTTCC
Source organism: Micromonosporaceae bacterium (assembly GCA_020027875.1). Lineage (GTDB taxonomy): Bacteria > Actinomycetota > Actinomycetes > Mycobacteriales > Micromonosporaceae > JAXIPB01. The sequence continues at coordinate 19,316 of JAHRHA010000092.1, read as the reverse complement.
GGTCGGCTCGTCCGCGAGCAGGATCAGCGGGCGGTTCACGAACGCCCGGGCAACGGCCACTCGCTGCTGCTCACCACCGGAGAGCTCCTGCGGGTAACGGTGCTCCTTGCCACCCAGCCCGACCAGCTCCAACACCTCGGGCACGACCCGCCGGGCAACCGCCTGGGTCTTGCCGATCACCTCGAGCGCGAACGCCACATTCTCGTATGCGGTTCGGTTCGGTAGCAGCCGGAAGTCCTGGAAGACACACCCGATCGAGCGGCGGAAGTTCGGGATCCGCCACGAGCGCATGTTCCCGACCTCGCGGTTGTTCACGATGATCTTGCCCTTGGTCGGCTGGATCTCGCGAAGCAGCAGCTTAACCATCGTGGACTTGCCGGAACCGGACGGACCGATAAAGAAGACGAACTCACCCTTCTCGATCGACACCGACACGTCGTTGAGGGACGGCCGCTGCGCCTTGGGGTACGTCTTCGTCACATGCTCGAGCGCAATCACGGGTCGGAAGTCTACGCGGTGTAACTGAGAGGCCAACCCCATACGTGGCGAGCGTCGCGTTTTTCCAGATAATATGACCTTCTGGCCTCATACGACTACGTAGCGTTACCGCGCCTAGACGGCACCCTCGACACCCATCTGGCGCTGCTTGCGCCAACGGATCCCGGCCTCGATGAACGAGTCAATGTCGCCGTCGAAGACCGCGCCGGGGTTGCCGGTCTCATACTCGGTGCGCAGGTCCTTCACCATCTGGTACGGGTGCAGGACGTACGAGCGCATCTGATCACCCCACGAGCCCGCAACGTCGCCGCGAATCACGTCCATCTTGGCCTGATCCTCGGCCCGTTTGCGGTCGAGCAGCTTTGACTTGAGTACCCCCATGGCGGTGGCCTTGTTCTGCAGTTGCGATCGCTCGTTCTGGCAGCTCACAACGATCCCGGTTGGCAGGTGGGTGAGGCGCACCGCCGAGTCGGTGGTGTTGACGCCCTGGCCGCCGGGTCCTGACGACCGGTAGACGTCGACGCGGAGGTCGTCGTCGGGAATCTCGATCTCGTCGGTCTGCTCGACGACCGGCACCACCTCGACAGCCGCGAAGGAGGTCTGCCGGCGGCCCTGGTTGTCGAAGGGGCTGATCCGGACCAGGCGATGGGTGCCTGTTTCAACGGAGAGAGTGCCGAAGGCGTACGGCGCCTTCACCGCGAACGTGGCCGACTTGAGCCCCGCCTCCTCCGCGTATGACGTGTCGTAAACGTCGGTCGGGTAGCCGTGGCGCTCCGCCCAGCGCAGGTACATCCGCAGCAGCATCTCGGCGAAGTCGGCGGCGTCCACCCCGCCCGCCCCAGAGCGGATCGTGACGAGTGCCTCGCGGGCGTCGTACTCATTTGACAGCAGCGTGCGGATCTCGAGTTCATCGATGGCCTTCTGCAACGCGACGACCTCCGTGGCCACCTCGGCCGCGGTCTCAGCGTCGCCCTCGGCCTCGCCCAGTTCAAGCATGATGCCCGCGTCGTCCAGGCGGGAGCGCAACCGCTCCACCTTGTTGATCTCACCCTGAACGTGGGACAGGCGGGAGGTGATCTTCTGCGCCTTGGCCGGGTCATCCCAGAGGTTCGGCACCGACGCCTGCCGCTCGAGTTCGGACTTTTCCCGGCGCATACGGTCGAGGTCGAGAACGCCCTCGATGTTGCGCAGGGTGGCGTCCAGCTCCTTGAGCTTGGCGGCGAGATCGTCGGTGGTCACGACAGTCAAGACTAACCGGCATGGCGGATCATGCACGCCGCGCTGGCATCGCCGATCACGCCCGGGATACCGATCGCCCAGTTGATCAGGAATCGGACACCTGATCAACCGGGCGTGGGGAGCTATTTGGCCGGAACCGCCTTCAGCCAGGCCAGCGCTGCCTTGTGATACCCGATCGCGAACTCCAGCGCCGCGGCACCGTAGCTGTCGCCGTCGGACTTGGCCTGTTTGGCCTGCTCGCGAATGTCCGTCAGCGCCGCGTTGTGGGCATCTGCGGCCTGCGCGTAGAGACCCTTGAGAGCACTCGCGCCATGGTGGGCGCCGAAGGCGACCCGCAACGCCACCGGATTGCGCAGCGACTCGCTGCCGGGCTCCTCCGACAACCATCGGGCGAAGGCGCGCTTGCCCGCGGGCGTGATCGAATACGGCTGGCTGGCCCGCGGCCCCGGCTTGCCGAGCTTCACATAACCCATCTCGGCCAGCGCCGGCAACTCCCGGTAGACCTGGCTGCGCGTCATTGACCAGTACGGCCCCAACCGACGCTCTGCGGCAGCCATGAGCTGACCACCCGTCATCGGACCGTCGTGCAGCAGCCCCAGCAGAGCTGCGGCAGTCGCGTTCACTCCATCTGCCATGGGACCTACGCTGCCACTTTGTCGGCTCCGTGTCCAGGATTTCGGCAAATCTAATCCACAATGCACTGTCCCGTCAGGACCGTCCCTGTGCGACTGTCCCCGGTGGCCTCCGCCACTCGCACAGGTTCACTCGACGGTCACCCCGGCTGACCCGGCAAAAGATCAACTTACCCCGCGCCCGGCGCTCCCAGACTAATTCGGCAGGGGTATTGACACCGGGACATGGTGGTTCTAACGTCCCTCCCACGATAGTTAGTCAGTTTTCCTATCTTGCGGAGGCGCAGGTGACCCGACTCGCAGGTTCGGCGAAGCTGCTCCGAGCGATCAACTCCAGCGCCACCCTGGCGCACCTACTGCAGTCGGGTCAACTGACCCGGGCCGAGCTACGCGAGCTCACGGGCCTGTCCAAGCCGACGAGCTCGGAGATGCTGCGACTGCTCACCGACGCCGGCCTGGCCGTCGTGGCGGGCCGCACCGCCGGAGCGCCGGGGCCGACCGCCGAGATCTACGTACCGAACGCCGACGCCGCATATGCCGTGGCTGTCTCCGTTCGCGACACCACCGAGGAGGACCGACCCGACCTGGCGATCGCGCTGTGCGATCTCAGTGGGAACGTGCGCGACCGCGCCGAAAGCTCGGTCGACTTCTCCGAGGTCTTCCCGGCAGAGGCGGTCGCCAAGGCTGTCCTCGAGGCATGCCAACGGGCCGACGTCGATACGTCGAGGGTCCGGCACGTTCAGATCGGTGTGCCCGGCTCGCACGACCCCCGAACCGACACGATCCACCACGTCGACGTGCCCCGGTGGGGCGGGCCCGGCGTGCTCGCTGATGTGCGGTCGCGCCTCATCACATCGCTCGGTGTCCCGGCTGGTGTGGCGACCGTGGCCCTGGAGAACGACGTCAACCTCGCCGCGATCGCCGAACGCCACCGGGGCGTCGCGGCGGGCGCGGACAGCTTCGCGTTGCTCTGGCTCGGCTACGGCATCGGCCTCGCCACCGACCTCGGCGGTGTGCTGCTGCGAGGTGCGAGCGGCGGGGCGGGCGAGATCGGCTACCTGCCGCTGTATCCCGCTCCCGGCGCGGCCGGCCCGAACCCCGCTCCCGGCATAGGCGGCCCGAGCGACCTGCAACTCCTGATCGGCGGCCCCGCCGTCATCCGGCTCGCGTCCGAGTCCGGAATTGCCGCCCAAACCTCGGGTGAGGCGATCACCGCCGCCATCGCCCTCGGACAGGACCGCGTTCTCGAGGTCCTCGCACACCGGATCGCGTTCGCACTGGCCACAGTGGTCGCCGTGCTCGATCCACCACTCGTCGTTCTCGCCGGTGAGGTCGCCCAGGCCGGCGGAACGAAGCTGCGCGACGCCGTCGTGGCAGCGATGTATCCGGCCACACCTCAACCCCCGCCGGGAATTACAGGCGGGGACGTCCAGATCGCCGTAACGGCGGTCGCCGACGACGCGGTGCTGCTCGGCGGGCTCGACGCGGGCCTTCACGCCCTACGCGAGTCGCTCATCAGTTCCCTGGCGCAACCTACACTCGACTGACCAAGGAGCACACACGAATGAACTGCTCGCAAGGTCGCGGCCGGGCCAGCCTGCTCGCAGGCGGCGCCATCGCCGCGGTCCTGTTCGCCGCCGGCTGCACCCCCGGCACTAGCGCACCCGCCCCCGCCGCCACAGCTCCTGAGCCCACCGGCACGGTGGAGTTCTGGCACCAATTCACCGACCGGGAGTCCAAGGCGATTGAGGGGATCGTCAAGGACTTCGAGGCCAAGTACCCAAAGGTCAAGGTGAACATCACGGACGGCCAGGACGACGACAAGACGGAACAGGCCATCGGCGCTGGCAACGGTCCCGACCTCGCGCAGTCCTTCTCGACCGACCGGGTTGGCAAGTTCTGTTCCTCCGGCGCCTGGGTCAACCTCAAGCAGTACATCGAGCGCGACAAGGTCGACCTGAACAAGATCCCGCCGACCGTGCGCTCCTACACCGAATTCCGGGGCACGCGCTGCTCGATGCCGTTCCTCGCCGACGCGTACGGCTTCTACTTCAACACGAAGATGCTCGCCGACGCCGGCTTTACCTCACCGCCCAAGACGCTGAGCGAACTCACCACCATGACGAAGGCGCTGACTATCAGGAAGGCCGACGGTACGATCACGCGCGCAGGCTTCCTACCACAGTTCGGGTTCTACGAGTTCTCGCCCGCGCACATGTCCCCCGCGGCGGGCGCCAAGTGGTTCAAAGACGACGGCACGTCGGCCATCGGTACCGATCCGGCCTGGCAAGAGATCATGCACTGGCAGAAGGACCTGGTCGACTGGTACGGCTACAAGAACCTGGCCAAGTTCACCGCCAGCCTGGGCGACGAGTTCTCGGCCGACCACGCGTTCAACAAGGGCCAGGTGGCCATGATGATCGACGGGGAGTGGCGGGTCGCGTTCCTGAAAGCCGAAATGCCGAACCTCGAGTACGGCACTGCGCCCATGCCAGTCGCCGACTCCCAGGCCAGCCGCTACGGAGCCGGCTACGTGACCGGGAACATCATTGGCGTGTCCAAGACCGCGAAGAACCCCGAGGCGGCCTGGGCATTAATCAAGTATCTGACGACCGACACCGCTGCGGTCGCGAAGCTCGCCAACGGCATCAAGAACGTGCCGACCACCACCGACGCGCTCGCCGCCGCGACGGAGCTGCACGCGGACCCTCATTTCAAGATCTTCCTCGATATCTTCAACAACCCCGCGAGCCAGACCATGCCGGCGAGCGCGGTCGGAACGGCGGTTGAGGAGACGTTCAGCCAGTACTTGGCCAAGTGGCAGTCCGGCGGCGGCGGGGACATCAACGCCGGCCTCGCGAACGTGGACAAGCAGATCAACTCTCTCATCCAGCTCGCTGGATAGTTGGATCGTACCGATGTCCGCCGTCCTTACTGACACCGCCGGGGGGGCCGACCGCACTGCGGTCGGCCCCCTCGGGGGGGCGACCCGCCCACGCCGGTGGTCCGCCGCCAAACTACGACGTCGCCTTACTGTGCTCGCCTTCATCGGCCCTGCGCTGGCCGGGCTGGGCTTCTTCTTCGTCTACCCGCTGCTGGCCGCCATCTACTTCTCGTTCAACCGGGTCGACCTGATCAACCCGCCGGAGTGGGTGGGGCTGGCGAACTGGAAGTTTCTCTTCCACGACCTCAATGTGCGGCAGGCGGTCAGCAACACGCTCTGGTTCATCGTGGTCATGGTTCCGGCGCGTATCGTCGGCGCGATCGTCACCGCCATGCTGCTCAACCGGGTCCGGCGCGGCCGCAGCACCTACCGCACCCTGTTCTACCTGCCGGCACTCGCCCCGCCCGTGGTCGCGACCCTCGCCTTCGTGTCATTGCTCAAGCCTGGTACTGGCCCGGTGAACACCCTGCTGGCGAAGGTCGGCATTGAAGGTCCACTGTGGTTCAGCTCACCGGATTGGGCGAAGCCCGCGCTCGTACTGCTGGCCCTATGGGGCATCGGCGACCTCATGATCATATTCGTTGCGGCACTGCTCGATGTGCCGACCGAGCTGTACGAGGCCGCGTCGCTGGACGGTGCCGGCCCGTGGCAGCAGTTTCGAAACGTGACGCTGCCCAGCATCTCGCCGGTGGTGCTGTTCTCCGCGGTCACCGGTGTCATCGCCACCCTGCAGTACTTCACTCAGGCCGCGGTCGCCGCGAGCGTCGCGTCTGGCGACGCTGTCACCGGTGGCGGCATCTCCGGCACCTTCGGGTATCCCGAGGGGTCGACATTCACGTATCCGCTCTGGCTCTATACCGTGGGCTTCCGCAACGGGCTGCTCGGCTACTCCAGCGTGCTCGCCGTCGTGCTCTTCGTGGTGGCCATCTCGGTGACGCTGGTGCTGCTGCGCCGGTTCAACGCCTTCGCAGGGAGTACCCGATGACCGCCGCGCCGATGACCACCCCGTCGATGGCATTGGGCCCGACAACCGCGGTGGCGCTGCGTCGCGCCAACGGCAAGCGGCGACGGAACAACGCACTCATCTTCGTGGCCGAGCACAGCGTCGCCATCGCACTGTCGATAATGTTTCTGGCCCCGATCGGCTTCCTCCTGCTCACGTCCTTCATGTCCAACGACCAGCAGCTGACGGCCGACATGTGGCCGCGCACCTGGCACCCGGAGAACTACGCGAACGTCTTCGAGCGCACGCCGCTGCCCTCGTACCTGCTCAACACCGTCATCTACGCCGTGTCCGCGACCGGCTTAATGTTGCTGGCCAGTGTGCCAGCGGCGTACGCGCTGTCGAAGCTGAAGTGGCGTGGCCGCACCTCAGTGTTCATCGCGATCATCTGCGTGATGATGCTGCCGCCACAGGTGGTCACGGTGCCGCTCTACCTCATGTGGGCGAACTTTGGCCTGACCGGCTCGCTGTGGCCGTTGATCCTGCCGATGCTCGCCGGCGACGCGTTCTCCATCTTCCTGCTGCGCCAGTTTCTCGTCACGATCCCGGATGAGTACCTCGATGCGGCCCGCGTGGACGGCTGCGGTGAGTGGCGCGCGCTCCTCAAGGTCGTGCTGCCCATTGCCAAACCGGGCATCGCTGCGGCCGCGATGTTCCAGTTCTTCTACTGCTGGAACGACTACTACGGACCGCTCCTCTACACGAGCGAGAACGAGGGGGCGTGGACGCTGTCGCTGGGGCTGGCGTCGTTCAGGTCACTGCACCATGTGGACTGGAACCTCGCCACGGCCGCCACGATGCTGACCCTAATCCCCGTCGTCATCCTCTTCTTCTTCGCCCAGAAGGCATTCGTGCAGGGCGTGACATTGACAGGGGTCAAGGGATGAAGGTCGCCGTGGTGGGTGGGGGGTCGACCTACACGCCCGAGCTGGCGGACGGGTTCGCCCGGCTTCGAGCGGTGCTGCCGGTCGAGGAGCTCACCCTGATCGACCCAGCCATCGATCGCCTCGGCGTCGTGGGGGCGTTCGCCGCCCGCCTCTTCGCCCACCATGGCAACCCGGGCCGCGTCACCTGGACGTCCGATCTGGACACGGGGCTGGACGGGGCGGACGTCGTGCTGATCCAGCTGCGCGTCGGCGGGCAGACCGCCCGGATCTCCGACGAGACGTTCCCCCTCGAGTACGGATGCGTAGGTCAGGAGACAACCGGGGCAGGCGGACTCGCGAAAGCGCTCCGCACCGTCCCGGTCATCCTCCAGGTGGCGGACCGGGCAAGCCGGCGGGCCGCGCCCAACGCCTGGATCATCGACTTCACCAACCCGGTGGGGATCGTGACCCGGGCGCTGCTCGACGCCGGGCACCGCGCGATTGGTCTGTGCAATGTGGCCATCGGGTTCCAGCGTCGCTTCGCCCGTACAGTAGGTGTCGAGCCGGCTTCGGTCGTGCTTGACCACATTGGACTCAACCATCTCACCTGGGAGCGGGCCGTCCTGGTGGACGGAGGTGACGTGCTGCCGAAGCTGCTCGCAGACCACCTTGTCGACCTCGCCGAGGAGGTCGGCAGCGAACCACGGGTGCTCACGACGCTGGGCTGCGTCCCCTCGTACTATCTGCGCTACTTCTACGCCCACGACGAGGTCGTCGCCGAGCAGCGCGGCGCCGCCACGCGCGGCCAACGCGTCGCGGAGATTGAGGCGGAGCTGCTCGAGATGTACGCCGACCCAACGCTCGAGGAGAAGCCGGACCTGCTGATGCAGCGAGGTGGGGCGTACTACTCCGAGGCCGCCGTCGGCCTGATCGCGTCACTCGATGGAAACGCTCCAGGCCCGCACGCGGCGAACGTTCGCAACGCCGGTACGCTGCCGTTTCTAGACGAGAATGCGGTTATCGAGGTGACCTGCGACGTGGATCGAGACGGGCCAAAGCCGCGACCGGTGAGCCCGGTCGCGCCGGAGCTGTCCGGCCTCATCGCTCACGTCAGCGGCTACGAGCACCTAGCTGTTGACGCCGCACTGCGGGGTGGGCGCGATCGTGTCTATCGGGCCTTGCTCGCGCACCCGCTGGTGGGACAGCACTCTCTCGCCGAGAACCTCACCGACCGGCTCCTCGCCGCCAACGCGTCGCACCTGGCCTGGGCACGATGACGCGTTTAGATACGGTGACCCGTTATCTCGCCATTGACGGGGGTAACTCAAAAACGGACGTCGTCGTCGGCACGGGCGAAGGGGAGGTGCTCGGCTACGCCCGCGGTGGCAACACCAATCACCAGAACATCAGTCTGCCCGAGACGTTATCGAGACTCCGTGCTCTCGTCGCCCAGGCGCGTGCGCACGCGGGCCTGCTCGCTGACGACACCTTTGACCACGCGGAGGTGTACCTCGCCGGCGCCGACCTGCCGGCAGAGGTTGAGCTGCTCACCGCGACGGTGGCGGCGGAGGGATGGGCGCCCACACTCCGCCTCGACAACGACACGTTCGCGCTGCTGCGGGCGGGCACGGACGCGGCGGAAGCGGTCGCCGTGGTCTGTGGCGAGGGGATCAACTGCGTCGGTCGTGCGAGCGGCGGCCGGACCGCCCGGTTCCCGTCACTCGGCATGCTCAGCGGCGACTGGGGCGGCGGTGGGCATCTCGCCTCGCTGGCCCTCTGGCACGCGGTGCGGGGCGAGGACGGGCGTGGCCCCGTCACGGGGCTGTCTAGGGCCGCTGCCGACCACTTCGGCACCGTCAGCGCCGAGGAGGTGGGCGCCCAGATGCACCTCGGCACGGTCGACCGCGCCCGACTGACAGAGCTGACGCCGTTGTTGTTCGATGTGGCCGCCGGCGGCGACGCGGTGGCCCGGCAGATCGTGGCCCGACAGGTCGACGAGATCGTCGCCCTCGCCACCGTCGCCGCGCGTCGCCTTGAGCTGCTCGACTCGCCGTTCGCGGTGGTGCTCGGCGGCGGTGTGCTACGGGCCCGGCATCCCGCGTTGGTGGAGCCCATCGTCGACGCGATCCACGCCGTCGCGCCCAAAGCAACGGTCACGGTGGTCGACGCTCCCCCGGTGCTCGGCGCCGCCCTGTCAGCCCTCGACGCGCTCGGTAGCGGCCAGCAGGCGTACGTGAACCTTCGCTCGGCACTGGCCCGAGCGCCGGACTGAACGGGGCCCCCCGGCCCGCCGTACTCCTGGCAGAGTGGCCTGCGGGCGGCTGAAGGAGACCGTGGTGGTCGTGATAACCGGCGGTGCCGGGCACATCGGCACCAACCTGGCCACGGCGTTGCTCGCCGACGGGCACCGGGTGCGAATTGTTGACCTCACAGAGCCATCGACGGCGGTCCGGCACGGAGCGGAGTGGCTCCGCGCCGACATCCGCGATCCCGCGGCGATGCTGCGGGCGTGTGACGGTGCCGGCGTCATCTACCACCTCGCCGCGCTCATCTCGGTGGTGGGCGGGCTCGGCGGACTCGTCGAGTCCGTCAATGTGGACGGGGTACGCACGGTGGCGCAAGCCGCGCTCGCAGCGGGTGCGCCGCGCCTCGTGCACTGCAGCTCCGTGCACGCATTCGATCTCGCCGGCGGCGGATTGATCGACGAGGATGGTCTGCGGTCGACCGGGAGCAGCGTGCCGGCGTACGACCGATCCAAGGCGGCCGGCGAGGTCGAGCTGCGGCGGGTCGTGGAGCGCGGACTCGACGCCGTCGTGGTCAATCCAACGGGTGTCCTCGGTCCGGTGGATGAGGCGCCGTCCCGGATGGGCACCGTGCTCAGCGCCCTCTGGCGACGGCGGATGCCGGCGGTCGTGGCCGGCGGATTCGACTGGGTAGACGTGGCCGACGTTGTGCTGGCGCTGCGGGCCGCGGCAGAGCGGGGCCGCACCGGCGAGAGCTACCTCGTGCCCGGTCACCGCCTGTCGCTGACGGAACTGGCCGATCTCGCCCGCGTCTGCTCCGGCGTCGCGGTCACGCGTCGCACCGCCCCGCTGTGGTCGGCACGCTTGTGTGCCCCGATCGCCACCGCCATCGCTCGCCGAACACACAATCCGCTGCTGCCGACCCGGGAGGCGCTCGCCGCGGTGGCGTCGTTTCCGTTCGTGAATGGGTCCAAGGCGGCGTGTGAGCTGGGCCATCGGCCGCGCCCCATCGAGGAGACGATGGCGGCGCTCTTCACCTATTTCCAGCGGCACGGCCACCTCGGCGCGGGCCGGGCGCGGCGGCTGGAACTCCCGCCGCTGCGCCCAGCCTGACCGCTACACGGCGATGTCGGGACCCCGGCGGCGCAACTCATCGACGGCGCCCATGGCGGACCGCAGATCGGACAGCCACTGGTCGGCGTGCTCGCCGACCAGGCGCACGCACCAGGCGAGCGCCTCGGACCTCGACCGAGCCACGCCCGCGTCGATGAGGGTGTCCAGGACCTGCCGCTCGGGCTGCCGCAGGCGCGTCATCACCGGCGCGGAGTGCGTGGTGAACAGCTCTCGAGTACCCCCGGCGACGACGCCCCAGGCGACCTTACGGCGATACCGGTGCTCGAGCTGCTGCGCAAGGCGGATGCGCCGCTCTCGCGTCTCCTCCCGGAACGCTGAAATCCGCCCCTGCTCGGCGGCGGCCCGCTCCGCGTCGCTGGCCCCTTCATCGACCCTTGGTGCGGCCAGCGTGCCCACGATGAGGATCTCGTCCCGGTCGACCACGACCTCAGGCGACCCGGTGAACCAGTCATCAGGCAGCGCACCGTTGATCCACGCGTGGGCGTCGTCGGCGGGCGGTGGCTCGCCTCGTGAGCCGCCGGGTCCACGCCCCCATTGAGCCTGTCGCTCAAACATCTCCATCACCCCTTACACCTCTACAGCAATTACATCATTACACACACTACACTCCAGCGTCGATCATGACCTGGAGGTCATGATCGACGCTGTTTTGCGACGGTCAGCTCATGATCGACGGGATCTTGGGTGGTCAGAGGAGGCTGCGAAGCTCCCACAGTTCGGGGTAGAAGCGGAACTCGACCCGGGAGCGCAGGTAGGCGCCTCCGGCCGAGCCGCCGGTACCGGGCTTCGTCCCGATCTGGCGCTCGGCCATCAGCACGTGGCGGGCACGCCAGAGCGACCATGCCTGGTCGTGGTCCATGAGCGCCTCGGCCAGATCCCACAGCGCCCCATGCTGCGTGCGGTCGTTGGCGATGGTCTTGAGCGCGGTGAACCGCTCCTCGGCCGTCGCCACGGCGAACCCGGCCGACGCCAGCAGAGCCATGTAGCCGTCCCACAGGCTCGGCTCATCCAGCCGTCGCAGCAGCCGATCCCGCTCATCCGCGGAGAGTCCCCGGAACCGGTCGAGGTAACTCGCGTCCTTGAGCCCCGACAGGAACTCGATCTCGCGGAACTGGGCGGACTGGAAGCCGGAAGCGGGCGCGAGCTTCGTCCGGAACGCGAGGAAGTCCTGCGGCGTCATCGTGTCGATCACGTCGACCTGGCCGACGAGCACGCGCTCGATGACGTTGCAGCGCTCGAGGCGGACCCGGGGGTTATACGACTCCCCTGCGAGCATGCGATCGCGGGCGTCGGTCAGCTCGGCGAGCAGCAGCTGGAACCACAGCTCGTAGACCTGGTGGATCGTGATAAACAGCAGCTCATCGTGCGCGGGTGGGTCTGACTCTCGCACCTGTTGGGCGAGTAGTTCGGGCACGCGAAGGTAGCTGCCGTAGGTCAGCACGCCACCCTGCTCGCCGAAGGACGCCGACTGAGTCGCGTCCGAACGCGCCGGGCCGGCATTGTTGCCGCTGTGGTCGTCACTCACGGTCCCAACGTACCGCTGCCCCGACACGAGACCCTCAGGACGCCGGTGTCAGGTGCACGTCGTCGATCTCCTCGGGCGCCCCGGCCTCGAGACCGTCCAGTCCCTCCAGGCCATCTAGACCCTCCACCGTGGACAGCGGAGCGGGCCGCCAGACCGTCGCGGTGGAGGCGGTTCCGACGAGATCCGCCGTGTCGTAGGGACGGATGTCGAGCCGGTCGAGCGTCTCCCACAGCGTCGCCAGCGCGGCATCGGGATCGTAGTGGAACTCGCTCTCCCGTACCCGCCAGAACCGCCATCCGGCCCGCTTCAGTTCCCGCTCGCGGTCGAGGTCGGCCTCGCGTTGGTCCTCGCTGCCGTGCCAGTCCTGGCCGTCACATTCCACCGCGAGCCGCCCCTTAGCGCCGGTGACGACGAGATCGATGCCCCGGCCCCCGACCTCAACCTTCGGCGTGACGTGGAAGCCTCGCTCGTGGATACGCAGGAACACTCGCTGGTCAAACAGTGACCGGAACGCGGGGTGCGGATCGTCGGTGGTCACATCGGTGAGCACCTTCGCCGACAGCGCCGGCGGCGGATTGAGCACATAGGACAGCAGCGAGGCGCGCAGATCGTTGACGGACAGGTGCTCCGGACCGACGGAGTGGAACAGCCACATCTGGTCCTTCGCCCGTGACGCCGCAACGTTGAAGCGACGCTGCCACTCCGTACCGGTGACCGCTGGACGCCTCTCGGCGATGACCAGGGAGACGAAGACGACGTCGCGCTCGTCGCCCTGGAAGTCCGGGGGCGTGCCGACGCGAAGGCGGCGCCGCTCCCACTCCTTCGGCTCGACCCGCTCGAGCAGCATCTGATGCAGGAGCTGCACCTGCCCCGTACCTTGCAGCACGACCACGCCAAAGGTCTTCCCCTGGTATGCCGGGTCGGCCACACACGCCTCGATCTGCGCCACGATCGCCTCGGCCTCGACGGGGTTGCGCAGGCGGGTCGACGTGCCCTCGGTGGCGGCGCCTACGATCCGTACCGAACGAAGCGGCGCCAGCCGGTCACCGCCGAACTGTCGCAGCGGGACGAGCGGCTCGTCGGCGTAGAACTGGCGCGAGGAGTACTCGATGATCTCCGGCATGCAGCGGAAGTGCTCGCGGAGTGGGATCACCGCGCCGAATCGCGTGCGCAGGAGGTCGAAGAGGCTCGACTTGGGCGTGTACGCGTCGCGGAGGTAACCGGGCAGCTCCGGCAGGTACGACGAGAGCTTGGCGAAGATGGGCTCCAGTTCCCCGAGGCGCACCTGCGACGGCGCGCACTGCTTGTCGTCACCGACCACGATCACCCGCGGCGCGAGCCATAGCAGGAAAAGGTCCTCCAAGCTGGCTTGGCTGGCCTCATCGACGATCACCACGTCGAAGGAGTCCCGCACCGGTGCCAGCGTCTCCAGCACGACATCGAGCGGCATGATCCAGGCGGGTACGGCGTCGCGCGCCTCCCGCATCGCCTCGCGGGCCAGGGTGCGGAAGCGTCCGGCGTACCGGCCGGTGCCCTTGCCCACCGCGCGCATGTGCTGCTCGTACGCCTGCAGCGCCTGCGCCTGATGCGCGGTCATCCGCCGCAGGCAGTGGCCCCACGCGCGCACCGCGGCGAGCGAGGCGGTCTCCTGGCGCAGCCTGGTGATGGTGTCGGAGAGCTCGGCCTCGAGCTGCTGCTCGCGCCCCGGCTGGCGCTGGTTGATGAAGAACGTGTTCGCCTGCCCCCAGGCCCAGGCGGCGTCCCAGTCGGCGAGTCTGGTGGGCCAGGCCGGATCGTCGGCCGTCTCGGTCATGAGCGCCGCCAGCGCCGGGTGCGTATCCCGGACCCGCTCGGTCATCGCGTCGCAGGCCAACTGCTCGGCCTGCTCCCGGGCGGCGTCGGCGAGCTCGGCGAGAGCGTCGCCATAGGCGTCGGCATCGCGCGCCGCCACGGCTACCGCGGCCGCTATCAGCTCCGGCGGCATGTCACCGGCGTGAGCGTCCAGCGCGAGACGCTCGCCGATGGTCGCGAGCGCGGCCGATGCCTGCTCCGCCTCGACCCGCAACCGCACCGCGTCCAATGCGTCCACGAACTCTTGCCAGTCCCCGAGGTTGCTCAGCGGCAGCCACGACTGGGCCGCGGCGAGTGTCTCCCGGACGGCGCCGACCGAGGCCAGGAAGCGCAGCACGAGATCGAGCCGGCCATACGTGTCCACCACTCGCGCGACCGACTGCTGCACCGGTTCCCCGGCGGCGCCAGCCAGGCTGAGTCCCACCATGGCCCAGCCGCGGCCAAGCGTCTCGACGCACGCCTGCGCCTCGAGTGCCGCACAGACCAGGCTGACCTGCTCCGCCGTCGTGATCTCCATGCCATCCACTGTGGAATGATCGAGCACCGGCTCGGCGTCGCGTTGCGCGCCGGACTTGAAGGTGCCCCGCATCTTTCCGCCGTCGGAAAGGTGCTCCAGCAGCGGGGCCACCAGCGCCAGCCGCGCGGTCGCGGTGCCCGGTGCCGAGTCGCCGATGACCACCTGGCGGAAGCCGAGCGTCTGCATGGCATGCTCGACGGCGGTGACCTGGTCGCGTCCGGCGGCGAGCTGGGACCAGATGGTCGAGTTCTGTCCGGCGAGACCCTCGATGATCGCCCGGACCGCCCACTCCGCTGCCGGCCACTGCGTCGCGTCGGGCTCGAGGCCCAGCAGCGTGGCCGCCTGGCGAGCTGCGTCCACAGTGGTCTGAAGCGCGCGCAGGGTCGCCGCGTCGCACCCGTCGAGTCGCCGGGACACCTCGGTCGAGCCCTGTTGGGCCGCCTCATGCGCGGCCTGCTCGGCGGCCACCATCGCGTGTACCTCCGCCGAGGACGGGTACGACGCGGGATCCACCAGCCGCTGGTGTACCCGCGCCGCCCGCTCCGGCGTCTGGGCGGCCAGCAGTCGCAGCAGCTCGCCCGCCTCGGCCGCGGTCATCGGCGCCGGAGCGGCGACATCGGGTATGGGTGCGGGCATCCAGCCGCATCGCGGTGCGGCGGCCCGCAGCCGCCGGGCGATCTCGCCGAGTGTCCCCTCGTACCCCGGTGCCACCGTGGCGTGGGTATCGGTCTCGGCTTCCCGCAACGCACGCACCTGATCGGTGAGCGCGTCGACCCGTGTGCGCAGCTCCGCCCGGCGCTGCTCGGACCGAGCCACGTCATCGGAGTGTGCGGCGGCGTCGAATGCCGCGTACCGGTTGGACATCGCCTTGACGCTGCCCTCAAGCTCCGCAGAGCCGCCGCGATCGAGGTCGGTGACCGAGACGCAGAGCTTCGCCACCTCGGCCGGCAGCTTGTCGCGCAGTACCCGTAGCGCCTGCGCCTTCTGGCTCGTCACGAGCACCCGCTGACCCTCGGCCAGCAGCGCCGACATCAGGTTTGCGATGGTATGTGTCTTGCCGGTGCCCGGCGGACCCTGCACGACCACGCCGTTGTTGGCCCGTAGCCGCTCCATGATGCGCATCTGCTCGGGGTTTGCCGGCAGCGGGAAGAGTGGATCCGCGCCGAGCACCTCACCGCTCGCCGCCCCCTCCTCCTCCAGCCATGCCAACCGCTCGCCGGCCTCCATCGCGGTGACCAGCTGCGCCAAGCCCAGCGGCGCCTGCGCCTTCGGTCCCCGAAGGGCCTGCAGCATCGCGTCGTAGTAACCGATGAGGCTCGCCCGCTCGCGCCGGCGGAGCACGACGGCGGGCGCGAGGCGGACCTCCGCGCTCGCCTCGACCCGGCTCATCGGTGCCCACTCGGTCACGAACGGGGTCTCGTCGTCGAGTGCCCGCTCGGCCCACGTCTTCGCCAGCGGCTCGCAGTCGACGAGCGGGGCCACCACGGCGTCGTCGCGCACCTGGTCGTGCACAGTCTCGACCCGGGTCGCGTCGTAGCCCGGCTCGCCATCGAGCAGTTCGCGGTCCTGGGTGCGGGTGGCCGCCTCCGCGTCGACCATCACGCGAACCTCGTCCCGCTCACCGTCGACCACGGCGATCAGGCGCGTCGTCAGCACGTGGTTGCGCACCTCGGTGCCGGACGGTGACCGCCATGCGAGCAGGCCGGTACCGAGCACGATCTCGTACTGGTCCTCCTGCTGCGAAACCAGGTGCGCCGCGCCGGCCAGCGCCGTGTACCAACGGCGGAACGGGGCGGACTTGCGGTCACGGGCGGCCCACGCCTGCCATAGGGGAAGCCACGTCTCGAAGGCCCGACCGACATCCGGCGCCTCGGCCAGCGGCAGGACCCTCGCGGCCATGCCCTTACTGCCATTCGGCTGCTCTACGACAACCCAAGCCGGGCCTGTTTCCTTGAGTACCGGCGAGGGCGCGGACGAGTCTCGCAGTGCGTCCTTGTCGAGCCAGTTGGTGAGCGCGGCGGGCGGCTCAGGTGGCGCCTCGGCGCGCAGCCGCGGGACGGCGAACAGCGCTTCGCCCGGCCCGGCGTCGATGTCGACGCTCACCTCGGCCGGCAGGTCGTCGAGCCAGAGCACGGTCTCGTATTCGCCGACGTCCACGATCCGGCGACGACGGGCCAGCGCCACGTCGCGCAGGAACTCGACGAGGCTGCTCGTCGTGGCGATCAGCTCGCGATCTTTCGACCGTGTCGACGACATCGTTCCCTTCCTTCGCCTTCGGGGCGCTGCCCTGGGTTGGCTTTATGCACAGTGTGGCGCGTGCCCGTACGACGGTAACGCCTGTCGCCGCGAAACACGTACAGGGCATTCGGGGCAATTCGGCGAGCTTGCGAGCCGAACATCAGGCACCTCGGCGAGCTTGCGAGCCGAACATCAGGCACCTCGGCGAGCTTGCGAGCCGAACATCCGGCACCTCGGCGAGCTTGCGAGCCGAACATCCGGGCAGAGCGCCAAAGGAGGTCTCCGCACCAGCGTACGCGCGAACGTCCAGCGTACCACCGCGCGGTAGGACTGTCCACGTCGGACAGCGAGAAAACGTTGACTTCCTTGACTATCAGCCCATGTGCGGGTAGCGGTAGTCCGTCGGCGGGACGAACGTCTCCTTGATGACGCGGGGGGAGGTCCACCGGATCAGGTTGTGCCACGAGCCAGCCTTGTCGTTGGTGCCGCTGGCGCGAGCGCCGCCGAAGGGCTGCTGTCCGACCACCGCGCCGGTGGGCTTGTCGTTGATGTAGAAGTTGCCCGCGGCGTACCGCAGCGTCTCGCCGGCCCACTCCACGACGCTGCGGTCATTCGCGAAGATCGAGCCGGTCAGGGCATAGGGCGACGCACTCTCGGCCTGGATGACGATCTCGGAGAACCGCTCGTCATCGAATACGTAGACGCCCAGGATCGGCCCGAAGTACTCGGTCGTGAAGACCTCGTGCATCGAATCGGTGCACTCGACCACGGTCGGCCGCACGAAGTAGCCCTCGGATTCATCACACGTTCCGCCCGCGAGCACGGTGCAGGTGTCGGACTGCTTGATGCGGTCGAGCGCCGCGGCGAGCTTGTCGAACGCCCGCTTGTCGATGACCGCACCGCCGAAGTTGGTGAAGTCGGTGGTGTCGCCGTAGGTGAGCCCCTCCGTCGTCGCGGCGAGCCGGTCGCGCAGACCGTCCTCCCACAGTGAGCGCGGCACGTAGGCGCGCGAGGCCGCTGAGCACTTCTGCCCCTGGTACTCGAAGGCGCCCCGGATCAAGGCGGTGTGCAACGCGTCGGGGTCCGCGCTGGAGTGCGCGATGACGAAATCCTTCCCGCCCGTCTCGCCCACGATGCGAGGGTAGGACCGGTAGCTAGGCAGGTTGCCGGTGATGGTGCTCCAAAATTGCTGGAACGTCGCGGTCGAGCCGGTGAAGTGCAGGCCGGCGAAGTCGGGGTCGGAGAACGCCGCGTTGCTGAGCGCCGGGCCATGCCCGGTCACCATGTTGATCACGCCTTGGGGCAGGCCGGCCGTCTCCAGCAGCCGCATGATGTGGTGGGCGGAGAACTGCGCGGTCGTCGACGGCTTCCACACCACGGTGTTGCCCATGAGCGCCGGCGCGGTCGGTAGGTTGCCCGCGATCGCGGTGAAGTTGAACGGCGTGATCGCGACGACGAAGCCCTCCAGCGGCCGGTGGTCGAAGCGGTTCCAGACACCTGGTGATGAGTTCGGCTGATCAGCGAGCAGGTTTCGTCCGAAGTGGACGTTGAAACGGAGGAAGTCGATCAGCTCAGCGGCGGCGTCGATCTCCGCCTGGTAGCAGGTCTTCGACTGCCCGAGCATGGTCGTGCCGTTGAGCGTGTCACGCCATGGGCCGGCCAACAGGTCCGCGGCTCGAAGGAAGATCGCCGCCCGCTGCTCGTACGGGAGTGCTCGCCACGCCGGTGCCGCCCGCTTCGCGGCCGCGACCGCTGCGGCGGCATCCTCGTTGGTTGCATTGTGGGTGACGCCCAGCACATGCCGGTGCTTGTGCGGCTGGACGACGTCGATCGCCTCCCCGCCGCCCATGCGCTGCCGGCCGCCGATGGTCATCGTGAGTTCGACCCGTTCGCCGGCGAGCTCGCCGAGACGGCGTTCCAGGCTTGTCCGTTCTCCGCTACCCGGAGCATAGGAACGAACGACCTCATTGCGAGGCTCGGGCACGGTGAAAAGGGCGTCCATAACCTGCTCCTACGTCGGGTCTCGACGACACTGGCGAGTCTCGTCCCCATCTTGCCACGCCCGGGCCGGCCGCCATCCGCCCAGCGCACGTGGCGCTCCCTCGCCCCCGTAGTATCGCCTCACGGTCGGTTGGACCACCCCTTGCGGTGTGGGTCCAGGCGGCGTGGGCCCGCCACCGCGACCAGGAGAACACCATGACCGAACCCGGCCTCGCCGCTCCGGCCGCCGCCCGAACCGCCCCACGTGACAACCCGGGTAGGCTCCCGCCGGTGCCACCACAAGGCCCCACGAGCAGATGGATGCAGAGATTGGCTGAGGACACGTCGCCCACCCCCACCGATTCCGGGACCACTGCCTGGACCGCCGCCGAGGACGGCGATGTCGCGGGGGAGGAGGTCGACATCCAGCCGTCGCGCCCGGTCGGCGCCGGAATCCTGCTCGTGCTCGGGTTGGTCTGGCTCGCCGCGACCATGTGGGCCGCGCACGCCGCCATCGCCGGCAACGCCGTCGATGCCGCCATCGTGATCAGTTCCGCGGCGCTCGCGCTGCCCGGCATCATTGCGGCGAGCCTGCTCGCTGGCGCCACCGCCGGCCTGGCCGCGGCGGGGCGCCGTACCGCCACCG
>JAHRHA010000370.1 GCA_020027875.1 Micromonosporaceae bacterium | reverse complement strand
CTCCAGGTCGAGCTGCTCACGCCCGGACGGCCCGTGCACCTGCTCGTCAATCACCTCAAGAGCAACTACATCCCGGACGAGTTCAGACTCTCGATCGCCCAGCGGGAGGCCGCCCGGCAGGCGATCACCGCGCGGCGGCGCCGCCAGAGCGAAGCGATCGCGGCGATCCTTCGAAAGCAACGCCTGACACGCCGCATCGTGGTGGTCGGCGACATGAACGACACGCCCACCTCCGCGTGCCTGGCCCCCCTTGCCGAGGTCGAACTCACCGAGCACGTCACCACCGCCGCCACCCTTCCCGGCCCCACCCGAACCGGAAAACTGGTCGCCGACAAGTTCGCCGACCGGTCCCCGACCGCGTGGACCCACCGGTTTAAGACCCCGGCCGTCACGGAGTACGGCCTCTACGACCAGATCTGGACCAGCTCCGACCTCAACCCCGCCGTTGCCGCCTCGTGGATCATGCGTCGGACTCAGATCACCGGTGACGGCAGCGACCACGATCCCGCCGCCATCGACCTGGACGTGTAGGTCTCGGCCGCCGGCCCTGCCCAATCGACTAGATCGCGACGAACGCGGTGAGCCGATACCAGCTGCAGCCCGGTCGTAGGCCACCTCGCAGGCCGCGCCAGGCACGTTCGCTTCGCGAACTCGGTCGGCGGCGTCGGCGGCCCAGGATCGTCCGGCGAGAGTGGACCAGGGCGATGCTGGCGTTGCGGGCGAGTCCGAGCAGTTCCTGCGGCACGTCACAAGGTACGCAAGATCGCGGCCGAACGGATCGCCGCCGAAGAACAACGCGAACCCCTGGAGGCGGATAAGAGCATCCAGGTAGATGTCACGTACGTTGAAGGTGGTGAGCTCATTGGAGCTGTTGCCGAACATGACCAACGTGCCCTGAGGGTCGACCATCGTGACCAGTCGGCCGAGCGTATCGCCTCCCACCGACTTGAGGTCGAACCGGCCGCGGAGTTGCGCAATGTCGGACACGACTTCGTCGGCTCCCAGCTCATGTAGTCCCGCCGCCCGCGCCGAGCTGCCGCTGACCAACGCGGTCACTTCCGCGCCGCCCAAGCGCGCGAGCTGGATCGCAAAGCGGCCGACCCCGCCCGAGGCGCCCGTGACGAGAACTCGGCGACCAAGGATGGCCGGCCCCAGTCGGAGAATGCGCAGTGCGGTCAGACCGGCCGTTGGAAGCGCCGCCGCCTGTGCGAACGACACTCCTTCGGGCAGCTCGGCCATCCACGCTTGCGAGACCGCCACCCGCTCGGCCCAGGCCCCGCCTTGCCGGATGCCAACCACCCGGGCGCCGGCCCGCGGGCCATGCTCGACGTCGGACTTCAGGATGCCGGCGAAGTCCCAGCCGGGGCGCCAGCCGACGGCAGCGTTCTCGAGCATTCTCAGCTCGCCCCGATTGATGGAGAACGCACGCACCTCCACTAGCACTTCGCCGGGCGCTGACACTGGCTCGGGAACGTCGCGCAAGGCGATGCTGCCGGGAGCCGAGCTGTCTGCAACCAGTGCGCGCATCCGTCAGGCCCTCCGGGATTGTTGGTCACTGACCGACAGGGTCAATGACCAGTCTCCCGTCATCCAAAAAGTTTGACCAGCATTGCCGATCCATCGTGGTCGCCGGCCTGGTCGAGGGTGACAACCACCACCACGCCATCGTTTCAGATCAGACTCGCCCTCATCGGCCGCGAGTCGCGCGTTCACGCCGAGATGAGAGCGCGGCTCTTTTCCGTTCTGCCGTGCGCATCGAAATGCAGTATCCGGGTTCATCGGCGACGATTTGCGGAGCTGCAGCGGAATGGGGAACGCGAGCGCGTTTGGCGTAGCGGCAGGCGGCATCCCGTCCCCTCCCCGAACGCCGTCAACCGGGCTACTCGATCCGTTGAGGCACGCCTGAACGAGGGTCGACGCTGGTTGCACCGTCGGCCTGCTCCCGCAATTGCCTCAGTGTCCAAAGGCGACAGAGCGATCCCTAACCATGTACGCCACGATTAGTGCTGCTGGGAAGAAGAAATGCTGAAGATGAAGTAGCCGATGAAGCTGTGACCCTTGCGGTGGGCAACGCGGGCTGGCCAAAACGCGAGAGCCACCCAGATGATGACTAAGATGGTCCACCAAATCCAGGACATACTCGCCTCCGAGTGCAAGTCTCAGGGATAGCACTTTCCGCGCCGGCCGTGCACGCACACACACGGTAAGCCTAGGCTGATCGTGGTGTCGCGTTTGGCGGATTGCCCGAGGTCTGTCTACGACTTGGCGCCGTGTGCCTCGCGCCGCCGCACGTGCCGCACCTGCCACACCGGCTGCACCGCGCCCGGTTTGGCGGCGCGCAGTGAATTGATCTTTGATCGTAGTCACGTCGGGGGGGCGCTGGGCCGGATGCTCGGTAAGGCACGGTTGCTCGCCTGGACCGGATGCTGATCATTTGTGCGGTAGACAACATCGCCTCGGCGAAGACGATCGAGCGCCAGGGCGTGTCCCGTGCCAAAACCTCGTCGCACGGTCTGTGAGCCGGTGTTCGTTGATTCGGCCATGATCTGGTCGTGGTGATTCGGATGTTGTACTTGGCGATGGTTCAGGTGTTTGGGTGGCTGGCGT
>JAHRHA010000369.1 GCA_020027875.1 Micromonosporaceae bacterium | reverse complement strand
TGACGCGGACGCTTAATCGATAGCTGTCGTAGTCTGTGGTGTGTGGCGCGGAGTTGTCTGCCGGGAGCGCTGGCGCGCCGCCGGTGGTTCCGGTTCTCCGGACCGGGGAGTGTCCTTTCACGACAGTCGGGGCGGGAGGCTCGTGGTCAGGAGGTGTCGTGGCGGCTGATGCCGAAGCGGGGTGCGAGCGGCCCGCGGCTGGTGGGCTTGGTGCTGCTGGTGTGCGGGAACCGGGGCCGCCACTTCTGCTGGCGGGGGCTGTGCCGGTCGCGGTTGGTGATCACCTTGTTGGCGAGGATGTGGCGGTGGGCGCGGTCGGTGACCTCGGCGCGGGCGGCGGTCGGGGTGGTGGCGGTGACTTGGCTCTGGGTCATGGAGCGGATGGCCTCGCGGCGCACGGTGGTGAAGGAGATCTCGTCGGTGTGGGCGTTGCCGGCGGTGGCGGCGGCGTGGGCCGCGCGGCGCACGAGCTGGGTCGCGGCGAGCCAGGCCCAGATCTCCTGGTGGACCAGTTCGGGGGTCTCGGAGCGCAGGATCGGGCCGCGGGACGGGCCTGCGTCGGTGATGGTCGATTTATTCTCGCCGATGGTCGTCTCGGCGGCGATCCACCGCTGCGGGTATAGGCCGGCGATGTCTTCCTTGGAGTAGCGCTGCGGGTCGGTGAGGGTGGTCAACAGACAGAACAGTTCGCTGGTGCTGGCGTCGGGCTTGCGCACGTCGTACTCGACGACCCGGACCGTCAACGGCCGCTTGTCCGGGGTGCGTATCCAGGACAGGTAGTCACCGTCGCCCAGCCGTGTGACCACGGGCAGGCGGATGCCGGCCTTTATCCGCATCACCAGGTGCGCTCCCTGGCCGCGGCGGTGGATCGCCTCGACCAGCTCGGCGCTGAAGAAGTTGCGGTCCAGTACGTAGACGTGCTCGGGGGTGAACAGGTCCGGGTGCTGCGCGACGAGCCGGGCGGTCAGGGGTTGCTCGCCGACGCGGCTGGCGTCGACGGTGGCGGCCAACAGCGCCCGGCCGGCGCGGGCGACCGCCATGACGACGCGGACCATGGGGAACGAGGCGCTGTCGTCGGCGGTGCCCGACGAGCCGAACTCGGCCCGGTTCTCGTCGCTGTCGGGCACCTTGACCTGGCAGCCGTCCAGCGTGCACACCCGAAGGCCGTGCCACCGCGCGCCCGGCTCGGTGGCGGCGACGATGTGCCCGGCGACCCGGGCGAACAGGGCCCGCACGGGCGCCACGCCCAGCCGTCGCCGCCATGTGGTGACCACTGTGGACTCGGGTACTTGCCAGGCTTGCAGCCACGGCAGCCGGGGCAGCACACCGACCAGTTGCGCGAACGCCTCCACATAGGACGCGTGCGGGAGCAGGGTCATCGCCATGACCAGCCGGGCCACCAGCGGCAGCGACATCAACCGCCTGCGCTCGGGCTGGGTCGGTGCCGGTGCCGCCTGGGCGACGGCCTGCTCGACCACGCCGTCGCCCAGGTGCTCCTCCAGCCCGCCCAGGCGCACATGATCCGGCAGCCACCCCTCGGCTCCTACCCGGCTGCCCTCGTCGAGCACGGCCGGGGTGACCGCGACCACCGTGCACCACGCCACCAGGTCCCCGTCGCGAACCGGCCCCACCGCGCCCGGCGCCAGCAGTTCGGTCCGTCCGCGCCGTCGGCCACGACCAGGTCAGCCACCCGGACCGCGAGCATCCCGCCGGCCAGCCCCGCCCCGACCGGCACCGGCCGGGGCCGTCGCAAGCGTGCCAGCCCGGGATGGTCGAGTGGCAACGTTGCGGGAACGAACGCCGTCGGGTACAACTGGACTCCAAGGCTCTTGTGATGGTGAAAGTGTTGGTGGTACTTCACTTCTACCAGAACAGGAGCCTCCACTATGGACACAGCACACCGGACCGGGCACATCGTGATCCACCCCAGTTCATCCCTGCGCGTGGATGCATCACGGAGCGCGGGCACCGTAATCGATCGACTACCTCCGCTGACCAGCGGAAACGCTATCTACCTGGTGTTGGGCTATGTGCAGCGTCGCTTGAGCGAGCAAACTGAGCTTCTCGTACCTCCAACGCTAGTCCAGCGAGAGGCGCGTGAAACCATCAATCAATGGGCGGGGAGCGATGATGGAATCAAAACTCTAAGAAGAGGTATCGATCCCACCTATTACCACACTAAGGATCTAGCCATACAGGACAGCTTCAGCCGATACCTTGAAAACATGGTCGTCCATACGTGGCCTGCCCTGGTCGGGCCGCACGACATTTTCGAAAGACGCAACATACCGGCAATCTCACGAGTTATTGGAGTCTCGCAAAAAGACCTCCGCCTAGTGCACAAGCTATCGAAAGACGAAGGGAACCTTCGCCGATTTGCGAAGGAGCTGCCCTTCGATGATGACGAGTTCCTAACCTTGTGGCGCGCGTACCTGACGGATCTTCTTATCCGCGGACGGTATCATGACGAATCTGCTCGCATGGGGGGTGGCCAAATCCTTCATCACCCCGCTCGCAATCCAGTCCTCAGAAGCCTTTCGGGAAAGCGTACTAGGTACTCGGTCGGCAACACTGAACGAGCATTTTCCGGTCTATTAATCGCTGGATCATTCGGGGAGATAACGCGCCAGCGGCGCATTGACCTCTGGTTAGATAACGTCCTTTTGGCGCGGCTGGCTGCGCGCAAAGCGGCCCTAGACCTCACGGCAACGGATACGCGTGAGGCGGCGGAACGCGCTGCTGTAATGCAAGCAAGACAGATAGGCGTGCGGACACATGCGCGGCTATTTGATGATCTTACTGATGCGACCATCGCCGCTGGATCCGGGTTGTTGACGTCGTTTGTTGTGACAGGCTGGGCGGATGTTGCAATCTCCGTCGCCATGTACGCGGCCGCGAAGTCCGAGGAATTGGGCATTCGTGCCGGTCGCATTCTGTTCGAGCGCCGAAAGCGGCTTCAGAAGTTTACCGCGTCCGAGGCAGGCCGTATTGAGCGAGAATGGTCGTAATCGTGCAAGAACGACAGGGAATACCGAGGGGAGCGACGTGAGGATTGCTTGCAGTACGGCGCGCCTTAAAACGCTCGCGGTACGGAACCTGTCAAGGTGTTTGAGACAAGTGGTGTTCAGTTTGTCTGTTGCGCTGCCGGCTCTAGCGTGGGTCGGTTGATGTAGGCCATCGCCGGGAGTTTCGGTGGTTCCGGTTCGCGGCTGAACCGTTGGGAGTGGCGCGCGTAGGCGACCGCAAGGGTGTGGGCCCGTTGCGCCCGGATCTCGGCCGCTGTGCCGAAGTGGACGGAAGCGGGCGTATGCAGCCCGACGCCGGAATGACGATGTTCGTGATTGTAATAAGCAAAGAATGCGGCGCAGAAGGTTCTGGCGTCTTCGATCGAGCCGAACCGGTCGGGGAAGGCCGGGCAGTACTTGAGGGTCTTGAACGCGGCTTCGCTGTAAGGGTTGTCGTTGCTGACTTTTGGTCGGCTGTGGCTGCGCACGATGCCGAGGTCGGCCAGCAGCAGCGCGACGGGTTTGGACGTCATAGACGTGCCCCGGTCGGCGTGCACCACCCGGGGTGTGACGCCGGACGCGGCGATCGTGGCCTCGATGAACGCCTTGGCCAGCTCGCCGGTTTCGGTCGGCGCGACCAGCCAACCGGGCACATAGCGGCTGAAGATGTCGATGATGACGTAGCAGTCGTAGTAGACGCCCTTGGCCGGGCCGTGCAGCTTAGTGATATCCCAGCTCCACACCTGGCCAGGGCCGGTGGCGACCAGCTCGGGGCGGGTCCTGGGCGGGTGGGTCGCCTGCGGGCGGCGTTCGCGCACGCCGCCGATCTCGCGAAGGATCCGGTACATGGTGGACTGGCTGGCCAGGTAGGTGCCTTCATCGAGCAGGGTGGCCCATGCCTGCGCCACCGACTTGTCCACCAGCGATTCGTGGTTGAGCACCGCGAGCACGCTGGCCCGTTCCTGCACGCTGAGCTTGTTCGCCGGCGCCGACCGCGGCCGCGAAACGTTGATCGGCTTGGGTGAGGCGCGCCGGTAGATGGTGGCTCGGGACTTGCCCAGCAGCCGGCAGGCTCGGGCGACACTGGTCTGCTCGACCAACTCGGAGTAGATCACGTCGATCACTTCGTCGACCTGGGTTCGCGCGTCGGCTCCGCGCTCTCGGAGAGCAGTTCCAAGAGCGCGTGCTTTTCCCACGACCTCTAGCGCCGCCCTCGTCTTGGCCAACTCGGCGCGTAACCGTTCGTTGTCCCGACGTAACTTCTCCGCCTCGACCTCGGCCGGACTGCGCGAGGGCCGTCGGGTCGGGTTCGGCGCCAGGCCGGCCAACGCGGCCACGTCGCGGGCCCGGCGCCACTCGACGAGATGCGAGGAGTACAGGCCCTCCCGACGCAGCAGCGCACCCTTCGCGCCCACGTCGGTCAAGCTGTCGTATTCGGCCAGGATCGCAGCCTTGTACTCGGCCGTGAACGAACGCCTACGACGAGGCTGATCCGAGCGCGGGCTCACCAAATCATCATCAACCTTCGACCG
>JAHRHA010000194.1 GCA_020027875.1 Micromonosporaceae bacterium | reverse complement strand
CGAAGAACGCCGACCAGCGCCGCCGTGGCAGCAGCCTCGACAGCGCCGCCAGCACGACCCGGTCGGCCGGTTCCAGATCGGGGCGGGCGACCTGACGGCATAGCACCGCCACCTGGTGGCGCAGCACCAGTATCTCCACCTCGTTAGCCCGATCACCCCGCGTCGCGAGGGCGAACAGTTGCAGGACAATCCGCACGATCACATACCCGAACGACAGGATCACGACCGGCAGCATCCCCGCCCGCGCCAAGCCGAGCCCCGCACAAAACCGCACGTCAGACCCCACAACCGACGTTACGAGCGCTACACGCACTGCACGCGCGGTTTCTCGGGTGGATAAGGTGGTGAATCCGCGCGGCGAGTGAGACTATCCGCGGCCATGGACTTGATAACCCTGAGGAGATGGCCAGGGCCAACTAGGTTGGGGTTACGTGCGCATTCGAGGTGAGCTGCTCCGGCTGGGCTACCGGGTCGGGACCTTCACGATCCGCAGGATCCTGAGGCGGTCCGGGATCCCGGCGGCACCAACCGGCCGGGATCACACCACGTGGCGGCGGTTCCTGCGCGCCCAGGCGTCCACCATGTTGGCGTGCGATTTCTTCACCGTGGACTGTGCGGTGACCCTGCGCCGGTTCTATGTCTTCTTCGTCATAGATGTCGCCAGCCGCTACGTGCACATCGTCGGTACCACTTCGAAACCGGACGGGGCGTGGACCACGCACCAGATCCGCAACCTGCTGATGGACCTGGGGGAGCGGGCCGACCAGTTCAGCTTCCCGATCCGGGATCGGGCGGGTCAGTTCACCACGGCGTTCGACGCGGTGCTCGCCGACGCTGGCGTGACCGTGGTGAAGATCCCGCCACAATGTCCTCGCGCGATCGCCTATGCGGAGCGCTTCGTGCTCTCCGCCAAAGGCGAGGTCACCGACCGGCTGCTGATCTTCGGCGAGCGGCACCTTCGCCGCGTCCTGACTGAGTACGGCCGCCATTACAACGGGTGGAGGCCCCATCGGGCGCTGCTACTTCAGCCGCCAGGTCCAGACGCCCCTGGTCGACCTCACTAGGAGCGGATCAAACGCCGACCGGTCCTCGGCGGGGTCAACGAGTACGACCGAGCCGCGTAAACCAGCAGGCCAGACCACGTGACGGCAGTTTTGGAACCCCACAGGGCCCAACGATTTGCGGTCGCGCCAGTAGGGAATCTGAGCGGCCTCGAGGACGGCACAGAGCCCGTCCACTTGGGTGGAGTCCTCATGGACGTAGGACACAAAGACGTGCTTGCCGTCGGAGTTGCTCACATCTCGGCATCCTACGAGCGGGCACCGACATTCATCGTTCGAGGTGCGCGCTGCTGCTATGTGGTCGACACCTGTCCAGTCCGAGAAACCCGCCATCACGACAGCGATCAGCGTGATCAGTTCCCCCACGACCCACCAACACGACGGGAAGGCCCACATGACCGACTCGATGTCGTTCTACAGTCCGACGGTGCCGACCCCTGGGAGGTAGGGGACTTTCCGAGGACTCGTAATCCGGTGCTCCGGCTGTGCGGAGGCGAGGGGACTGAGTGACTAACTGAGTGACTACCGCGGCGCACATCGGCGGATCTCAGCGAACCTATGCGGAACGTTTCTGCAGGTCGCCGGGCGCCGTGGCCCAGGTTGGGAATCCATGATCATTGCCTGGGGGTCAAGCCCGGCCGTGGTCCCGAACCGCCATGCCGTATACGTGCCCAGGTCAATGCGGACGACCTTTAGGCCGCCGAGGAACGCGCAGGTCACATGGCGTGAGCCGAGCCAGAGCTCCTCCGCCCTCCTAAGGCGGGAGTCGCGGTACCCCTTTGACGCCGACATTGAGATTCGTCCAGTGGGGCGCTCCACGTTGACCGGCAGGCGCGGCCCGGCACGGGAGACTTGCGCGAGGGGAAGACCCAGTCACCGACGAGCCGGAGCGCGGTCGGCTAGGCACTGATAGCGCCATATCACGGCGGAGGCTTGCGGTCCGTGCCGATCCTGAGTCCTGCTGGGCCTGACCCGACAACGAGTACAGCGGTTAGGCATTTAGTTACACTGCTGTAGTTCGACTGATGTCTCTTCGTTTCGCGAGGTTCCTGCCCCTATGGGGCACTTCCTTTCTGGCGTTACAACCTCTAGGTTGGGTTACGATGGCCATACCAGGCGCGTCCGGCCCGGGTGGGTGCTTGCCGCCCGGCGAGTATCTGGCAACCATGGAGGAGGTTCGAGCGCGGTATGCAACAAACTTTCGGCGCAGAGAGATCTTCAACGGCCTACAACACGTGGTGGGTCTGCTGACGGCAAGACGGGTACGCACCATCTGGATAGATGGTTCGTTCATCTGCGAGAAGATCCGTCTGAGTGATGTTGATGTCTTTTATGACGCGCCGCCGGCGGCGAACACGACTACTTGGGACTGGCTTTCTCCACAACGTCGCGGGGATCTAAAGAGGTACCACAGAGTTGACCTCTGGCTGTTTCCCTCGCCTCAACCAGTGCCAACGTCCTCACACCGGTCCATCACGATCAAACAGTTCTTCGAGACGGACCGTGATGGCCTTCCTAAAGGGATCATTAGGCTAGACTTAGGAAGCAGTTCATGATAACAAACCCAAGACAACTTCGGGTCGCGCAGAGGAAAGCAGAGGCACTGCTTAATCAGGCCGCCGGCCTAACGGATCCGACTGCCAAGTGCTCGTATGAAGCACTCGCGCAGGAGGTGCTTCGTGAGGTGCGAGAGTACACGGAACTCGCGTCGGGCCACATCCGCACCTTCGCTATTACGAGTGTCGACGACATGGGAACAGCCCTGATCAAGGCACGCATTGCCCGCGGTTGGTCTCAAAGTAGATTGGGGAGCGAGCTTGGCGTAACAGCACAGATGGTTCAGAAGGACGAGGCCCGAGCTTACGAGATGTGCAGCGTTTCGCGTATGGCGGAAATACTGGACTGCATGGGCTTTGAGCTTGTGGGTGCTGTTCGGCAGAAGACGACTCCATTCTCGTCTCGTGTGGACCGAAGTTCTTTTACAAACTCCTCTCCTTCGATTGTGGTCAGAGTGGATAAGGACGGCGTTACGTTCGCGCCTACATCTCGATTCTCGACCCTCTCGACGGGGGCGAGACACGTGCGCGAAGCAGGCGATGCGCTTTTGCTTACTCCCACTTCTCAGGAGATTGCGAGAGTAAGTCAATGAGCCTTAATCTGGAATGGGTAATGCTGGCCGAGGCCGCAGTGCAGGATTCCGACGGCGTCTTGTCTATAATAGGTCTGAGTCAAAATGTGTTGGTTACTCGTACGTTTCCCGTTCAGACCAAGCGGGCCATCGTCGTCCACCTACAGAGCGACACGCCGTCGCCCGTCACTAAAGCGTCTGTCAACTTTTCAGTTGTTTCTCCATCCTCACGTGTGATCGTTGCGCAGACAATAGAAGCGCGACTAGGGAAGCCTAGATTTCCGGATATACCGTGGAGCATGGATGTCCCGGCCGAGTTCATTCTCTCAATCACCGAGCCCGGCACCCATGTGTTTAACGTTGAATTGGAGGCTGGCGACGAGCGCCTTGCAAAGAGCGTCGATCTCCACGTGTTAACCGCCGAAGATCTGATCAAAGTGCGTGCATCTGAGGAAGACGAGGAAGACGAGGAAGACGAGGAGCCTTAACCGGTGCAACATCTGAGGCAAGGTTCGTATCTGTGCCGCACCTAAGCCTTGATTCACGGATGACGTTGATCTGAGCGTCGTGTCGCTGACGTGATGATGCCCTCTGAACTGGCAAGATCGAAGTTCTTCACGCTTTGATCAAACCGTTCGAGAGGGCACCTTTTCGCGGTGAGGCTACTACAGGGCGCCAGCAGCGCGCGTGCAGTGTTTGACGATCCGAATCTTGTGTCTTCCGCGGGCTTGGTGCCGGTGATGGAACTGGCCGAGTCGTGCGACCTGCACGGCGTCGTCGGCGAGCACGTGCGTATCCCGGGGGACAAGGGCGCGAACGCGTCGGGCAAGGTCGCCACGATCGTGGCCGGCATACTCACCGGCGCGGACTCGATCGACGATCTGGACGTGGTGCGCCACGGCGGCATGCCGTCCCTGTTCGGCGGGGTGTACGCGCCGTCGACGCTGGGCGAGTTCCTGCGCGCGTTCACCCACGGCCACGTCCGTCAGCTCCAGGCCGCCTCCCGGGAGTTCCTGGTCGGGCTTGCTGGTAGAACCCGTTGCTGCCTGGCGCGGGGGCGGTCACGTTCATCGACGGGGACTCGCTGCTGCGGCGGGTGTACGGCAAGCAGAAGCAGGGCGCCGGGGTTCGGTCACGCCAAGGTCGGCGGCTACCAGGTGCTGCTACGCGGCCTCAACCCGCTCATCGCGACGATCAGCACCCCCGACGCGGCACCGGTGATCGCGGCGACGCAGTTGCGGGCCGGTAACGCGGGCTCGGCGCGCGGCGCGGCATCGCTGCTGGCCGAGGCCATCGCCACCACCAAGGCGGTCCTTGCCGCCCAGGCCACGCCCGCGGCCGCCGAGATTGTGGTGCGGGCCGATTCCGCGTTCTACGCCAAGAAGCTCATCGCGGCCTGCCGGCGGGCTGGGGTGCGGTTCTCGGTCACCATCCGCGTGGACAAGAAGGTGCGGCGCGCGATTGCGGCGATCCCGGACGACGCATGGGTGGAGATCGAGTACCCGCAGCCGGTGTGGGACGACGAACAGCAGCGGTTCATCACCCGCGCCCAGATCGCTGAGATCGGCTACACCGCGTTCGAAGGCACCCGTTGGGCGGTCACCGCCCGGCTGATCGTGCGCCGCGTGCCCGACCTGAACAGGACCAGCGGCGACGGCCAAGGCGAGCTGTTTGCCGTGTGGCGCTACCACGCCGCGTTCACCGACAGCCCGTTCGTGCTCGTCCAAGCCGAGGCCCCAGCACCGCGGCCACGCCGTCATCGAACAGGTCTTCGCCGAACTCATCGACGGCCCTCTGGCG
The DNA here is from genome assembly GCA_020027875.1 of Micromonosporaceae bacterium. GTDB lineage: Bacteria > Actinomycetota > Actinomycetes > Mycobacteriales > Micromonosporaceae > JAXIPB01. The sequence goes on along the minus strand of JAHRHA010000194.1, from coordinate 2,447 downwards.
CACCTGCCCTCGGGCAGGTTCGACGCCAACAACGCCTGGCTGGCCTGTATCGCGATCGCGCACAACCTGACCCGCGCCGCGGCCACCCTCGCCGGACGCGGCTTCGCCACCGCCCGCTCAGCCACCATCCGACGACGCCTGATCAACGTAGCGGCGCGCATCGCCCGCCACGCCCTTCGCCTCACCCTGCACCTACCCGAACACTGGCCCGGGCAATATCCCTGGCAACGACTCTGGACCGCCGTACACCCACCACCAGCCTGACAATCGTCCACATACGACACTTCGGCGGCCGACGCGGCCAACCCACCAGCAATCCACGAAGCACGCCGAGCTTCCCGGCGCAGAGGCCGGGAACCGCACTACGCCCAAACGCCCCAGCCAAGATCACGAGAGTGTCAGACGATCACATAGACTTTCGTCCGTGGATCAGGGCTAAGGCAGTCAGACCGCCCTGAAGGGTGCCAGGTCAGGGTCAGGGCTGTGACCAGGGAGGACGGCGCCTGGCAGGCTGTCTGTCATGGTGGTTCGCACGCTGGCGTTCGTGATCGTGCGGCGCGTTCTGGGCTTGCTCGGCCGGGGTCCGGCGCCAGATGCCAAGGACGTGGAGATAGCCGTGCTGCGCCACCAGCTGATGGTGTTGGGCCGGCAGGTCGCACGGCCGCGCTACGCCCTTATCGACCGGTTGGTGCTGGCCACGCTGGCGAAGCTGCTGCCGCGCACGCGTTGGCCGGTCTTTCTGGTCACGCCGGCGACGCTGCTGCGGTGGCACCGCGAGCTGGTGGCGCACCGCTAGACCTATCCGCGTATTGGAGCGGTTCGACCGGGTCTGGCGCCGGAGGTCGTCGACCTGGTCGTGCGGATGGCGCGGGAGAACCCGCGGTGGGGTTACCTGCGGATCGTGGGGGAGTGCCGCAAGCTGAATGTGACGGTGTCGGCCACGTCGGTGCGCAGGATCTTGCGTCGCCATCGCCTAGGGCCGGCACCCCGGCGGGGCGGGCCGAGCTGGACTGCCTTCCTGCGGGCCCAGGCCGGCGGGATGCTGGCGTGTGATTTCCTCACCGTCGAGACGATCGGCCTGACCCGTCTGTATGTCTTGTTCTTCGTCGAGCTCGACCGGCGGCGGGTGCACCTGGCCGGGATCACCGCCCACCCGACCGGTGCGTGTGACCCAGGCGGCCCGTAACCTGCTGATGGACCTCGACGAACACGTTGAGCGGTTCCGGTTTATGATCCGCGACCGCGACACCAAGTTCACCTCCGCGTTCGACGCGGTGTTCGCCGCTGTTGGTGTCGAGACAATTAAAAATACCGCCGCGTGCGCCGCGGGCCACGCCTATGCCGAACGTTGAGTGCGTACCGTGCGCGCCGAGTGTCTGGACTGGACACTGATCTGGAACCGTCATCACCTGCAGCGCGTCCTCACCACCTACCTCGGGCACTACAACACTGCCAGACCCCACCGCGGCATCAACCTCGAGGTTCCGATCCCCCGGGGGAGACCGCCCGAGACGTCCACCGATGCGGGCGCACGCATCGAACGCGTCGACGTTCTCGGCGGGCTGATCCACGAGTACCGCCGCGCGGCCTGACCGGTACTCACCGGGGCGGCTGTGCTCAGTGGGATGACAGATGGGGCCGAGCCGGGACGCACCATCGGCAGGCCTGGGATAACGGGCCCGTGCAAGCCTCAACCACGCCGCCGGGTGTTGCGCCGTCGACAGACCCTGCAGTGGCGCTCCAACTGGCCGAGCCACACACCAGGCCTGCCGATCGTGGTCCGGGCTCGGCCCCGTCTGTCATCCCGGACGCGGCGGCCGATCGCGGCACAACGCTGACCGACCCCTGATCCATGAAGTGGCATCCTTCACGGTCAGAAACTGGGTCCAGGTCGACCCGTGCCGTCGCGGCGCGGGGTCGACCCGGGCAGTGTGCAGGATCTTCCACACCGTGCTGGCCGAGACCTAGTAGCCCAGCCCGACCAGCTCGCCGGGGATGCGCCAGTAGCCCCAGGTCGCGTTCTCGGACGCGAGGCGTAACACCAATGCGCGGACCTCGGCGCCAGCGCAGCAGCGTGGCCGGGCTGACGCCCGCGGCTACCGACCCGAGTTGCGGCTGCCGCGGCGCTGCCACCGCTCGCGGCGGCGATTGCGTCGATGGTGGCCAAGCGATCTGCTTTCGCGGGTGAGGAAACAAGCCCTGATAGACGTTGCGAAGTCCGCGACCGCGTCGCCGAGTCGCTGGGCCGCGACTACGACGTTGAAGGATAGACCGCCCAAGCCGCATTCCAATGCAACGGTGCTCACCCCATCCGTGATGATCAGTACCGGTTGGTTGTCGTCGTCGATCACCCGGTACGTCATCGCCCTGCGAAGGGAGACCACCACGGCCGGTTCAGGAAAGGCCCGTTGACCACCCAGATCCGTGGTCGGCCCGTCGCTGCCGTC
>JAHRHA010000368.1 GCA_020027875.1 Micromonosporaceae bacterium | reverse complement strand
GCACCCGCCGTCGAGCAGCCCGACCCCGAGTACTCGTTGTCGCCGACCGCCGGGTGGCTGACGGCTTTGACGCGGCCCCAGGACGGGTCGTAGACCGTCTGGTAGGCGCTCGCCTGGCCACACTCGTACTGCACATCCCCGAGGGGCAGGACAGCGTCGTAGTTGCCAGCGACCAGCAGGTTGGAGGTGTCGCGATGATGGCACCGGCTCGAGGTACGGATCGCGGGTGGCGCGCAGGCGATGTCGCCCGCGGCGGCGATCACCGGGTCACCGGCCGCAAGCGGGGTGGGGGCGCTGTCGCCGCGAGCGACGCCAGGCCCGGCGAGGCCCATCACCACAGCCATGGTCAGAGCGACCGCCAAGCACCGACGCATCGGTCCCCCCCTCGTCCGAAATGCAACGTCGACCGCAACATAGAAGGTCCAGCGCCGAATTGACATGGCTAGACTGAAGTACCGGGACGTCTCCACCGGCAGTAATGGCCGCTAGCGCGGTCGGCTCAGGCCTCCTCATCGACAGGCCCGCCTCGCGGGCCAGGATCGGCTGCACGCGGGCCGACTGGCGCCATCCGCAGGGACCGGGCAGCGGTCAGCCTCGTCCGCCGTTCCCGAGGACGCCGACCGTGATCGTCACCCTGCCGACGTCTTGCGCACCGTAGCTGTCGAGGAGCCCGTACTCGAAGCTGTCCACGCCGACGAATCCAGCAGGTGTTCGGTAGTAGAAGAGGCCATCGCGGTAGAAGGTCACCTGCCCGCCCGCTGCTGTCCTGATCGTGCCAGTGCCGATCCACAGAGCGTCGCCGTCGGGGTCGCTGTCGTTGCCGAGCAGACCCGCGCTCAGCGCGTGGCCCGGGGAGGTTCCGAAGTTGTCGTCAACGGCGACCGGCGGCCGGTTGACCACGTAGATATCGACCGTGCCGACGTCGCTGCCGCCGCGACCGTCGGAGACTGTGTAGTCGAATGACTCAGCGCCGACGAAGCCGGGGTGGGGTGTAAAGGTGAACGTGCCGTCGGCTCTGAGGCCGAGACGGCCTTCGACGAGGAAAGCGTCAATGGGGTTGACCCTGAGTGTGTCGCCGTCCAAGTCGAAGTCGTTCCTCAGTACGCTGCCGTGCAGGGGGCCGTTGGGTCGGATCGTGAACCCGTCGTCGCCCGCGACCGGTCGCCGGTTGGCGACCACGTCGACGGTCACGGTGCCGGAGCCGGTAGCCCCGTAGCTGTCGATGATCGTGTAGGCGAAGCTGTCGCGGCCGACGAAGCCAGCGGTGGGGAGGTAGCTGAAGCCGCCGTCGGCGTCGATCCTGAGCAGACCGCCCTCCTTGGTCTTGCCGTCTGCCACCACGCTGAAGGGGTGCAGGCGAAACGGGTCGCCGTCCGGGTCGCGGGCATCGGCAAGGAGGTTGCCGCTCGCAGACTCGTCGTGGCGAATCCGGAAGCTGTGGTTGGCCGCAACCGGCGCCCTGTTCACCACGTCGATGGTGACGTTGCCGACTGTTCCGAGGCCAAATTCATCCTCGACCGTGTACTCGAACTTGACCTCGCCGACGAAGCCGAATACCGGCGTGTAGGTGAAGCTGCCGTCGCGCTTGACGTCGAGCCTCGAGAACGCGCTGATCACGTCGCCGTCAGGATCAAAGTCGTTGCTCAGGAGGTTGCCCCGCAGCGTCTCGCCGGGGCGGATCGCGAAGTACTCGTCGTCCACGACCGGATACGCGTTTTCCACGTAGATCCAAACCGCGCCGATATCGCTGCCGCCGCGGCCGTCGGAGATCGTGTAGCCGACGCCGTCGCGACCAACGAACCCGCGGCGCGGGGTGTAGGTGAAGGTGCCATCGGCGCCGACTTCAAACGTGCCGTCGGAGTTGCGGCCCTTCTCGGGGCGGACGGTGAGCGCGTCGCCGTCCGGATCGAAGTCGTTGCTGAGCACGTTGGCGCGCACCGTCCCGCCGGGACGGATCCTGAACTCGTCGTCGACAGCATCCGGCGGCCGGTTGGCGCCGGTCTGGTCGCAATCCGGATTGGCCGGCTCCACGGGGCACAACCTCGGGTCGAGTGGCTCAGCGCCGACCTCTGCGGTGGACCACGCAAGCGAGAGCGCAAGGACGGCGGCCGCGCACAGGACGGCGGGCAATCGGCGTGCGGTCGTCATCTCGATCCCCTCGAGCGGCTTCGCTGAGGAGTTCGTGGGACGCGCACGAAGGGTTCAGTTGACCGCGTCGTTGACCGTAACCCCTTACCGCACGCGAGATGCACCTTTGGGCGATATGGCCGCCTGACCCAGCGGCGTGAAGCCGCTCCAGCCACGGGTGTCGACCGGCATGCCCTTGCAGCAGCCGACCAGCTCACCTCACGCGGTCGTAACGGTCTGCGTCCAGCGCAAGCTGCAGCAGTCGGTGGGCGATCTCCTTGTGCCGCCACGACAGCGTGTCCAGGACCTCGTCGGGGACGACGAGCCGCCGGCCGGTCATCTCGTGTCGGGGCTGCCACGGGTCGAGTTCGACCCGCGCCCACCAACGGGTCTGGTGGTAGCTGGGGACGCCGTCGGGGTTGAGCGGGTCAGCGACGTGCTGGCTGGCCAGGTACTGGTAGCGCACGACGCGGGCGCAGGCCTCC
>JAHRHA010000020.1 GCA_020027875.1 Micromonosporaceae bacterium | reverse complement strand
TCCGGAGCCTCCTCGGCCGCGAGCTCGACGCCAACCTCAAGCCCGGTGTCCAGAGCATCAACCACGATCACAGTATGGGCGTCGGCTTCGGCCTGCGAAACGTCGGCAATCAGGTCCAGGCCGCCCGCCGGACGTACCACGAGTCGCTGCGGACGTCGACCGCAAACCTCGCCGAGTACGTCGAGACCGCCGAGATCCTCATCGACGCCATCCAACGCGTGGCGACAAAGTACGGGGAGACCGACCTCTCCTCGGCGGCGAACTCCTCCAGAGTCACTGCAGAACTGGCCGCCGCGTTCAACGACGCGCAGACCGCAAAGATCGTGGAGCGCGAGCGCGAAACGCAGCGGGAGCTGAACCGCCTGCGGCTGGGGACGGAGAAGTGAGCGACCAGCGGTACATCTCCGGAGTCACTCCGCACTCTGGCGGCGGCGTCCCTCAGACCGACTGGAGTCCCTACCGCCTCGACGAGATCTGGGACATGGTCCGCGACGAGGACCGCTGGGTGAACTGGACGCAGCACGACGCCTGGCGCCGCATGGCCGCCCTCTGCACCGATCAGGCCGACCAGCTCGAGCGGGCGCTCAACCAACTCCTCGAACGGTGGCCGCCCCGCCCCGGATCCGCCGCCGAGGCATTCAAGAACCAGGTCAGTCATCTCGTCTCCTCGATGCGCCAGAACGCGCAGGCCGCGCTCGACAATCAGGACCCGCTACGCAAGATTTCGTACGCAATCAGCCTGGCCCAGGCGGAGATCGCTGCCCTGCTGGAGCAGCGACGGACGTACGCCCTCGCGGAGCAGCAGTTGATTCCGCAGCCCACGCCAGCGCCCGGCCAGATTCCCATTCCGGCAGCCCCACCCGACCTGCAGCGCCCGCCGGACAACTGGCGGGCCACGCTCGATCTGCAGGCGCGAACGGTCATGGCCACGACGGACGCGGCCGTCGGCGCCGAGGCAGCCCGAATCAACGTGCCCGCGAGATATACATTCGGTGTCCCGATACAGATCAAGACAAACGGCATCGGCGGCACTGTGCCCACAGGTTCGTTCCGGGGCCCCACCATTCCAGCAATGAGGTTCGACCCTCCCCCGCCGCATGGTGGGCCACTATCGACGATGCCCGCCTCGTTCGACGCAGATCCTGTGCTGGCAGGCACCACCGTTCCGTCGCCACCGCTAAGCAACGCGCCAAACATCATCGGATCAATTCCTTACAGTGCGGGCGCCGGGTCGTTTGCCGCGACGCCCTACCCCACGGTGCTTGCACCCGGCGGGATCATCGGTGCACGCGCACCCGCCGGTCAGAAGACGTCCGGCGAGAGTGGCCGGGCGCCAGGTGGCGGTGCTGCAGGTCGCGCAGGGACACAGGGTGCGATGCCGATGGCTCCCATGGTCCCCCCACCAGCCGGTTTCCGGCCGCTTGTGGCGTCAGGTGGCGGCGTAGCCGCATCTGGCCGGGCAGGCGTCGGCGCCGCGCACTGGCGCCGTTCCACAGCGGATCCGGACGACCCTTGGGCGGTTCGGGAGGGCGGCCCCGCGGTGCTCGAACCCGGACGCGAGCCCACAGACCACGACCCTGGTCCGGGCGTGATCGGGTTGAGCCGGTGAAGGGGATCCGCCGATTGGTTGCGGCTGCACTCGTCGGGCCTGCTATCCCAATGGCGATCGCGGCCCCCGCTATAGCCGACCCCATCCGCGACGCCCAATGGCACCTTGGCTTCCTCAATGTCTCCGAGGCGCACAAGCACAGCCAAGGTGAGGGTGTGATCGTCGGAGTCGTTGACACCGGTGTGGATGGTGGACACCCAGACTTGGCCGGCAGCGTCCTCCCCGGCATCGACTTCACATCACAGAGCACGGATGGGAGGAAGGATCTCGATGGGCACGGCACATCCATGGCGGGCCTCATCGCCGCCCACGGCCGCGCTCTCGGCATAGCACCGCGCGCCAAGATCCTGCCTGTTCGCACCAAGATCTCCTTCGTCGGAGCAGGGTCGGGGAAGGCGGTCGATTGGGCCGTCGACAACGGCGTGACGGTGCTCTGCCTCGCTTACAGCGAGGAGGACTCCAGCGAAGCGAGAATGGCGGTCAAACGGGCGATCGAACGCGACGTTGTGGTGATCGCGGGCGTTGGCAACGAACCGTTCGACAACCTCGTGTACCCAGTCGCCTACCCAGGTGTGGTGGGCGCAGCAGGCGTGGATCAAGCGGGTAACCACGCCAAATTCTCAGTGATCAGCCCGTTCGCGATCCTTTCCGCTCCGGCCGTCGACATCGCGACCACAGACACTCGTCTGCCGTCGAACACTGGCTACCAGAAGGGCACCGGGACCAGTGACGCCACGGCGATCATCGCGGGGGCGGCGGCGCTCGTCCGTTCCAAGTACCCGGACCTCTCCGCTACCGAGGTCATCCACCGCCTCACCGCCACCGCCGACGACAAGGGCCCGCCCGGACGCGACGATCAGTACGGCTTCGGCGTAGTCAACCTCGTCAAGGCACTCACCGCCGATGTCCCACCATTGCAACCATCCGACACCCCTACCGCGGACACCCCGGCCGGCCCGATCGCCAGACCAGACGGGGCTAGCAACACGCGCAACCTCGCCGCCATCGGCGCACTCCTACTGGTAGCCCTCCTCTGCGCGGGCTTCGTCGCCGCGTTCGCTCGCCGCAGGAGCGGATAGGATTCCCGTCCGCGCCGAGTTCTGCGCATCGCTGTACGGGTTATCGAAGCAGTGCCACACGACGGATGGCCGCTCACATCGGAGTTGCGATCGTCGGCCTCTCGTCTCCTTCGTGATCGCGTGACTATTTCCGTGCGGGCACACGGGCAGGGTCACGTGATCACGGTGCGGGCGAGCGATGACGCGAAGGCCGGCCGGCCAGGTACGAGCCGACGTCGCATGCCGCGGCCTCGGTATGACGCCGACCCGGGCAGCCCGCTACTCAAGCCGATAGCCCTGCGTTACATCGGTGGCAGTAGATGTAATGCCTCTTCGGGCGAATTCGCAGGTCAAGTCGGTGTTGCCTCCAAGGAAGCAGAGCAAACGGCCCCGACAGTTTGTGGTCGACCTGCCGAGTTCCCATCACTCTGAGCAACCACCCCGGATTCCCAAAGGGGCCCGGGACTGGGCCAACCATTACGGCAGGAGCAGGTTCACGTCCCCGAACTCGTGCCACAGGTAGCCGTGCGTCGCCGCCTCGCCATAACAGAGGGCCAGCAACTCCGGCCCGGCGATCGCGGCGACGACGTCCACATGCGACGCTCGCGGCTCGTGCAGTCCCGTCAGCAGCCCGTCGACTACCCTCACGCCCCGCTCCGGCGTTACCACCAGGTCGGTCCAGCCGTGCGCCGCGTGCACACCACTGAGGTCCGCGGCGCTCTCCAGCGCGCGCACAACAGTCGTGCCGACCGCGATGACGCGGCCCCCGGCGGCGCGGGCCTGCGTGACAACCCGGGCCGTTGCCGCGGGAACGGAAAAGTGCTCCGGGTACGGGCGCTCGTGCGCCTCCGCCGAAGCGACGCCAGCGTGCAGCAGAACTGGCACGATCAGTACTCCGGCGGTGACCAGCGCGGTGACAGTCCGATCCGTGAACGGCCGCCCGGCGCTGGGCATCTCCGCGCTGCCCGGGTAGCTGGCGAAGACAGTCTGGTAGTACGGCAGCGGCCAATCATGCTCCACATAGGAGTAGCGGATCGGCCGCCCATGCCGGTGCAGATAGGCCGGCACGTCGAGATCAGGGCCGGCGTCGACGTCGGCAACCCACAGCCGGCCGTGCGAGTACGGCTCGCGCAGCGTCAGCGCCGCCGCGCCCGGCAGCGGATAGCGGACAAACGGCCCGCCACCCGGATGCGGCGCGGTTCCACCGCGCGACCGCAGCTCCACCACCCACGTACCGGCCACGGAAGGATTCTCGGTCGAGAAGTGCACGACCAGACCGCTGTCGTCGGCAACGGGGACCGCGGCCGGAAGGGTCGCCGACGTGTTCACCACTAGCACGTCCCCCGCCCGCAACAACGAGGGCAGGTCGGTGAAGCGGTGATGGGCCATCGAACCCTCGCCAAAACCGACAAGCAGCCGTACCCCATCGCGAGCCAGCCCACGCGCCTCCGGCGGCTCGTGCGCCTCCAGCGCGGGAGGCAGCGCGAAGTCGACCACGTTCATGACCCGGCCACATTGGACAGACCCGCCAAGACCTCGGCGGCCCGCACCCGACCCGACGACGGCCGCAGCGTGAGCAGCCGCAGAAACGCGGGTACGACCGATGACGGCAGCGCCCGGTCGCCGATGTCCTCCCCGGGAAACGCCTCCTGGTGCATCTGGGTCCGCAGGTCGCCCGGGTCCACCCACCACACCCGTACCTCGGGCTCCTCCTCCGCGAGCACCCGGCTCGCCTGCTCCAGTGCAGCCTTCGCCGACCCGTACCCTCCCCAACCCGGATACGCCTCGACCGCCGCGTCGGAGGTGACGTTTATGACCGCCCCGCCCCTTGACCGAAGCACGGGGAGCGCGAGCTGGGTGAGGGCCAGCGGCGCGACCACGTTGACCTCATACACGTCACGCAAGACGTCGAGCGGATACGAGGCCAACGGCGGCTGCGGACTGGGCCCGAGGATCCCGGCGTTGTTGACCAACAGATCCGGCCCGCCCAGTTGACCGGCCGCCGCCATCAGCTCGTCCCGGTGGGCCGGGTCGGTGACGTCCCCCGGCACCGCGACAACCGTGGCGGCCACGGCGAGCTGGTCGCGCGCCACAGCCAGGGCATCCGCGCCGCGGGCATCAATGACGAGCTGCCAACCTTCCGAGGCCAAGCCGGCGGCCAGCGCCCGGCCCAGACCGCGCGATGCACCGGTCACGATCGCGACAGGCACCGGAACCCCCTTTCAAGCACACCAATGACGCTAGGGCGGACCGCACCGAGCGCCATCGGCCCACAGACGCACACGGCGTCGGTCCTTGGACCTAGATCGTCGGCCGGATCCGGTCTGGCCGCCCGCTGAGTACCGTTGCGGTATGGACTGCGACCGGGAGGAGCTGCGGGCGCTCAGCGCCGCCGTGCTCGCGGTCACGTCACACCTGTCGGTCCGCGAGGTGCTACAGACGATCGTCACCTCGGCGCGTCGGCTGCTCGGCGCCGGGTACGCCGCATTGGGCGTTCCAGACGCAGGCGGGTCGTTCGCCGAGTTCGTGGTCGACGGGGTCAGCGACGCGCAGTGGCGAGCCATCGGACCACTCCCCCGCCAACACGGCCTCCTCGGCGTCCTCATGCGCGACCCGCGCCCGGTTCGCCTCGAAGACATCCGGCGCCATCCACAGTTCGAGGGCTGGCCGCCGGCCCACCCCGACATGGTCGACTTCGTCGGCGTACCCATCATCGACGGGACCGAGATCCTCGGTGCGCTCTTCCTCGCCAACAAACGCTCCCCCGGCGGGTTCACCGCCGATGATGAGGATCTGCTCCGCCTCCTCGCCGGGCACGCCGCCATCGCCCTGGTCAACGCGCGACTCTTCGAGCGTAACCGTGAGCTGTCTATTGTGGAGGAGCGGAGCCGGATCGCGCACGAGCTGCACGACGCGGTGACCCAGAAACTGTTCAGCCTGCGGCTGACCGCCGAGGCCGCGCGAACCCTGCTGTCGCGCGACCCGGTCCGGGCCGACGCGGAGCTGGCCAACGTACGCCGGCTTGCCGCGGAGGCCGTCGACGAGGTACGCGCCATTGTGGTTGGCCTTCGCCCGGTCGACCTCGCCGGGGATGGCCTCGATGTCGCCCTGCGAAAGCAGATCGAGCTGCTCGACCGGGTGCACGGCGCGACGGTACGATTCGACGCCGCCCCCATCCCTCGCATGGGCGCCGGGTGCGAGGAGGCCCTCTACCGCATCGCCCAGGAGGCGCTCCACAACGCGCTGCGCCACGGCGCGCCGTCCTCGGTCGACATCCGCCTCGAGGCTCGCAATGGGAGGGTCGTGCTGGAGGTCGCCGACGACGGGCTGGGCTTCGACCCGGAAGGCGCCGCACCGACGGGCCAGCTCGGCATCGCCTCGATGCGCGAACGCGCCGTCGCCGTGGGCGGGAACCTCACCGTGGCGTCCCGGCCGGGCGAAGGCACAACGGTACGGGTCGAGGTGCCGACCGATGGCTGACCGCATCCGCGTACTGGTCGTGGACGACCACCAGGTGGTCCGGCAGGGCCTGCGCAGCTTCCTCGATTTGCAGGATGACATCGAGGTGGTAGGCGAGGCCGCCGACGGCGCCTCCGGAGTAACCGCCGCCGAGGAACTGCACCCCGACGTGGTCCTGCTCGACCTGCGAATGCCGGGCAGCGACGGGGTGGCGGCCTTGAACGGTCTGCGCGAACGCCGGAACTCCGCGCGCGTGCTCGTGGTCACCAGCTTCACGGACCCGGCCACGGTCGTCCCGGCAGTGCGGGCCGGTGCGGCCGGGTACGTCTACAAGGACATCGACCCGCAGGCTCTGGCCGCGGCGATCCGATCGGTGCACGCCGGCCACGTGCTGCTGCACCCGGACGTGGCCCGGGTGCTCGCCGCCGGCGAAGGCAACCACTCCACCGACCGGCTCACCGCGCGGGAACGGGAAGTCCTCGCCGAGATCGCCCGCGGCCGATCCAACCGGGAGATCGCAAAGGCGTTGGGCCTCGCGGAGAAGACCGTCAAGACCCATGTGAGCGCCATCCTCGGCAAGCTCGGCCTACAGGACCGCACCCAGGCCGCCCTCCACGCCGTACGCGCCGGCCTAGTGGACGAAACCTGAGTGCGGCCCTGCTGGTGAGCGGCCCTAGAACAGTGTTCAGCCGTTCTGCACGTCGAAGTGCACCACGTAGAAGTACCCACCCGCGCCGTCGGGCTTCTTCAACTCGCCCGCGCGGATCTTGAGTATCTGGTCGCTGCCCGGAGCGACCTGGATGCCGAGCCCATACGACACGTACCCCTCAAAGTCACCGGCGAAGCCATAGCTCTTCAGGTTCTTGAACCCGATCGTCGCCGGCGGCTTTGCCTTCACGGTCGAGGCGCCGGCGTTGTCGTGCGCCTGTGCCTCCACGAACACCACACTCAGGAAGGAGTTGCCCTGCAACGGGACCGGAGCGCCCGAACCATCCATGGTGACCGACGACACGTACTTGAAACGGTACGACGGGAACGCGCCACGGAAGTAGAAGGAGATCCGCTGGTACGCGGGGGAACCCTCGGGGTGGTTGCCGACGTAGATCCCGACGAGGTAGGGGAGCGGCAGCGCCGGCGGCGGCGCGATCGGGGCGACGAGCGGGTGCTTCACCTCGACCAGGTTCGACGGTACGGCCCAGTTGTAGCTCACCCGATACTCGACGTCGGCCGCCGTCGGCTCGGTCGCGGGCGGAGGCACGGGCTCCATCGTGGCGGTGCCGTTGGGCGCACCGCTGATCGGCGAGGTAGCGCCCGGGGCCGGCCCGCTGCCGGGCCCGGGGGCGGGCTGAGCGCACGCGCCGACGCCGAGGGCGACCGCGGACATGGCACAGAAAAGAACGGGTACGAATCGCTGTCTGATCACACGGCGCAGTCTCATTGCGGTCTCCCTGGCTACTACGTCGATTATCTCCGACGACTGCAACGACGACGCGCCATCGCGCCGGGAGGTTTACCAGCGAGGCGGCAACCGACCGTCAGGTAGGTGACAGCCGCATATGTAGCCGGGTGACCGTTCCGGTCGGCGCCGTGAAGGTCTGCACCAGATCGCAGAGCCGGTTGGCAATCAACAGGCCACGCCCGCGCGGGCTGTCCAGCGAAGGCACGGCCCGGCCCGCCATGACGTCGGCGATCTCGCCCGCACCGCGGATCTCGCACACGACCCGGTCCCCGTCCGACCACACCCGCAACGTTGCCGCGGCCGAGCCGGTGTGGGTGACCGCGTTCGTGCAGATCTCGGTAACGGCGAGCTGGAGGTCCGCCACGCCCTCGGCGGCGAGGCCCACTCCGTCGGCGTGCTTGCCGACCAGGCGCCGCACGCCGGCAAGTCCCTGTGCGTCGAAGACGAGCGTCTCGTCCACCCGCCCCGGCTCCGGCAGTGGCTGGTTCAGCGACGCCACGACCGCGTACGGGTCGGTGTAGCTCGACGATTCCCGCCGCTCCCCGCCCGCCACGATCACCGGGTGGGTGAGATCCGCGCGCGTGTCGACGTGGGCGAGTCGCTCGACGTCGTACGGGCACAGGATCGCCGCGTCGACGCCGGCGAAGGCGACGTTGATCAGCGCCTCGTGCTGCACGCCCGACGCGACCTCATCCGGAGTGCGCCCGACGTAGATCGGTTCGCCGATGATCCGTACCCGCCGGTGCCAGTGCTCCGCCGCGAACGCCCGCAGCACCCATGGCAAGATCCGGTTGGGGTTTCGTCCGGCCACCGCCATGTCGACGAAGCGGACCCGCTCACCCGCGCCCGACAGCTCCGAACGAAGCAGAGCAAGCCGCGGCTCGGGCACGGCGACCAGAATCGGCTCATCCGCGTCCAGACCGGCCCGGACGAACGCCCCCGTGCCGGCGTAGAACTCGTCGAGGTCGCGGTAGTAGAGCGCCTCGTGCACGAAGATCTCAGCCGGCACCCTCGAGTCCGCCGGACGATGGGTGCCCACATCGCCTCCCCCCGGTCGATACGGCGAGCCCCAAACCGTACCGAATGGAATTACCGCACCTTACCGGCTTTCAAACGGCCAGACGAGCCCGTCAGCGACTCCGCTTAACCGCGTCGAGCAGGAGATCCACCTCGGCGGCCGTCGTGTAGTGGTAGATGCTCGCCCGCACCGCGCCGCCGGTGTCGCGCAGCCCGGTCGCCTGGAAATACTCGTACGCGTAGTAGTCGCCCGAGAAGACGCAGATCCCCTCGTCGCCGAGGAGCTCCGCGGTCCGCGCGGGGTCCTGGTCGCCGACACGGAACGCCACGGTGGGGCACCGATCCGCCGGCGCCGGACACATCCGCACGCCGTCGATCTCGGCCAGCCCGTCCACGAGCTGCGCGAACAGCGTCATTTCGTACGCCTGGGCGGCGCTCAGGGACTCGATCAGGCGGGCCCGCCTGGTGCCCGCACCAGCGTCGCCGGCCTCGTCGGCGGCGGCGGCCAGCGAGGTGAGGTGGTCGACCGCCCCGGTCACCCCGGCCAGCAGTTCGAAGCTCAGCGTGCCGAACTCGAAGCGGTCGGGCACGTCGTCGGGCGACGGCATGAGTTTGTCCGGCCGCAGACTCTCCCACCGCGACGGCGCGGCGACGCAGGCGGAGATGTGCGGGCCGGACCACTTGTACGCGCTCGTCACGTAGAAGTCCGCCCCCAGCGCGGCGACGTCGGTCGGCGCGTGTGGTGTCGCATGCACCCCGTCCACATAGACCAGTGCGCCGACGTCGTGCGCGGTACGCGCGATCGCGGCGACGTCGGGACGGGTACCGATGGCGTTGCTCGCCGCCGTCACCGCGACCAGCCGCGTGCGTTCGTTGACCAGCTGCCCGTACTGCTCCGTCGACAGCTCCCCGGTCGCCGGATCGAACTCCGCCCACCGCACCGTCGTACCCGCTCTGGCTGCGACCTGCAGCCACGGGCGCACGTTCGCGTCGTGGTCCAGGCGTGATACGACGATCTCGTCGTCCGGGCCCCAGCCATCGGCGAGCGTCCGCGCGACTAGGTAGGTCAGCGCCGTCGCGCTCTGCCCGAACACGACCCCGTCCGGCGAGGCGCCCAGCAGATCTCCGACCGCCTCCCGCGCCCGTACCACGATCTCCAACGCGCGCCGGCCGGCGGCGAAGGCGGTCGACTTGTTCGCGACAGCCCCACCCGTCACCTCGGCGATCGCGTCGGTGCAGCCCGCGGCGACCAGCGTCCCGGCGGCCCCGTCGAAGTGCACGTACCCCTCACGCAGGGCCGGATACTGAGCCCGGACCCGGTTGATGTCGAACGGCATGCCGTCAGGCTACGCCGATCGTGATCAACCCGAGATACCCGCCCTCGCGCGACAGCGTCAGCACCGCGGGGTTGCCACCGCCGGAGCGCATGACGCCGTCGTCGCCTGGCAGGATCCTTTGTGGAGGGCCTCCGCACCGAATGCGCGGACCCAGTGGACCAGCAGATCGTGGCGACCATGGTCGACATGGCGCACACGCTCAACCTGAGCGTCACCGCCGAGGGGTCAAGGTGGCCGTGCAGGCCTCGCGCCTTCGCGATCTCGGCTGCGACTGGGGGCAAGGCTACTTCTTCGCCCGGCCGGCCCACCCGGCCGCATCGGGCGATTCTTCGACGGCGCGGATGGTCCGCTGCGCCTGCCCCGCCAGCGACGCCGCCGCGAACCCTCTCCCCACTCCAACCTTGCAACCGATCACTTCCATGACCTTGGTCGCCGCCTGGGCAACATCGTGGGCGCTCGCTTTGCTCTGCTCCCCTATAGGCAACACGCACACGCTGTGACGGTCGGTCGCAGTACCGAGCCGTCACCTACCGGAGTTTTCGCAGGTCACCGTTGGTGTTTCCGATAGGGAAGCAGAGCAAACGCCCGCCAGGAGCGATTGCCGACTTCGCCGCTGAGCGTGACGCAGCGTTACCGGCTGGAGATCAGCCAAGACTACAGAGCGTCACGGCGCTACGGTGTCAGCTCGTGGCGGAGGATCTTGCCTAGGGCGTTGCGAGGAATCGCGTCCACCACCCGCCACTCCCGCGGGCGTTTGTACGCGACGAGCCGCTCGGCGCACCACGCATCCAGTTCCGCCACCACGGTCTCGGAGTCCGCGGCGTCGTCTGGGACCACGAAGGCGACCACGGTCTCGCCCCACTGGGCCGACGGCGCCCCTGCCACGGCCGCGTCCGCTACCGCGGGGTGCGAGCGCAGCAGCTCCTCCACCTCCCGCGGATAGACGTTGTAGCCACCCGTGATGATGAGCTCCTTCGCCCGGCCGCTGATACTCAGATATCCGTCGGCGTCGAACGATCCGAGGTCACCGGTGCGGAACCAACCGTCCGATGTGTACGCCTCCGCCGTCGCCTCTGGATTGTCGAGGTAGCCCGCGATCACGTTCGGTCCCCGTACCTGGATCTCCGCGGTCCCTCCCTCACGGGGTTCCAGCCGGACCTCGACCCCCGGCAGCGGGAACCCGACCGTGCCCGGCCGGCGCTCACCCTCGTACGGGTTGGACACGAGCATGACGGTCTCGGTCATCCCGTACCGTTCCAGCACGGCCTGGCCGCAGCCGGCGTGCACCGCCTCGTGCAGTTCCGCCGGCAGTGGGGCGGAGCCGCTCACCGCCAACCGCAGCGGCGCGAGGTCCTTGAGCTGCGGCGACTCGGCCAGCCGGTGGTACATCGTGGGCACGCCGAACAGCAGGGTCGCGCCCCGCTGCACGGCCTCCGCGACGGCTGCCGGGTCGAACCGCGGGATCAGCGTCGCGGCCGCGCCCGACACCAGAGTCCCATGTAGACCGACCCCGAGGCCGTGCACGTGGAACAGCGGCAGGCACAGTGCGAGGGTGTCGGCCGGCTCCCACCGCCACGCGAGCCTCACCGCGTGCGCGCTCGCGAGGAGATTTCCATGCGACAGCGGTACGCCCTTCGGCCGCCCCGTGGTGCCCGAGGTGTAGATGATCAGCGCGGTGTCGTTAGTGTCCGCTCGGTCGAGTCCGACGTCCGCGCCCGTTGTGGCCGGCAGGTTCGCGAGGTCAGGCGTGGTCACCCGCAGCGCCGGATCGGTCAGCCGGGCCGGGTCGTCGACCACCGCCAACGCCGGACCGGCGGCCTGCGCCAGGCTGGCCAGCTCCGCGGGGGTATAGGCCGAGTTCGCCGGCACCACGGCCAGCCCTGCCCGCAGCGCGCCGACGTACGCGACAACGAGGTCTACGCTCGTGCCGGCCGACAGGAGGATCCGCTCCCCCGGCAATAGCCCGGTCGCCGCGTAACGCCCCGCCGCGGCGGCGGTGCGCTCCTCGAGCTCGGCCGCGCTCACCCGCGCTCCGTCCAGTGTGGATAACACGGTCCGGGTGCCGTCCGCGCGCCACGCCGAAGTCCACGCACCTGGCAGCGACCCGCCAGCCAGCAGGTCCACCCCGGCGGGATCGGTCCCGGCCGGCAAGTGTGCCGCCCATGCGGGCGCGTCCGGCTGGCTCACGGCGCTGGTGTCATCACGACGGTCATGTCCTTTACGACTCCGGAGCCAGGTCCACAATCGCCGCCACCGGACCGCCGCCATCGGGGCCCTGATGGGCCGCGGAGACCGACACGAATACGGCCGGGTCGCCGGTGACCGCCGCGGCCACCCCGCCCACACACGCCTTGATCTGGCGGTGCCAGTGGACGTCGGAGTCGTCGAGCATCGCATTGCGCCGGCCGCGGACTACGCCGTCGCGGGATGCCTCACACTTGAGGAATACGTTGACCAGCCGCTCACCCAGGTCGTTCGGGTGCGGACGATCGGGCAGCTCGAGACCCGCGTCCCGGATCGCCGCCCAGATGGCGTCAGCGTCGAGCGCGTCGCGCATTACCGAGTGTCCGATCCGGTAACGGCCGCCCACGCCCCGGGCGTTGCCGACCACCACGATCTGCGCCTGGTCCAACTCCACGCCGGACGAGCACGAGGACACCGATGAGTAGAGGTCGAGCCGGTGCATCACGTCGGCGTCGTCCGGCATCTCGATCTCGCCCAGAGCGACCCCGATGCCCAGCGCTGTGGTGCCGTTAGAGAGGTCCATCGACTCGTGCGTATGCTCGGTCCACACCGTCTGCCCGCGACTCTTCGCATCCCGGATCGTGTGGATGGTGAGCAACGGAGTCTTCGTCTGGACATAGTGGACGTCGGTCGGATCGGTGATGCCCGCCTGCGCCATCGCCTCCTTCACCCCCGCCGCCACCTTCTCCACCATTGGCCGGCGGCCGATCTCCTCCGGCAGCAGTGGCTCACTCATAGCGAAGCCCACGGTGAGTCTGGGCTCGTCGGTGGCCGGTGCCCTGCCCTTGGGCACGGTGGCGAAGACCGTCGCGTGTGGCGAGAGCACACCATCCGTACCGCCCGACCAGACGATCGGGACCCGACGCACCTCCTCGAGCGGCCGCGTACCCTTAGCCACCAGCACCTCCCGGAACGCACGGTCGGCGATGATGCGGGTGTAGTCGTTCACGCCGCCGTTGCCCTCGGTCTTGCCGATGACGGCGACCACCCGGTCGGCCTCGATCACGCCCGAATCGATCAGCTCGGCGAGGCCGGACGCGTCGGAGACGTGCCTGATCGGGACCTTGCGGACTTCGATGGGTTCGGGCACGACTGCGCCTACCTTTCCTTCTCTGCATCTGCTGCGCCGGTGTCGGCCGGTGCGGCGGTGCCGGCGTCGGCCAGTGCGCCGGCGTCGGCCGTTGCGCCGGCGTCGGCCGTGACCACGGTGCCGGCACGGCCGGCGGCGGCTTCGGCGATGTCATCCAGCGACGTGATGACCGCGGCGCTCCCTCCGGCCTCCACGAAACGACATGCCGCATCGACCTTCGGCCCCATCGAGCCGCTGGCGAAGTGCCCCTGTGCCGCATGTTCGCGTAGCTCGGCGACGCTGACCGCGCCCAGGGTGCGGGCCCGGTCCGTACCGAAGTTCAGCGCCACGCCCGCGACATCGGTTGCGATCACGAGAACGCCCGCATCGATGGCCCGGGCGAGCAGAGCGGCCGACAGGTCCTTGTCGATGACAGCCTCCACCCCCCGTACTGTGCCATCCTCGTCGCGGACCACGGGGATCCCACCCCCGCCCGCGGCGACGACGACGAAGCCAGCGCCTAGGAGCGCCGACACGGCGGGAGCGTCGAGAATCTCCACCGGTTCTGGCGAGGCGACCACGCGGCGCCATCCCTTTTCGCCCCGGTCCTCCCAGACCTGGCCGTGCTCGATCATCACCCGCGCCTCGGCCTCCGGCAGATAGCGTCCGATGGGCTTACTCGGTTTGTCGAAGTGGGGGTCGGTTGGATCGACCCGGGTGCGGGTGACAAGTGCGGCGACGGGACGGGCCACTGCGCGGGCGGCGAGCGAGCGCTGCACCGCGTTCAGCAGCATCGCGCCGATCGTGCCCTGGGTCTGAGCGCCACACCAGTCCAGCGGCACCGGCGGCACGACCGAGGCGGCGAGCTCGTTCTTCACGAGCAGGTTGCCGACCTGCGGCCCGTTGCCGTGCGTGAGGACCACCTCGGCGCCGGTCGCGACAATGTCCGCGATGGGCTCGGCGGCGCGGGCGATCGCGGCGATCTGATCCTCGGGGGTCGCCCGACCCTCCGGGGACGTCATGGCGTTGCCGCCCAACGCGATGAGCACGCGGGCCGTCGTCATACGACTGTGCCTCGTTGATCGTCTCCGACGACTGAGCTTCGTTGATCGTCTCCGACGACTGAGCTTCGTTGATCGTCTCTGACGAAGTCGACCTCCGCGTAGGTACGCCCACCGGAGAGCACGGGATAGCCCGGCCCACGGTCGAAGAACGGCTGGTCCGCCGGTCGCGCGGCCCGCCGGCTGGCGCGCTCCTGATCGGAGGCTGGCTGGTCCACCGTGCCGTCTGCCACCCGTACACCGTAGTCCGCCCACGCACCCTCGACGGACACCTTGCCCCACCGGACGTCGCGGAGCACCTCCTCGTACGGGCGCTCCAGCGCGTCTCCCCAGCCCCCGCCGCCCGTGGTTCGAATCCGGATGATCTCACCGGCGCGCACCGGCTCGGCGTCGGCGAGCGCGTCGATCACCCGCTCGTTCGGCCCGCCGGGGTCAACCACGACGCTGAAGGGCCGTCCCGCGCGCCCGCCGCGCACGCCCCAGCACGCCAGTACCGAACGGTCCGCAATGGACATGAAGTTCGCGTCGCGCAGCATCCGGATGTGCTTGTCGTAGCCGAGCCCACCCCGGTGCCGCCCCGGCCCGCCGGAGTCAACGGCGAGGCCCAGTCGCTCCACAATGAACGGCCACCGCGCCTCGGCGAACTCGACCGGAATGTTGCGGGAGTCGGGTACGACGTGGATCGTGTCCTCGCCGTCGGCGTACCAGCGCCCGCCCGAGCCGCCGCCCAGGACCTCGCGCATGAGATAGGGCGCACCGTCAGCGTCCTCGCCGTAGACGCCGGTGTAGCGGATCGTCTCCTGGTCGGCCGGCATCCGCCCATCGACCGCCTTCGCCAGCACCCCGGCGAGCACGCCGAGGAGGCGGAGGATGACGAAGGTACGGGCATTGGTGGGAGCCGGGAAGACCGGCGTCAGGAGCGTCCCCTTTGGAGGGAAGCGCATCTCGATCAGCGGTACCACACCCTCATTCACGTCGAGTTGGGCCATCCGCTCAGGGGTGTCGGCGAGATTGCGCAGGATCGGGGCCAGCCACTTGGCCAGGAATACCCCGTCCGCGTAGTCGGCACAGTGGTTGATCGGCCCCTTCGCCTGGGGGGACGTGCCGGTGAAGTCGAGCACCAACTTCTCCGGCGTCTTGGTCAGCGTGATGCGCTGGGTGTGCAGCCGCGGTGGGTCCACCCCGTCATGTTCGGCGTAGTCCTCCCAGACGTACGAGCCATCGGGGATCTTCGCCAGCACCTCTCGCCGGAAGGTCTGCGTGGTCGAGTCGATGACCGCGTCGAAGCACGCCTCCACCGCCGCCTTGCCGTACCGGTCGAACATCTCCCCCAGCCGTCGCGCACCCATGAGGCAGGCCGAGCACTCCGCGTCGAGGTCGGCGGCGAGCGAGTCGGGCATGCGGGAGTTCCGCGTCATGATCTTCAGGGCGGCCTCGTTGGGCACGCCCGCATCCCAGAGGCGGATCGGGGGCACCATGAGCCCCTCCTCGAAGACGCTGGTCGCGTGCGACGGCATCGAGCCGGGCACCGCCCCGCCGATGTCGTCGTGGTGGCCGAAAGCCTGCACGAACGCGACCACACCGCCGTCGTGGAACACCGGCACCGTCACGCACAGGTCCGGCAGGTGCCCGATGCCCCCCTCGGAGAGGTAGACGTCGTTGTGGAAGTAGACGTCGCCTTCCCGCATCGTCTCGATCGGGTAGTCGCGCACGATCGGATTGACAAGCGCCGAGTACGACCGTCCGGTGAGCTTGCGGAGCTTCCGGTCATGGATGCCGGCCCGGAAGTCGTGCGCGTCCCGGATCATCGGCGAACGGGCGGTACGGCCGATGGCGGTCTCCACCTCCTTCTCGATCGAGGCGAGACTTCCCTTGACGATCTCCAGCAGCACCGGATCCACCCCAACCCCCCCGTCGATCATGACCTGGAGGTCATGATCGACGCTGTTTGACGACGGTGAGCTCATGATCGACGTCCCGAGGCGTGGGATCTGGTGATGACGAGGTTGCCGAGGCCGTCGACGGTGGCGGTGAAGCCGGGGTGCAGCGGAACGGTTGCGCCGTACTCCTCGATGACCGCCGGCCCGCTGACTACCGCGCCGGCCGGCAGGTCGGGGCGCCAGAAGGTCGGTGTCCGCTCGAACCCGACGGCGGCGTCGAAGCACACCTCCCGCTCGCCCGAGGCGACCGCCCCTCCCGCCCACGCCGCTCCCCCGCTCCCGGATCTTGGATGATTTGTGGTGCCCGGACCTCCGGAATCATCCAAGATCTCGGAGGAGTGGGGGGCGGTGAAGGAGTGGGGGGCGGCTGGCGGGCCGGGGGCGGGGCGCAGCTGGGGGCGGCGGATCGGGCCGACCCCGGTCACGCGCAGGTTCACCCACTCGACCTGCTGCTCCGGCTTGTCCCGGAAGCAGTAGCCGTAGAGCTGCTCGTGCGCGTCGTGGAACGCGGCCACCGCATCATCCGCGACCAACGTGGAGAACGCGCCGTCCGCGAGCGGAACCCGGACCTCGAAGGCCTGCCCGAAGTAGCGCAGGTCGGCGGTACGGGGAAAACGCTGCTCCGAGGAGGGGAAGCCCTCCGCCGACAGGGCCGCCGCCGCGCGCGCCTGCAGTACCGACAGGTGGCCCGAAACGGTAGCCACATCAAGAAGGACATGCCGTGAAACGTAGGTCTGCACGTGGTCGACCTTGACATCCACGGTGAGCAGCCCGAAGGCGGAGAGGTTGCCGGGGTCGCGGGGTACTACGCCGACGGGTACGCCCACGATGTCGATGAGCCGGCACAGCAGCAGCGAACCGGAGCCGCCGAAGGTGGTCAGCGCGAAGTCGCGTACATCCAGTCCACGCTGGACGGTGATTTGGCGCAGCGCGTTGGCCTGGTTCCAAGCGGAGATCTCCAGAATCCCGGCCGCGGTCGCGGCGAGATCCAGGCCCAGCTTGGCGCCCAGGTCCGTCAGTCCGTCGCGGGCGGCGGCCGGGTCCAGCGGCAGCTCGCCGGCGAGCAGGTGGGGCGGGATCCGACCCAGCACGAGGTGGGCATCCGTGACCGTGGGCTCGACGCCGCCACGGCCGTAGCACAGCGGCCCCGGGTCGGCGCCGGCCGAACGCGGCCCGACCTTCAAAGAGCCCTCGGGCGAGAGCCACGCCACCGAGCCACCGCCGGCGCCCACGGTCACTATGTCGATCATTGGGATCTTGCAGGGGTACGCGCCGACGGTCCCCTCGGTGGTCAGCGCCGGCTCGCCGTGGAGCACCACGCTCACATCGGTCGAGGTTCCGCCACCGTCCAATGTGAGCACTCGATCGTAGCCGGCCGCGCGGGTCACCAGAGCGGCGCCCAGAGCGCCAGCGGCCGGTCCGGACAGGACAGTCGTCACGGGTTGGTGGACGACCTCGTCGGCCGATAGCACGCCACCGTTGGACTTCATGATGTGAAAGGGAACCGCCGTCCCCGTGAACGAATCCAGCTCCCGGCGCAGCCGGGCGACGTACGCCGCGACCCGTACCTTAACCGCGGCATCCACAAGGGTCGTCATGGCCCGCTCGTACTCCCGGTACTCCCGCAAAACCTCGGACGAGATTGAGACCACGGCCGCAGGATGAACTAAGGCGAGGATGTCGCGCATGTGCTCCTCGTGGGACGCGTTCGCGTACGAGTGTATGAAGCAGACCCCGATGGTGCGCACGTCCCGCGAGCGGAGCCACTCGGCCACGACGCGTGCCCCGTCGGCGTCGAACGGGCGGATCTCGGCGCCGGTGTGGTCGAGCCGACCGCCGACCGTGCGGACCAGGTCAGCCGGCACGATGCGGGGTGGCTTCACCCAGAAGTAGCTGTTGCCGTACCCGTCCGGCACGCTCTGCCGGGCGATCTCCAGCAGGTGCTCGAAGCCCTCGGTGGTGACGAAGCCGATGCCGGTGACGTCCCCCTCGAGAAGCTGGTTCGTGGCCACCGTCGTGCCATGGCTCACTGACACCAGGTCGGGCGGACCGGCATCCATCGACGCGAGCACCTTGCGGATGCCGGTGAGGAACCCCTCGGCTGGGTCGGCCGGAGTGGACGGTGTCTTCACCGCGACGATCTCACCGGAGTCCTCGTCGACGGCGACCACGTCGGTGAACGTACCGCCGGTGTCGATCCCGACCCGGATCCGCCGCCCGCCACCACTCACCCCGCCAGTGTCTGTCCTCCGGCGGCCACACGGGAGGGCAAACCCTGACGAGCGCGGCCGGCGCGGGCGGGCAGATCCGGCCGCTAGCGCGCGGTGCGGCGCTTGAACAGGTACGTAGCCAACACGTACGACGCCACCAGGATGCCGCCGAACCAGGCGATGGCCAGCCAGGCACTGTTGCCGATGGGAGTGCCCAGGAGCAGCCCTCGCACGGTCTCGATCACCGGCGTGATCGGCTGATGCTCGGCGAAGCCGTGGAGAACCGTGGGCATGGTGTCGGTCGGCACGAAGGCACTGCTGACGTACGGGAGGAATGCGAACGCGAAGGTGAATCCGCTCGCCGCATCCTGGCTCTTGGCGATAAGACCCAGACAGACGGAGACCCATGAGATCGCCGCAACGAACAGCACCAGTACGGCGACGGCCGCGAGCCATTCCAGCCAGGTGGCGGTCGGACGGAAACCGGCCAGGAAGGCCACCCCGATGACCAGTGTGGTCGACAGGGCGTTGCGGACCAGGCTCGCCACAACGTGGCCGGTGAGCACCGCGGAGCTCAGGATCGGCAGTGATCGGAAGCGGTCGATGATCCCATTGAGCATGTCGTTGGCCACATTGACGGCGGTCATCGAGGCACCGAACCCGGCGCACAACAGAATGATGCCCGGCACCACGTAGTTGACGTACTCGGTGCCCGTGTTGATGGCGCCGCCGAACACGTACACAAACAGCAGCATCAGCATGACGGGCAGGATCACCGCCATGAGCAGTGATTCGATGTTGCGCGGCAGATGCCGAAGGTTCCGTCCGATCAGCGTGACCGAGTCGTTGAGCGCCCAGGAGAGCCTCATGACCGCTCAACCCCGGTCAGGGACATGAACACGTCGTCCAGGCTGGGGCGTTGCAGGTCTATTGTGGCCACGGCGATTCCTCGTTCCTCCATCCGGTCGAGCAGCATCCGGACCTGCGCCGCGCTGCCGTCGCTCGCGACGGCGAGGCTGCGCCGCTCAGGGTCGCGATGAAGGGCACTATCGCCCAGGTCCACGACCGCCTTGTCGAAGTTCTCGGCGTCGGCGAACGACAGCTCGGCCTGTTCGCCCGCGAGGCGCGACTTGAGCTCCTCGGCGGTGCCGTGCGCGATCACCTTGCCGCCGTCCAGCAGCGTGATCTTGTCGGCGAGTCGGTCGGCCTCCTCGAGGTACTGCGTAGTGAGCAGGATGGTTACGCCGAAGGCGACGAGCTCGGAGATGATGTCCCACATGGTCTGCCGGCTGCGCGGGTCCAGCCCCGTGGTCGGCTCGTCCAGAAAGATCACCGGCGGCCGGGTGATCAGGCTCACGGCCAGGTCGAGCCGCCGCCGCATGCCGCCAGAATAGGTCTTGACCAGGCGTTTTCGTACGTCGACGAGGTCGAACCGCGTGAGCAGTTCGGCGGCGCGGCGCCGCGACTCGACCCGACCGAGACGGCCCAGCCGGCCCATCATGAGCATGTTCTCTTCGGCGGTCAGCAGCTCATCCACGGCGGCGTACTGCCCCGTCAGGCTGATCACCTGCTTGACCCGCTCCGGTTCGCGGACCACGTCGTGACCCGCCACCGTCGCCTCGCCCGCGTCAGGCCTGACCAGCGTGGACAGGATCCGGACCATCGTCGTCTTCCCGGCGCCGTTGGGCCCGAGTAGCGCGGATACGGTGCCCTTCGCCACGCTGAGATCCACGCCGTCGAGCACCTTCACGCGCCCGTACGACTTCTCAATCCCGGTCGCTCGCACGACATCGTTGCCCATGCGTCCCTCTCCGTCTAACTGTGTATCACGTACACTGCTTCGTATACGTTATACACAGTTCTAGGATGGGGTCAACCAACCGACGACAGCAAGGTGACGATGGACGACGACGCGCAGGTGGCCCTGCCGCCCGGTATTGATCTCCTCTGGGGTCTGCGCCCACGCCCGCGACGGGGCCCCAAGCCGACCCTGAGCCTGGACCGCATCGTCGCCAAGGCCGTCGAGATCGCCGACGCTGAGGGCCTGGGACCGCTGTCGATGAGCCGCCTCGCGGAGGACCTCGGGTTTACCACGATGTCGCTCTACCGGTACGTGGCATCGAAGGACGAGCTGCTCACGCTGATGATGAACACCGCCGCCGCCGACGTCCCCGTGCCGTCGGATCCAGCCGAGGGCTGGCGGCCCGGCTTGGCGCGGTGGGCACGGGAGACTCTCGTGCTGTTCCGGCGCCACCCATGGGCTCTCCAGATTCCGATCTCGGGACCGCCCCTGGAGCCCAACAACCTCGCCTGGATGGAGTACGGGCTGCGGTCGCTCGCCGGCACGGGACTCGCCGCCGGCGAGAAGATCGGCGTCATCCTGCTCATCAACGGGTACGTCCGCAACGAGGCCCGGCTCTCCGGCGAACTGGCCCAGGGGATGCAGCAGCGCTCCAGCGCTCAGCCGACGCCCACGTACGGCCAGGCGCTGCGGAGACTGCTCGATCCCGAGAAGTTCCCGTACTTGTGGGAGATCGTCGAGTCCGGCGTGTTCGACGATGACGAGTCCTACGGCGATGCGGAGTTCGAGTTCGGGCTCGAGCGGGTGCTCGACGGAATCGAGGCGCTCGTTCGCGAGCGAAGCGCGGGCTCGGCCAGCGCCGATCTCGGGTAGTCCTTAGGCACATGCCCGCGGCTCAGCCGGCCTCACTTATTGTGTGGCTTCGTACCAGCTGGAGCCGGCAAAAGTCCCCGTGTTAACGCGATCTTTCCGGTTCCCACGCGTGCTGGGCCAAGGTCGGCCGCCTCAAGATCCCGGTGATCACGCTGTGACCGTCGCGAAACAGCGTCGATCATGACCTCCAGGTCATGATCGACGCGGGTTGACGGGGTTAGTGGGCGTGGGGGAATGAGGTGTGTGCGGGGGAGGCCAGCTCGTCGAGGTGGCCGCGGATGAACTCCAGGTTGCGATCGGCCAGGTGGTCGAAGCGCTGGGGCACATTCGACCCCGGGGTCAGTGAGCGCAGAGCGGTGGCTGGGTCGAGGCGCGCGGATACCCAGCCCTCGTGCGAGGCGGCCACCGCCATGACCTGCGCGATGGGAGAGACGATCATCGAGTTGCCGAAGTAGATCACGCCGGCCGGATCTATGCCGGTCGCGTTCGCGCCGACCACGAAGACATGGTTGTCGTACGCCCGGGCCCGGTTGGTCAGCTCCCAGATGTCGGCCGACCGCAGCAGTGCCGACGGCCGGCAGATGACCTCGGCCCCCCGGATCGCGGTCACCCGGACCAGCTCCGGGTAGTCGCCGTCGAAGCAGATGATCAGCCCGATCGAGCCCAGCTCGGTCCGCACCACAACCGCACCGTCGCCCGGCGTCACCCAACCCCCCTCGGCACGACCCTCGCCGCAGAACAGGTGCGTCTTCCGGTACGACGCGAGCGCGTCGCCGCGAGGGTCGATGAGCACCGCCGTGTTGTAGACCGTCTCCGGCGACGGGCCGCGCTCGTAAGTGCCGAAGACCACGTGCACGCCCAGCCGCGCCGCCACCTCCTGCACCGGTGCGGTCACCGCCCCGGGCACGGTGTCGATCAGGTCCCAGAGTTCGGCGGGCGGCACGCCGGGCGTGAAGCCTGTCGACGCGGACTCGGGAAGTACGACGAGCTTCGCTCCGGTGGCCTGCACGCACTGTTCGATGAGGGTCACGCACTTGTCCACGTTGGACTTGATGCTCGCCGCCGTCAGCGGACCCGGCGCCGGCCCCAGCTGGATCGCGGCCGCGGTGAACGCTCTCATCGCCGCACCTCCTCGCTACGCCTACCAGCCTGCCACGATCGCGCCGACAAGGACACCCAGGAGTGCCACGATCGCCCCGAACGCCGCGCCGACGAGCAGGTCGCGCACCCGTTGGCGGGCCGGATCGACCACGGGCACGGGAGCGGTCCACACGCCACCCGCCGCCTGCGCGACGGGGACTCGGGCAGCAACCGGCTGGCCAGGCTCCTCAAGCGGCGGCGGGGCGCCGACCATGGCCGGCACACCGGCGCCGACCACCGCCGGAACGCCAGCGAGCTCACGGTCGACGGCGGCGAAGAACTCGGCCGCCGTCTTGCGAGCGACCCCAGTGAGCATCCGCTGCCCGACGCCTCCGATCACCCCACCGATCGTGGCATCGGCGTCGTAGCGCAGCAGGGTCGTCCCGCCGTCGGCAGACGTCAGCGCGACCCGGGCGACCGCGCTCACCGTGCCCGGTGCGCCGGCGCCGGAGGCGTGCAGCGTGAACGAATTCGGCGCGTCCTGGTCGCTCAGCCGCACGTCGCCATCGAAGGTCCCCTTGATCGACGCAACACCGGCGGTGACCGTGGCCTTGTAGGAGTCCGCGCCCACCTGCTCCAGCCGCTGGCACCCCGGGATCGTGCGCACCAGCACCGCGGGATCATTCAGCGCCGCGTAGACCTCATCCACGCCGGCGTTCAGCGTGGCCTCTCCGGACAGCTTCATGCCGGCTCCTCTCGCAGTGATGACCCGGGCTGCAGCGATGACGCTCGGCGCAACGAGGGCACTTCACCAGCGGCGTGGCGGCGTCGCAGCTCCCACAGCTCCGACGGTGAGATCGGCATGCGGTCGATCCGAAAACCCTCGGCATCCTCGACCGCGGAGGCGATCACCGCGTGCCCTGGGATGATGCCCGCCTCGCCGACACCCTTGACCCCCAACGGATTCAGCGGCGAGGGCGACGTGAGATGATCGGTCTCGACGCGGGGAACTTCCGACGCGTACGGCATCAGGAAGTCCATAAAGGACGCGTTGACGAGCTGCCCGGACTCGTCGTAGACGATCCTCTCGTACAGCGCACCGCCGACCCCCTGGGCGACGCCGCCGTGCACCTGCCCCTCCACGATCATCGGGTTGATGATGGTGCCGCAGTCGTGCACCACGCAGTAGCGCAGCACCTTGATCTCGGCCGTCTCCGGGTCGGTCTCCACCACACAGGCGTGCACCCCGTTGGCGAACGTGGATCGGATCGGCGAGTACCAGCCGGTGGCCTCCAGCCCGGGCTCCTCGCCCTCGGCCACCGGTGGACCGTCGCCGGCGGGAGTCGCGCCCATCTGCCCAGAGAACTGAGTCGCCCGCTGCGCCTCCTCATCGAAGGCGTACCGCAGCGGGTTGGCGAGCACCGCGACCGTGGCCAGAGCGATCCGCGGGCCGGGAAGACCGTCCGACGAGGAGAACCCGCGTACAACGATCTCGCCGTCGGCCAACTCCAGCTCCGACTCGTCGGCCGCCAACGCGGCCGCCGCCAGACGCAGCGCCTTGGCCCGGACCTTCCGAGCAGCCGCCGCAACCGCGTTACCGCTCATCACCGCCGACCGGGACGCGAACGTGCCGACGCCGTACTTGAACCGCCGCGTGTCCCCGGTGGTCACGGTGACCCGCTCGATCGGTACGCCGAGTTCCTGCGCGGCGATCTGGGCGAACACCGTCTCGTGCCCCTGCCCCTGGGTGGTCAGGCCGGTGGCGACCACCACGTCGCCGCTGGTCTCCACCCGGACGTGGGCTCCCTCGTACGGCCCGACGCCGGTACCCTCCACATAGGTCGCCAAGCCGATGCCGACACTGCGCCCCTCGGCCCGAGCCGCGTCCCGCACGGCGGCGAACCCGGACCAGTCCACCAGCGCCAGCGCCTTGTGTAGCGAGGCCGGGAAGTCGCCGGTGTCATAGATGAGCGGCCGTCCATCCTGGAATATCAGGCCCTGGTCGTACGGCATCTCGTCCGGCTGGATCATGTTGCGCTCACGCACCACGGCCCGATCCAGCCCGCGATGGTCCGCGATCGCGTCCATCACCCGCTCCATGACGAAGCAGCCGTGTGCCCGGCCGGCCCCTCGGTACGGGGTGACGAGCACGGTGTTGGTATAGAGAGAGTGGAACTCCACCCGGTAGGAGCCGAGCTTGTACGGACCGAGCAGTTGGGTGGAGGAGATGATGGGCACGATGATCCCGTACGGGGTATAGGCCCCGTTGTCGTGCAGGAAGCGCACATCGAGGCCGAGGATGCGTCCGTCGGCGTCGAAGCCGACCCGCACCGTGTGCTCCTGGGCGCGTTCGTGGGCGGAGGAGATGAAGTGCTCCCGCCGGTCCTCGACCCACTTCACCTCCCGGCCGAGCCGGATCGCGGCCCAGGGGACGAGCACCTCCTCCGGCCACGGGTGCATGATCTTCACGCCGAACCCGCCACCAACGTCGGGGGTGACCACCTCGACCCGGTCCACCGGGATGCCCAGCTTCGCCGCGATGGCGAAGCGCACCGAGGTCGACGTCTGGGTCGAGCTATACATCCGCAGCGAGCGGTCGTCGGCATCCCACCGGGCGTAGACGCCCTTGCCCTCCAACGGCATCGAGGCGGACCGCTCGACGTGCAGCGCGAGCTCCATTGTGTACGGCGCGGCGTCGATCGCGGCGTGCGCTTCGCCGACGCTCTGCACCATATGGGCGGCCACGTTGTCGGGCACGTCCGGGTGCACGGCGTGTTCGGCCGCGAACGCCGCCGGCAGGCCTACCACAGCCGGCAGGGGCTCCCATTGGACCCGGATCCTCTCGACCGCATCCTCGGCGATGTACCGGTCGGTCGCCACTACCATCGCCACCGCCTCACCGACGTGGTTCACCACGCCGTTGGCGAGCGGGTAGTTGGTCCGGGGGGCGTGCAGCGCGGGGTGCGGGATCAGCAGCGGCAGCGGCTCGGCCACCCGGCCGTCCAGATCCTCGTACGTGTAGATGGCGACCAGACCGTCGACGCCGAGAGCGTCGGTGATATCGATGTCGATGATGCGGGCATGGGCGTGCGGACTGCGCAGGAAGGCCGCGGCCAATGCTTCGTGACCGAGGTCGTCGAGGTATCGTCCATCGCCGGCGGCCAGACGCAGATCCTCGCGCCGGGGGATCGCCTTGCCGAACGGTCCCGGCCGGCCGGACGTCGCGGGCGCCTCGGGCGTCGCGGGTGGCGCCTGCGGGCGTACGGGTGCGTCGATCGTCATTCGACCGCCCCCTCACGCAGTATCTCGGCGGCCCGGAGCACGGAGGCGACGATGTTCTGGTAGCCGGTGCATCGGCACAGGTTGCCGCCGATCGCCTCGCGTGCCTCCTCCTCGGTCGGATCGGAGTTGTCCCGCAGAAACGCCGTGATGGTGGTGACGAAGCCTGGGGTGCAGAAGCCGCATTGTAGGCCGTGACACTCCATGAAGGCCCGCTGGACCGGGCCGAGCCCGCCCTCGGCCGAACGGCATCCCTCCATTGTGGTCACCGACTGGCCGTCCACAGTGACCGCGAAGAGCAGGCACGAGCGGACCGGCTCGCCGTCCAGCAGGACCGTGCACGCGCCGCAGACGCCGTGCTCACAGCCGACATGAGTGCCGGTGAGGCCGACGTCGTGGCGCAGGCAGTCGGAGAGCAGCCGCCGAGCAGGCACCGACACTGAGTGCGGTACCCCGTTGACGGTCAGCTTGACCTCGTGAGTCGGCTCGCTCATCGGTCCGCCGCCTTCGCCGCGTGCGCGGAGGCGGCGCGGCCCGCGCGAGAGGTGAGCACGCCGACAAGGTGGCGGCGATAGTCCGCGGTCGCGTGGATGTCCTCGTCCGGATCCACCTTTCCGGCGGCGAGCGCCCCGGCGGCCGACCAGTCGGCCGCGTCGTGCGCCTGCCCCGCCACCGCGTCGGTGAGGTCAACCAGCACCGGGGTGGGCCCAACCGAGATGTAAGCGGCCCGCGCCCGCGATATCCGCCCATCCTCGTCGAGGCTGACCGTCAGTCCGAGCCCGCACAACGCATAGTCGCCGGCCCGCCGGGACACCTCGACCCAGGCGCTGCCCGTCCGCGGCGGCGGCAGGCTGAATGTCGCGGCGAGGGCCAGCTCGCCATAGCTCAGCGAAGATTCGAGCGGCCCAAGAAAGAAGTCGGCCACAAGCACGGAACGGGTTCCGCCGGCGGAGGCGAGCTCCATGGTCCCGTCGCAGAGCATGAGCACGGCGGGCAGCTCCGCGGCCGGGTCGGCGTGCACGATGCTGCCCACCGTCGTACCCCGGTTTCGGATCGTCTGGTGGGCGACGTGCCGGGTGGCCTGCCGCAGCAGCGGAAGCGCGGCGAAGGCGGCCTCGTCCCGCTCGGTCTGTGCGTGCCGGGCGAGGGCGCCTACCCGTACGCGGTCCGCGGTTGTCTCCACGAATGCCAACTCGGCGCCCAGCCGGTTGATGTCGACGAGGGCGGCCGGGGCGGCGAGGCGCATGTTCAGTACGGGCACGAGGCTCTGGCCGCCGGCGAGGACCTTGCCGTCGGCGCCCAACTCGGCGAGCGTCTCCACCGCCTCGGCCACGCTCCCGGGTCGGTGGTAGACGAAGGCCGGTGGCTTCATCGCGCGGTCACGCTCCCATCCTGCGACGCCGTGCCGGTCGTCCGCTAATCCGAAGTTCGGGCTAGTGGACGACCGGCATGACGTCAGATCACATGGTGCACCCTAGCGATCCGGACTAGACCGACGCACCCTGCGCGGCGTCGGCCGAACCGCGTTGGTCGGCTCAAAGCTGAAAACTGTCAACGTCTGCCCGCGGGGCTTGGCATGTTTCGCCAGCCGACCATGGCCCCTTCTGCGCGGAGTGGGCGAGGCGTTACCCGCCGCGCATCTGGCGTACGCGTAGCGCCAGGGCCAGGTCGAGGCGCAGCGCCGCGTTCGTGGTGAACGGACCGACCAGCCGCTCCAGTTTCTCGATGCGATAGCGCAGCGTGTTGTAGTGGAAATGCAGCCGCCGGGCCGTCTCCGCGACGTTGCCGCTGGTGTCGAGCAGCACCTCCAGCGTGTGGCGGAGGTCGGCCGCCTCGGTCGTGTCCCCGGCCAGCTCGCCGAGCACATCCGCGACGTAGCCGCGCAGCTCACCGCTGTCCGGGATCAACGCCAGCAACCGGTAGGCGCCCAACTGGTCAAACGTCGCGCGTGCGCCGGGGCCCTGCAGCCGGCGCCCGATCCGGACGGACGTCCGGGCCTGTTCGTACGCGCGGGATAGCTCGCCTGCATCGGCGGCTACCCGGGACACGCCAAGGGAGAAGGAGAGCCGTCCGCCGCCGCGGTCACCCGAGACCTGGCGGTCGAGCTCGCCGACGAGGCGGGTGAGATCACCGTCCGGTGCCGCGCCAAGCAGTACGACGACCTCGGTGTTGAAGCTCGCCACCGGCGCCAGGGTGTCCCGGCTCCGCATGACCGTCTGCCAGGCTGTGGCGAAGCGCTCGTGCACGGGCAGCAGATCCAGTCCGCTCACCGATGCCGGCACCTGACCCGGATCCAGCTCGGCTACGACGACGACCATGGGCCGGTCAACGTTCCAGCCCAGCGAGCGGGCGTGCGCCACGGCCCCCGCCGCGTCATCGATGCGTCCGATGAGCAGGTCCCGGAGGAAGTCGGCCCGGTACTTGTCCTCGACTGCGGCGACTGCGAGGCCTTTCGTCACGGCCAGCGCGGCCACGGTGGCGGCGCGCTCCAGACAGTGCACGTCGGCGTCGGTGATCGGGGCCTTGGAGAACGTCACGATCCGCCCATGATCCACCCGGCCGGCCACGATCGGGACCACCGCTCGCGGCCCCGGCGGATCCTCGTGCATCCCGGCCGGCTGGGCCTCCACCCGGAACCGCCCGGTCGCGTCGAACGCGGTGGAGGCGGTGATGCGGGCCAGCTCGTCGGCGTCGCCGGCCTGGGCGACCACTCGCCCGTCGGGAGTGGTCACCAGCACCGGCCCGGCGAGGATCGTGGCCAGCTCGGCGGCGAGGTCGGC
Organism: Micromonosporaceae bacterium; assembly: GCA_020027875.1. Lineage (GTDB taxonomy): Bacteria > Actinomycetota > Actinomycetes > Mycobacteriales > Micromonosporaceae > JAXIPB01. The sequence continues at coordinate 30,899 of JAHRHA010000020.1, read as the reverse complement.
CAGGTCGCCACCCTCGAGCACGATCGAGACCAGCGCCCGATGAACCTCCTCGCTGCGGGCCGCCAGCGCGGCCTGACGGTTGAGCAGCGTCCCGAGTACCTCGTTGAGCACGTCGTCGAAGCCGACACCCTGGGGGAACTCGATCACCGGGAACCCGCGCCGGTCCGCCTCCTCGAGCAGCCCGGGCGGCACCTCGTCGAGGTAGCGGTGCAGCTTGATCGCGAGCGCGGCCAGCCCCCGGTCGTCCAGCTCGCCGACGAGCCTGACCAGCGCGTCCGGGTCGTCGCGCAGCGGGTACCCGGTGGTCAGCAGCAGCTCGTGAGGCTTGACCCAGGGCAGAATGTCCGGGACCTCCATCACGTTGAGCCGCTGCACGATCCGATCCAGCCCGCCGGCTCCGGCGAGCACCCGCGCCTGCGCCAGGCACGGCGCGGCGAGGACCTCGCGCACGGACAGCCCCACGGCGTTCGCCGCGCTCCGACTCAGCGATTTCGCCGAAGCATTTTTCGACGAACAACTGGCCGTATCGTCGGCAACTCTCTCCATGCCGACACACTAGGCCGCCTGCGTACGGTGAGTCCATCGTGGCGAGGGGAGGTGGCGCCCGTGGCACGGCCGTACCCCGTAGCCGCGTCTGCCGCCGTGGAACTCGCTCTGGTCGGCCCCTCCCGGCCGGGAATGGTGGTAGCCGCCACCCCCCACGCCACCTACCTGGAGATCGAAGACGCCGAGCGCACCATGGTGTGCATCGCCTCCGCCGACGCAGTCCGGGTCCCGTGCGCGCTGATCCTCGAGTCGAAATCCCTGCCGCCGCAACTGCCGGCGGGCACGATCGGAACCGTGGGCGGAGGCGTGGTCTCGATCGACGGCATCTCGTATCGGGTGACGCGGTGGTGGCGTCCTCCCCGGCCGCGCGGCCTCGGCGCCGTACCGCCTGCACGGCTGGCTGGCGCGGTCCGCTGGCTGACCGGACGGGTGGCTGACCCGCTCGACGGGGAAGGTCGCGCCGCCGTAGCGGACCTCGTACAGGCTCTAGCCGTGGGCGCCCCGCCGGACCAGGCCGTGGCCCGGCTGCTTGGCCGCGGCCCCGGTCTGACCCCGACCGGCGATGATGTGCTCGCCGGTGCGCTGGTGAGTCTGGCCGCACTCGGCGCGCCGGCCGCCGGGCCGCTCGGCGCCGCGGTCACGGCCGCAGCCCCCGACGCGACCACGACGGTCTCCGTTGCGCTGCTCCGCCACGCGGCCCGCGGCGAGTGCGTACCCCAACTCGCGGACCTGCTGGACGCGGTGGCCGGCAGCGGCGTCGCCAGCAGCGGCCCGGACCCGGCCGCCGGAGCATTGCCACGCGCGGCGGGAGCGCTACTCGCGGTCGGGCATTGCTCCGGCGCCGGGCTTCTGCACGGTGTACTCGTGGCCCTCGCCATCGCGCACAGCCGACTCGCCGGCGGCGTGCTCACCGTCTCCCCGGCGGTGGCGGCGGCGTGAGGCACGTCGAGGTACGCAGTGGCGTGTACCGCGACTCGGTCCGGCTCATGCAGATCAGCGCCGCCGTGTCGGCACACCCCTGGGTCGAGAACGCGCTCGTCGCGATGGCGACCTCGCTGAACCTGGAACTGCTCGGCGACATGGGCATCGACAAGCCCGCCGGCGGGGGGCCCAACGACCTACTCGTGGCGATCGTGACAGCCAACGACGACGACGACGCGATGAAGCTGGCTCTCGACCTAGTCGAGATCGAGCTTGCGGGTACGGGCACCGGGGTTTCCCGAGGATCCGAGGGTACGGGAACCGGGGTCCTCCCACGTACGACGTTCTCCACGGTTCGGTCGCTGGGTGGCTCGCCCCTGGGCCGCTCGGCGCTAGGTTCGACCGTCGCGCTGGTGTCGACGCCGGGGCGCTATGCCTTCGTTGAGGCGATGGACGCGCTGGACGCCGGCGCATCGGTCATGGTCTTCTCCGACAACGTGCCGGTGGAGCAGGAGATTCGCCTTAAGCGGAGGGCGACCGAACGGGGCCTGCTGGTGATGGGGCCGGACTGCGGCACCGCGGTCATCGGCGGCGTCGGCCTCGGTTTCGCCAACGTCGTGCCGCCCGGGCCGGTCGGGCTGGTCGCCGCGTCCGGCACCGGCGCCCAACAGGTCATGAGCCTGCTCGCCGGGATGAGGGCAGTCGGGATTTCCCACTGCCTCGGCGTCGGCGGCCGGGACATGTCGGCCGCCGTCGGCGGGCTCTCCACTCACGCCGCGCTCGACGCGCTCGACGCGGACCCGGCCACCGAGCTCATCGTGCTGATCGGCAAGCCACCCGCGGCAGCGGTAGCCGAGGCCGTACGGTCGCACGCAGCCCGACTCTCCACTCCGGTCATAGTCGCGCCGCTCGGTCCTGGCCAGCCCGATCTCACCGCCGTAGTCGGGCAGGTGCTTGGCCACTTCGGACGGTCCGCCCCCGAGTGGCCGTTCTGGCCGCCAACCGCGCCGGCGCCCTGGGCCATAGGCCCTGGTGGTGCGCTGCGGGGACTCTTCAGCGGGGGCACACTGTGCACGGAGGCGATGGTGATCGCCGCCGAGACGCTCGGCCCGATCTGGTCGAACGTCCCGTTGCGTCCGGAGTGGACGCTCGCGCCGCGTTCATCCCCCGGCGGGCATGTCATGGTCGACCTAGGCGACGACGAGTACACGGTCGGTCGGCCGCACCCCATGATCGACTTTGGCCCGCGCATGTCGCTCATCGCGGCGGAGGCGGCCGACTCCGCTTGCCGCGTGCTGCTGCTCGATGTCGTACTCGGGCACGGTGCACATCCCGACCCGTCAGCGGAGTTGGGGCCGGCGATCCGGGCCGCCCGGGCGGCCCGAGAAACGCCACTCTCGGTGATCGTCTCGCTGGTTGGTTCGCCGCACGACCCGCAGGACCTGATCCGGCAGGCGATGGCGCTGCAGGACGCTGGGGCATGGTCCTACTCCTCGAACGCGGCCGCCGCGCGCCATGCCGTCCGGGTGGCCCGTGGGGATAGTCCACAGTGAACACCGCTCTGGCCGACCTGTTGGCGGGGGAGCCACACGTGGTCGCCGTCGGTGCCGAGACACTCAGCGCTGCGCTCGCCGACCAGGCGGCACATCACCTCAGCGTGGACTGGCGTCCGCCGTACCCGGGCACCGAGGACGATCTGGTGCGCGTCTTCGCCGATCCGCGCCGGCTGGACGCGAATGCCGCGGCATCGGCGCGGATGCTGGCCGCGAGTGCGTCCCTGGTGGACGTACGACCCGCGGCGGAGGTCGTGGGTCTGGCGCCCGGGCAGTTCTGCCACGCCGGGCCGCCGGTTGACTGGTCGCGCGCGAGCGGGCCTATGCAGGGAGCCCTGATCGGCGCAATGCTGCTGGAAGGCCTCGCGTCCGCGCCGGAGCAGGCGTCGCGCCTGCTCGCCGAGGGACGGCTCGCCGACGGCACCGCGATCGAGCTGTTGCCGTGCCATGACCGCGGCGGCGTCGGGCCGATGGCGGGTGTGGTGTCGCCGTCGATGTGGGTGTTGGTGCTGCGAGATGAGGTCCACGCCACGACGAGCTGGTGCACCCTCAATGAGGGGCTCGGCAAGGTGTTGAGGTACGGCGCCTACTCCGCCGACGTGATCGACCGGCTTCGCTGGATGCGCGACATTCTTGGGCCGTCGCTGGCGGCCACGATGCGTGCGGCCGGGCCGATCGACGTGAAGGCGTTGATCGGCCAGATGGTGCAGATGGGCGACGAGGGGCACAACCGCAACCGGGCGGGTACGCTCATGCTTCTGCGCGACCTCATGCCGTCCCTTGTGGAGAGCAGTGGGCTCTCGTCCGCTGAGGTGGCCCGGGTGGCCCGCTTCATCGGCGGCAACGACCATTTCTTCCTCAATCTCGTCATGCCGGCGGCCAAATTGCAGACGCTGGCCGCGTCCGGCCTTGCCGGGTCCACTGTGGTCACCGCGCTGGCCCGAAACGGAACCGACTTCGGCATCCAGGTCTCGGGCACGGGCTCGTCGTGGTTCACCGGACCGGCGGGTGTGGTCGAGGGGCTCTTCCTCGGCTCGTACGGTCCGGACGACGCCAATCCGGACATCGGCGACTCGGCGATCACCGAGACGGTCGGGCTCGGCGGCTTCGCCATGGCTTCGGCGCCGGCGATCGTGCGTTTCGTCGGCGGCTCAGTCGCGGACGCGATGCGCACTACCCGCGAGATGTACGAGATCACCCTCTCGGAGAACCCCGCCTACTCGTTCCCCGTACTCGACTTTCGCGGCGCACCGACCGGGATCGACGTGACGCGGGTGGTACGCACCGGAATTCTGCCCCAGATCAACACCGGCATCGCCGGCCGGGTCGCCGGCACCGGCCAGGTCGGTGCCGGTCTGGTCACCCCGCCGATGGAGTGCTTCGTCGCTGCGCTGCAGGCCTTGGCCGCCGCCGCCCCGCCGTTGAGCGGCCCAGCCTGACCGCGTTTGTCAGTCGCCGAAATCGAGGGTGGTGAGCCTGACCTGGCGGTACGCGGCCAGACGTTCGGCCTGCGCCACAATCGCACTCCGTACCGTCGCCGACGCTCTCTGCCACAGTTCAACGCGAACAGTGAGCTTCGCGCCGGACGTGCGTGGACGCCAGGTGCCGGCGATCTCGCCGTCCACCAGCACCGCACCGGGACGGCCCAGCACCGGCCACAGGGCCTTCGCCCGTCGCGGGTCGTCGACAAGCAGCGCGCGGTCCCTCGTCTGCAGATAAAGGTCGTATGGGCCGAGCAGCCGGGTGGTCTTCGCCTTGCTGGCCCGGAGTTGGGCCCTGTCCTCCGCCAGGACCCACCGCGCCTCGCCGGCGACCGACACCTCGACCACGTCGGCCGGCCATCGGGCCTTCACATCCTTCGCAGGCGCGTCGAGGTACTCGGCGACCTGTTTGGGCGTGGCCGGCCCGAACAGTCGCAGATAGGCACGGACGACGTCGTACGCGTCGGTGCTCTGCCGCGCACGCGCGAAACGGGGGATGCGTTGCAGAACGGGCGGAGAGGTGCCGGGCTGCAGTTCCAGGCCGGCCCGCAGAGCAGCTAGCCGGAACGGCATCTCGTACAGGTGCGTGGCGTTGCAAGGCCGGCAGAACCGCAGGTACGGCGGGTCCATCCGCGCGGTCAGCTTCGCAGACACGTCGCCCTTGACCATGGGTCTGGTGACGACGGATCGCATCGCGACGGCGACGGCGTCCAGCGCTGCGATGTTGCTGATCCCGGCCGCCTTCAGTGGCCTGGCGGCGTCGAAGATCCGTTTGCCGGCGTCGGCATCCGAGAAAGGCTCGACCGCCGCCGCGACCAGTCCAAGATCTTTGCGGCGGTAGAGATGCGGCGCCCCCCGGATGGTCCAGACCGTGGCGAGTTGGTTGTCGGACAGAGTCGACACATCGACGCCGCGGACCGCCAACGCCCACAGTCCACCGTCCGGGCCGGTGTCCTGCACGCCGATGCTCAGCACCGCGGTGTCGGCCAGTCCGCCCCGCGCACGGTCGAGCTGCTGTGCTCGCACCCTGAAGCCCAGTACCTCATGCCGCTCGACACTAGGAGGTCGCATCATCCAATCTTCATGTGCGCCGCCGTATGAGCACCAATTGTTCGTGCGGCCCCGTCACCCTACGTAAGCGTTGGCAGGTCCTCCGATCGCTACGCTATGTAGTCAGATGCAGAGTCAGCCCGGGCGTGTCTCGCCGGGACGACCGCTCGCCTGCCGGCGCTTTGCTCTGCTCCCTTATAGGCAACACCTGCTGTGAGCTGCAGGGATTACTCGGCGTCGCACGGTAGGTGCACCGAGCAATCGTCACGTTTCGTGCGTGTTGCCTATAGAGGAGCAGAGCAAACGAGCGGGGGAGAAGGGTCGGGGTTCGGGGGTGTGATTACGGACGGTCAGCTGGGCTCGCCGAGGAGTCGCAGGCGTGCCATGCCGCCGTCGGGGTAGACGTCCAGCCGCACGTGCGTGGCCCGCCTCGCCGACCGCGGCACCAGAAAACGGTGACGCGTGTCGGGCTGCAGCCGGGTACGGCGCAGGATGCCGAACCAGGCCGAAGCGTCGTCCACATCGGAGATTGAGGCGTCCGCGCCCGTCAGCATCGCCTCGCCCGGCGCGTTGCCCTTGAAGTGACTCGTATCGAGCTCAGCCATCCGCACCGTGCCGGGCACGCCCAACCGTACGGTCACCCAGTCGTTGCCGTCGTCACGGCGGCGGGCGGTCTCCCAGCCCTCCCCCATCGTCCGGGCCAGACCGGGCAGAAGGAGGTTGTTCGGCGTGCCGTAGAACATGTTGCTGCATCCAACGACCAGGCCACCGTTCTCCATGGCCGCCAGGTCGACCAGCCCACCGATACCCAGCAACCGGGGATCCGGTACGGCCTCGCCGTGCACCCGCAGCCGGGCCACGCCGCCGTCTGGGTAGATGGACAGCCGCACGTGGGTGAACCGCCAGTCCGACTCCACCGGGAAGGGGTTGACCGCGTCCCCCTTGAGGGCTGACTTGCGCACGAGCTGTACCCACTCGGCCTCCGCGAGCTCCGCCGGCGAGGGGTATCCCTCGACCTCGCACGCCTCGACAGAGGCGAACGGAGGAAAGTTGCCGGTGAACCAGGCCGTGTCGATGACGACGCCCCGGATGATGCCGGGCGCGCCCAGACGCACGATGGCCCAGTCGTGGCCCGGCTCGCGCCGCCGCCGGGTCTCCCATCCGTCGTACACTTGGCCCTTCGCGCCGAACGTCCTCGGGCTGAACGCGGCAGGTGTCGGCTCAACAAGACTGTCGGCCGGGGCGAAGAACTCGTCGTTGCAGGCCACCACCCCGCCGCCGAGAAGTCTGGACGCGAGATCGGGCAGCGACGCGAAGTCTTTCATGGCATTCCTCTCGTCAACAGCCGGCCGCGAGGCGACACACCATTCACGGGTTCTCCTCGTAGCCAGGTTGCGCGGACCGCTCCGCGCAGGGTATGCCCGGCGTACGGCGTCACGGGGTGGCGGTGACGCAATCCGGCCGGATCCACGACCTGCGTGGCGTCTGGGTCGAAGGCGACCAGGTCCGCGTCGGCCCCGACCGCGATGCGGCCCTTGTGGGCCAGACCTACCAACTCGGCCGGTCGCAGCGCCATCCAACGGACCACATCGCCCAGAGAGTGCCCGCGCGCGCGGGCCTCGGTCCATACCACAGACAGTCCAAGTTGGAGCGACGCGATGCCGCCCCACGCGGCGGCGAAGTCACCGGTGTCGGGCCGCTTGAGGTCGGGGGTGCACGGCGAGTGGTCCGACACGACACAGTCGATGGTGCCGTCGGCCAGTCCTTGCCACAGCGCATCCCGGTTCGCCGCGTCGCGAATCGGCGGACAGCACTTGAACTGCGTCGCCCCGTCGGGCACCTGCTCCGCCGTCAGCGCCAAATAATGCGGACAAGTCTCGGCGGTGACCCTTACGCCGTCGGCCTGCGCCCTGTGCAGCATGGGCACCACGCTCGCCGCCGACAGGTGCAAGATGTGAACCCTCGCCGCCGCCACGCGTGCACACTCCACGGCGAGCGCCACCGCCGTCTCCTCCGCGGCCGGCGGGCGGGACTGCACGAAGTCGTCGTAGCGCGATGACGACGGCGCCGCCGCGACCGAGCCGGGATCCTCGGCGTGCACTACGAAGAGCGCATTCACGGCTGCGAGGGCGCTATCGAGGCCGGCCCGGTCCAGCGGCGGGAACTCCGGCACGCCCGAGTCGATGAGAAAGCACTTGAACCCGAACACTCCCGCTGCGTGCAACGCCGGCAGCTCGGCGGCATTGCCGGGCACCGCACCACCCCAGAAACCGACATCGACGTGGCACTGCCCGGTCGCTACCTTCCGCTTCGTCTCCAGCGCTGCAACATCCACAGTGGGCGGGATCGAGTTGAGCGGCATGTCGATGATGGTGGTGACTCCCCCGGCGGCGGCCGCCCTCGTGGCCGTGGCGAAGCCCTCCCATTCGGTGCGACCGGGCTCGTTGACATGCACGTGGGTGTCCACTAGGCCGGGAAGGAGTGCCACGTCGCCGAGATCCTCGTCCGGCGGATCGTACGGCCGGGAGTCATATGGCGTTATCGCCGCGATCCGGCCCTCACGCACGCACACCGCGGCCGGCCGTTCCCCGTCCGGCAGCATCACGCTCCGGGAGCGCAGGACGAGGTCGTACGCGGTCATCGGCTCACCAGGCTAGACCGGTCGAACCCGACGTCTGAGGGGTCGAGCGCGCCGCAGTCGAGCCCGCGCAGCAGAAACCGCTGCAGCGCCCACGCCGTCGCTGGCTCGTCGAGAACTGTTTTGCGCTGATCGCCTCCGGCGATGCCCGAAGACCGGCGCTCGCGATAGCGTCCCAGCCGATCCACGGCCGCCGGCGCCGCATCGCGGAAGAAGGTGTAGGTCGCCCCGTATCGGGTGGGCAGCTGCGCCGGGTGCAGGTCCCAACCCTGGTAGAACCCGCGCTCCAGCGAACGTCGCACCAGGCGGGCGTGCAGGTCCCAGGCCGAGCGGACCGATGCCGTGTCGCCGACGGGCAGGATGTTCGTAGAGCCGTCCGACAACCGTATGCCCGTGCCTGCCGCCGCGACCTGCATCACGGCCTTGGCGTAATCGGCGGCCGGATGCTCCATGCTCTGATACTCGGCGGCGATTCCCACGGAGGCGCTGTAGTCGTACGTACCGTAGTGCAGCCCGGTGCACCGCCCCTGCGCCGTGTGCACCATCTTCGCGACCGTCGCCGCGCCGTCGGCTCCCAGTACCGCCGGCGGCGTCTCGACCTGGATCTCGAACCTGATCGCATTCTCCGTGAGGCCGTGAGCGCTCTCAAGATCTCCACATAGGATGACCATGGCTGCCACTTGCTCGACCGCGCTCACCTTCGGCAGGGTGACCACGAAGCCCTCGGGCGGGTGGCCGAGCCCGTCCAGGAACACGTCGAGCGTCCGCACGGCCCGGCGACGCGTGGTCGCCTCGAGGCTCTTGCACCGAAGGCCGACCAGGGCAGGCGCGCCACTGGAGGATAGCGCGGCCGCGGCGGCACGGGCGGCCGCGTCCTCCTCGTCGTCGGCGCGCACGCCGTACCCGTCCTCGAAGTCGATCCGCAGGTCCTCGACCGGTTCGCGCTCGAGTTTGGCCAGCACCCGCTCGATCACATCCTCGGCGAACGGGAGCGGGCCATGCTCCGCCACCGCATCGAGCGCGGCACGGCCGTAGCTGGAGGAGATTTCCGCATGGAAACGATCGGCGGGTACATAGACCGTGTGCACCGGTTGGCGGATGAGCCACTCGCCCGGGTAGCGGCGGACAAGCTCCGCGTCGACCGGCGCGAGCCGCGCGTCGAGCGCGTCGTAGACATCGTCGGCGAGCATCAGTCGATCAACTCATACGCCGGCAGGGTGAGGAACTCTTCGAAGTGGTCGGCCAGGGCGACCCGCTCGAACAGGTCGCGGGCCTGCCCGTACTCGGGTCCGAGCTTCGCCATCTCCTCGTCCAGGATCCGGCGGACGAGGTCGGCGGTGACCGTCTCGCCGGAGTCCAGCGTCGTCGCGTTGCGGATCCATTGCCAGATCTGGGAACGCGAGATCTCGGCCGTGGCCGCGTCCTCCATGAGGTTGTCGATCGCGGCGGCACCGTTGCCGCCGAGCCACGCGGCGAGGTAGCGCACCGCCACGGACACGTTGCCCCGCAAGCCCGCCTCGGTGACGACGCCAGGAGTGGCGGCGACGTCGAGCAACCGCTCGGCGGTGACGGTGACGTCGTCGCGGCGCCGGTCGAGCTGGTTTGGCCGGCCTTCGAGTACCCGATCGAACACCTCGGCGCAGACCGGCACCAGGTCCGGGTGGGCCACCCACGACCCGTCGAAGCCGTCGCGCGCCTCACGTTCCTTGTCGTCGCGGACTTTCGCCAGCGCCAATGCGTTGACCTCCGGGTCGCGCCGGCTGGGAATGAACGCGGCCATGCCACCCATCGCCATCGCGCCACGGCGGTGGCAGGTGGCGACCAGAAGTTCGGTGTAGGCGCGCATGAACGGCGCGGTCATGGTGACGGCGCCGCGGTCGGGCAGCACGAACCGGGGGCCGGCGTCGCGGAAGTTCTTGATGATGCTGAACAGGTAGTCCCAGCGCCCCGCGTTCAGCCCGGCGGCGTGTGGGCGCAGCTCCCACAGGATCTCATCCATCTCGAAGGCGGCCCGGATGGTCTCGATGAGCACCGTGGCCCGGATTGTGCCGGACACGAGGTCCAGGGCGTCCTCGATGTGGTCGAAGACGTCGTTCCACAGCCTCGCCTCGAGGTGGGACTCCATCTTGGGTAGGTAGAGGTACGGGCCGGTTCCGCGCCTGAGCAGTTCGCTTGCATTGTGGAACAGGTAGAGGCCGGCGTCCACGAGAGCGGCGACCGCCGGCTGGCCGTCCACGATGACATGGCGTTCGGGCAGGTGCCAGCCCCGCGGTCGCATGACGATCGTGGGGAGTGGACCGTCATTGAGGGCGTAGTGGCGACCGTCGGGTGAGTCGAACGAGATGATGCGCCGCACCGCCTCGTACAGGTTGACCTGTCCCTCCACTACGTTCTTCCAGTGTGGTGTGTTGGCGTCCTCCAGGTCGGCGAGCCATACTTTGGCGCCGGAGTTGAGCGCGTTGATCGCCATCTTGCGCTCGGTCGGCCCGGTGATCTCCACCCGGCGGTCCACCAGTCCCCGCGCCGGTGGTGGCACCTGCCAGTCGGACTCCCGGATCTCCCGCGTCTCGGGCAGGAAGTCCAGCCGGCCGGTGCGGGCAATCTCCTCCCGTCTCGCCGCGCGCCGTGCGAGCAACTCGTCGCGACGCGGCCGGAACCGTCGCTGCAGGTCCTCCATGAAGTCCAGAGCGTCCGGGGTGAGAATGAACTCCGGGCCGATGATCCTCAAGCTCATGACCACAGACGCTACCGCGTGGTGCTAGACCGACAGGGACCAGGCCAGTCCCGGCGGCGGCGCTTCGTCGCGCAGCACGGTGCCCTCGATGAGGCCGTATGGGCGGTCGGCGGCGTAGAACACCTCGCCCGGGTTCTCCAGCCCGAATGGCGCGAGATCCACGAGAAAGTGGTGCCGGTTGGGCAGCGCCAGCCGCACCTCGGCCAGTTCCGGTCGACCGTAGAGCACCGCCCGCCCCATCGCGTAGAGAGTTTGTTGCAGGGAGAGGCTGTACGTTCGCACGAACGCTCGCACCAGCGCCTCCCGCGATTCTTCGTACGACGTGGCCCAGTCTCCCTCGGCCGTGGCGTGGCGCCAGGATGCCGTCACGGCAGTGGCCAGGATCCGGTCGCGGGTCTCCCCCAGCGTCGTGTAGCGGTCCTGGATGAAGCCGTGGAACTCCGAGTCGGTCGAGTTGAGCAGCACCAGGTCGGTCACCCCCGACACCACCCACGCGGTGGACCCGTCATACGTGACGGCCGCGGTGCGCGTACCCTCGCCTGCCTTTGCAAACGAGTGTGGGCCCAGTCTGCGCCAGCCATACTCCTCAATGGACACCCGGGCTTGGCGTATCGATGGCTGCGTGTCTACGAAGTGGCGAGCCAGCCGCAGCCCGTACTCCTCGATCTGGTTCACGCCGAACTCGCGCGCGAACGCGTACACCGCGTTCTTCTGGGTGTCAGTCGGCAGGACGTTGGCGTTGTCGCCGGTCTCGTGGGTGTCCGCGAGATCGCCGCCGAGCGCCACGCTCACGTTGAGGTCGGTGAGCTCGTGCAGCTCACCGTCGCGCCGCAAGCGCACGAGTCGAACCTCGGCCTTGCCGTACTGATTGGGGCCCAGCACGATCGCCATATCAACTCCCCCGATAGGTGGTGTAGCCGTACGGGCTCAGCAGCAATGGCACGTGATGGTGCCGGGATGGTTCGGCCACGAAGAAGAGCACCGACACCTCCGGGAAGAACGCCGACCGGGCCGCCGTGTCGAAGACGAGCCGGTATGTCCCGGCGTGCCACATGTCCGCGGGCACCCAGTCCCGCAGCCGCCCGTCGGAGTCCGTGGTCCCGGCGGCGATCTCGACCCATCCGTCGTCGTGTTGCCACTCAAGACGCACCGGTACGCCCGGCGCCGGCTCGCCGAGCGAGGTATCCAGCACGTGCGTCGACAGCGTCATGTGCTCGCCTCCGTCGTTCCAGCGCTCTCCGTCGTTCCAGCGCTCTCCGTCGTTCCAGCGCTCTCCGTCGTTCCAGCGCTCTCCGTCGTTCCAGTGGGCTCCGTCGCGTTGACGAGCTTCGTCAGGCGCAGCGCCACGATGCGGCCGAGCTCACGTCGAACCACGTCGTGCTCCTTCTCCTCGGAGTTGCCGAGCCGCTCTCGGGCCGCGGCCAGCATGTCGGTGTCGGTGCGCCCGGTGGCGAAGATGAGGAACACGTGGCCGAAGCGCTCCTCGTACGCGCGATTGGCCGCGACCAGATCGGCCCGGACCTCTGCAGTGGCAGCGTCCATTCCGGACTGTTCCCCGCGCGACCAGGCCGCCTCGCGCCCACCGCCGGCGGCGCGCTCACCGATGCGAGGATGGGCGTCGAGCGCCTCCCGGACGCCCGCCCAGTCGAGATCGGCGAGCGCCTCGTCCGCCGTGGCGAACAGCGCGTCGCGGTCGGGATAGGGCCGGCCCGCCACGATGGCGGCCGTCCACGCCGCAGACGCGCAGCACGTCCGCAGCTCACGCTCGGCCTGGTCGGCCGGGAGTTTGTTGAACTCGGCCAACCCCGGGTCATCAGCGATCATGTCCGGATCCTACGACCCCCGCTCGTCGATCTTGGGCATAGTCGCGTGAGTTGATCACCAATCACGCGACTACGCCCTTGATCGCGAGGATTGGACCTCAGGACGCCTGGTTGAGGTAGGCGAGCACGGCGAGCACGCGCCGGTTGTCGTCGTCTGATGGGGTCAGGTCGAGCTTGGCGAAGATGCTCGCGGTGTGCTTGCCGACGGCGCTCTCGCTGAGGAACAGCCGCTGGCCGATCGCCGCGTTGGACCGGCCCTGGGCCATGAGCTCGAGCACCTCCCGCTCGCGAGGCGTGAGCCGACCCAACGGCTCGTTGGCAGCTTTCGTGGTCAACAGCTTGGCGATGACCTCGGGATCCATGGCGGTGCCGCCGGCCGCCACCCGGCGTACCGCGTCTATGAACTGGTCGGCCCCCAGCACCCGATCCTTGAGCAGGTAGCCGACCCCGCCCGCGCCGTCGGCCAGCAACTCGCGGGCGTAAAGCTGCTCGACGTGCTGAGACAATACGAGTATCGGCAGGCCGGGAAGTTCGCGGCGGGCGTACAGAGCCGCCTGCAGGCCCTCGTCGGTATAGGTTGGCGGCAGGCGTACGTCCACAACGGACACATCCGGGCGGTGCTCGACCAACGCACGCCGAAGCTCCGGTCCACTCTCGACAGCCGCCACGATCTCGAAGCCGTGGGCCTCGAGCAGCCTGATCAGGCCGTCCCTCAGGAGGTAGAGGTCCTCGGCGAGGACAACGCGCACGGAATCTCCATTGTTATCACGGTCGGGCCGCCGTGCGGGCTGTGCACGGCGAGAGTTCCGTCGAATGTACCGAGTCGCCGCGCAACCCCGCGCAGGCCGCTGCCCCTGGTCGGGTCCGCGCCGCCGCTGCCGTCGTCGGTCACGGTGATCGTGAGTCTCCCATTCTGATAGCGGATGTCGATGGAGACCCGCTGGGCGCCGGAGTGGCGGATTGCATTCGCCAGCGCCTCGCTGACGGCGAAGTAGGCCGCGGACTCCACCGGCGCGTCCGGCCGGTCGTCCAACGCGACGGTCACATCCACGGGAAGAGGGCTATCGAGTGCCACCGCGCGGACTGCATCACCGAGACCGCGCTCGGCGAGTACGGGCGGGTGGATACCCCGTACCAGATCTCGCAGTTCGCTCAAGGCGCTGGCCGAGTTCGCGCGGGCCTGCGCCACCAGTGCTCGCGCCGCATCCGGGTCCCGCTCCATGAGCTCATCGATGGCGCCGAGGCTCAGGCCGAGGGCCACGAGTCGGGCCTGTGCACCGTCGTGGAGGTCCCGCTCGATGCGACGCATTTCGGCGGCCTGGGCGTCGACGGCGTCGGTGCGCGTCTCGGTCAGGCGGCGGACGCGGTGGGCGAGGCGAGCCGCCTCAGTCGGCGCCAGCAACAGCCGGTCCCACGCCACCCGCACGCGCAGCAGCGGCGACGCGATCAGCACCCCGAGTGCGGCCACGGCGAGGCCGACGACAGGACTCGCCCAGCCGGGTATCACACTCAGGGAGGGGACCAGATAGGTCACCCCGTACCAGACGTACCAGGGCGTGACCCACTCGCCGGTGGCGAGGCCGAGCGGGACGGCCCACGGCGCCCACCACAGCGGCTGCCATACCAGCCCGAAGAAGCCGAAGCCAACCAGGATCGCGGGCACCAGTCCCACGACGCTGACGAGCGGCCCGGTCCCCATCCACAGTAGATCCCGCCAAGTGGCCGCATCGGTGAGCACCGACCAGTCGCGCTGCGCGCGCGCCGCCGCCGACCGGTCGGCGTAGAGGGTTCGCCCGACGCGGTACATGCCATCGGAATCGCGCTCCGGTGGCTCGGGCAGCGGCCGGTACGGCGTTGGGAACTCGACGCCCGTCCACGTGTGCGCCCGGCGGCGGTACTGGTCCAGGTATGGGCGGGTGAACGTGGCCGCGTGCGGGAGTAGACCGCCCCACGACACGACGATGGCGAGCACCTGGAGGACGAAGAATCCGAACGCGCCCAGCGACAGACCCGCCAGTCCTGCGCCGTGCCACGTGGCGGACGACCACCGTCCGATTCGCGGACCCGCGCCGGAGGCGTGCCACCAGGACCGCGCCGCCGGCTGCAGCAGCTCCCGACTCCACAGCGCGTGCAGTCGCAGCATCGCCGGCCCAACGGCGAGACTCGCGAGTACCAGCGCCAGCCCCGCCGGCATCGCCAAGGCTGGCCGGGCCGGGCCGAGTGAAATCCATCCCGCCGCGGTGGCCACGCCGGCCGCGATGAGCCCGGGCGGCAGGAGAACGGCCAGGCCGCCGGTGATCGGCGTGAGTGCCAGCCACAACCAGTCGCGTATGATCGCCGGATCCTTGGACAGCGACTCGGTCTTCGCCAGGAAGGCCGGCACCCGTGGGGAACGGAAGAGCTGGTTGTCGTGGACGTACCATCCGTCGTCGCGCGGCTGCGGGGCCGGTGGGCCGGGCAGATACTCGCCGACGATCTCGACGCCGCCCCAGTCGCGGGCCAACCGACGCCCCAGGTTCGCCAGCCCCTTGGTCGCGGCGACGGCCGACGGGTAGGTGACGACGAGTGCCACGACGAGAGCGGAGAGCAGCGCGACGCAGGCCCCGACGACCGCCAGGCCGAAAAGGGCGAGGCAGCGTATGGGTGCGAGTGCGTACCGCCGGATCACGCCTCCTAGTCTCGCCGAGTCCGTCGGCGGCGCACAGTGGAGCCGGGCGCCCGTTCGGGGTGGGCCTAGCCCCACCCCGGTTCGGTGCGCAGACCCATTCTGACAAGCCGGTCCGGTTCCTAGCGTCGAAGCCATGACAGTCATCGAAGTCAGGAACCTTGCGAAACGGTACGGGGACCAGGTCGCCGTGCGTGACGTCTCGTTCACCGTCGATGCCGGCGAGATCTTTGGCATCGTGGGACCGAACGGAGCCGGCAAGACCACCACCGTTGAGAGCGTGTCGGGCATGCGCATTCCCGACTCGGGCACGATCCGGGTGCTGGGGCTCGACCCTCGCCGGGACCGCGCCGAGCTACGCCGGCATATCGGCATCCAACTCCAGGAGAGCCAACTCCCCGACCGGCTCAAGGTGTGGGAGGCATTGGATCTGTACAGCTCCTTCTACGCCCAGCCGGCCGACTGGCGGCGGCTGATGGCGGACTTGGGCCTGACCGAGAAGCGCAACACCGTCTTCGGCAAGCTCTCCGGTGGGCAGAAACAGCGGCTGTCCGTCGCGCTGGCACTGGTGGGCAACCCAGAGATCGCCGTCCTCGACGAGCTGACCACCGGGCTGGACCCGCAGGCGCGCCGGGACACCTGGGAGCTCATCCGCGGGGTCCGCGATCGCGGCGTGACCGTCGTTCTGGTCACCCATTCCTTGGAGGAAGCAGAGCGGCTCTGCGACCGTATAGCGGTCATCGACGCCGGTCGAATCGTCGCCCTTGACACCCCAGCAGCGCTCGTCGCGAACGCGGTCGTCCCCGGAGTGGCGCGGCCCACGCTCGAGGACGCTGTCCTCGCCCTCACCAACCCGCTCGCTCGATAGGAGATTGACGTGAACGCGCTTCGAAAGTTGACCGTCATCGAGTCCAAGTTGTTCCTCCGCGAACCGATCGGCGCCTTCTTCGGGGTCGCCTTCCCGGCCGTACTCGTCCTCGTCCTAGGCAGCGCCATCCCTGGGTTCACCGACCCGAGCGAGGACAACGGCGGCCGGCGCCCCATCGATATCTACCTGCCGATCGTGCTGGCGTTGGCGATCGCCACGGTCACCATGGTCACGCTGTTGGGCGTCCTCTCGGCGTACCGCGAGAAGGGAGTCCTGCGCCGGCTCTCGACCACGCCGGTCTCCCCCATGGCACTGCTGGCAGCGCAGCTCATCGTCAACGTGGGCGCGCTGCTGATCGGGTCGGGGCTGGCCTGCGTCGGCGCGGTGGTCGCCTTCGACGTCGCCGCTCCGGAGAACGTCGGCGGACTTGTCGTCGCCTTCGTCCTCGGGTCGGCGGCGATGTGCGCCGTGGCCCTGCTGATCGCCGCGGTGACACCCAGCGCCCGCGCGTCGTCGGGGCTGGGCACGCTGGTCTACTTCCCGATGATGTTCGCCGCCGGTGTGTGGACGCCGGGCCCGATCATGCCCGACGCCGTGCGACGGGTGGCCGACTTCACCCCGCTCGGCGCCGCCTCGCAGGCGATGCAGGACGCCTGGGCCGGTTCGTGGCCGCGACCGCTGCACCTCGTGGTGATGGGTGGCCTGACGGCGGCCTTCGGCGCCTTGGCCGCCCGATCGTTCCGCTGGGAATGACCTCCACCTCTGTCGCGCTCCCGCCGGGTCAGCCCTTGACCGCCCCACCCACGATGCCGCGGACGAAGTAGCGCTGCAGGCCGAAGAAGACCGCCAGCGGCAGGATCATCGACAAGAACGCCGCAGCACCGAGGAGATACCAGCCGCCGCCGAGCGAGTTGACCAGATTGGCCATCGCCGCGGTCATCGGCAGGTTGTCCGAGTTCGCCAGTCCTATGTAGATCAGCGCGACGAGCAGATCGTTCCACACGAACAAGAACTGGAAGATCGCCAGCGCGGCGAAGGCGGGCACGCTCATGGGTACCGCGATCCGGAAGAAGGACACTACGTGGTTGGCCCCATCCAAGGAGGCCGACTCGAACACCGATCGCGGCAGCGAACCCATGAAGTTGCGGAGAAGGTAGACCGCGAACGGCAGCCCATACCCGGTGTGGGCCAGCCAGACGGCGAGGAATTGGCCGGTCAGCCCCCAGTCGGCGAACGCCTTCAGGACGGGGATGAGGGTGGTCTGCAGCGGGACGACCAGGAGCCCGACGACCACGACGAAGAGCACGTCGCGGCCCCAAAATTCCATCCAGCTGAACGCGTAGGCGGCGAACGCCGCGACGAACAGCGGAATTATGGTAGCGGGGATCGCGATGAAGAGGCTGTTGATAAACGCCTGCCCGATGCCGCTCTGTTCGAGCACGCCCTGGTAATTCTCCAATGTGAACTGGTATGGCGGCGCGAACGCGGTCCACCAACCCGATTGGGAGAGCACCGACTGTGGCCGAAACGAACTCACGAGCAGCCCGAGTGTCGGCGTCACCCAGATGATCATGAGCGCGACCACGGCGAGGTGCAGCACGAGCTTGCGGCGCGGGCGGACTGGTGGGCGGGCAGCCGGCTGTGCGGCGCTGGGCGCCTCGGGCACTGCGACTATGGTCATCGGACTGACTCCTGGGCACGGAACTGACGGATGTTGAACGCCATGATCGGGACGATCGCCAGCAGGAGCACAACCGCGACGGCGCTGGCCCGGCCGAAGTCGCCAAACGTAAACATCTGCTTGACCATGAGGTTGGCGATGACGTCGGTGTCGTAGTTGCCGTTGGTCAGGGTGTAGACAATGTCGAACGTCTTCAGCGAAGTGATGATCATCGTGGTCGAGACGACCGCCAGCGTCGGACCCAGCAGCGGGAACGTCACCTTGCGGAAGACCTGCCACTCGTTCGCGCCGTCAACACGTGCCGCCTCGAGTAGCTCGGGATCGATCCCCTTGAGCGCGGCCGAGATGATAACCATGGCAAAGCCGGTCCACATCCAGACCATGATGGCGATGAGCGCGAACGTGCTGACCCGAAACGCGGGCGACTGCAGCCAACCGATCGGTCCCAGCCCGACGGTCCCAATCGCCGCGTTCAGAGTGCCGGTCTGTGCCACGCCGGGTGGCTTGTAGTCGTACATAAACTTCCAGATCACCCCGGCCGCGACCATGCTGATCGCCAACGGCAGGAAGATGATGCTCTTAGCCCATGCCTCGTAACGCACCCGGTCGACGAGCACGGCGATGAGCAGTCCGAGCCCGACCGTGAACAGGGTGAGGAACAAGAGCCACACGACGTTATTGAGCAGCGCACCCCGAGCGTCACTATTGGTGAAGAACCAGCGGAAGTTGTCCAGCCCCACGAACTTCGGCTTGAGTTCGCTCTTGCCGTACAGGCTCCGGATGATCGTACGTATCGTCGGGTAGACCAGGAAGAAGCCGAGGAACGCGAGCGCCGGTCCGATCCACAGCCATGGGCGGAGGCGCGGCCGCCACCGCTCAGGGGCGAGGCTGATAAGCCGCTCGCTACCCCAGATATAGGCGATCAGGGCGGCCGGAACGCCCAACACGACGACGACCGCGGTGATCAGTTGTGAACCCACTCGCACCTCCACGCCGGGCCGCTGGATTCGGGTTGGGGGAGGCCGCGTCGCGGCCTCCCCCAAACCACCGGATTAGGACGTGTACGCGTCCTTCTGTGCTGCGTCCAGATCGGCGAGCGTCTGGTCCACGGACTTGCTTCCGTTGGTGAGCGCCACCATCCCCCGCCAGAAGGCGTCGTTCATCGCGGATGGCATAAGGTCCGACGCGTCAAACGCGAAGACTTTCGCGTTGGCAAGAAGCGCCGCGGACCGCTTGCTGATGTCGTCCTTGTAACTCGTCGCGTTCTTGTTCGCCGAGAGCGCCCCGCCGATCTTCACCCAGATGTCCTGCGCCGGGGCCGTCACCAGGTATCGCATCAGCGACTTGGCGGCCGGCGTGTCGTGGAACATGCCGAAGAGATCGCCGGCTCCCTCGACCGCACCTGCGTACTGCGGGTTGATGTCCGGGAAGGGGAAGAAGTTGTAATCCGTGCCCGCCGTGAGTGACTTGAACCCGCCGAGTCCGGTGATGAAGCTCGCCTGATGCAGGAACACGCAGCCAGGCGGGGAGGCGAACAGCGGGTTGCCGGCGTTTTCGAAGTTCGTGGCCACCGCCGTCACGGTGCCGCCGTAGGTCTTGCCGACGACATCGTTGACGTACATCTGGAACGCGTTCTTGATGGCCGGGTCGGACCACTTGATCTTGCCCTGATACCACTGGGTGTAGGCAGCCGGGCCCGCCGTCCGCAGAACCAGATCCTCGATCCAGTCCGTGGCCGGCCAGCCGGACGCCGCGCCGGACTCTATGCCCAGGCACCACGTGGCCTTGGCCGCGCCCTGGTTCGCCGTCGCTTGACTGAGCAGGTCGGTCCACGTCGCCGGCGGGCTCGCGGCGTAGTCGTGCAGCTTGGGGCTGTACCACATCAGGCCCTTGACGGCGGCCTTGATGAACACGCCGTGGATCTTGCCCTCGACCTTGCCCACTTCGACGAGCGCCGGCGCGACCTCGCTCTGATAGGTCGCGAGGTCCAGCACGCCGTCCAGTGGCAGCAACTTGCCTGCGTTGGCGTACTCGACCATCTGACCCGGGCCGGGCAGCCCGGCAAGGTCAGGCAGGACGCCGGACGCCACGCCGGTGGTAAGGATGGTGTTGATGTCCCGGGTGCCGGTGTACTTCACGGTCGCACCCGTCTGCTGCTCCCACGGCTTGACCATCTCGAGGAAGGCCTTCTGCTCGTCGCCGCCCCAGGTGCCGATCACGGTGACGGTATCGCCTTTAAGATCGGTGTCGTCGCCAGACGAGTCGCCCCCGCAGGCGGTCGCCGCGAGCACGACGACGGTTAACGGGACGAGCCCTCGCAGCCACGGTTTCATGGGTTCTCCTTCCAGCTTCCTTCACTACTTCGCATCATGCGGCGCGCCACCGCGCCGGAACAGACGTACCGTCCGCTGCCTCAGCGGGTAGTCGCACCAGCGACCGCCGGTCCACCGCACATCGCTGGCAGGCTCACCGCGTCGGCGTACTTTTGCCACGGGCGGCGGCCGGTGCTGGCGGGGACCGATGCCACTCGCGGCGATCGAGAACTTTCAAATACTCAAACATCAAATCGCGAGTCGTAGCGTCTCTGCAAGTGATCGATACCGGTTCGATATGTTTGCGACATCCGACCCGAATTCACAGGGTGCGGCGGGCTGGCCGACCCCGACGTCTCATGGTGCAACTGTCAGGTTTCAGCCCCAGACAGACGGGTCTAGGCTAAAGGTCAGTTATTCCACATAATGAGTACATGAATGGAGTAACCGGCCCGACACTTGTCGGCATACTCATCGGGCTGGTCTGTGGCGTGCCGGCCGGGATGCTCGTTGCCAACCTCCGCCGAAGCTGGGTCGACGTCGGCGCCGCCAAGAAGGCAGTACCGACAGCACGCAAGGGTGCCTGGTCGCGGACCCGCGAGGTGTTCCTGCTGGGCTTCCTACTCATGATCACCGTTGCCCTTGCGATCGGGGCGCGCGCACACGGCACGTCATGACGAGTCTACTGTGGATCGACCGCCACGGAGACGGTGATCGCATCAACGTGTGGGATGCTCCTCGCTATGGCCGGTAGTACCGCACACGTTGACTCGTGATTGGTTGACGCTGGCGGCGCGGGCCGCCGCAATTGCGGATCTTGGATGATTCTCGGTGCGGAAGGCCCGCATGTCACCCAAGATCGCGGGACGTATTGTGGCGCATGTGCGACTCCTGCTCACTGCGGACACTCACGTGCCGGTACGGGCACGCGACCTGCCCGCTGAGCTGTGGCGGGCGATCGATACCGCCGACGTCGTCGTGCACGCCGGTGATTGGGTGACCGAGGATCTGTTCGACGCCGTGGCGGCTCGGGCGAAGCTGCTGATAGGCGTGTGCGGCAACAACGATGGCCCGCCGCTGCGGGCGCGGCTGCCGGAGGTGGCGCACGCCGAACTCGATGGGCTGCGCATTGCGGTTGTGCACGAGACCGGGCCGGCCGCCGGCCGCGAAAACAGGTGCGCGGGCCGCTTCCCCGACCACGACCTGCTCGTCTTTGGACACTCACACATCCCGTGGGACAGCGTGGCGCCAAACGGGCTGCGGCTGCTCAACCCGGGCTCACCCACTGACCGCCGGCGCCAGCCCCGCGCCACGTACCAGATCGTCGAGATCGCCGACGGCCGACTCACCGCCGTGACGCTGCACCCGGTATGAAGTCGCCCTCCAAGATCGCGGTGATCACGGCGTAACCGTCGTCAGATGGCGCCGATCATGACCTCCAGGTCATGATCGACGCGGTTTCTCGACGGTCAGCTCATGATCACCGCGATCTTGGCCAGCCGCCGCGACGTCACGGCGCGGTTCCGCGCCGGCGTCGAGCTAGCCACCCGGTCAGCTCGGCGGCGGGCATCGGGCGCGCGTAGTGCCAACCCTGACCGATGTCGCAGCCAGCGTCCGCGAGCAACCGACTGGTCATGTCATCTTCGACCCCCTCCGCGACAACCCGTAGCCCGAGTGCGTTGGACAGGTCGATGATGGAGCGGACGATGGCCTCATCGTCCGGGTCGGCCGCCATTCTCTGGACGAACGAGCGGTCGATCTTTACCTCGGCGAGCGGGAGACGGCGCAGATGGAGCAGCGACGAGTATCCGGTGCCGAAGTCGTCCAGTGACAACGCGACACCGAGGTCCGCCAGTTGGTGCACGGTTGTGAGTACGCGCTGCGGATCGGCCATCAACGCCGTCTCGGTAATCTCGACCTCGAGTTGGTCGGCGCCGACAGCATGGCGTCGCAACGTGTCGTCGAGATGGTCAACGATGTCCGCGGTGTGCAGATCCCGCACGCTGACGTTGATCGATGCGCGTAGGTTGATCCCCTCCGAGTTCCACGCCGCCAGCTGCCCAACGACGTCGTCGACGGCGCGTAGGGTCAGCAGGCGCATGACCGCACTGTGCTCGGCAGCGCGGACGAGCTCGTCCGCGGCCACCAGCCCCCGCTCGGGGGTCCGCCAGCGCACGAGCGCCTCAACGCCGACCACGCTGCCCGTCTTGATCGCAACCTGCGGCTGGTAGTGGAACTCGATCTCGCTGGCGTGGTCGGGATCCTCGAGCGCGATGCGCAGATCGGCGAGAAGGCTCAACCGCTCGGCCGAGTTGTGGTCGGAATCCGGGGCGTAGGCCGCGATCGCATCGCCGCGTCGCTTCGCGTCGTACATCGCGACGTCCGCGTGGCGCATAAGGGTGGTGAAGTCACGGCCGTGCTCTGGGCAGAGGGCCACGCCGATCGAGGCGCTGACGTCGAGCGGCAGACCATCCAGGTAGGACGGCGCATTGAGCGCTCGGGCAATCTTCGCGGCGAGGCTGCGTGCGGCAGCGACATCGGGCACGTCGGGGGCGATGACGGCGAATTCGTCCCCGCCGAGCCGGCCGACCATGTCGCTGTGGCGCACCGCCGCGGAGATCCTGCGAGCCACGTCGGCTAACAACCGGTCGCCGACCGCGTGGCCCAGTGCGTCGTTAACGTCCTTGAATTTGTCGAGATCCAGCACGAGTAAGGCGAATGTGTTCGTGGCGTCGCCACCGACTCGTCGCCGCACTTCCGCGGCAACCAGCTCGTCCACCTCGGTTCGCAGCGCGCGGCGGCTGAGCAGCCCGGTCAACGGATCGAGTCGGATTTGCTCCTCCTGGTCGCTCGACAGCCGTGCCATCTGGTTGACCGCGAACACCGGCACCAGCACCAGCAGGATCACCCAGCCGGTGGGTGCGCTCACCAGCAACGGTGCGAGCAGCAGCAGGGCGCCGGTGGACAGCAGTTCGTAGCCGAAGGTACGGGTGAACACCTGGCGCAGGCCACTGCCGTAGCGCAACCGGATCCCGATCGCAAGGATCAGGTAGTTCACCGCGAACCACACCGCCGCGGCCACGACGACCGCGAGTACGTCAGCGCGGTCGACCCGGATCCCGAGCGCGAAGGGCGGCGGGCCGAACAGATCGAGCACCGCGTCGGCCGCGACAAGCGCGAGTACGAACCGACCAACGATGAACACTGTGCGCGCGACGCTGAGGCGCTGCCGCAGCGCGGCGCCCGTGACGGCGACCGTCTGCACAGCGATCGCGGGCCCCGCGCCCCACAATAGCATGATCGCAAACGTGAAACAGATCGACAGGAAGATGGTGGCCACCCGCCGCCTGGTCCCCGGCACCGGGAAGGGGCGCAGGTCGGCGATCACCGCCAACGCGGCCAGCACCCAGAACTCCATCGGGATGTGTTGCGGGAACGGCTGCACCCCGGTGACCGCTTGAGCTGCGACCACGCCGGACGCGCCGATGATGGCGGCCGCCAAGCCAGGCTTCGCGACAGCGATGGCGAGGGCGGCGGGAGGTGGGGGTTGCATTCACGTACCTTCCAGAAAGCCGACCTCGGCCGTGTTGTATGTGGACCGGCGTTCAGTCGGGGTGAATCATCTCAACCTTAGGCAGAACGGATCCGATCCGGCCACATCACGCGTGCCACGCAAACCCTGAAAAAACGCTGTGAAAACTCCGGCGCCCCCCCTAAGGGGTTGCAGCCTCGCGTCAGGCGGAGCGTCTGGCGCGGTAGAGCGTGGCGGCGGCCGCCAGGCCGAGGAGGACCGGGATCACGATGACGACCGGCAGCGCTCCGCCGGCCGAGAGGGTGCGGCGCCCCGCTACGGTGACGTGCACCGGCGGGCTCGCGACCAGGGGGCCGACCGTAGTTGTGCCGTTGGGCAATACCACGACGTAGACGTCGAAGCTGCCGGTGTTGACAGCCTGGAACTCCCAGGACAGCGACGTACGACTGCCCGGCGCCAGCGAGGCGATTGAGCGGGTGACGTCCGCGGACCAGTCCTCGAGGTCCACATAGGACCCGTCCAAACTGGCCACGTTTAGGTGCGCCACGAGCGGGTCGGTCGGCAGCGGGCCGTTGTTGACGATGCTTGACTCGAGAGTCAGCGTGTCGCCGACCGCCGCGGAGATCTGACTCTGGTCCAACGTCACCTCGATCGTGCTCGGAGCCAACAGCGCCAGCAACATTCCGGCGAGTACGACGAGTGGCGTCATTCTCCGCTCACCCCACCGATGAGGCGCACGATCCGCGGAGCGGCCACGAGGAGCACGGTGGTGGCCACAACGGCGGTCAGGACGGGTGAGACAAGGTACGACAGATCCCGCGTCCAGCTGTGTCCGGTGACCAGTACCGCGCTGAGGTAATGCAGTCCCGCCCCGACCGGATTGACCCGGACCAGAACGTTGCCCAGCGGGCTCGACGCCATAGTCGGCAGCTGGGTCGGCGCGAAGAGGGCCAGCAGCACGAAGAAACTCACCGCGAGACTGAACTTATTTGAGCTCGATAGGGCGCTGACGATCAGGCCGAACGCGGCGAGCGCCACGGCGAGCAGCGTACCGACCATGAGCCCCAGCGTGAGCGCCGGGCCGACCACCGACACTCCCCGTCCGAGCACCCACACGTACGGGACACTCACCAGGAATGCGGCCAGCCAGAGGGACAGCGCGGCGGCCAGCTTGCCCATGACGATGGCACGTCGCGACACCGGCGTCAGCAGCAAACTCTCCAGCGTCCCGCGCTCACGTTCGCCGCTGATGGCGTCAGCGCTCACGACAAGGGTGACCAGCACGCCGACGGCCACCGCGATCTGCACGGTGAGGTTCACCGCCTCCCGCTGTTCGAGGAAGTTGAGAATCTGGTTGGTCGCGGCGAGGTACGTGACCGCGCTCAGCAGCACGCTGAAGACGAGGAGCAGCACCGGAGCCCGGCCGCTCAACCAGAGGTCACGGCACTCCTGGCCGGCGACGACCGTCCACCCTGGACCCCTACCGGCACCGGCCCGCAGACCGGTGTCGCCGCGGTCTTCCGCAACGGTCGCGGTCATCGCTGAACCCCGTTCATCGCTGACTCTCCTCGGTCATCGCGAGGAACGCGTCGCTGAGCCGCGCGCCCTCTACGTCGAAGGACAGCACCGGCACGTCGGCGGCGAGCACCGCCCGCAGCGCCTCGTTCATGCCGGCATCGCCACGGTCGGACTCGACCCGGCCGGTCAGCGTAATCCGGAGTACATCGGGTCGTTCGTCGGTCACCTCGACGGTCAGGCCGGCGACGCGGGCGAGCGCTGCCGCGGCCCGGCCCACGGAGTCGATCGGCACGCGCAGCTGGCCAGAGCGCGACACTGCGACGGCGCGGGTCACCTCGCTCACCGTGCCGAAGGTCAGGATCCTCCCCCGGTCAAGGATCAACACGCTGGAACAGATCTCCTCGACCTCGGGCAGCGTGTGCGTGCTGAGGATGACGGTGGCGCCCCTGCGTTGCGCCGCGTCGCGCACGATCCCCAGCACCTGGCGCTGCCCGGCCGGGTCGAGTCCCAGCGTCGGCTCGTCGAGAAAGACCACCGCCGGGTCGTTCACCAGAGCGCGCGCGATGCCCAGGCGCTGTCGCATCCCACGGCTGTACGTGGAGATCCGCGACCCGGCGCGCTCGGCCAGACCGACCTCCGTCAGCAGGCGCTCGGCCACCGTCGTCGCGTCTCGACGCGGCAAGCCGAACAGCCGGGCGTGGTAGCGCAGGAACTCCGTGCCGGTCTGGTGGGCGGGATAACCGGCGCTCTCGGGCAGCACGCCCACCCGCTGCCGGATCCGCGCTGGCTGGTCGGACGGGATCCCGTCAACCGAGAACTCCCCACTGGTCGGTGACAGAACGGTCGTGAGCAGCCTGATCGTCGTGGTCTTGCCCGCGCCATTGGGACCGAGCAACCCCACGACCTCGCCCTGCCGCGCGGTGAAGCTCACCTCCTCCACGGCGGTGCGGGCACCGAACCGCTTGGTGAGTCCCCGGGCGTCGAGCGTGACGATGGCCATGACCGGCACGCTATACCGATCCCCTGAACGCCGGCTGAAGATTGCGCCCGGGAGCAGGCTGTCGAGCCGTGGACAGTTGCGACCCGCCGCGGCGATACGCGCCCGGCGCCACGCCTATCGTGCGTTTGAACGCCTTGCTGAACGCGGCCGGCGACTCGTAGCCCACGCGCGCTGCCACGTCGGCGATGTCGACGTCGCCGGCACGCAGCAGCGCGGCCGCCTTCTGCAATCGCCACCGGGACAGGTACTGCATCGGCGACTCACCCACGAACTGAGTGAACCGGGCCGCGAAGGCCGACCGTGACATCGCCACCCGGGTGGCCAGCGTCGCCACGGTCCAGTCCGCGCTCGGGTCCTCGTGCATAAACCGGAGCGCCGAGCCGATCTGTGGCTCGACCAGCGCGCGGAGCCAGTTCGGATCCTGCGCGGGCACCGCGACCAGGTGACTGCGCAAGATATAGACGAACATCGCGTCGCAGAGCCGGTCCACCACCGTCGCCATGCCGGGCCGCTCGGCCAAGGACTCGTACGCCAGCAGTTTGATCGTCTGCGCCAGCCAGGGCCCGACGTCGCTGCTCATCTCGCGTGTGTGGATCATCGTGGGGAGCGCTGACATCAACACGTTGTGCCGCATGTCCTCGAACCGGAAGCAGCCACAGATAAGATGCGTTGTGGGGCCCGCCTCGCCGGCGGGGGCGGTGCCCGTACGACGATCGAACGCACCGGATGACAACAGCTCCATCAGATCGCGCGCCGGGCTCTCGCGCCGGTCCCGCAGCGAGTGGGTCCGCCCGGGCGCGACAACGACCACGTCGCCCGCCTCCACGTCGACCGGCGGCAGTCCGTCGACGTCGAGCACGCCACGGCCGCGCGTGATGACGTGAAACGCGAAGTGGTCCCGCCCGTCGGCCCTAATCCCCCACGGCGCGGTCAACTGGGTCTGGGTGAAGACAGTGCTCTTCAACCGAACCGTACTCAGCATGTCCGACAGTACGTCCATCGCGACCTCCCTGGACGCTCAGACAATAATTGTGGAGGTCGACACATGGAAAGTCCACGTGCGCGGGCGACATGATGTCAACGACGGAAGGGGACGATGATGGCCACACCACTCGACGTCAACATGTCCAACTCGATCGCGGTGGTCACCGGGGCGACCGGGGGCATCGGCAAGGAGATCGCGCGAGCGTTAGCTGGCATGGGCGCGACCGTGGTGATCGGTGCGCGCAACCCGGACCGTGGGGAGAGGGCGCGAGCCGACATCGGCGCCGGCGCGGCCGGTCCTGTGTCGGTGATGAGGCTCGACGTCGCCAGGCAGTCCTCGATCCGGGAGTTCGCCGCCGCCTTCACCAAGCGCTTCGGCGAGCTGCACGTGCTCATCAACAACGCCGGCGCCTGGTTCACCGACCGTAGGGAGAGCCCGGACGGGCTTGAGCTCACCTTCGCCACGAACGTCCTCGGCCCGCACCTGCTCGCCGAACTGCTGCTTGATCCGCTCCGCACGCCCTCGCGGAGCCGCGTGGTGAACGTGGTCTCCTCGATCCAGGGCAACTACGACGCCACGGACCTGCAGTTCACCCGGCGCCCGTACGACGGCTCCAAGGCGTACGGGCAGTCCAAGCAAGCCCTGTCGATGCTCACCTGGGGGTTGGCCTCGCGGCTCGCCGGGACCGGCGTCACAGCGAACACGGCGGCACCGGGTTTTGTGAAGACGGACTTCAATCAGAATGCGCACGGCTTCCGGGCGACCATGAT
Source organism: Micromonosporaceae bacterium (assembly GCA_020027875.1). Taxonomy (GTDB): domain Bacteria; phylum Actinomycetota; class Actinomycetes; order Mycobacteriales; family Micromonosporaceae; genus JAXIPB01. Next base: position 2,822 of record JAHRHA010000020.1, on the reverse strand, counting down.
CAATCTGTCCCTACGGCTCTTTGGCGTCTCGCCCGAGAAGGGAGCGGACACACCAGTATGGGTCGCGGCCGCCCCTGAACTCGACGGTGTCACCGGCAAGTACTTCGCCGCGCGCAAGGAACAGGAGGCCAAGACCCGGGACCGCGGTCCGATCGTCGACCTCGAGCGAAGGTGCCAGCAGCTTGAGCAGGAGGCCGCCCAGCGTGGCTGACCTCCACATTGGAGCCAGCGCATATCAACATTGGAGCTAGCGCACCGTGTGACCGGCGGGCTAGACCTCCGTCACGACTGGGACGATCATCGGCCGGCGGCGGGTCCGTTCGGCGACGAACTTGCCCAGCGCCCGCCGCGCCCGGCGCCGGAAGATCTCGGGGTCGTACACGCCCTCTGTCTCGATGCCCTCGAGAGCGGCGGCCACTGCTTGACGCGCCTCGTCGAGCAGTTCCTCCGCCTCGGGCGCGTGGATCCAGCCCTTGGTCACGATCTCCGGGCCGTAGAGGATCTTGCCTGACTTGGCGTCCACGGTGAGCACGAGGACAACCAGGCCCTCTTCGGCGAGAACCTGCCGGTCGCGGATGACCTCTTCGACCACATCCCCGACCGTGCCGTCCACATAGGTGTAGCCGGCTGGCACCTTGTCCACGACGGCGATGGTCGAATCGGTGAGCTCGACGACGTCGCCGTCCTGGCAGATCAGCACATTGGACTTGGGCAGCCCCATGCGCATGGCGAGATCGGCGTTGTGCCACATGTGCCGGTACTCGCCGTGCACCGGTATCATGTTCTGGGGACGGGCGACGGACATCATAGTGCTCAGGTCGCCCTGCCGGCCGTGACCGGAGACGTGCACCTTGGCGATGGCGGAGTGCACGACCCGCACTCCCTTTCGCATCAGCTTGTCGATGACGCGTCCGACCGCAGTCTCGTTGCCAGGTACGGCATGGCTCGAGAGCAGGACGAGGTCGTCCTCGTACAGGGTGATCCACCGGTTCTCTCCGGCCGCCATCAGGGACAGGGCCGACATCGGCTCACCCTGACTGCCGGTCGACACGACCAGCACCTCGCGTGGGCGCAGGCCCTCCGTCTGCTCGATATCGATGAGACGGTCTTCCGGAATCTTCAAGGCGCCGAGTTGGCGGGCGATCGATATGTTCCGCTTCATCGACCGGCCCAGCACCGCGATGTAGCGACCGGAGTCGACGGCCACATCGGCGAGCTGCTGGATCCGGTGGATATGGCTCGCGAATGAGGCCGCGATGACCCGCCCAGGATGCTGAGTGATGACGTCGCCCAGGCTCTGTTTGATCGACGACTCAGAGTCGGAGAAGCCGGGCTCCTCGGCCTTGGTGGAGTCCGACAATAGAAGCTTGACACCTACCGTGTTGGCGATCTCCCCGATGCGGGCGAGGTTGGTCTTTCGGCCATCGACCGGCGTGTGGTCGATCTTAAAATCACCGGTGTGCAGAATGACGCCCAACGGGGTGTGGATGGCGAGCGCGAAGGCCTCCGGAACGGAGTGGGTGACCGGGATGAACTCGACCTGCACGCTGCCGAGGTCGCGGATCTCGTTGTCGCTGACCGCGATGAAGTTCGCTTTCCCGGCCAGGCCGTGCTCGACCACCCGCCCGCGGGCGAACTCAATGGCGAGCGGGGAACCGTAGATATCGAGCGAATCGACGTTACGAAGAAGATATGCGATAGCACCGATGTGGTCCTCGTGCCCGTGCGTAAGGACGAGCCCATCTAATCGGTGAGCGTTTTCGCGTACGAATGAGAAATCGGGAAGTACGAGATCAATTCCCAGCATATCTAATTCAGGAAAGAGAACCCCACAATCGACCATGATGAGCCGACCGTTGACCTCAATGCATGCGCAGTTTCGCCCAACCTCCCCCAGACCGCCCAAGAAAATGATCTTAACACTAGGATCCGTCATGGCCGTCCCTCCGCCTCGGCCTACGTAGCCCCATATCCACGGGCCGCCGAGTCCATCGGCGGCATCCTACCGCACCCACCCACGCACCCCGTGAGTCGCCGATAGGGCGGCAGATGGCCTCGGCGAGCAGCTATCCGCCGTACAATGACGCAGCCAAACCCGGGCTGCGAGTCGTCTTCCTCGTCGTATGGCGCGCCGTCCAACCAGCGTCCGCCGACCCCTCCCAACCCGGGCTTAGGGCAATGTCGTGGACGATGATTCCGGCCAAGCCGTCGACTCAGGCGGGGCCGGGCTGTTGGTTACGCCGGTCGCGGACCGGGAATCCTCTCCGGCTGGCGCGGTCGCGGGTTCGGGCCCGGTGCCGACCTCTCCCCTGCCACTCGGCGGCCAGGATCCCAGCACTACGAAGCTCCACCCCTGGTCAGACTGGTCCTGCCCCGCCCTCGGCTTTGGCGGTGGCGTTGGCGTCGGTGGACCGGACCCGGGTAGCCAGCGCGGATCTGCATGTGCTGGCCCGGGCCCGGGCCCGGCAGGTGGCCTTCGAGCAGGCCGCGTTGTTGGCCGACATGCTCGAGTGTGCCTACTCGCCCTACGATGCGGCCGAGGATTCGCTGGAGCGGGTGCGCGAGCTGGGCGAGTTCAGCGCGGATCAGGTGGCGTTCACCCTGGTCTGGTCGCGCAGCGGCGCCGAGGATCAGGTGTTGCTCGCGCAGGATCTGACCGAGCGGCTGCCGGTGGTCTACGCCGCGTTGGCCGCCGGCCGTATCGACCTGTATCGGGCCCGGGCGTTCTCCGAGGCGTTGAGCCGCCTCGATGATGACAAGGCCCGGGCGGTCGCGGCCCGGCTGATCGACAAGGCGGCCCGGTGGACCGCCACCACGCTGCG
>JAHRHA010000367.1 GCA_020027875.1 Micromonosporaceae bacterium | reverse complement strand
CTCGTGCTTGCACGGGCGTAGTCCTTCCGTTCGAGAGTTGGTCCTCTTTGTACGGAACCTACGCCCGTCGTCATTTACACCGGCGGATGGACACGACCCATGGCGTCACCATGGAGGATCTGTGGGCGATGGCCGAGGACGAGCCGGAGATCACGTTCGCTGTGATCGCGGATGAAGTCACAATGGCAGATCCGGAGCATCCGGTACTGGTGATCGACCTGTGCGGCGGCGAAGACGAGTTGCTGCCAGCCGACGGGTCTTCGACCACAAAGAGTCGAGGGCCAAGCCGCCAACGACCCGGGACGTTCCGGGCCACGCCAGACCAGGTTCCTGGTATCACTGCCATCGGTTCGGTTCGCACAAGCAGAGGGCGGGTGTGCGTACGTCCGCGTGTGCCGGGGAGGCGCGGCTGGGTCTGCCGCCCTCGGCAGAGAGTGAGCTTCAGGGCGGCGGCCTGGGTGCGGAGTGATTGGCTTAGCGCTGCTGTCCATCCCATGACCATCGCGGAATGGTCAGGCCCTCGGGGACGTCGTCGGCAGACTCGTGATAGCGCGCCATGGTCGTCGTCGTGGCCCAGGCGAAGTAGTCGTGCAATACCTGCCAGAGCGGCTCGGCCGCTTCCAGCCCCACGTCCTCCAGGGCCTGGTCGAAACAGGCGATCGCCCGGCGGTCCATCTCCTCGTGTGGGCCGTTGCCACTGTGGATCCGCACGACCGACGTCTCGTCTCCAAAGGTATCGGAGTAGTTGGTGGGCCCTCCGAGGGCCTCGGCCCAGTACGCAGCGAGTCGCGCGCTGTGTTGAGGATGGAACCCGTGACTGAACGCGTGGCTGACTATCTCGTCAGCCATCACCCGGGAGTGCCACGCCTCGGCCAGGCGGAGCAGGCCCTCGCTGCCGCCTGCGGCCTCATACACACTCTGCATGTCCTAAGGATGCCGATGCCGGGGCGAAGGGCAAATCAACCACGGCCCGAACACGCACATGTCGCAGCGCGGACGCCTGGCAGGCGAGACCTGCGCAAGCGGCGCGGCACAACGCTCACCCAGCTCTCCGGGATCACCGGGATCTCCGTCAGCACCCTGTCACGCTCTTGAGTCTGGTGGCCGCCGGCCCACCCTGGATCTGCTGCTGCCGCTGGCCAGGGCCTACCAAGTGCCTCTCGATGAGCTGGTCGATGCGCCGGCAACCGGGGATCCACGAATCCACGCGCCGGCCGATCGTTCGCAACGGCGTGACGTTTCTCCTGCTTACCCGCCGACCGGGCGGCCTGCAAGCATTCAAACAAATCTTCCCGCCAAACACGCCCGTCGGCGAGCTGACACAGCAGACCCACGACGGATACGAGTGGTTACGTCCTCACAGGCCGCCTGCGCCTGCTCCTCGGCGAGCACGACCTTGTCCTGACCGCAGGGGAGGTCGCCGAGTTCGACACCCGCGTCCCGCATTGCGTCGCCAACCCCGGTCCCCGCCCAGCTGAGGTCCTCACCCTGTTCGGCCCGCAGGGCGAACGCCTCCACGTTCGTGCCCGCTCTTCGGCGCGTTGATACCACCGGCGTCGTCATCCGGCAGTAGAACCCGCGGATGCCCTCGTCTGGCGGGCCACGTACCGCGCGACGAACAACGCCGATCCTCGCGACCGAGCCAAGGTCCCGCTTCACGGCGTGGTCCGGCCGCCCGTCACCCGAGGGCCAGGTGCTGCGGGCTGAGCGAGCTCAGGAAGTCCTTCGCGTCGAAGCGCGCGCCAACCGAGGCGACGCCCGGCGTGTCGCCTGCTCCGGCCAGTATCCGAAAGGCTGCCTCGACGACCAGGGGCGCTGTGACCGCATAGATGTCCCGGCCGCTCGCCACCGCGCGGCGTTCCACGCCACCTGACCGTGCGACGACCTCGACCAGGAAGGTCTGCGCCGAGCGGCCGTGCTCGTCGACCGCAACCGGGCCCGACGGGTCAGGGGCGTGCAGGTCGTCGACGGCGTTGCTCGACATGAACGTAGAGATCTCGGGCGTGTCCAGATGCGTCGGGATGGTGGCGCTGTCGGCCATCGTGAACTCGCCGACGACCGGCCGGGTGCCGATGGGCGCTGGGAAGGTCCACTCGGTGCGGTGCGCGTCGCCGGCGCGGTGCTGCAGTCGGTGGCCGGTGTAGGTGATCCGCCGGCCGTTCCGGCGTTGCGCGGAGACACGACCCGTCGCCGTGGTGCCGGGGGTGGGGCGCCAACTGCTGAGGGCGTACGCGATGGTCAGATGATCGGCGCCCGGCCAGTTGCCCATCGCCGCGGTGGCGAGCAGGTCTCCGAGACCGCCGTAGAACGCGACCGCCGGCACGATGGGGATGCCGGCCTCGGCATAGCCGGCGAAGGTGTCCGTCACGACCTCGAGTTCGGCGGCGACGTCGAGATAAGGGATCCCGACGCGGATCGCGGACTCAATCGTCGGCGCGGCGGTGGCCGCGAACGGGCCGGCACAGTTAATCACCGCGTCGGCGTCCCGGAGCGCCAGGTCCAGGTCGGTGGCACGACCGCAGGGGATCGGCGTCATGCCCCGCCGCCGGAGCTCGGCTACGACGAAACTGCCCGTGTGGCCCCCCGCGCCCAGGACCGCGACTCGCTCGTTCATGGTGCTCAG
>JAHRHA010000366.1 GCA_020027875.1 Micromonosporaceae bacterium | reverse complement strand
CGACACCCAGATCGTCGCGGCCCAGGCCCGCGCTGTCGTCGAGCGGGAAGCCACACTCAACAGCCCACCAGGTGGGGCCAAATCAGAGGAGAACTCCCCCACCCGCCCAGCCCGCGCGGTGGGGCCAAATCAGAGAAGAACTCTGGGGCCAGTTCTGGTTGACACAGCCACGCGTGCCATCTGCGTTTTGGTGCCGAGGCGCTGTTGCGCATGACGCGGGACGCGCTGCTTAGGAAAAGAGACAGCCTATTACCCGCATGGGCGCGAGCGGCAACGGCCAGCCACGCTGGAGCGCCGGCCGGCAGAGTCACCGCAAGACGTTGTCGAGTCGCTGGCGCACTCGAGTCAGGACGTCGATGACGTGTGGCGATTGGTCGGGGACGATGCGTGGGAGACGCTGGTGGTGGAGCCCGCGGGCAACCCTGTTCTCGGGACGCTGCCGCTTCACCGCGTGACACCGATGCGATGGACGGAAGTCGAGGTCCACGGCACGGATCTCGGCCTCGGCCTGTCCGATTGGAGCGAGGACTTTGTCACGGTAGCGCTGCCTATGCGGCTGGCGTGGCTGAACACCCGGCGAACCAACCACCGCGCCGTCGACGAGTCGGTACAAGGCGCATGGCTGCTGGAGCCGACGGGCAACGAGCTTGGCTTGTCCGCGTCGATGGGACCGTCGTCTCGTCGTCACCAGCAATCGTCGCTGATCGTGGCATCGCCCCCCGAGGAGGTAGTCCCTGCGGTACCGAGGGTAGACAGCGTACCGACCAAAGTGCCGAGATCCGCGACCTGATCGACACAACGCGCGCCAAAGACGCGCAGTCGCTATTCATGATCGAGGAGGAGTACCGGCTGGCCCTGCTGGACGCCGAGTCAGCATTTCGTGCAGCAGTTCATCGTCCAGATCACGATCCCGAGACCGGCTGGGGTCTCGAGACGGCACCACCATCGGCTACCGCAGGCTAGGCCATGGCCCGGGTGGTTGTGCTGCACGGCTCGATGTGCACCGGCTACAACCATGTCAAGCTTGCCGAGGGACTGGCCGACGCCTTCACCGTCTACCTGCCCGACCGCCGCGACCGTCGTCTGAGTGGCCCGTACAACGCCGCCGGGACCGCGCCACCACTATGTAGTAACCCCACGCGCGCCGACTTCACGCCGCTCTCATCGGTGGATTAGGCTAAGAGCTCCGAGCCGACAGATCGGGCTCTTTGCCGTTCCGCCGCTTGCAGCGGCCGCCGGCCTTGTGAGGACGTGCTGCTCAGCGGCTCAGGGTCGCGGTGGCGTAGCCAGGCGGGTACGAGCCTTCGAAGTCCTGGCATCGGACCATGAACATGGTGGTGCCTCGGGGAAACTCGTACTTCAGGCTGTACGTGCCGGAGGCGTCCATCTTGCCGCGCCAGAACTCCTTCTCTGCCCGCCGTTGGTGGAGGCAGTGATCCACCAGTAGTGGACGCCGACCGAGTTCGTGCCTGAGCCGGAAACAGGGGACGTCCTGGTCACGGTGAGGAACGCCGTGCCCTTGTTCTTTCCGGTCCCGGTCTGCGCGGCGACGGCGAGGTCGGTGACCGGCGGCTTCGGCGCGTGCCCCGGGCCGAACGAATGCAGTAGCTGTACGTCCTGGTAGACGTCGTCATCGCTGACCGCCCACGCCCGGCTGCCGTCCCGGTTGCAGTCACCGAACGCCAGGCAAGGTGTGAGCCCAGGCCAGCCTACGAATGATCTCGCCGCCGTGCAACCCGGTGGCGGGAAGCGAGCCCGTCCAAAGGGCTCGTACGAGCGGCGACCCGAATGAGGGCAAAACGTAGTGGAGGTACAGGCAAAGGGCACCCACCAGACGAGGCCGATGGTCGCCATGAGGACGATGGCGCCGACAGGCCACCGGCCCACGTCGGCGTGCCTCCCGACAACCGCACAGCCACCTATCCGGTATGCAGCGCGGCAAATGGCCGGCAACGGGCAGCGACGTTGGACGTTTTCAGCAGGTGAGGGTGATTTGGCTCCCGGTCTTGAGGCTAGGGCGGTGACGCTCCTCCAGGGTTCGAATCCCTGGCCCTCGCAAAAGGCAACGGTCTGATCGGACCTCTGAGCCACATCGTCAAGGTACGGCTGGCGGCATTGCGTCGCAGCCAGAAGCTTGACCGTCGGCGGGTGCACCTGGCCGGGATCACCGCCCGTCCCACCGGTGCGTGGGTTGGCCAGGCGGCTCGCAACCTGCGATGGACCTCGACGAACACGCCCACCCGGTTCCGATTTCTGGTCCGCGACCGCGACGCCAAGTTCACGACCGCGGTGGACGCAGTGTTCAGCGCGGCGGGCATTGAGACTATCAAGATCCCGCCGCGGGCGCCGAGGGCCAAAGAGGTTGCTTCATACTGCATGGTGCCAGTCCTTGATGGTGTTTGGGTGCACGCCGAGGTGTTCGGCCATTTCGGTGATGGTGAGCAGGCCGGTTTGGCGTAGGCGCTGTTTGCGGTCGAGTAGCTGGTGCTTCCTTCGGATGTGGACGATCATCTGCCGGTTAAACGTCTGGCCGGTGCCGGAGTGGATGCCGCGTTGGTTGAGGATGCCGGCGATCTGTTGGTCGGTGTGATCGTTGAGCAGTTCGTCGATGGTCGCGACGACGTGGGGTGGGGTCTTGCGGAGCTGGTCGGCGGACAGGGGCAGTGGCGGGGTGAGGCTGTGGTTCTGCCCGCCTTTGAGTCTGATGTGGACAGCTAACCTCGATTCACGGGAAGCCCGGCCAGCCCTGATCTTGGGTTGAGCCGGGCTTCTGGTTGGGACGTTTGCGCAGGTAGAGCGGTCGAGCCGGCGTG
>JAHRHA010000365.1 GCA_020027875.1 Micromonosporaceae bacterium | reverse complement strand
CGGCCTGCAGCGCGGCCAAGACCCGGTCCCAGATGCCCTGGCGGCGCCAGCGGTAAAACCGGCTGGCCACCGTCTCCCAGGGACCAAACTGGCTGGGCAAAGTCAACCTGTTCCGCCACACCTACAATACTCTGCGACCCCACCAGGCCCTCGACGAACGCACACGTAAGTTCACCGAGCTTGCGATCGACTGTGCCGATCCCAACGGTCTCGCCCGGTTCTGGTGCTCGGTCCTTGACTACGAGGTGCAAGACGAAGACGACGGAATTGTCACAATTGGCTCCCCCATGGTGCCTGAAGGCAAGAACCACCTTGGCCCAGTGCCACCGACGTTGACATTCGCGCACGTGCCCGAGGGCAAGACCGTCAAGAACAGGCTCCACCTCGACGTCAACCCAACCGACAGGGAGCAAGACGAAGAGGTCCGTCGCCTGCTCGACCTAGGTGCTCGACACGCCGACGTCGGCCACGGCGATGAGAGCTGGGTCGTACTTGCCGACCCAGAGGGGAACGAGTTCTGCGTCCTTGCGGACCGCCGCCCCTGATCGGAGGCCGCACACCGCGCCAGACCTACTTCCGGTCGCCTACCCACGCTCACGCGAACACGATGAGGAGCCCTCCAAAGATGGAGAATCCCGACCCGAGCAAGATCAAACTCTGCCAACTTCTTGACTCATGACACTCGGCCTTCAGCCTGACCGCGCGCGCTTCAGAAGCGAGCGGGGAGTCGACCAGAAGGTTCGCGGCCTTCAGGGTGTTCCCTCCCGCCTGGGCCACGTCCACGCGTACCAGACGATCAACAGCAGCAGAGCACTCTCCGCGATGCTCAAGAACCAGTAGTATGCCGACGTTTCGCCGATCGCCGACGCCACGATGGAGACGACGTACAGGCTTGGCAAGACGATGTTGGTCCAGCGGTTGACGGTCGGGATGAGGACCAGCGAAAAGAACACCATCACGCTCGCGATCGCGATGTAGAGCGAGACCGCGAACAGCAAGCCTTGCGTGATCGCCATCCCCGAGATCTCGCCTGCCATCACCTCTTCGATCTGCCCGGGGCTGAAGAAGCCGAAGATGTCGCCATAGGCGAACAGGAAGAGCATCGCGATCCACAGGGCCGCGATCTTGCATCGGACGCCGACTCTCACGTCCTCGAAGGTCTTGGAGCTGGCGCTGGACACGTTGGCACCTCCCTGGTTCCCCCGCGAGTGCGGGCAAGCCTAGCCGACGCTCATCGCCGCGCTCGAGGGGTCCGCGTGGATCAAGCACACCGGCCGCGTCCTGCACGAGGTCCTCGTACCGAGGCGGCCATTAGGGCTGGACCGCCATCGGGGGTAGGTCGACCACCGACTCGCCATCGACGGGCTTCGCGAGGCGCGCCACCCACGCCTTGCGGTCGGCTCCGTGCTCCCGCCCCTCCGACACGCCGCGTTGACCGGCTCGATGTCGTCGCATATGGTTAGCCACATGCCTAAGTATCGGTCGCTCGACCGAACGTTCGGCGCGCTGGCCGACCCGACCCGCCGCAGCATCCTGCAGCTCGTCTCCACGGGCCCGGCGTCGATCAGCGAGCTGGCACGACCCTTCGGGATCGCCCTTCCCACGGTCCTGGAACACGTGCGCATCCTCGAGGAGACGCGACTGCTGACGACGGAGAAGGTGGGCAGGGTCCGGGAGTGCACGCTCGGCCCAGAACGCCTCGACGAAGCTCGGCAATGGATCGAGACGTTTCGCATGTGGGAACGGCGGCTCGACGGGCTCGACCGCTACGTCTCGACTCGCACGGGGCGACGCGCGTGAGCCCGGACATCCGCCTCCAGCGGTGGTTCGAGGCGCCCCCGGACGTCGTGTTCGACGCGTACACGGATCCCGATGCGCAACGCACGATCAGGGCCGGGGGGCCCGACTGGGTCGTGGAGTCCGAGTGCGATCTCCGTGTCGGAGGCGAGTGGATCATCCGGTTCGGCCCGTCCTCGGCGCCCTATGTCGAGCGGAACGTCTTCCACACCGTGTAGCGGCCGCACCGCCTCGTCTACGCGTCGACCACCGAGTGGCCGGATGGATCGCACGTCGAGGCGCGGATGGAGATCAGCCTTCAATGGCTTGATGGACGGACGCTCCTCACGCTCACACAACGGGGGGTCCCCCCCGGCGACGTCGAACGAGGGTTCACCGAAGGCTGGAACGAGTTCCTGGACGGGCTCGTGGCCAGGATCCAGACACGGCCCGCGACCTGAGCGGGCGGAGAGGAGGGGGACGGCGTGAGACGAGGAACCGTCTACCTGGAGATGTCCATGTCCCTGGACGGGTTCGTCGCCGGACCCAACGTGAGCACGGAGCAACCGATGGGCGAAGGCGCAGGGGCCAGCGTCCACGACTGGATGTTCTCCGGCAGGAGCGATGCGGAGGCCGAGCGGTTCGAGCGCGACCACTTCGTATCCGGGAGCCGTCTTACTCTTCAAAGACCGATGCGATAAGGAGGGCTGCGATGGGCAAGGTCACGTCCGAAATCTCGATGTCGCTTGACGGGTTCATCACTGGACCGAACGTGGGCGTCGGTAATGGGATCGAGCCGTGGGGCGACCCTCCGCCCTTCGGGATGCCGGTGTTCGTAGTGACTCACGAAGCGCGAGAGCCTCTGCCAATGCAGGGCGGTACGACCTACACCTTCGTGACGGATGGGATCGAGGCCGCACTCGAGCTGGCCCGTGCTGCCGCCGGCGACAAGAACGTCGGCATCTGGGGCGGAGCGAACATCATAAGGCAGTACCTGAAGGCCGGGTTGCTGGACGAGATGCAGATCCACCTGATCCCCGTACTACTCGGCGGCGGTGTCCGGCTCTTCGAGGATCTCGACCCTGAGGGAATCGAACTGCGGAGGACAAGGTCGTGGGATCAGACCGCGAATCGCTCGGCGGGGGATGGAGTCGTCTCTAACTAACCGGCCACGGGAGCGATGTGACGTCTTCCGTCAACGCTCACTCGCGGAGCGCGCTCCGGACGCTCGGAACGTTGGCAGCATCAGACTCCGTGCGTGCTGCTTGATCCAGAGGATCGCCGTCGCCGCTGGGTGCGGGGCGGCAGCGGTGTGCGCTCGGTGGGCTCGCCGGGAGTCGGCGCCGGGAGCTGGGCCATGATCTCAAGGCCTCGGTCGTTCTTCCCGTCGGGTGAGAGGTCCTTCCATCCGTGGATCTCTGCGAGCGTCCGCTCGGCCCAGCCGTCGACGGTGGTGAGGAGGCTGACGAAGAAGTCGACGGCGTGGGCGCGGATGTAGACCTGGTCTTGCAGCGCCGCCCGGCCGTCCAGGAACTCCTGTTTCACGGCGCCCCCGAAGGCCAGCATCTCTTGGGCGTCGTCGCGGACCTGCTGGAGGGTGGCCACGAGCTGCTCTTTGGTGCCCAGCGGGGCGATGAACAGCCGGATCATGGCCTCGAAGTCCATCGCGAACGGCGACACGGGAGTGTCGAGCCACTCGCGCAAGGTCTGGCGTCCGGCTTCGGTAATCGAGTACAGGGTCCGCGGCCGTTTCCCCACGTACTCGCGCCTGGCCGCGAGCAAGCCCAAGGCGTCCAGGCGTTTGACTTCGCGGTAGATGGCGCTCTCGGCCCGCGGCCAGACGTAGCGGAAGTAGCGGACCCGCTGGCGGGCCAGCTCATAGGTGGACCACGGGTGCACGGCCAGCTGGGCCAGGACGGCGTACGAGGTCGTCGTCAGGCTTGGCGGCGAGGAGTCGCTGGATCTTGACATAGGTCTTGACATACTCCAAACGCGAGCATACGGTTACTGGCGTTTGGAGTATACCGGCGAGCCGGACCGGGGACAACCGACCGGCTTGGAGGAGGCCACGTCATGACCACCGACACCATCGACATCGCCGGACTTGACGGCGGACACCACACGCTGACCTCCGAGCAGCTGGAGGACCTGGACTCGCGGGTCCAGGGCCGGCTGCTGGTGGCCGGCGACCAGGGTTGGAACGATGCCGTTTCGATCTGGAATGGCATGGTGGCCAGGCTCCCAGCGCTGGTCGTCCAGCCGGCCTCGGCTCACGATGTCGCCGCCGCGGTCGGGTTCGCCCGGGATCATGGGCTGCTGCTGAGCATCAAGGGCGGGGGCCACAACATCGCCGGCACCGCCATCGCCGAGGGCGGCCTGACCCTCGACCTGTCGCGCATGCGGGACATGGTCGTCGACCCCGACGCCAAGCTCGTCCACGTCGGGCCTGGGTGTCTGCTCGGGGAGGTCGACCAGGCAACCCAGGCCCACGGGCTGGCGACCGTGCTCGGCTTTGTGTCCGAGACTGGTGTGGCCGGTCTGACCCTGGGGGGCGGCTTTGGCTATCTGGCCCGCCGCTTCGGCTGGACGGTCGACAACCTCGCCGAGGTCGAGGTCGTCACCGCCGACGGTGCCATCCGCACCGCCAACCGCGACCAGCACCCCGAGCTGTTCTGGGCGCTGCGCGGTGGTGGCGGCAACTTCGGGGTCGTCACCCGGTTCAGCTTCCGCCTGCACGAGGTCGGCCCGACCATCACCGGCGGCCTCATCGTCTGGAGCGCGGAGCGGGCCGACGAGGTGCTGGCCGCCTACCGCGACCTCACCGAGTCGGCGCCGCGCGAGTTGACCGCCGCGGCGATCGTGCGGCTCGCCCCGCCGGCTCCGTTCCTGCCCCAGGTCTGGCACGGCAAGCCCATCGCCGGGATTCAGGTGTGCCACAGCG
>JAHRHA010000364.1 GCA_020027875.1 Micromonosporaceae bacterium | reverse complement strand
CGTCGCCGATCGGCGGGGAGACCCCGAAACGGCCCTGCGTTGGGTCAGCGAGGCGCGCCTGCGATGCGTCCGGTTGCCGGACGCCTGGCTGTGGGTCGAAGGCTACTGTCTTGACGCGCTGTGTGCCCTCGCCGTCGAGCATCGCCAACCGGCGGCGGCGCAATGGATCGCAGACCTCGAGGCGCTGGCCACACGAACCGGCATGCGCGAACTCGTCGCTCGAGCCTACGTGCACCGCGGCCATCTCGGCGATCGGACAGCGATCGAGGCCGCCCGCGTCCTCGCCGCCGAGGTCGACAACCCGGCGATCCTTCGCGTCGACTGACCTTGTCAGGGCAAGCCGTCAGCGGACATCTCCGCCCAGGATCCGATCATCCGGTGAAGGGGGGCACCATAGCGGGAGATGTTTCTAGGTTTCGCTGGGTCGACAACCCGTACCGCATGGCGACGCGTCACATGGGAGGCAGAGGCAGGATGGACGGGGACGCTGAGCTCGCGCGAGGCCGGGACGCAGGCCGTCGACTGGCGTGGGCGGATGCCTATGCCGCCCTTTCGCTGGCCGACCAGTCGTCCACGTTGGCCGCGGCGGATCTGGAGCTCATGGCGACGGCGGCCTATCTGCTGGGGCGCCTCGAGGACTGCCACAAGGCAACTGCCACGGTGGGCGTCTTGACGCCCTTGCAGGGGTGTAGGAAGGTCACCTGGTCGTTGAGCGCGGTCGTGAAGATCGCGCTTAGGATGTTCTTGAGGTTCTTGATCGTCGCCGGGGTCACACCCGAGCCCTTCAGCTCAGCGACCCACTCCCGCACGTGGGAGGGCAAGATTTCAACCATGCGCATCTTGCCGAAGTATGGCGAGATGTGCTTGTTGATCGAGTAGGTGTACCCCTGCCGAGTGCTCGGCTCCATCTCGTGGTTCGGCAACCATTCCTGCTCCACGTAGCGCCGGAAGGACTGGCGCCCCCGGCGGGGGTCGCCGATCCGACCCTCGGCGATGCGGAACTCGGCCCGCTGCCACGCCTTGTCGGCGGCCTTCTCGGTGGTGAACGTTCCGGCCGATCGGATTCGGCCGCGAAGGTCGCGGTAGATCGCCGCCCACCGCACTCGTCTCGGATGCCTTGAACAACATCCTCCGAGACGGGTTGAACACCTGGCGCTAGCTCGTGGGCCGGGATGGGATGGGCAAGACGCAGTTAGCCTTGCCTTCGCAGGTAGCGGCGTGCCTCCTCGCTCACCCCGCTGGCAGTGTGCGGGTCAGGGGTTCGAGTCCCCTCGGCTCCACCGAGGTGGCAGTGCGCGAACCGTGTCGGTTCGCGACTGATGTGGGGCGGTCCGTCGAGGGCCAGCCCTTCTCCGTCTCTCATGATCGGGATTCGGAAGCTCGGGGTCAGGGTTTCGTCGGAGTCGATCTCGATCTCCTCGATCAGTGCCTCAAGCAGGGCCTTCCTCGCGAGGTGGTCGCCGTCCGCGATGATCTCTTCGATCTGGCGCGTGATCAGGTCGAGCTCGGCGGGCTTCAGGGGTGGCGGGGACTCTTCCAGCGCGAACTCAAGCTGGGCTTTGCGCCCTGTAGCTGTCGGGCCTGTCGCTTGAGGGTGATGATTCGACGTTCATCGCTGCGAGTCGGGTTTGCGAACTGTTCCGTTCCAGTAACTGATGGCCACCCGCACCGAGGAGTCGTTCCACCTCAGCACGCTGCTCGACCTCGTCGGGAGGGACGGGTTCTTCGCCGGCAACGACCTGCTGGCGGAGTCGTCGTTCTACCCCGGCCTCGAGCTGGCCACCACCGGCGTGCATTGGCTGACCGGGCTGCCGCTGGTCGGCGCGCAGATCCTGGTGGTTCTGCTGGCGCGATCGGTGTTGGTCATGGCGCGCTCACGCTGGTGCGACGCGGCACTGGCTCCGGCACGGCGGGCGGGCTCGCGGTGCTGCTCTACGCCGCGAGCCCGCAGTTCTACTTCCTCGAGGCCCAGTTCTCCCACCAGGCGGTGGCCACGGCGCTGCTGGTGGCCTTGGCGTGCCTGCTGGTGCGCAGCTTCGACCGGGGGTCGCCCGCCTCGGCGCGGCGGCGCGACTCCCGCAGGACCGCCGCGGAGACCCCGAAGGTGTCGGTGGACACCAGCACGCGGCCCACGCCGAGCGCTCCGGCGGCGGCCGTCAGCCGGACCACCATGCTGGCCTTCTCGGCGTTGGGGAACACGGACGCGCTCGCGACGAGCCGCCGGATGTCACGGCCCGACATCGGGTTGGCGATGACGCCGACCGTGGCGTCGGCCACCAGCCGGTGGCGGCTCACCCGCCAGCCGTTGGCGTGCTGCTCACCCATCGCCCTCCCTGCCCGCCGCCGTCGCGCGTGCCGTGTGCGGATACGCGTTCCGCAGCCGCTGACAAGGGTCACGATCGTCGTCTGACAAGACGCGCCTGATTCCTCCGGCTTGACGCATGCCGATAACGGCATATGATGGCACTCGTGGCCCGAGCAGCGACGACGTCGGACGTCTTCAACGCGATCGCCGAGCCGCAGCGCCGGGAGATCCTGGTACTGCTGCGGGCGGGTGAGCGGCCGGTGACCGAGTTGGCCCAGGAGCTGGGGATGACCCAGCCGGGGGCGTCCAAACACCTGCGGGTGCTCCGGGAGGTCGG
>JAHRHA010000091.1 GCA_020027875.1 Micromonosporaceae bacterium | reverse complement strand
CACCAACGACGGCCGGATCATGCACGAGGGCCGGCTGCACTACCGGCCCACCGCCGACCAGGCCGCCTACGTGCGGGCCCGGGACAAGACCTGCCAAGCCCCCGGCTGCCGGCGCCCGGCCCGCCAATGCGAGATCGACCACATCACCGCCTACGACGAGGGCGGCACCACCCACGAGGACAACCTCGCCACCGAATGCAAACGACATCACACCGGCAAACACGGCGGATTCAAGCTCTACCGAACAGATTTCGGCCTGGTCTGGATCAGCCCTCGCGGCCGGGCCTACCCGGTCGCCGACGGCCGGGAACTCGACCTCACCCAACGACGACTCCTGCAAGACATCATCGACAAGGGCGAAACCTTCCGACCCCGACGCTGACGAGCACGGCGTCACATGGTTGCGCTCGTGGGAGTTTGACGCCTCGTGTCTACAGGTCTGCCAGGGCCGGGACGGCGTGCTGGCCGACGCTGACGACGAATCCAACGGGGTCGGAGCCGACCGGCATCAGGTGTACGTCGGTGACGCCGAGTTCGGCGGCGGTCGCCATGGTGTCGATGAACACCGCCAAGGTGTCGGGCGTGGTAGGCGAGGAGCCGACCCACATGATCGATTTTTCGATACTGGTGAAGTCGCGGCCTTCACGGTGGCAGTGTTCGCGCAGCACATCGAGTTTGCGCCGGAGGGTCGGCAGGCCGCCGTCCGGATTGAACGGCACGTTCCACACGTCGGCGTACTTGGCGACTAGCCGCAAGGTCTTCTTCTCTCCGCCGCCGCCGATCAGAATGGGCGGGTGGGGGCGCTGCAGCGGCTGCGGCGAGTTGATCGTTTCGGCGAGTTGGTAATGGCGGCCGCCGAACGGTCCGTTGTCCTCGCTCCACATCTGTTTCACGATCTGCAGCGTCTCCTCGAGCCGTTCGAACCGTTCGGCGATTGGCGGGAACGGGACGCCGAGCGCATTGTGCTCGCGCTCGTACCACGCGGCCCCGATGCCGAGCTTCGCCCGGCCGCCGGAGAGGACATCCAGTGTGGACACGATCTTCGCGAGGAGTCCGGGGTGCCGGTATGTGGTGCCGGTGACCAGCAGGTGCAGCTTGGCGGTGCTGGTACGTGCGGCGAGGAAGCCCAACGCCGTGTAACCCTCGAGCATCGGGTCCTCGGCGATGCCGAGCATGCCGCCGAGCTGCAGGTAGTGGTCCATCAGCGAGAGCGAGTCGACGCCGGCCTGGTCGGCCGCGCGGCCGATATCGGCCAGGGTGGGGCCGACCCTGTCGGGGCCTCCCGTCCAGCCGAAGCTGACCACGTGGATGCCGACCTTCACCTCGTTCTCCCTCCGACGTTCACAGCTTGGCGGCCTTGAGGCCGGCCAGCTGCTCGCTGATGGTCCACAGTCGAGCGGCGGCCTCCCTGTCGTACGAGTCGCCGGGCGGCACCGACGTGCACGCCCGCACCGTGGAACACAAGGCGGTTGTCCGGGCCTGGGTGGCCGACCTCGCCCGCCGGGCCGGGGCGCAGGATCCACAGTTGCTCGCCCGGCACCTCACGCTGCTCATCGACGGCGGACTCTCGGTCGGCGTGCTCGATGCCGACCCTGCCGCCGCCGACGCCGCCAAGTCGGCCGCCCGCGTCCTCGTCGACGCCACACTTCACGCGACGAAGCCCCGACGGTCGACGGTCAGAACTCGAACACCAGGCGGGCGGTGACCCGACCGGCCAGCACCTCCTCGATGGAGGTGTTGATGTTCTCGAGCTTGCGGGTCTGGAACCCCTGGTTACGCCGCCAGCATCGAACGCTATGCACCCAGGCGGAAGGGCGGATAACGGTCAGTGATCAGGACGAGGGCGTACGCGAGGACCCGGTTGTGCCAACGGATGACGCCCTCGACGAAGTCGAAGAGCCCTCGTGGATACTGTCCGGTGAACAAGATGGCGAACCAGGCGATGATCACAACTACGAGGGCAGCGATATCGAGGAAGAAGAGCACCACGTAGTGCGGGATGGCCAGGAGCCACTTGACAAGGGGAAGCCATCGGTTCAGATCGCGCTGGGCGTCTGGGTACTCGTACTCCAGTCGTACCGACTGATGCTCGTCGGTGGACGGGTAGCGGTCGTCCATCAGCGCGAGATAGACGCCCACTCGGTTGGAGAACCGCTGGAGCTCCAGGTTCCAGTCGAACCACCACCGCGGGTACTTCTGGCGGAACAGGATCATCAGCAACGGGCCAAAGAACAGCAGCCCCCCGGCGGCGGCGACGGCGAAAGTGGCGTGGTCGTAGCTCGACTGCCAGACTCCTCCGGACACGCTCGTCAACACGATCAGGATTGGGATCGCGACGAATATCCGGAAGAACGTGGTCACTCGGTCCAGCGTCCGATCTGGATAGTCCACTGAGAAGTGAACAGGATACTCCAACGGCTGCATCGTGCGCTCCTTCGGCGGCCAGATGTCCCCAGTCCACCGAGCGTACGCCAGGTCGCTACCCAGCGGCCTGTTGTACCGGATACCCGTACAGGTCGACGAGGCGCATCCGTGCCGACTGGAGCCGGTCGACGAGGACGGCGGAGAAGCGACGCGTCAGCTCGTATCCAAGCGCAGGGTCGTCGTCACACAGGCGCCGCACGCCTGAGCCGTCGAGTTCGACGCTGAGCGTCTGCTCGGCCGAGACCGCACCGAAGTGCCACCGGTACGGCGGGAACATCCACGACCAGCCCAGCACGCTTCCTGGTCCAAGCTGTTCAATCACGATGTCGCCGCGGCCAGGGACGTTGAACTCCAACGCCACTCGGCCGTCACGGATCAACCAGAAGCGGTCGGCCCGACTGCCTTCACGGAAGAGTCGACTTCCGGTGTGGTGGACGGCCCGCTTGCCTTGGTAGGAGAGGCGCTCCAGCCACGGCTCGGGAAGGTCCTCCAGAAATGGGTGCGAGGCCAACAGGTCCAGTGTCGTTATCATGGCTGGCTCCTCCCGCTTGTCATGTGTACAGACTGCCCAATCCGCGACGAGAGCGGACAGGGCCGGGGGACCTGTAGTGCCGGGTCGAGAGTCACAGCGATCGGAGCGAGATAGCATGCGCGAATGACCACCGATCCCGCGCCCACGGACGGACCGGCGCCGGCACGGGAGGCGCCGTCGCTGGGGTTGACGCCGCTATCGCGGGTCCACCTCGACGAACTGCTGCATGAGCTGCTCGATCGGGTGGGCGACGTGGTCGCCAGTCGCGAGCGGCTCAGGTCGCTGCTGGATGCCGTGGTCGGCATCAGCACGGATCTGGACCTGCGGAGCACCCTGGAACGCATCGTGGTCTCCGCGTGCCGGCTCGTGGGCGCGCGGTACGGTGCGTTGGGTGTTATCGGCGATGATCGGCGGCTGGTCGAGTTCATCACGCACGGGCTTAGCGCCGAGGAGCATGCCGCGATTGGCGATCTGCCGACCGGTCGAGGAGTGCTCGGGCTGCTGATCGAGGATCCGCGTCCGGTGCGCATGCCCGATATCACCCAGCATCCCCAGTCGTACGGCTTTCCGGCGAACCACCCGCCGATGCACAGTTTCCTTGGCGTTCCGGTGCGGGTCCGGGACACGGTGTACGGCAACCTGTATCTGTCCGAGAAACAGGGTGCCGACGAGTTCAGCGATGACGACGAGCAGATTGTCGTGGCCCTTGCTGCCGCGGCGGGTGCGGCCATCGACAACGCTCACCTGTATGAGGTGGCTCAGCGCCGCCATCGCTGGCTGGCCGCGGCCGCGGAGATCACCGCCGTGCTGCTCGGCCGGGTCCACCGTACGGCCGCCTTGGAACTGATCGCCAAGCGTGCGCGGGAGGTGGCCGGGGCGGAGCTGGCGATTGTGCTTCTGCACGACGAGGACACCGGCCTGCTCACCGTCGAGGTGGCTGACGCGGCGGGTGAAGAGACTCCGGCCGGTCTGGTGGGCTCGACGCTAGCGGCGGCGGAGACGCAGTTCGCCGAGGCTGTCCAGGCTCGCCACCACCTCGTCGTCGAGCACCTCGGTAAGGCCGCGCCGTGGCCGACGCCTCTTCCGGACCGTTCCGCCACGGTGGTCCCTCTGGCCACCGCGGACGGCCTGCATGGGCTTCTGGTCATGGTGGACGCCGCCAGCGAGCGGCGTGACAGTGATGAGGACCTGGCGATGCTGACCGCCTTCGCCGGCCAGGCGGCTCTCGCGTTCGAGCGGGCACTCTCGCAGGAAGAACGCGAGATGTTCGTCATCCTGGAGGACCGCGAGCGCATCGCCAGGGATCTGCACGACGTGGTGATCCAGCGACTGTTCGCCACCGGCCTGCGGCTGCAGACCGCGGCAAGGCTTGCGAAAGTTCCCGAGGTGATCGACAGGGTGAACGCAGCGGTCGACGATCTGGACACCACGATCCGCGACATCCGCTCCGCCATCTTCGAGCTGCGCTCTCCGATGAGCGCCGAGTTGCGCGCCGAGGTCCGCGCCCTCGTCGCCGCGTCCGCCGGCCCGCTCGGGTTCCGTCCAGCACTGGACATGTCTGGGCCGGTAGACAGCGCGGCATCGGCCGTCGTGCGGGCGGACGTCCTAGCCGTGCTTCGTGAGGCGCTGTCCAATGTGGTACGACACGCCTCGGCGTCGGCCGTGGCGGTGGGCGTCCGGGTCGCCGGTGGGCGACTCACCGTCACCGTGAGCGACAACGGGGTGGGTGTTGCCGAGGACACGGCGCGCAGCGGGTTGGCCAACATGCGCGATCGGGCGACCCGCCACGGAGGCACGTTCGAGGTCCGGCGTGCCCAACCGATAGGGACAATCATCGACTGGAGCGTTCCACTCTGACGCGCCCGGAGCCGACAGGCACGGCCGGAGCCGACAAGGCGGGGGCCCCGCTGGTGCGGGGCCCCCAGGATGTGCTGCAGTGAGATGGGTCACGCGTTGACGCGTGGCTTCTCGACCGCGGGGGTCGGGTCGGGGGCCGCGAAGGCCTTGTTCTTCGGGGTGACGTACGCGTGCACGAGCCCGAAGATCGACAGCAGCAGCATCAATCCGGCGGCGAGGTAGGCGACCGTGGCAGCCTGCGCTGCCTTGGCTCCGAACTCGCTGAATCCGTACGAGGTGAGCAGCAGACCACGCAGCGTCTCGCCCTTGAACACGGTCTCACGCTGGCCGGTGACGTCGGCGAGCTGCTTCTGCAGGTCGGCCAGGTTGGGCGCGTTGTTTTTCTGCGCGTCCGCGACCTGCGTGCGCAGCGCGGCCTGCGGTGCGCCGAGGTCAGCGTACGTCTGGCCGCCCGCGATCGACTCGAGGTGAAGCCCGATGAAGTTGTTGGCGTAGCACTCGGCCTGCTTGCCGGTGGTGAGCTTCTGACCGGCGTTGGCGACGAGGCATGGCTTTTGCTTCTCTTCGCCGGTCAGGGTGTCGGCGGTCTTGAAGGTGATGTTCTGCTGGCTCAGCTGATCGGTGACGTAGGTGTTGGCGAAGCTCGCGTTGCTGGTGAGGACGAGTCCGGCGACGAGGAGCAGGCCGGCGAGCACGAGCCCACCCAGGCTCAACAGGACGTCGAGGGTTCTGCGCTTCATGGGATCACTCCGTCTGGTGTGGAGCTTGCCCGGCGGGCTCAGCTCGTTGATTGCCTT
Organism: Micromonosporaceae bacterium; assembly: GCA_020027875.1. Lineage (GTDB taxonomy): Bacteria > Actinomycetota > Actinomycetes > Mycobacteriales > Micromonosporaceae > JAXIPB01. Next base: position 16,595 of record JAHRHA010000091.1, on the reverse strand, counting down.
ACGAGATTGATGGTGGTCGGCTCTGTATCCGCCGCGTAGGGCAGGAAGTCCCGATCCGTGCCGGACCTCCGGCACCAGCTCACGGGACCTCGCAGCGCGATGGCTCTTGACAGCCTGCGTGGCGGGCCTGTAGAAATACCGAGAGGTTATGAAACTAAGAGGTTATGGACGCATGAATACGGATCTGCTCGACGTGACGTTCGCAGCGCTCGCCGACCCGACGCGGCGGGCGATCCTCACCCGGTTGGCAGCGGGGGAGGCCACAGTGACAGAGTTGGCCGCGCCATTCGTTATGACCCAGCCTGCGGTCTCGAAGCACCTGAAAGTGCTGGAGCGCGCCGGCCTCATCTCGCGTGGGCGCGACGCGCAGCGGCGGCCGTGCCGGCTTGAGGCGCGTCCCCTCAAGGCCGCCACCGACTGGTTGGAGAACTACCGCAGCTACTGGGAGGAGAGCTTTCAGCGCCTCGACACGCTGCTCGACGAGCTCAAGACCACGGAGAGAACCGCAAGCAACAGGCGGTCGGGGGGTCAAGGATGAAAAACGCCGGAACCCTGAGGATGACGACGCCGACGGACACAGCGATCGTGCTGACGCGGGTGTTCGATGCACCCCGGCTCCTGGTGTTTGACGCGTGGACCAAGCCCGAGCTGCTCATGCGCTGGTACGGTGCGCGGGGTTGGATCCTGGTCGGATGCGAGGTCGATCTGCGCATAGGCGGATGCTGGCGCTTCGTGTCGCGTGGCCCCGACGGCACACAGATGGCTCAGGGCGGCGTGTACCGCGAGATCGTACCGTCCGACCGGCTGGTCTACACCGAGTCGTTCGACGAACAGTCGTATCCCGGCGAGTCATTGATCACCCACGTGTTCGTCGAGCAGCGCGGCAAGACCACCACGACCAGCACGCTGGTCTATCCGTCACCGGAGGCCCGCGACATTGTGATCAACTATCCGATGAAACGCGGCGTCGGCGAGGGTTACGACCGGCTCGCCGTGTTACTCGCCGAGATGACGTCGCACTGAGAGCGCAGACCTACCTGCATATCGTGGAAGCTGGCGGCACTCGACCAGCTCGAATTGGAGAGAAGGAGAAACGCATCATGAATTGGACGCTGGAGGTAGTCGTGGTTCCGGTCTCGGACGTAGACCGCGCCAAGGCCTTCTACGCCGAGAAGGTCGGCTTCAATGTCGACCATGACACTAAGATCAGCGACGACATGCGCGTCGTCCAGCTGACTCCGCCCGGGTCGGGCTGTTCGATCGTCATCGGGAAAGGGATCGGTGACATGACGCCGGGCTCAATCAAGGGCTTGCAGTTGGTGGTCGCAGACCTTCACAAAGCGCGTGCCCACCTCGTCGAGCGCGGGGTGGAGGTCAGCGAGATCCAGGTCATGGGCGAAAGCCCGACCCCCACGCCGGAGCCATTGGACAACGTTGGGTTCGTCTTCTTCAGCGATCCGGACGGCAACAGCTGGGGCGTGCAGCAGATATCTACCCGCAGCTAGGCCCAGCACCACTAACGTACGCGGGGGCCGGCGCGAGACCATGATCGCGTCGGCCAGCCAGCTTTCCAACTACGATTTCGGTCGTGGGGCGCCAGGCAGAGCACCGAGCGACGCTGATGACGCTGAGTCAGGCGGCGTGGCCGCAGTACCTGTTGGCGCACTCGGGCCTTCCGGGCCCACGAGCCAACCTCGAACTGGTCCAGGCGGTCTGGCGTCTGCGAACCGCGGCTACTCCGTACGCAGGCGAGCCGCGCACACGCTCTCGACCTATGCCAGCGCGTGACCAGCGGATTGGCGGCCAGCCCTGCGAGCGAGCGAGGGATGGAGCAGGTGCGCGCCCTGCGAAAGGCGCTCGGCTACTGCTGGAGCGTGGCAGTCGCCGCCGATCCCGCCGCTGGACTGGCCCGCTTCCGGGCCCTTGAACACGACGACGACTCCGACGTCCAATGGATCGTCCGGGAGAATTCGAAGAAGTCCCGCCTGGCACGATTGCTGTGACGCCGACTCCACAGCGGGCTCATGACAAGAACAAAGCGGCTCCACAGCTGGTACCGAAAGAGTCTCTCCCAATGATCCGGCGGTAGGACACGCAGCCGGAACGCGATGATGAAGGAGCGTCGAGGGAGACCATTGAACCACGACCTGCATGACGACGACCTGCATGACCACGACCGAGGGCTTGCTTTCGACCTCGCGACCAACCTGGATCGACGACGAATGTTGACGTTGATGGCCGGCGCTGGGTTGGTTTCGTTGGTTGGCTGTGGCAGCGCGTCCGACGGTTCGGCAGCCACGCCGACCTCGAGCGCGGCTGCAACCACCAGCTGTTCGGAGATCCCAACGGAGACGGCCGGGCCCTATCCCGGCGACGGCTCCAACGGCCCGAACATTCTCAGCCAAAGCGGCATCGTCCGCAGTGACATCCGAGCCAGCTTTGGCTCGGCCTCTGGGGTCGCCACCGGTGTGCCGCTCACCATCAACCTCACGGTCCTGGACACCGCGAACGGGTGCGGCGCCCTGGCGGGCGCCGCCGTATACCTGTGGCACTGCGACATCAACGGAGGGTACTCGATGTACTCCCAGGGCGTCACGAACGAGAACTACCTGCGTGGAGTCCAGGAGACCGACAGCGCCGGCGCGGTCAATTTCAAGAGCATCTTCCCGGCCGCGTACTCCGGTCGCTGGCCGCACATCCACTTCGAGGTCTATCCGAGTTTGGCCAAGGCGACGGCGTCGCAAAACAAGATCGCGACGTCACAGCTCGCCCTTCCGGGCGCTGCGTGTGAGACCGTGTACGCCACCGACGGTTACAGCACAAGCGTCCGAAACCTCGCCCAGACCTTGCTAGACACCGACAATGTGTTCCGTGACGGCTATGCGAGCCAACTCGCGACCGTCACGGGCAACGTTTCATCGGGGTTCGTCGCCAAGCTCGCGGTACCGGTTTAGCCTCGCCGCAAATGCAGTGTGGCATTGTGTGGACCCCTATACCGGCATAGCGTCCTGTTATGCGGGCTTGAGGCGCTCGGGGAACGGTGTGGGCGGTGGCCGCGGCAAAGGGACGGTGAGCGATGGAGCGAATGAGCACGCTGGACGCAGGGTTCTTCTTCATGGAGGACGAGAACGTGCCCATGCACGTCGGCTCGGTGGCCGTGTTTGAGGGGCCACCTCCGGCGTACGGGGACCTGGTCCGGCTGTTGGTCGGCAAGCTGCAACAGGTGCCGAGGTACCGGCAGCGCGTTCGCACGGTTCCACTGCATCTCGGCCGTCCGGTGTGGACGGACGACGAGCATTTCGAGGTCCTCTACCATGTTCGGCACACCGCCGTGCCGGCGCCGGGCGGCGACGAGCAACTGCGCAATCTGGCCGGCCGGGTGTTCGCCCAACGGCTGGACCTCGCCAAACCACTGTGGGAGATGTGGCTGGTCGAGGGGCTCCGGGACGATCGGTGGGCGATCATCTCCAAGGTGCACCACTGCATGGTGGACGGGGTAGCCGGCTGGGACCTGGCCGCCGCGTTGCTCGATGTGACTCCGGACACCGCGACTCCCGCGCTGGGGTCCTGGACCCCGGAGCGCGCTCCGTCCACGGCATGGCTGGTCGTCGACGGCCTGCGCGACGCTGTCGTCGAGCCTTTGCAGCAACTGGCCCGCGTTCCGGCGCTGGCGCGAAATCTGCCGACCCGCCAGGAGGTGCTCGACTTCGGGCGGGGGTTGCCTTCTAGTGTGCGCCGGCTCGCCAGCCCCGCCGCGCGTTCGCTCAACGGGCCGAGCGGGCCGCATCGGCGCTGGGAGTGGACGCAAGCCAGCTTGAGCGAGGTCAAGCTCGTCCGCACGGCGTTCGGCGGCACCGTGAACGATGTGGTCCTGGCCGCGGTCACGCGCGGGTTCCGTGATTTGCTCGCCGGGCGCGGCGAACTCTCGGATGGACAGGTGGTGCGCTCGCTGGTGCCGGTCTCGGTCCGCGCCGAATCCGAGCGAGGAACCCTGAACAACCGGGTCTCGGCGGTGTTGGTAAGCCTGCCTGTCGGCGAGCCCGACCCGTTGCGCCGGCTGGCCCGGCTGCGCGACCAGATGGACGACCTGAAGAGTAGCCGTCAAGCGGTTGGGGCCCAGGCGCTCACCGAACTCGCGGGGTTCGCGGCACCCACGCTCCTCGCCATGGGCTCGCGGCTCACCTTCCGTTTTCCGCAGCCAATGATGCAGACGGTGACGACCAACGTCCCCGGGCCGCGCATCCCGCTCTACATGCTCGGCCGGCAGATGGTCGAGATTCACCCGTACGTACCGATCGCCTACAACCTGCGAATCTCGGTGGGCATCTTCTCCTATCTTGACCAGCTCAATTTCGGCATCAACGCGGACTTCGACGCGGTGCCCGACATCGGGGTGCTCAGCACGGGGATCCGCGACGGCTTCGATGAACTGGTCAAGTACGCGGCGTCTGCGCGTCCAGCATCAAAGGATGATCGAACGAGGTCGAGCGCGAAAGCTGCACGGCCAGCAGCGGTGCGCGGCCGGCCGGCGGCCGCTGCTGCGAAACGCTCACCGAATTCGCGGCGTCGCGGGTCGTCCTAGGGTCGTCAGGCCGCCGACCGCGAGTCAGCCAGCCGCCCGTAGGCGGCGGGGGAGGTTCGAAGCGATGTCTCGAGCACCTGGCGGCGGCGAATTGGATCCATCAGGTTGGCGCCGAAGGCCGCGAGGTCTTCCGGACCGGGGGTGAGCACCGTGACCGTCGCGCCCGTCGCGCGTACCTTTTGCACATCCGCGGTCAGGCCAGCCGTGATCATCCGCCGGACCCATCGTTCCAGGCGCGCCGAAGGGCCGCACGGGTTGTCTGTGTCATAGCTGGCCATGGGGGCGAGGACGTAGACCTCGTCGAGGTCGACCCTGGCCAGAAGGTCCAGCGAGGTGCTCGAGCGCACGCCTCCGTCGATATAACGGCGCCCGTTGATGACCTTGGGCTCGTACCATCCGGGGATTGAGCACGATGCGACCACCGCGTCGGGCAGTGGCACGGCTGGGGAGCCTGGGCGGCCAAACGCGACCCGGCGACCGGACTCATAGTCCACGGACATGATCCAAGTTTGGCCGCGCACCGGCCAGGTTGGCGACGAGGCCCCTGTACCGGCTTGCTGTGCGAGTAGCGATTCTATGAGGGCGGTCAGCGATCGGAGCTGGCCGCGTCCCACTAGAAGCAGCGCGCTCGCGGCGACCCATGGGTGAACCCGATGTGGAGCGAGGGCGGTGCTTGCCAGCAGACGGGGTGAACCGATTTGCATCCGCGGCAGCGGCGGTAACGCGCCACCCTCCCGGTCCAGCTCATCAAGGTTGGGCAGCGCCACCAATGAGGAACCGCGCTGGTGCTCCACAATGTCTTCGACCTCGACCCCACAGCGCAGCGCGGCAGCCAAGATGCCACCCGCACTGGTGCCTAGGACCAGGTCCACCTCACCAATGGGACAGGGCAACCGCTCCTGCAACGTCACGAGCGCCCCCGCCATCCAGGCGGCGCCGAGCACACCGCCGGCGCCCAGGACGACGCCGATGCGCGGGCGCCTGGTCTTGGCGAGCCGCGGCGGGGCAACCCCCTGCGGGGCAACCCCCTGCGGGGCAACCCCCTGCGGGGCAACCCCCTGCGGGGCAACCCCCTGCAGGGCAACCCGCGGCCGGGACAAGGACGCCATCGCCACCTCCGACGCTCATCAGCGTGCCGACGCTGGGACGTGAGAGTCGACGCCGATCGCCGGTATATATGGAAACAATGTCGCGCACTGTCAATTCCCCATACGGTACAAGTGCATGCTTCGTTCACCGTCGTTTGACACGCCGTGGCCGCCAGCGAGCTATCAGGCCCGTGCCGGCGGCCGGGGGGTGGCCGCCTGGGCAGCTTGCCGCCCGTCGGTGTCGAGCCAGGCGAGCACCGCCTTTGCGGTGTCGTGTGGCGCCTCTAGTTGAGGTATGTGGCCGATGTCGTGCAACACGGTCAGCGACCAGGACGGGTTGGCGCGCGCCGCCGCCCGAGCCACCGCGACGGGTACCAACCGGTCGCGATCGCCGTGCAGCAGCAGTACCGGTGCGGTGATTGACCGGATCCCTTGCCGATACGGAAGGCCGCGGATAATACCGGCGGTCGCGGTGACGGAGCGCGCGGCGGCGAGGAAGTCCCGGTTGACGTCCGCGAACTGAGTACGGCGGCGAGCGATGGCGACGTGCTGCGCGACGACCTCGGCGGGCACTCGAGAGCGGTCAACGCAGCACAGCGACAGCGTCGCGGCGACTTGCGCCTCAGGCGACAGCGCCCGGCGGCGGGCGGCCATCAGCGCCCAGCCGAGTCCTGGGGTTGCGTACGCGGCGAACATGGCGGTGACAACAGGATCCGGCCTTGTTGGTACGAACGGCAGAGCCGGGTCGAGTAGGACCAGGCCGGCAACGGCGTCGGGAGCAGCGGCCGCCTCAAGGAGCGAGATCATCCCACCCATCGAGTTGCCCATGAGGATCACTGGGGCTCCCGGCACCGACTCGATGAATCGGTGCAGCAGAGCCTGATTCGCGCTCACCTTGGTCCCGCGTCCCATGGACCGGGTAAGGCCGTGCCCGGCCAGGTCGGGGGCGACCACGCGGAAGCGATCCGTCAGCAACGGCGCGATAGCCGACCAGTTCACCGACGACCCGCCGAGCCCATGCACACACACGATCACCGGCCCGTTGGCCGGACCACCGAAGTCGAGGTAGTGAACCGGGCCGCCGAGATCGATCCACCGCGAGCGGTCGTCGAGACCCTGAGGTTCAGACGCGCGGGCATGGCTTCCCGGAGCATCGGCTGTCATGGTCGCGCGAGACCCAGTTCGGTGTGCACCGCCCCACCCTAGCCGACTGTTGGCGGGCTTCCCTAGGCCTCATTGTGTTGGAGCACGGGGACGCCTGCTATTGGCCGAGCGCGCTAGAATTGATCTCCGACCAGCCACCACATCGCGACAGGCGTGGCGATCGCGAGTCCGATCGCGGCAAGCATGATGGGCCACTTCGAACCGGTGAGGTGTCGGCCAGTCGTGCTCATGTCCTCGAGTCTGGTTGGGGGGTCAGCAAAGCACCCGAGTAGGCGTACTCATGTCCCGCTCGGTCGCCACACTCCAACGCCATCCGTGTCGCCGCCCGCTACCGGGCGTCGACCGGCCGTAGGAGCCATGGCTGTGGCACGCCGGCATAGAATCCACCGGTGACCAGATATGTCGCCACGGATGAGTTTCAAGGCGCGGAGTTCCTGGACATCAACATGTCGCGAACTGTCTTTCGAGAGGTCGATCTCTCCGGCACGCACATGTACGGCGTACTGCTGACCGATGCCGACATCGATGGGGACATCCGGGGGCTCAAAGTCAATGGCGTCGAGGTTGCCCCGCTGATCGAGGCCGAACTTGATCGCCGTTACCCGGAGCGCGCGAAGCTGCGTACCGAGACTGCCGACGGGATGCGCGAGGCCTGGGCGGTGGTCGAGTCGTTCTGGGGTGCAACGATGCAGCGGGCCCGAACCATGGACGAGGCGGATCTGCATCGATCGGTCAACGACGAGTGGTCGTTCGCCCAAACGCTGCGACATCTCGTGTTCGTCACCGACGCATGGTTTGGTCATGCCGTCGAAGGCCAACCGCGCCCCTTTCATCCCCTCGGTCTGCCGGCGTCCTTCATCACCGGGTTCGGGCTTGACATCCACGCCACACCAACGTTCGACGACATCGTGGAGGCTCGCTCCGGGCGTATCGCCCAAGTGCGAGCGTTCCTACAGACAGCCACCCAGGACGACCTCGATCGGATACGGGAGCCGAACACGGCGCCCGGTGGGCCGCCGCCTGCGTCACGTACCGCCACATCGTGTCTGCATGTGCTCTTCAACGAGGAGTGGGCGCACCACCAGTTCGCGGTGCGTGACCTGACAGTCATCGAGGGGCCCGGCCGCTGATAATCTCGCGGGGAGCCGGTGGGCTGGCTGCTGGCTCAGGCGGCCAAGGCCCGTCCGTGAAGGAGAATCATGCCGCTGCTGGCCCGGATGCTCGCTGCGCCGATCGTTATCGAGGTCCGGCCTGGCGCCATCGCCGGCTTGGGCCCGCTACTGGCCGACCGCAGGATCGCGAGTGAGGGTCGGGTGGCCGTCGCCGTAGGGCCCGGCCAGGGCGACAGTCTCACCACCGAGCTTCAGATCGAAGCCGCAGAGATCTTCCGGGTGCCGGACGGTACGCACGGAGCCACGGTCGCGCTCGGCCAGCGGCTCCGAGCGGGCGCGTACGAGGCAGTGGTCGGCATTGGTGGTGGCAAGACCATCGATGTCACGAAGTTCGCCGCGCACATGGCCGGGATACCCATGGTGGCCGTCGCCACCAGCCTGGCTCACGACGGCATCTGCTCTCCGGTCAGCTCGCTGGAGCACGAGTCGGGGAAGGGCTCGTACGGCGTGGTGATGCCCGCGGCCGTGTTGGTGGATCTTGACCGGGTGAGAGCTGCTCCGGCCCCGCTGGCCACCTCGGGCATCGGCGACGTGATCAGCAAGCTGTCCGCGATGGCCGACTGGGAGCTGGGCGCAGCGGACAAGGGCGAGCAGGTGGACGGACTTGCCGCCGCGATGGCCAGGTCCGCCGCCCAGTCCGTGCTGCATCAGCCGGGCTCGGCGCGTTCCGATGAATTCCTGACGGTGCTGGCCGAGTCGCTGATCCTTTGCGGCATGGCCATGGCAGTGGCCGGGTCGAGTCGCCCCGCCAGCGGCGGCGATCACGAGATTATGCACGCCATAGACCAGCTGTATCCCGGCACGGCCAGTCATGGCGAGCTAGCTGGAGTGGGCGCCCTGTTCTGCTCTCACCTGCGTGGGACTCTGGAGCACGCCGAGCTGATCTCGGCCTGCCTGGCCCGGCACGGCTTGCCGCGGACGCCAGCCGACCTCGGCCTGTCGCACGCGGAGTTCGTCAAGGCTGTCGCATTCGCGCCCGGCACCCGCCCTGGCCGGTACACGATCTTGGAGCGACTGGCTCTCTCCGAGGCGGAGATTGCCGACCGGGTGGAGGAGTACGCCAAAGCCGTCGCTGGCTGAGGTCATGCCGCAGACGGGCTGCTCGCGCGCGAACCCTGCACGATGGGCGGATATCATCCTACGGTGCGGATCTTGGTGCTTGGAGCGGGTTTCGGCGGTCTGGAGCTGGTCAGCAGGTTGTCCGCCGAGTTCGGTGACGGTGTCGATGTCGTGCTGATCGATCAGAGCGACGGCTTCGTCTTCGGGTTCTCGAAGCTGGACGTGATGTTCGGCCGAGCTCTACCGTCGGCGGTCTGGCACCCCTACCGTGACCTCGCCAAGCCCGGGGTACGTTTCGTCCAGTCGACGGCGCGTTCGATCGATCCCGCCAGCAAGCGCGTAGTAACCGACGTCGGCACGTTCGACGCAGACATCATGGTCGTCGCCCTCGGCGCAGATCTGCATCCGAGTGACACGCCAGGCCTGATCGAGGGCGGTCACGAGTTCTACACAGTGGAGGGAGCCTTCGCGCTGCGCGACGTGGTAGCGCGCTTCGAGGGTGGCCGAGTGATCGTCGCAGTCACATCGACGCCGTTCAAGTGTCCGCCCGCTCCCAGCGAGACCGCGCTCATGATGGACGACTACCTCACGGGGAGAGGGCTTCGCGGCAGGTCCCAGATCTCGCTCGTCATGCCCCTGGGCATGCCCATTCCGCCGTCGCCGGCCGCGTCCGATGCGCTGCTCCGCGCCTTCGCCGAACGCGGAATCGACTGGCATCCGGAGCAACTGGTGCGCGAGCTCAACCCGGTTCGCAAGGTCGCGATGCTCAGCGACGGGAGCCACATGCCCTACGACCTGTTCCTCGGCGTACCGGTGCACCGAGCGCCCAGCGTGGTGGAGGAGTCAGGCCTCACCGTCGACGGATGGATCCCGGTCGACCCGCTGACACTCGAAACCCAGTTTCCGGATGTATACGCGGTCGGCGACGTGACAAGCGTCGGAACGCCGAAGGCGGGCGTGTTCGCTGAGGGACAGGCCGCCGTGGTCGCGGATCGAATAATTGCGCTCGTTCGCGGCACCACGCGGTCGGCGCAGTACGGCGGTCGCGGGATGTGCTATCTGGAGTTCGGGCGCGACCAGGTTGCGCGCGTTGACGTCACGTTTGCGAGTGGGGAAAACCCCACCGGGGGCTTCGACGGACCTTCGCTGGCCCTCGCCGCCGACAAAGTTGAGTTCGGTACCAGCCGCATCCAGCGCTGGTTCGATCGCGTCCGCTGATGGCGGACCCGTGTGGCGGTTGGTGCTTGTCCACGTTAGGAAGGCAAGCCATGGGAATCCTCACCGACTACGTCGCGGCTACCCCCGATCAGGCCGCGGCGCGCGCCGCCGACGGACCCAACGGCACCGACCTGCCGCAAGTGCTCTAGAAGTCTGTTGACCCAGCAGTCCTGCTGAGCCAGTTGTGGGCACTCGCGGAGGCAGTACCTTACAGAACGGACTATCACGGCGACGACGAGTTCGTCGCCGGAGGGGCCGACGGGCCGGGGCTCATCCAGGTCAAGGACGCCTGCACCGCGGCTCCAGCAGCGATCGTCGATCCGCGTACGTCGATGGTCTTAGCGGCGCGGCGTGAGCTCGGCTGCCGAGCACGACGACCGTGTCGGATGCTTCATGTCGGAGCTGCCGCTGACTGGATGGATCGGTTCGTCGGACGCGTCAGGTCTAGGTTTGTCGAGTCCCTGGTTCCGCTGTCCCCGCGATGGTGCGCGAGTAGCGTTGCTATGAGGTATGCAGGAGATCGCGGCCATCGTGCGCGTCGAGGCACGTTTGCGCTGATCTGGGTTGTGCCTGCCCGTTTCGGGTACACCGTCAGTCGCTTCATCAACCATGGGGGTTTCGATGCGCACTGGGCATGTCTCATCAATTCCATGCCGACCCACGCGTTCCTGAAGTCGTAGCACCGCACGCAGCCCGCGCCGGGGCGCTTGAGAATGCTGTCGACGCCCAAGCACGGCGCTCCCGCCAACAAGAAAGGTTCATTCATGACGAAGATCGTTGTTATCGGCGGGACTGGGCTCATCGGCTCCAAGCTCGTCTCACAGCTCACAGAGCAGGGCAACGAGGCCATCGCCGCATCACCGAACTCGGGCGTGAACACGCTGACCGGCGATGGCCTCGCGGAGGTCCTCACCGACGCGCAGGTCGTCGTGGACGTATCGAACTCCCCGTCATTCGACGAGAAGGAGGTGCTGAACTTCTTCACCACCTCTACGACCAACCTCCTCGCCGCGGCGACCGCCGCCAGGGTGGTTCACTACGTCGCCCTGTCGGTCGTGGGCACAGAGCGATTGGCGGAGAGCCCATACTTTCGGGCAAAGATCGCACAGGAGAAGCTCATCAAGGAGTCCGGCGTCGCCTACTCCATCGTTCATGCCACCCAGTTCTTCGAATTCGTCCGGAACATCGCGAACTCCGCCACGGTGGACGGAGTAGTTCACCTCTCGCACGCATTGATCCAGCCGATCGCCGCTGACGACGTGGCGAGCGCCGTCGGCCGCACAGCGATCGGCGAGCCGATCAACGGCACCGTCGAGGTCGCCGGTCCGGAGCAGTTCGGTCTCGACGAGCTGATCAGCAAGAGCCTGACTCTGGAAGGTGACCCGCGTAGGGTCGTCACCGACCCCGAGGCGCGCTACTTCGGCGCTCTACTCCAGGAGCGAACCCTGCTACCTGGCACCGATGCGTTCGTCTTCCAGGCCCGCTTCGAGGACTGGGCCACGCGGCCATCGCCCTAGCGCACCGCCGTGCCAGCCCCGCATGCGCCACGCCCGACGCAGGAGCAGAGCAGCACATCAAGATCCATCCGCTCGACCAGCACGTCGTCATCGCCCAGGGTTGAGTGCGCCTTACGGGCTGGCAGGTGTCACTCCGGCGGTACTCCTGTTGGTGGCGAGGGTGCGCTGCGCGAGGAACCGCGTGTACTCCGCGCGATCAAAGGGGTTCCCGTCGGTACGGTGGCGCGTTGGCGGTGTACCAGCGACGGGCCGGTCGCCGGAGGGCCGTGAGGACCATGTGCCTTCCCCGCCCGAGAGGCCGGGTAGCCGCTGCTGGAAGGTGTAGACGAGTCGCGCCGGGACCTCGCCCGTGATGTGCCACGACGTGTCGGCGCCGGTGGTTTCGTCGATGCGTGCGCCGAGCAGGGCGAGTTGCGCGGTGACCGGGCCGAGCCGCTCGAGCGGGACCTCGAGGTCGAACCGGTGGCATGGCTCGTAGACGCGGGTGCCGGCCATCGCCAGCGCACGCGCGAGCACGAGCGGCGTGAGGTCACGGAAGTCACCGGCGACGCTGGTCGGCGACCAGTAGCCGCAGTGCGTGAGCGTGACCACGGCGTCGGTGACGGGCCATCCGTGCACGCCCTGCTCGAGCGTGTGGCGGATGGACTCCTCGATGGCCTTGTGGAATGCGAGTGGCAGCGAGCCCAGTTCCACCTCACGCCGATAAAGGACACCCGAGCCGTTTGCGGCCGCTTCGACCCGAAGCCCGATCGTCGCGGCGAATCCGTTCCCAATGTGCTCGTACGCCGTGCCGACTGTTACCGGCCGTTCCAGGTGCACAATCTGGGTCGGGCTGAACATCGCCTCGAGACCGTACACATCGGCGAGCGTCGTCGCGATGACCTCCTTCTGGACCTCGCCGTAGAGCAGCACGCTGCTCTGGCCGTCGGACGAGACGCGGGTGCTGATGAACGGATCCTGATCGGCCAAGCTCACCAGTGCGGCGTGCAGCGCCGCCGCGTCACGGGCCCGGCGCGCCCGCACGACGGTCTCCATGCTCGGCCGGGCGAAGTATGCCTGGTCGGAGAGCCCGTCGGGCGAGCCGACCTGGTCGCCGATGCGGATCTCGGCCAGGCCGCGGACCTGCGCGATGTGTCCCGCGGTGAGGTGGTGCGGCGCCTCGTCGGATCCGCCCACGACGTGCACGGCGCTAACCTGACCGTCGAAGGTACCGATTCGGCCGTCCGACTCCGGCCGGTAGACGGTGACGCGCTGGCGCACAAGCAGTTGTCCGCCGTACGAGCGGATGTAGGCGACCTTGTCCCCGCCGGCACCGCGCTCGATCGCGAACACCCGACCGCGCAGTCGGTCCTCAGGCGCGGGTGCGGGTGGAAGCAGCCAGCGGATCCCGTCAAGAAGCGCGGCGACGCCCGCACCGGACAGCGCGCAGCCCAACACCAGCGGGTACACCAGCGCGGCCGCCGTCTGCTCTTGCAACACGGCCCACAACCGCGCCGGCGGCGGCGTCCTATCCTCGACCAGGTCGGCGAGCAGCGCGTCGTCGTGCTCGGCGAGCACCGCCGAGAGCGCCGCCCGGAAGGCCGGATCGCGACGGCCGTACCGGACGAACTTGGCGGCCGGGGTGCCGATCCCACGGACCACACCCAACGGCACGACATGGGGGGTGAGCAAGCGGACGATGTCGGCGACGAGCTCATCGCCCCGCGCACCTACCCGGTCGATCTTGTTAACGAAGATCAGCGTCGGCAGCCGCAGGGCCCGCAGAATCTTCATCAGCACCCGTGTGTGCGGCTGGACGCCCTCGACCGCCGACAGCACGAGCACGGCGCCGTCAAGGACGCCGAGGGCACGCTCGACCTCGGCGACGAAGTCACTGTGTCCGGGCGTGTCGATGAGGTTGACCCGGCGATCGCCGACGGTGAACGCGGCGACCGCCGATCGGATCGTGATGCCACGGCGCCGTTCGATGTCGCCGGTGTCGGTCTGGGTGGTGCCCGCCTCGACGCTGCCGAGCCGGTCGATCGCGCCCGTGTCGTAGAGCAGGCGCTCGGTCAGGCTGGTCTTGCCGGCGTCTACATGGGCGAGAATTCCAATGTTGATGATCTGCATGGGGCGCGGACCTCGGAAGCTCGCAATCGGATGGGCTGTGAGTTTCCGAGTCCTCGCATCGCCTTGCTCCCGTCGCTGGACGAATTCCGCCGCCGTCATGCTCGCAGACCAACGCCCGACTATCCACCGAATTTCTGGCGAGCCGGGGTGGCATCGTGTACTCGTGAACGACGACGGGGCCGGTGACCGGCTGGCGGCGACGTCTGGTGAGCGTGTGCGTGCGTGGGTCCGCGAGGACTTCGGCGTCGACCTCATCTCGATGGACGTGACGGGGCACGGCGCGGACGAGGCGGCGGAGCTGTGGCGCGGGGTCTGTGTGGATGGTGCGCCGTACGCGGTCAAGCTGAGCGGGGGCGGGACGCCGGCCGGGATCGTCGTGTCGGCACTTCTCGCTGAGCGCGGGGTGGCGGGTGTGGCGGGGCCGGTGCCGACCCGTGACGGGCGGCTGTGGAACGAACGCGAGGGCCGTCGACTCTCCGTTGTGCCGTGGGTGTCGGATGACCGAGCGCTGGGCGGCGGCATGAGCGCTCAGCACTGGTCGTCATACGGCGCGCTGCTGGCGGAGGTGCACGCCACTGCGGTGACGGACGCACTGGCGAAGCAGCTGCCGCGCGAGGATCACACCCACGAGCGGGTAGCGCCCGCCGCCCGTGCGCTCGACAGCCGAATTCGCATCTCTGTCGGCCCGGCTGATTACCTCGCTCGCGCTGTGGCGGAGGAGTGGTCCACCGCGGCTGACGTCGTGTTCACCCTTCTCGAGCAGGCAGACGGCCTCGGCCGGGAGCTTCGCACCCGTATGGCGCCCAGCGTGGTCTGTCACGGCGATCCCCACCTCGGCAACGTGCTGCTCGGGGGAGATGACCGGGTCTGGCTGGTCGACTGGGACGATGCGGTCCTCGCCCCGCGTGAACGAGACCTCATGTTCGTCACCGGCGGGGGGCTCGCCTTCGCTCCGGTGAGCACGCAGGAGAAGTCGTGGTTCTTTGACGGGTACGGAGCTGCGGACCTCGACCCTGCCCGCCTGGCCTATTACCTGTGTACCCGTGCGTTGGACGACATCGCCGACTTCGCCACACACGTCGCGGACGTCCGACGCAGTGAGCCCGAACGTGCGGATGCGCTGTCCATTGTTCGAGGACTGCTGTCACCGACCGGCCTTGTCAGCCTCGCCCTGTTGTCGTTGCGGGACCTCGGCCTCGTTCGCGACGAGATTCCCACGAGCGCTCTTCTGCAACGAGGCGAGCGGTCGTAGGCTCAGCCGGGTGGCCCCAACGATCGTTGACCGTCTACTCGCGTCCGGCGAGGCCGCGAACCGCGCCGCCGAGGTGCTGTTGGAGCGACGACTGCTGTTGCGTCGGTGCTCTCATCGTCCTTGCCGCCGCTGGGCGCCTGTAGCGGCGAAGTCCATCGCCGGGGCCCGGCGACTGGTCATTCGGTCTACCAATTGTTGATGATCTTCTCGTTGAACACACGCGCGCCCGCCTTCGGCTCGACGAACGGAGTTGTCGCCACCGCGACGCCGTTCGCGTCCACCGCGTTCAGGGACACAGCGGCCGATAGCCTGAGCGCCAGCACCGCGACGCCATCGGTGACGTCCGCTTGGGCAACGACATTGCCGTCGCGGTCCAGCGCCTCGACGCGTACCGCGGTGGTCGGCGTCGTTGCCAGCACCCGATCAGTGAGTTCCGCGCGTGCGCCTGCCCGCCGCGGCACCCGTACCGCTATCAGGTCGCCCTCGGCGGCGGACCCAGTCGACACCAGGCTCCATTGACGAATGCTCTGGTTCTCGGCCGGATCTTCGTCCCCCGAGCCGTACCGGGGCGGTTCGAGCGCCACGATGGGCTGTAGGTCGATGCCGGCAATGAGCAGCACCACTGGCCGGACCGGGCCATCGCCCACGACCAGGACGGCGTCGCCCGACTCCACATCGCCGGGGACCCGACCGGTCCAGACCACGTCCGCCCCGCTCGTTCGGTGCATGGCCTCGGCGAGTTGGTCGAAGGCGAGCACCCCAGCGGCGGTCAGGGCTGCGCCGGTGAGGACGGGACCCGCTGTTGCCCCCTGCGGCGCGGGCGAAAGCCCTGTCCGGCTGAGGTCGATGTCGAGTCTGTTGAGATCCGCGAGCGGGCCCTGCTGCCGGGTGACCCCACCGCAGGTGACCCGAAGGTACGGCGGCGTCGCAGAATCGTTGACCAGCCAGTCCCCGGTCGGTGCGGGCTGCCACGTCCGATCGCGCATGCCGTCGTAGGTACCGACGTTGGTCGACGTTTCGCAGCCGTCCGGCGCAAGAACGAGCGTCCACTGTGCTGACTCGTCGGGAATGAAACGGCTGGCCAAGGTCACAACGGGGCTCATGACGCCGTTGCCGCTTCCAAGCCATTGCGAGGTACCGCGCAGAGCCGATGGGCTGTCGAGGACCGCGTGCGTGTCGGAGTAGCGAGCCACCAGCGCCACGGTTCGCGTACCGACGTTGCCGGCGAAGAGCACCTTCGTGTGCGGGAGGTTTTCGTTTGCGGAGGAACGCTCAACGGCCAGGATTTCATCGATGACTGCGGCATCGTCGGCAAGATCGCCGCGGGTCGGCGAGTTGATCAGGCGCCAGGTCCAGTCGCTGGTGACGGCCCACCCGTGGAAGCCGGTGCCGCCGCGATCGCCCGCGCCCTGCAGCGCTACACCGGCGGCGACC
>JAHRHA010000363.1 GCA_020027875.1 Micromonosporaceae bacterium | reverse complement strand
TGACGCGGGCTACGACGAGGACCTGCTCTTCGCCGCGACCGTGATGCATGACTTGGGACTCGGTGAGCACGCATCAGGTGAGGCTCGCTTCGAGGTCGAAGGCGCCGATCTGGCTGCCGCCGTCCTCAAGCAGCACGGCGTTGCCGAACCCGAAATTGACCAAGTCTGGGAGGCGATCGCTCTCCACTCGTCTGTCGGTATCGCCGACCGTCGCGGACTGCTGACCTACCTCACGCACAAGGGGGTCTTCATAGACGCAGGCCGGATCACGGACGCCTTCGCGGACAGATTGCGGCAAGAGGTGCTCGCCGCCTTCCCGAGGCCCGCCGGAGACCGCTTCATTGTGGACGCGATCGTGGCACATGCGACCCGGTCCGAAGCGGCCGCGCCTCCCGGTTCGCTCGCGTTCGAACTACTGCGACAGCAGCGTGAGGCGGAGACCCGATCTAGAAGGACCTAGAAGGAGGCAACAGTCATGGCCGACGACACGGTAACGCACAATCTCGAAAACATGGACGAGCTCGATTTCACGGGCTGGAACCGAGCGGACTGGGAGGGCGTCTTCGGTCGCCACCACACCGATGACGTTCTCGTAGAGGTGCATGGGCAGCCCCCGACGCATGGCATACGTGAGCACATCCAGGCGATGCGAGCGTTCGTCGAGAGCACTGGTGGCACGCCCGTCCAGGTCAAGTCTCATCCCATCCGCTTCGGATCAGGAGAGTGGACCTGCGTGGTCGGCGAACTCGAGGACGGTAGCCGGATGGTGACGGTGGCGAGGTGGCGCGACGGCGCCATCGCTGAGGAATACGTCTGGATCTAGTCGCAGAACATCGAGCGCAGATAGAGGGAAATGAACATCTCGTTGAGCGATGCAACGGCCATCGTGGACCGGGCGATCTCGCGCGCCGATGCGATGGGTGTGCCAATGAACATCGCGGTCGTCGACGGTGGCGGGCATAGCCGTGTTCGACGACGAGGATTGGCGCGTCCCCATCAATGATGATCCACGCACGGAGTGCGGAGGAAGCGATGAGCCTTGACTTTGACGTGTTCACGGTGGATCCCAAACCGATCCCGAGTGCGGTGCCCGGTTTCGAACAGGCAGCTGGCCCGGCAACTTGGCCGCCGTCCACCTCGACGCTGATCTGCGCGGATGACGAGGCTCTGCTCGTGCAGACGGCCGCCGACGAACGGGACGGAGCCGACGCGCACCTGCTCATCCTGGCCGCCAGCGGGCTGCTGCTGGTCTTCAGCCTGTGGTGGCATTACTTCGATCGCACCGCCGACGGCATGCTGCGCTCCATGCCCACCACGATCATCTGGGGCTACGGTCACTACCTCGTCTTCGCCGCCACCGCCGCCATCGGCAGCGGGCTCGCCCTCGCCGTGGACGCGGTCAGCGGCCATACCCACCTCACGCACCTTCAGCAGGGCTTGGCCGTCGGCGTACCCCTCGCCGTTTGGATCCTGACGGTCTGGTGGCTCCGCGTGAGCCCGCTGGTACGCGGACCGGCCCACGTGGCATCGCCGCTCGCTGCTGTGCTGGTACTGGCCGCGGCTTGGACCCCGACGGCCGTGCCCCTGATGGCCTTGATCACCGCAGTGCTGTCGGCCGTGATGACTTCGGCGATACGGCGCCGACCGGAAGACACCTTAGCTGCGGATTGATGCCCGAACACCGACGCCATCAGGACCAGGGAAAACCACGGGTTCGAAGTGACGGGGCACTGCCGAGGCACACGACCTCGCACGCCGCACTGCGCGACCGCATCCTCGACCCGCAAGATGGCGTCAGCCACGACCGAGGTGGGGAGTTGCGCCGATTGGTCACGCGCACGATCTTGGCGCTGTCGTAGGCAGAAGCGCGCGCAGCTGCGGTCAATTGGGTCAACCGCAAACTGTATCCACAACACGCCTTCGATGCCGGCCGGGCCCAATGGTGCATCCACTCCTCGCCCGGTCGAGCGATTCGCTCTGTGGGCACACGGTCAAGAGCGGGCTGCCCCCGGTCAGCGCGGACAGCAGCCGCTATATGTGAGGGTCGTTACGTGCGGTTTGTCGAGTGGTTCGACGGGCCACCCCGAAAGGTGGCTGCCAACCTACCGATCTTGCGCTCGCTGCCGCGATAGCTGAGGTGTTCAGACGCGCGCCAAGATCGATGAACTCGAGGTCATGAGGCAGCACTTACCGGTCCGGAGGTGTCACGACAGGACGTTGCGACCCACGGTCAAGTGACGGTCGGAGATCCAACGGTGACCTCGCCGCCTACGCCGAACAGACCGTCTACCTGCGGAAATGTGTCGGGACGGCGGGATTTGAACCCACGACCCCTTGACCCCCAGCAGCCAGGTGGCCCAGCGGCATGCTCGACGACGTTTTGCCCAGGTCGCTTCGAGCATAAACCGGCCGAGTAAAGGAGTCGTCGCACGGGCGCTACTCGAAGAGCTCCTCAAGAACGCGCTGTGCCCGTGGCGAGACTTTCTCGTCGGGGTAGAAGTCCCGGCAGATGCGAAGTGCGGCCTCGACGTTGTCAATGCCTGCGAGTTCCCCGAGGTGGCGCAGGTCGTCCACGTCGCGGGCGCGTGCGGCTAGCGCCTTCATGGCGAAGATGTGCTCCGGTGAGGCAACCATGATTCTCAGATTGGGG
>JAHRHA010000362.1 GCA_020027875.1 Micromonosporaceae bacterium | reverse complement strand
CTGAGTCACCCAGGCGCCGGTGGGATGGGCGGTCACGCCGAGGACGTGGACCTGACGGGTGGCCAGTTCGACGAAGAAGAGCACATAGATTCGTTTGAGCAGCACGGTGTCGACGGTGAAGAAGTCGCAGGCCAGGATCGTGTGGGCCTGGCAGGTGAGGAACTGGCGCCAGGTCGGCCCGGCACGTGGTGGCGCTGGATCGGCGCCAGCCCGGTTGAGGATCTTCCAACACGGTGCTGGAGGCGACGCTGTAGCCCAAGCGGACCGGTTCTCCCTGGATGCGGCGATGGCCCCAGGTCGGGTTCTCGGCGGCCAGCCGCAGGATCAGGTCGCGGATCTGTTTGGGCAAGGGGGGCCGGCCGGACCGGGAGTGCGGGTAGGTCCATGTGCCAGTGACCAGCTGCCGGTGCCATCGCAGCAACGTCGCCGGCGCCACGGTGAAGATCGGCCACCGTGGGCGGGGCAGCAGCCGCGCCAGTGCGGACAGCCAGGCCCGTTCGGCGGGTCGGTAGCGCGGTCGTTTGACCTGGCGGCGCAGGACCGCGATCTCGTGCCGCAGCACGAGAATCTCGACGTCCTTGCTGATATCACTGCCGGCCATCACCGCCAGCAGCTCAAGCATGCGACGCAACATCATGTACAGCAAGGACAGGGCCATGCCGACCATCCTTGCGCCCAGACGGTGATCAAATTCCAGCCGAGGATCGGCAGCTCACAGCCCTGACCCTATTTGCGAGCCCTACAGGGTGGGAGCGCCAGAAGTAGCTTGCCGTCGAGGCCGAGCTGGCCAATGCGTTGGAGTTCCCAGGCCAGCCCCTCTGTTCTACCGAGCACGACGACGATGATCCTGGCCGACCCCATGAGGTCGCTGACGCGGTGCTGCCATTCTTCGTCCGACAGGAAGAGCCGCGGCGATCCAAGTCGATGGCCTACCCTTCTGGGGTCTCCGACGGCGATGACCGGGCCGTGCCACCACAACTGCCATACGATGATCTCTTCAAATGGCTCCTTGGGTCGAATGAAGACGAGCGCCAGTGCGCGCGATACGTAGTTGTCGAACCATAGGCGGCGCGCCGAGGACCTGGTCCGGATGCGGAGGTTGTCGTCGACGAACGAGCGCAGATACAGGATGGGCGGACGCTTGTCGCGCTCGGCTATCTCGGCGGGCGTGGGCATCGCACGGGCACGCGCCGCTCGTCCGACCGCAACGGAGGCGCCAGCAAGTCCAAGGCCGATCAACCATGATGTTACCTCGGGTACGGCCTGCGCGGTAGGGGAGGTATTCCTGGAGGCGAGGAGATAAAGGAAGGAGAAGATGCCGAGTAGCACGGACACCGTCAGCAGCCACGTCGCCGGAGCGTTCCATCTCGTGGTGATTGCTCGGCGCGCGGACGCCGGTATTGGAAGCTCCGCCGCCGTCGGAACCCGCGGGCCGTTGAGCGTTCTCCGCTTTCCGGCTATGACGATATATGAACCGAGCACGACCACGGCGGCCAGCGGGACCTCCAGCAGTAAGACCGCGAGCACCCAGGGGGGTAGCAAATCCGAAAGGGCTAACAGAAGCGTCCCCGCGAGCAAGTATGTGGTGATACCGAGCAGGACCAAGGCGAGCCATCGCCGAGACTTGCGCCACCGTGAGACGACAGCAGAATCGGCCGCGGCGAAGACGATGGGGGCGGTCGCCAACAAGGGGAGACCAAGCGCGGCGGCTGCCATGCCTTCGCCGATGCCATTGTGAATCTCCACTATCGCTTCCAGAAGCCTCGACCCATCACGACCCGCGGCCTGTAGCGGCAGACCGACCAGGTCGGTCAGCAGGAGTGCCAGGGTCATCGCCAATGCCAGCCACCCGACCGCCCGACTGCCCCACCGAAGTCCACGCACCGCCCCCACCCCGAAGGCAGCGGCCCCGATCCAAAGTACGATCAGGAGGCCGTCGATGAGCGAGCGTGGCGCACCCAGTCCCATTTCGTTCGGTATCGGTTCGGCGAGCGTCAGGGTGGCGCTCAGCGCATATCCCGCGACAGCCAAGGTGATGAGCTGCGCCGCGGGCGTCGAATAATTGAGGATCTTCCTACGCTGAGCTATCCGGGATATGTCTGTTTGGCCCATGGTGCCCGCCTTCGACCCATTCATGGCGAACGAAAGCCTATTCAGATGTAGACACATTCTATTGGCCGTGGCGGTTCGCTCAATCGGAAAGCTGACCGCGCAACCGGACGATCCCCACCCGCGCGCGGGGCGACGTTGCGGGTGCCGAAACCCTGTCTGTGCAGGTCATGCGGCGTGTTCATATTCGTGGATGATGCTGGCGAGGCGGTCGCGTCGGCGGACGTGAAGGTGTCTGATCTTATCCGAGTCGGTGATCGGTTCGTAGTGGGCGCAGGGGTCTGGAGTTCGAAATGCCCCGGTTAGGTCGATGTTCGTTGTGATGCCGCTCGTGCTGGCTCAATGCGTGCAGTAGGTGTGCCGGGTTCCAGCTCAGCATGCGGTCGAGCAAAAACCCGACTAACCACCGCCGTCGCGTAGGGTTGGTCTGCACTCGGAGACCAGGCGAGGGTGTCACGGGTCTCGTGGAACTTTGGTGACGATCCCATCTGGATGTTAGGCGGCGGCACCGACATTCTCGGTGCGTCGGGCGGCGATTGGGTGGG
>JAHRHA010000361.1 GCA_020027875.1 Micromonosporaceae bacterium | reverse complement strand
CTCAATCGGCGACGTGCCAGCGCTACTCGGATCTCTTCCGTGACCCGCTCACCCAGGGTCGCTGTGGTTGTCACCTCGTCCATGGGGCGATTCTTACTCGCTCAGCGACTAAGCGTCAAGGTATTCGACGACATTAGTCGCGTTGTGACTTGACAGGGCGCGACGAGGCGACTAGAAACAGTGGCATGCACCTTGATGAGTCGCTGGATGACTTGACGAGCCACGTCCGCGGTGAGGTCCGCGCAGCCATGGCGCGTCGCGGCATCTCTCAGCAAGCCCTAGCGGACGCCACCGGTTTCACGCAGTCCTATCTTGCTCGACGCCTCGTTGGTCGAGTGCCGTTCGATGTCGCTGATCTCGATCGCCTCGCATCCGCGTTGGGTGTACCGGTCAGCACGTTCATGCCCGCGGCGCGTGTCGCATGATCACCGCTGACACCGATCCCACACATCCGGGCCCTACTCATCCCGGACCGTCTGGTCCGACCAACCCGCCACCCCCACCGCGGCTGGCGGTCAAGCTCACGGCCGCACAGATCGACATGCTCCGGTACTTTGCTGACCCTGCCGGCTGCCGCCAGTGGCCGCCGCGGCGTAACCCGAGTCACACGCGTAAGGCATTGGAGCGCCGTGGCCTACTGGAGGACACCTACTCCTGGCCCTACACCGGCGTCACTGAAGCCGGCCGTCGGCTGATTAGCGGTACGCGATGACCGCCACCATGTACGAGATTCTGCCGGCCGAGCGCGCGTGGTCGGCGGACGCCGAGCGGCTCGCCCAGGCGCTCGTGGATGGCGTCGAGCACCGCGGGCGGCCGTCGCCGGATGAGCGAGCCGCATTGTCGATCCTCTTCCGTGACGCCGCGCTCACCTTCGCGCGAGCGGATTTCCGGGGGTATCTGCGCAACGAATTAGGCGAAATCAGCGTGCGCTGGATGTACCTCGCGACCACGGTTCTATCTGGCGCCTACGTGACCAACCCGCGGGACCGCGCGCTGATTCTGCTCGCGTGCTCGCTGGCGGTCGAGCAGATGCGGGTACCGCTGGGCGCGCTGCTCGCGCAGCTCGACGAGCCGGCGCGACAGGTCGTGCTGGACGCGGTGGCCATCGCCTGCCAGGTGACCCGATGAGCGCCCGGTACTGGCTGGGCGAGTACGCCCGGGCGACCGGGATCTGCTCGCCGTGGCCGAGCGGTGATACCGCCGTTGGGTTGGTACGTCCAGCTCGGCCGGGACTGGCGGGCGCTGCGTGGCGGTGCCCGATGACTAACCGCGAGCGTCTGGCCGAGCTGGACGCGATGACGCGCAGCCTGCCCGCCCGGGCCTACGCGCTCGCCCGCCAACTTCGCCGCGCACTCGATACCGCACTCACCGACTGGAGGATTCGATGATCAACGCCGAAAAGATCGACCTAATGCTCACGGTGAGCGTGCTCGTCATCGCCGCGGGGCTGGTGTTGGCGTTGCTGCGCGCGCTGCGAGCCGCCGACCGGGCCGACCGGCGGGCCGCGGCCCGATTCAGCGCGGCAACATCGATCGGGCGAATTGGGAAGACGAGTTATTAGCGAGCACTCCATCGATTGCTCGAAATCCTCACTATCACTGCGCCACGCAGGATACGACCCTCTGTCCGACCGGCGAGCACGTCAACCCCGCACCGCACAGCGGTGGGCATGAGATCCGTTCCCACCGTGAGGGAGACTCCGATGCCACCTGACGTACTGGTCATGTTCCCCGTGTTCGCCGCGGCGCTCGTCGGGCTGGCGATCGTGCTGCTCATCATCGCGCCATATCTCGCGCCCGACCCGCCGGCGCCCGTGGTGCCGCGCTGGGTGGCGTGGGCGGAGGCGTACGCGCGGGACCTGCGGGACTCCCGGGCGGCCGCAGCGGCCGTCGCGGCCGAGATGCTCGCGGTCCGTGTACACGTCCCGCTGTTGGTGGGTGCGCGATGAGCGAGCTCGTGATCGTCCTGATCGTGATCGTGGCGCTCCAGTTCGCCGCTGATTTGTTCCTGGTCTGGCTGTTGCTACGGCGGGCCCGCGTGGTGCCCGATGACGAGCTGGCGGTTGCCCGGGCGGTGGATGTGGTGATCGAACCATGAACGCCGGTGTGACCGCCAACCGCCAGCGCCGCCCGGCGCGGGGCCTGCCCATGTTCAACCCGGCGTACCGGCACACCTTCCGCGCCGACCCGTACTGCCTCGTGACGTCGCAATGCGTGCACTGCTGGGGCTGGTACGACGATCCGAGGCACCGATGAGCTTCTCGGCCGACATCATGGAGGCGCTCGGGCATCATGCTGCCGCGACCACGCTGCGCTGGAGTGAAGAACCGCGTGAGGTGCTGGAGGCAGAACGCGACGCGCTGGCTGAGGCGCTGGATAACGCCGTCGCCAAGCTGGAGCGGCTAGAGGCGCTGCTGTGTGAGCGCTGCGGCGCCAAGTGGGACGATCGATGACCACTCCCACCGAGTTCATGGCCGCCGCGCCCACCGGCCTCAACGGTAACACCCCGTGGGCGGCCCGGTACGCCAGTGAGCTGCGTCAGGTGGTCAACGAGCACGCCCGCGGCTCCGCGCGCAACCTTCAAGTCCACCTCGGTCCCAGCGAGATCGGCTCACCGTGTGACCGGCAGGTGGTCGGCAAGCTCGCGGGCATCCCGGTTACCAACCACGTCGTGGACCCGTGGGCGAGTGTCGTCGGGACTGCGGTGCACGCGTGGCTGGCCGATGCGTTCGCCGCGGACAACAAGCGCCACGGTCTGCGCTGGGTGCCGGAGCAACGGGTCGTTCCGCATCCGGACCATCCCGGCACGGCCGACCTGTATGACGCCGTAGAACAAGCGGTGGTCGACCACAAGTGCCTTGGTGAATCGAGCATGGCCAAGATCCGGCCGCCCGGCGACCCGCCCCAGCGGTATGTCATCCAACTCTTGCTCTACGGCAAGGGCTACCGACTTCTCGGGTTGCCGGTGGCGCGGGTGGCGATCGCGGCATACCCGCGCACCTCGCACACCCTGGACGGGCTCTACGTCTGGGAGCGCGCGGCGCGGGACGACGACGACGCACTGATCGAGGAGATTTTCGAGCTGACCCGCCAACGCAAACTACTCGCCAACGAAGTGAGAAACGGGCGCCCACTGCTAACTGTTCCGGCCACGCCATCTGACGACGAATGTTTCTTCTGCCCGTTCTACCGACCACAAAGCGCACACGACAACGGCCCGGGGTGCCCGGGAAATCGACGCTGAGAAAGGGAAGCGCAATGCAACCGCAATACCCCCAGTATCCGCCACAGCAGTATCCCCAGTATCCGCCACAGCAGTATCCCCAGTATCCGCCACAGCAGTATCCGGTCCAGTACCCACAGCAGGCGCCGATGCCTCCGACCGTGGCCGGGACCCTGGACGAGTTCTTCGACCAGCCATCAACGGGCAACAAGTCATGGGTGTTCCACAACAAGCCGATCGGCACCACGTACACCGGCATCGTGGCGCGCACCGTCACGAAAGCCGACGTGCGCCAGCAGACCGACCAACAGGGGCGCGGCCAGACCTTCCGCGACGGCCGGCCGAAGTTCGTCATGGTCGTGCCGGTCCTCGTCCAGCCCAGCCAGGAGTTCCCTGAAGGTCAGGCGTCGTGGTGGGTCAAAGGCCAGGCGCGTGACGAGCTGGTGCGGGCCATGGCCGAGGCGGGCGCCCCGGAGGGCCCACCCGAGGCGGGCGCGGCCGTTTCGGTCACGCTCATCGGTCAGCGGCCGATCCCGGGCATGAACCCGGCGTATCAGTACCGGGTCATCTACCGTCGGCCGCCCGGCGCGCCACCGACACCGGTCCCCGTTATGCAACCGACGGAGTACATCCAACCGATCCCGGTCACGCAACATACGCCGGATCCATGGGCCTCACATCCGGGACAACCGGCGTATGTGGCGGGCATGGCGGGCCAACCGGTTCCGGCGTTGGGCGTCCGGCAGGACTTCACAGCGACCCCGGTTCCTTCGGTAGCACCGGCTAGCGCGGCTCAGGCACCGGCGGCTGAACGCGGAGTATGGGCCGGAGCCATATCGCTGATGGCTCCGGCCCGTCCAACCCCATATGAGAAGGAAGGGGCGTCGTGACACCACGGCGGTCACCCGCGCAGCTTCTATGGCGCGCCTCGCGTCCGGTCACGTTCCGCGTGACGCCACGCGTCACGGCCGGGCCGATGGTATACGGCGAGCTCACCGCGGACGGCGCGACGATCGTACTGGTGCCCACAGAGGACGCTGTGACGCTGTGCCTGCCGGTGCTGAAGACGGCCACGCCGCTGTTCAAGCCGAGCAACCCGCCCGGCGCGATCACCCTGCCCGCGACGTGGCCGGCCGTCGTTCAGCTGGCGCACTTGCTCGGCCGGGCATGGCGACCGGGGGCGCGGCTTCACGCGTGGACGACGGCGCGGATGGCCGAGCGGGTGACCGGTCAATCTTTACCGGTCCTTACCGTTACCCCGCCGGATGGCTGCGTACCGCGTCCGTACCAGGTCGAGGGCGCGCTGATGATCGCCGCGGTGGGCCGCGCACTGCTGTTCGACGAACAAGGTACCGGGAAGACGATCACCACGATTCTCGGGTTGGTCGAACGGGCTGAGACGGCGCCGGTGCGGCCGGTGGTGTGCGTGGTGCCCACCAGCGTCGTCGACTCATGGGTGCGGGAATGGGCGGCCTGGGCGCCCACGTGGCGGGCGCTGGCATGGCGGGGCACGCCGGCCAAGCGAGCCGCTCTTGCGGGCACGGCCGATGTGTACGTGGTCGGGTACGACACGGCCCGCAATGACGCGGCCAACGTGGACGGTCCGCTCGTCAAGCTGAACCCCACCGCGGTGGTGGCCGATGAGTGCCACTATCTAAAGTCCCCCCATTCGATGCGCTCGCTCGCCGTGCGCCGGCTGGCCAAGCGGGCGGGCACGTACGTCGCGCTGTCCGGCACACCGATC
>JAHRHA010000360.1 GCA_020027875.1 Micromonosporaceae bacterium | reverse complement strand
TCAGTACCGTACCGTCCTTGATGGAGCACCCGCTCCCGCCCGTCAAGGACCTCGATGGTGACCGAAAGCTTGTGCGGGTCCGCGCCGATCACAACACTGCCGAGCAACCGCAGCACCTCCGCATCGCGGGTGAGTTCCGGGCAGGCCCGGACGCCGTCCAGGACCTGATCCGGCCAACGCAGGGCGACCGCGGTGAGGACGTCGACGACGTCCAGGTACGCCTTCCGCGATGGGATGAGGAACTTGCGGTACGCATCCCAGAACCGGACGTCGGCTTGCCCACCCATCTGGAAGTAGTTCCGAAGGAGGACTGCGAACGTATGGTTACCAGCGGCCGCGAACAACAACTCTGGGTGCACGGGTCCAATAGTCGCCGCCCGTCACAACATCTATCAGGCGATGGGATGGAACCAAGGTCAACCGCACCAATCTGCCGCGATGAGTCATCACTCCGCAGCGAGTCTCCCGGCGTCCTGATCCGGAAGTGAGATGCGGGACGGGAACCCGGCGAAGTATGGTCAACGGAATGTCTCAGGCCGCCCTTCGTACCGACCGGCTCGAACTCGCCCCGTTATCCGAGGACCACCTGCCCTTCCTGGTCGACCTGAACTCCGACGCAGTGGTGCATCGCTTCCTCTTCCACCGGGGCCTGACAGCGGAGGAGACCGAGGAGCGGTTGCGCCGTGCACTGGCTGCGGCGGCGGACGGGCTCGGCCAGTGGATCGGTAGCAGCGACGGGGAACCGATCGGGCTGTGGATGCTGCAGCCACCGCACGGGCCAAGCCAGCCACGGGTACCCGACGAGGCTGATCTCGGCTATCGACTGCCGCAGCGCTACTGGCGTCAAGGATATGCGTCCGAGGGCGCCCGCGAACTCGTGCGCCACGGATTCGAGGACCTCGGCCTCACGCGAATCTTCGCGCAGACGATGGCAGTCAACCAGCCCTCCCGCGCCACCATGGCCTCGGTGGGGCTGAAGTTCGTCCGGATCTTCGCCGAGGAGTACGACGTGCCCATCCCCGGTCAGGAGCAAGGCGAGGTCGAGTACGACGTCACTCGGGAGCGGTGGCTGACTGAGTTCGGGGGCCGACATCTCCACGACCCGGACCCGACCTACACCCAGAGCACAGACGACTGACCTGCATGCACCCTTCGCCACTGCACACGCCCGTAACCAAAGCGCGTCAATCCGCCGCGTCTGCCACAGAGCGGCGAACGCCCGCTTCTGCCGCGATTGGAGTGTGCCTGGCACTTCGGATCATGCCGTGAGGCAGGTGGGACGGTCTCGATCCACTACCGAAAAGCATTGAGACGGCCGTCCATGAAGGCCTCCTGGGCATCAGGCCCAAACAACTTCTCCGTATAGCGAGGACCATCGATGCCCGCGAGCTTCACAGGTAGCGACCGAATTCGGCCCGGAGCGCCGATCTCGCGGTCAGCCGTTCGGCTAGTAACACTTGCGCCGCACCATGGTTAGTTCAGGCTGGGCGCATGGCTGTTGATGGCTTCGCCGCAGTCGAGCGGCGCATTCGAGAGCACCAGGGCGAGCCGTTCCATACGCGATCGGGACTGCCGATGACCTACGTGGTCGTTGGCGACCGCATCAAGGTCAGTCGCGGGTGCCCGCGGCGGCGTGCGCACTCCGTTCAGACGGCACCGATACAGGCCGAAGCTGTCACGGCGCCAGAAGGCGGTGAACAAGGCGCACGCGAGAATCCGCACCCGTGGCGAACGAGCCATCGCCACGCTAAAGACCTGGAAACTCCTGGCCAAGCTGCGCTGCAGTCCACGCCGCGCCACCGCGATCGTGCAGGCCATCCTCGTCCTACACCGCGTCGAAACCGACCGCTACGCAGGATGAAAAGGCTCAGTATGCGAACAACCCGATCGAAGCTGATCACGGTCACCTCAAGCGCGGCTAAGACCGATGCGCGGCCTACGAACTGACCGGACCGCGCAAGTCGTGATTGCCGGCCACGCCTTCGTCCAGAACCCTGCGCCGCGCCCACTACGACCTCGGCGTCGACGCCGTCCCGCACTGCGGGTCGCCGCGGCGTTCACCGAGCTCGCCGAAGCGATCTGACAGGTAGTCGGCGGGCCTAGCGTGTCCGCCGATCCGGTTACGCAACAGCGCCGGGGTTCGAATCCCCTCGGGCGCGCATCTCCCCAGGTGAGCCGGGTCTCGACTCCAAGATCAAGCCCATCCTTTTCGGTGGACCTCGTGCCGTGCCCGTGCGTCCATGCCCGCCGCGTCGTCGTGAGCCAGGCGACCCCGGCACGCGCCAGGCGGTCGCGCACCCGCGCCAACTCCGGCAGACCCGCGCCCTCCTCGCCGTACCGCGCGTCGTGCTCCGCCACCGGATCCGTCACTGGATCAGCCATGCCGACCGACCCTAGTGATGAGTTGTCGCGCCCGCACCCGTCACACCTACGACGGGACACGACGAGGCGGAAGGATGACGTGATGAGTGCGGACACGCGGCTGGAGGAGCTGGGCGTGAGAAGTCTGGGCGAGGGCGAGCTGGGCGGGAGCGGGCTGGGCGAGGTCGACGAGCCGGCGTTCTCGCGGCTGGCGGAGCGGCACCGGCGGGAGCTGCACGTGCACTGCTACCGGATGCTCGGGTCGTTCGAGGACGCCGAGGACACCGTGCAGGAGACG
>JAHRHA010000019.1 GCA_020027875.1 Micromonosporaceae bacterium | reverse complement strand
ACCCGCTTCGACGAGGCTCCGGTTGCCTATCTGCTCTCCGCTGCCGCCGCGGCGATCTACCTGGTGGCCACGATCGGGTTCGCCCGCGGCGGTCGCCGCGGTCGTCGGCTCGCGATGGTCTGCTGCAGCATCGAACTCGTGGGCGTTCTCGCCGTCGGAACGCTGTCCGTATTCGCGCCGGATGCGTTCCCGGATGAGACGGTATGGTCGGCCTTCGGCCGCGGCTACGGCTTCGTTCCGGTTGTGCTACCCGTACTCGGGCTGCTGTGGCTGCGGAACACGCCCGCAACCTGAAATCGTCCACTCCGCAATATCGTCCACTCCGCAATGAGGAGGTCTTAGGTCATGTCGATGGTCCGGTACATCGTCGTTGGTGCCGTGGCAGCGGCTGCGGCCCGCGCGCGTTCCCGTAGCGCCTGACCGGTCGCGATCCGCGCGGCGAGGTCCGGGGTGGGGCGCAGGCCGGGCAGGATGACGGTCCAGACCTCGCCGAGGCGCTTGGTCATGTCGGCGTCGCCGTCCTTGGACAGATACTGCGTACCGATGAGGCACGTGACGATGACCCGGGCGGCTACGTCAGCGGGGGCGGACAACCCCATCAACTCCCATTCGCCTGCGGGAGAGAGCAGCCGCTCGATCTCGGAAACCCAGCCCTGAAACGGAGCGTCGATCGGCGTCTTGATGGTGTCGCGTTCGAGGGAGAGACGGATGCCGGCGCGCACGATGACGTCGGTGGAGTACCGATCGGCGACCTCGAACGACAGCGCGATCACCGTGTCCACCGCCGGTGCCCGCAGCGCCTCGAACGCGGCGATCATCGGTGGCCACTGGGCCGAGGTGTGCTCGACGATCGCGACCGCGAGGGATTCCTTGTTGGGAAAGTATGAGTAGAACGCGTTCTTGGTCAGCCCGGCCCGCTCCACGAGGTCGTTGACGCTCGCGCCGAGGTAGCCCCGGACCGCGAACAGAACCGCCGAGGACTGGAGCACCCGCAGGTACGTCTCGTCGACCCGTTGATGCCTCGCCACGCCGTCCTCCAGGTGATGGAACCGTCTCGCCGGAGAAGGTAGCACCGTGGGGCCGACTTCGCCCGCGTAGTCGAACACACCCCGCCGATCATGACCTGGAGGTCATGATCGGCGCCATTTCGCGACGGTCAGCTCATGATCATGGGGATCTTGAGGCGGTCGACCGGAGGGCAATGTGGTCGGTCAGTGGCATGCCGCGCTGGGGCGTCTCGTCGCGGCGAGCCGGCATTTCACGTGCTGACGGGCGCCGTAGGTTGTGTCAGGCTGATGGCATGGGCACCGAAGTCGAGCCTCGCGTCTTCAGTCGGGCGGACCGCGCGGCGTACCGGCAGAAGGTTCGAACGTCCCTCGACGTGTTCGCCCAGATGCTGAGCGAGGCGCGGTTCGACTTCGAACTACCAATGACTGGTCTAGAGATTGAGCTCAATCTCGTTGACGAGCGGGCCGAGCCGGCCATGCGCAACGCCGAGGTGCTCGCGGCCATAGCCGATCCATCCTTCCAGACCGAACTCGGTCAGTTCAACATCGAAATCAACGTGGCACCGCGGCGGCTGGCTGGGGACGGATTCACCGGCTTCGAGGAACAGGTACGGGCGAGCCTGAACGCCGCTGACACGAAGGCCCGCGAGGTGGGTGCCCGCCTCGTCATGATCGGAATCCTGCCGACCTTGCGACGCGAGCACCTGACGTTCCAATCGCTGTCGGCGAACCCGCGCTATGCACTCCTCAATGAGCAGATCTTCGCCGCGCGGGGGGAGGACCTCACCATCGCCATTGACGGTGTGGAACGCCTGGCGACCACCGCCGACACCGTCGCGCCCGAGGCCGCCTGCACGAGTACCCAATTCCATCTCCAGGTCAGCCCGGACGACTTCGCGGCGTACTGGAACTCCGCGCAAGCGATCGCTGGCGTACAGGTGGCCCTCGGCGCGAACTCGCCATACCTATTCGGCAAGGAGTTGTGGCAGGAGACGCGCATCCCGCTCTTCGAACAGAGCACAGACACCCGGTCGGAGGAGATCAAGGCACAGGGCGTACGCCCGAGGGTGTGGTTCGGCGAGCGGTGGATCACCTCTGTCTTTGACCTCTTCGAGGAGAACGTGCGCTTCTTCCCTGCGCTCCTCCCGATCTGTGAGGCCGAAGATCCCGCCCAGACGCTCGCCCGCGGAGACATCCCCAAGCTGGCCGAGTTACGCCTGCACAACGGCACCATCTACCGGTGGAACAGGCCCGTCTATGACGTTGTCCACGACCGTCCACATCTTCGAGTGGAGAACCGGGTGCTCCCGGCCGGGCCGACAGTTGTCGACATCATCGCCAACGGCGCGTTCTACTTCGGACTCGTACGCGCGCTCGCCGACGCCGAGCGGCCGGTCTGGTCGCAGATGTCGTTCAGCGCGGCGGAGGAGAACTTCCACAAGGCCGCCTGCGACGGCATCAACGCACAGCAGTTCTGGCCGGGCCTGGGTTACCTCCCCGCTACCGAGTTGGTGCTGCGCCGACTGCTGCCGATGGCGTACCAGGGTCTGGACGCCTGGGGTGTCGCGGCGGACGAGCGCGACCGGCTTCTTGCGATCATCCAGCAGCGCTGCCTGACCGTCCGCAATGGTGCCTCGTGGCAGGTCGAGACTGTGCGGCGGCTCGAGGAGCGCGATGCCCTCGACCGGAGCGAGGCGCTGCACACGATGCTGTCGTTGTACATCGACCACATGCACACCAACACACCCGTGCACGAGTGGCCGACATAGGGCGCTTGTGACTCGGCTAGGCTCGCGGCGTGACCAGTCTGCCTCTGTTGGGCTCGGGTCGTAACGCGGACGTCTTCGCCATCGACTCGCGACGTGTCCTGCGTCGTTACCGCGATGACGGCGATGTCGCGGCCGAGGCCACGATCATGGCCTACGTGGGCGAACTCGGTTTCCCCGTACCGAAGGTGTACCAGGCCGACGAAGCCGATCTGGTGATGGAGCGACTGGATGGCCCTACCATGTCGCAGGCGCTGATCGCTGGGAGTCTCGGCATTGAGGCGGGCGGCGAACTCCTGGCCGATCTGCATCGCCGGCTGCATGAGTTACCGCCACGACTGAGTCCCGATTCCAGCGTTCGAATCCTGCATCTGGACCTACATCCTGACAACGTCATCCTCAGCCAACGAGGACCGGTCGTGATCGATTGGCGCAACGCCACGGAAGGTCCACCAGATCTGGATCTCGCGCTGTCGGCGCTAATCCTCGCCGAGGTCGCCGTCGACGAGGAACACGACCTGGCCGCAGGGAGAACACGCTGCTGACTGCGTTTCTCCGGTACGCCAGCGGGGACCCACTGTGCATGGTGGACAGAGCCGTAGCGATGCGGCGTAGCAACCCGACCCTCACCGCTGAGGAGGTCGGCCGTCTCGCCTTGGCGGCGGCCCGTGTCAGGGACAGCCAGTAGCACGGCTTCCGATTCGGTGGGCACGGTCTGGCCGGTTCGCCGTCGCGCCACCCTGCCCGCCCTCGCCAGCGCGGGGTGGGGCCGGCCGTGGTCAGCCTGCGAGTAGCGCGTCGAGGGTTGTGAACGAGCTGTTCCAACCCTCGCGCGCCACGCCCTCCACCTCCTCGGTGTACGGGGCCCTGGCGCAGCACCAAGCGGGCCTTCGAGTCTGTCATGGCACTGTCCTCTCTCTCTTCTGCGGCCGGTCTGTTGGCGCGGACCGCTTTTGCTGGACTCGCTGGAGGTGAGCGTCGAGGCGCTCGAAGTTGGCGTCCCAGAACTGCCGGTAGCGCTCCATCCATGCGGTGGCTTCCCTGAGTGGCTCGGCCTGCAGGGTGCTCGAGCGCCACTGGGCCGTGCGGCCTCGGGAGATCAATCCGGCCTGTTCGAGCACCTTCAAGTGTCGCGAGATCGCAGGGAGGCTGATGGAGAACGGCTCAGCGAGCTCCGAGACGTTCGCGTCCCCCTCCGAAAGCCGGGCCAGGATCGCCCGGCGCGTCGGGTCCGCCAGCGCCGCGAAGATGATGCTGAGTCGATCAGTCGCCACCGTATTTAGTCTCTCTGTTAATTAACGAACGTGTTAAACGTAGGGTGGACGGTGGTGTGTTGTCAAGCGGCTTGTCTGTCCTGCCGGCAACAGGTCTACGCAGGCCAAACCACGACCGCAAGTCCTTGATCGCGGTGGTGGGGGTCGGGGGATCGTGGGTGGGTTAGAACACTCCGGCGGCGGCGCGAGTGGCGAGGCCGGCACCGACGAGCAGCACCAGACCAGTGGTTGCCACCGGGGTCGCCGCGTGCAGCCGTGCCGTCAACCGTGCCAGACCTGTTGTTAATCCGCCCGGGCCAGCCCCGCCGGCGAGCGCGGCGCGGGTCATGCGGGGTTGCAGCGCGAGCAGGATAAGGCCTGCACCGGTGAGGGTGGCGGCCATGCCCGCTCCGTACGCGATGACGAGCAGCACGCCGAAGCCGGTGCGGCCCAGCCCGATCGCGGCCAGCAGCACGACGAGGGCTGAAGGGCTCGGCACTAGGCCACCGGCCAGACCGATCCCGGCGAGTCCCAGCCGACCAGAGCGCCGACGGCCCTGCTCATGGGTGTGATGATCATGGTGGTCATGATCATGGTGGTCATGATCATGGTTGTGGTCATGGGAATGCGCGTGGTGGTGGCCGGCGAGATGGTCGTGCTGGCCCCGGCCCCGTCGCCGCAGCAGACCGGCGAGCATGGTTACGCCGACGGCCAAGACGAGCGCGCCGCTGGCCAGGCCGAGCCAGCCAAGGATCTCCTCGCCGGCGATCGCCGTGCCGGCGGTGAGCAGCAGGCCGAGCGCGAGCACTCCACCGGTGTGGGTGAGGGTGACGGTGCCGGCGACCGCAAGCGCGTCACGGGGTCGGCCGCGACGGCCGGCGAGATAGGCGGCCAGGATCGTCTTGCCGTGTCCGGGTAGCGCCGCGTGACCCGCGCCGAGAAGGATCGCGAGCAGTACGGCCAGCAGGCCGACCAGCGGCGTAAGGGTCCCGCCGGCGAGGTCCTGGAACCGCCGGTCCACTGCGGCCATCCATCGCGATAGCGGGTCACTACCACCGCTCAAGACCGCCGCGCCATCCTCCGCGCCCGCGCCGTTCTTGGCGCCCTCGGCACCGGTACCGGCGCCGGGCTCGACCCGTATGGTGGCCGACCGGACGTCCAAGGCAGAGGAGAGCAGATCTTCGGGGTAGCTTCGCAGCCCCTCGCTGACGCTTCGGCTGGGCACGGACGAGTCGACCAGACGCAGGCCTACGCCGGTCGCAGTCATCTCGCGCCAGCCAACTCGGTCGGCGAGGTAGCGATTGTCGACGCGCACCTCGGTCGGTGCGTCCAGCGCTGCTGGAGCCGTCAGCGAGCAGCCGAGCCGCGACACCTCGAGGCCGCCCGTGCCCGGGAAGGACGCGAACTCGGAGCGCTCAACCGTCCATACCAGACGCTGGCCGCCGGCTCGGGCATCCACACCGGCCGCGAGGTCTGCGCACGTCGTTGCGGCGTAGGAGGAACGCTCGGTGTCACTGGCCGATCCGTCCGCGTCCACGTCGACGTCGGAACGATCCTGCAGGGTTGGGATCTCGGCGATGTCCACGACGGCACTCGCCTCGACCCGGTCGGGGTAGAGGGTGAGCCCCAGGTACTGGTTGATCGAGAAGTTGCCGAGCGGGTGTGCACTCGCCGGAGCGGCCGGGATGAGGACCACGGCCAGTACGGCCGCCGGAACGGCGGCCAGCCCTACAACGAGTCTCGTCATGATGACCCCAGGTTCGCCAGCGCCTGCCGCGCGGCCGGCGCGTCGAGTGGAGAAAAGTGCGGGTTGATCTGGAGAGCCGCGGTGAGGTGGTGCCGGGCCGTGGCCCGGTCGCCGAGGGCGAGCTCGATCATTCCGAGGTGGTAGGCGTAGATCGCCGAGCGTGCACCGGTCGTGTTCGCGCGGCGGGCGTAGGCAAGGGCCTCGGTGTCCCGGTTGGACAGATGCAGCGCCCACCCGAGTGTGTCGGCGACGTCGGCGTGCTTGCGGCGCGCCCATTCCGCCTGTGCTTCTCGCAGGGCGCGGGTCGGTTGCCCCGACGCCTCGGCCAGCGCGGCTCCGGTGAGTCCGTCCACGCCTCCGTTGCCGGTGAAGAGCTGGTGCGCGGCGGTCGCCAGCCGAAGCTGGGAATGGGCGTCGGCCTCGCGACCGGCCGAGCGCAGCAGGTCGGCGTACTCGATGAGGTAGCTCGGCGTTGGGGCCCGGCGGGTGAGCGCGGCGTACGCGGACAGCGCCTCCTCCGTACGACCGCTCATCGCTGCCACCCGCGCGCGGCCACGCTGGAGTGCGACCGACGACGGTTCCGCGGCGAGCCCGGCGGCGTACTCGGCATCGGCGGCGGCGAGGTCGCCGGCGCTGAGTGCGAGATCGCCGAGCTGGTTGCGGCAGAACGCGATGTCGTGACGGTCCACCGCGGCGACGAGCGCACGGCGCATCAGGTCGCTCGCCTGGTCGGTGAGGCCACGCTGTTCCAGGTCGTACGAGGCGCGGGCATAGGCGGACAGCCCGGGGCGCAGGTCGAGCAGGCGTTGCACCGCCGCAGTGGCGGCGCCGGCATTGCCGAGCTGCGTCTCGGCGTCGGTGAGGACGCCGTAGGCGTCGGCGTGGTAGCCGTTGGTCTTGATGGCGGCCAGGGCGTAACGGCGAGCCGCGGCGAAGTTGTGGCGCGCGTTGGCGAGCGCACCCTGCGCGACCAGCGCATCGGTATTCCCGTCGGGCTTTACGGCGAGGGAGCGTCGCACCGCCTCCTCGGCCTTGGGATAGTACGTGGGGTCGGCGGTGATCCGGGCGCGCTCCAGGTAGGCCATCCCGAGCGAAGCCCACGTGTGCCAGTCCCCGGGTACCCGGCGCAGTCGCTCCTGCGACCGCTGAATCATCTGCTCGAGGCGGTCCACGGGTGTGACTGCCGCGGGCTCCGCGGCGATTTGCGGCGCTTCAGGCGCGCGGCCCAACATACCACCGAGGAGGACGAGGGCGAGTGCGATCGCCAGGGCGACCGCACCGATGCGGAGCGGAGTGCCGATCAACCTTCTCATGGCGTCCTCCAGGAGCGTGGGCTTGTTCCCGGGCACGCCGGCCGACCGTCGAGGTCGACCGGCGTGCCTGTTCATCGAGGAGCTACATCTCGGCGGTGGAATCCGGGTGTGCGGTCGGAACGATCCGGTTGCGCCGCCGCCACCAGATGGTGAAGAAGATCGCACCGATACCGACAGCGGCAGCCGCGCCGATGGACATGACCGGCACCCAGTCGCTGCTTGTTCCGATCATGGCCGTGGGCTTCGTCGAGGGCTCGGCTGGCGCTGAGGGCGCGGGCGCCCCGGCCCCCGCACCGCTGTCCTTGGCCAGCGTGTTGACGCCGACGCCGTTGGGCAGCGCGAGGTACGGGAACTCACCGGTGAAGGCGTTGTCGTTCGCATCGACCTTGTCGCCGGTGGCGATGGCATCGACCAGCTTGCCGGTCAGCGCCGCACCCTCCAGCGCCTGCAGCCCGATGTCGACAACGTCATCGGTGAGCCGCCTGCCGTTCGGGAATCCTTGCAGATCCTGGGCGAGCACGCCGAGCCGGTTGGGGCTGTCCGCCACCGGCACCATCAGGTTGAGCCGCAGCATCTCCGACGGTTGGAACTTCTTCGGATTTACGTCGGCGTTGTTGAGCTGCGAATTGAGGTCTGCCTTGATCGGCCCGTTCGCCTTCGTGGTGATGCCGGTCAGGAAGATCTCCACGAGGTCATTGCGCGGCGTCGCCGGAGCCTTCAGCTTGTAGATGGCCTCGATGAGCTTAGGCACCTCGGGTTCGGTGACCCGCTTGACGACGGCCGGTATCGTGGCGTCCTTGTCCGGGCTCAGGGAGTTGAAGGCGTCCTTGAGTCCACTGGGGATGACCACCTCGTTGACGAGCGGCTGGCCGAGGCGCGACACCTGCGCCCAGCCGCCGGACGACGAGCCGTCGGCCATGCGAACCTGCCGGCGCTCGGTGGTGGACCACACGCCGATGACCGGGTTGCGCTTCGGGTCTTCGTTCAAGGCGACGTCGGTGAAGGGAACCTGCAGCGCGATGGTGTTCACGTTGTAGCCGGCCAGGGTGTCCTGACCGACCTCGCTGAGGTCACCGCCGTAGAGCAGGTCAAAGACGCGCAGGTCCAGGAAGAACGGGTCGTCGGCCTGGCCCGCGTAGCCCTTCCAGCCGCCCGGGAAGGTGATGACGGCCTCGTCGCGGAGCTTCTGGTAGTCCGGCATCGATGCCGGCCCGACCCGTGACGGCGCCACCGGGGCATCGGTGATGCGGGTGACGAACGGCTTGCCGTTGAAGGACGTCTCGAGCGTGTAGACCTGGCGGAACAGCAGGTTCTCGTCCTTGATGGACGTGACCGGTCCGTTGTTGTAGAGGAACGTGCTGTTGCCGCGGTTGTCGATGTTCTTAAACGTCCACCGGAAGATGGCGTCCGGCCTGGCGTCGCCGTTGCTGTCGACGTTGATGTTGTACCTGGCGTCGGTGGCGAACGGGTAGAAGTTCGGCCCGCCGTTGGGCTCGGAGAACGGCTGCCAGTTCGCGATGAACGTGACGTAGTCCCGCCGTTCGGGGCTCACAAACGCGTACAGGTCGGTGTTGTCGATGGCCGGATCCGCCGCCACGAGTGGGGCCTCCCGGTGGCTCGACGCGGTCGCGCCACCGGGCCCCAGCCCATAGAGGCTCGCCGCGGCGACGCAACCGGCCGCGAGGATCAGCCCCGCCCGGCGCCTCCGGCTCAGCGCCCCGCCACGCGGCGAGGTCATGGATAGTGCGGTGGCTCTCATGTCTTTCCTCCGCCCACTGGGAAACTCACGGCGCGATGACCGGGACACTCCCGGGCGCCGTCAGTGGGTGTTCGGAGGTGGAGGTGGGGTTAGGTGCCTCGCTGTCTGATTGGTCTCACCGAGCAATCCGGGCGCGCCCCAGCTACGAACGGCCGTGGCGAAGCGCTACCGTTTCGGGTCGCGGCCAAAGCCGGCGAGGAGCCGATCCTGGTCGCTCGCGTCCGCGGGTAGGTCGACCCGGGGTCCGATCGCTCCGCCGCCGCGATAAAGGTCCTCCCGGTCGGCGAACCACTCGAGACACGCCTGAACGGATTCGGGATCGATCGTACGGTCGGCTCCTATCGCCGCCGCGACATCCCAACCGTGGATCAGGTGGTCGGCGAAGAGCTGATTCACGTACTCCGTCGCGGGTGTGTCTCCAAAGGACAGATGAACCGTACGGTCCATCGCGCCGGTCTCGCTGACCACGGCCCGCGCATCCTCCGCGGCTTCGGTTGAGTTCGCGACGGGGTCGTCGCCAAGCAGGTCGCCGTCGAAGCGGTCGCCGACCTCGGCGATGGTGGCACCAGCGAAGAGCGGTACGGACCAGAGCTGCTCCGAGACGACGTGGTTGACCAGGGCCCGCACGTCCCAATCCGCACAGGGTGTCGGTGCGGCCCACTGGTCTGGCCTTATCTGCTTGACCCGGTCCGCAAAGTTCTCCACGCTGCGGCGGTACAGGTCGACGAGCGCCATGACGAACCCCTATTGGCCGGGCGGTGCGAGTGCCGCCGATGCGAATACGCTACGCCGGCCGGCCGGCCGGACAGCGCCGGCCCGACAGCGCCGGCCCAACACTGCCGGACCGGCCGCACCGTGCCGCACCGGGCCGCACCGGGCCGCACCGGGCCGCACCGCAGGCGCCTGGGCGTACCTCAGCGCCGGGCCTCGAACACAAGGTTGAAGGGAGTCTCGGCGGCCCGGCGGAACCGGGTGAACCCGGCATCCGTGACGACCTGCCGGATTGCCGCCTCCCCGGCCTGCGCGCCGAGCGAATACCCGCCCGGCTGCGACAAAGCGCTCGGTACGCAGAGCAGGGTCGAGAACGAGTAGTAGACGCGCCCGACCGGGTTGAGATTCTCGGCCACCGTGTCACCGGCGAACGGCTCCACAATCAACCACGTCCCGTCGGGTGCGAGTGCGTCCCGGATATGCCTCGCGGCGCCGAGCGGGTCGCCCATGTCGTGCAGGCAGTCGAATGTGGTCACGAGGTCGTAGTCCGTACCGGCAAAGTTCTGCGCGCCGGCGACCTCGAAGGTGACGCGGTCGGTGACGCCCGCCTCGGTTGCGTTCTTTCGTGCGAGGTCGATCGAACCGGCGTGGTAGTCCGATCCGGCGATGGACGAGGAAGGGAACTCGCTAGCCATCAGCACGGTGGACGCGCCGAGGCCGCAACCGACATCGGCGACCTTGGCGCCCGCCCGCAACTTGGACTCCACGCCATCCAGCGCGGGGATCCAGCTGGGCACAAGGTTGGCGACGTAGCCCGGCCGGAAGAATTTCTCGCAGCCTACGTGGACGTTATCGGTCTGCTCGTGCCAGCCGAATCCTGCGCCCGAGCGGAAATTGTCGGTGATCGCTCGTTCGGCTTCCAGCGCCCCGAGTGCGAGCATGAATGCCCCCGGCATGTAGACGACGCCGTCAGGGTCGGCCAGGGCGAACGCTTGTTCCTCCGTGAGGGAGAAGAGTTCGGTGTTCGCGTCATAGGCGACGTAGCCGCCGGCCGCTTGCCCGCGGAGCCATTCGGTGATGTAGCGAGGGTCAGTGCCCGTCCGCCGGGCGAGCTCATCGGCTCGGGCCGGCTCCTCCGACAGGGCGCGATAGAGCCCTAACCGGTCGCCGATGACCACGCTGCCGGCGGCCACGGTCGCCCCGAGATCCCCGACGAACCGTCCCAGAAACTCGTTCAGCTTGTCCTGGTCGATGCTCATGATGGCCTCTCCTTGGATCACGACGTGCTGGTGGACTTCTGACCCCGCAGCCTCGTCGGGCCGTTTGCGTCCCCGTTGCAATCCGACTGCAATGTGGGGAGCGACGATGGTTCTCAGCGGGCCGAGGTGAGGGGGCGACGATGCGGGCTATCTCAGCGGACGTCCAGGGTTTTGTTGACCGCGCCGGTGTCAAGATCGGCTACGAGGTGTACGGGCCTGGCGAGCCGACCATCCTCCTCGCGCCGACGTGGGCGATCGTGGACTCGCGGCTGTGGAAGGCACAGGTGCCTTACCTCGCGCGGCATTTCCGAGTCATCACAGTCGATCCCCGCGGCAACGGGCGCTCGGACCGTCCAGAGACTGAGGACGCGTACGCAGACGTCGAGTATGTCGACGATCTCATTGCCGTCCTCGATGCCGTGGGGCAGGAACGCGCCGTGGTCGTTGGTCTGTGTTCCGGTGCGTGGTGGGGGGCCATTGCCGCGAGCCGCTATCCGGACCGGGTTCAAGGGCTCGTGGCGCTCTCACCCATTGCGTTCGACCTGGGTCTCCCACTGCCGGAGCTCGAAAGTGATTTCGAATCCGTCCCGGACAACCCGCAGGGTTGGGCGAAGTACAACCGCCATTTCTGGCTACACAACTACCGGGAGTTCCTGGACTTCTACTTCGCCACACTGATCAGCGAGCCCCACTCGAGTAAGCAACGGGAGGACGCAGTCGGCTGGGGCTTGCAAATAACCCCAGAGACGTTGATCACGACCGAGGCCGGGCAATGGTACGTCGATGACCGCGCCGCCACGGAGAGGTTACTCCGTTCGGTCAGCTGCCCAGTGCTCGTGATCCATGGAGAGTCGGATCAGTGCATCCCGCATGCGTTTGGCCAACGATTCGCCGAGTTGACCGGCGGCGAGATGATCACCGTGTCGGGTGGCGGCCACATTCTCGCCGCCCGCGAACCGGTTGCGGTCAACCGGTGGATCCGGGAGTTCGCCACCGCACTCGTGTCGACGAAGCAACCGCGCCGGCGGTGGACGCGGCCGCTGGATCGTCGCAGGCGTGCCCTGTATCTCTCCTCGCCGATCGGCCTCGGCCACGCCAGACGCGATATCGCCATCGCTGACGAGCTGCGTCGGCTCCACCCAGATCTGCAGATCGACTGGCTGGCTCAGCATCCGGTCACCGAGTTGCTTGAACGGCACGGCGAACACGTCCACCCGGCCTCGGCCTGGCTCGCCAGCGAGTCGGCACACGTCGAAAGCGAGTCCGGTGAGCACGACCTGCACGCATTCCAGGCGATCCGCCGGATGGACGAGATCCTTCTGGCCAACTTCATGGTCTTCGACGACCTCGTCAGCGACGAGCACTACGACGTGTGGATCGGCGACGAGGCCTGGGATGTCGACTACTTCCTGCATGAGAATCCGGAACTCAAGCGTTCGGCATACGTGTGGATGACGGACTTCGTCGGTTGGCTGCCGATGGCGTCCGGTGGCGATGCCGA
Source organism: Micromonosporaceae bacterium (assembly GCA_020027875.1). Classification (GTDB taxonomy): domain Bacteria; phylum Actinomycetota; class Actinomycetes; order Mycobacteriales; family Micromonosporaceae; genus JAXIPB01. The sequence continues at coordinate 47,366 of JAHRHA010000019.1, read as the reverse complement.
AGCGGCGCTGACAGCCGACTACAACGCCGAGATGGTCGAGCAGATTGCCCGTTTTCCCCGGATGCGCGACCGCGCGCTCTTCGTCGGCAACCCGGAGGACGTGGTGCCCGCAGAGTTCGGCCCGGGTCTTCCGCTGATCCGGGAATGGGCCAACCGGAACTTCGACTTCACCGGATATGTGACCGGCTTCCCGCCGTCCGATGTAGATGACCGGGCCCGCGTACGGGCGGCGTTGGGCTACTCCGATGGCGAGCGGGTCTGCGTCGTCAGCGTCGGCGGCTCCGGCGTCGGCGGACATCTGTTGCGCCGCGTGATGACGGCGTATCCGGCGGCGGCCCGCCGGATTGACGGTCTACGGATGATTGTGGTGACGGGGCCCCGCATCGATCCGGCCTCGCTTCCGGCGATGCCCGGTGTTGAGGTCCAAGGCTTCGTCCCCGATCTGCATCGTCACCTCGCGGCGTGCGATATCGCCATCGTGCAGGGCGGGCTGACGACGACGATGGAGCTCACCGCGGCCCGCCGCCCGTTCATCTACGTGCCGCTGCGCAACCATTTCGAGCAGAACCTTCATGTGCGCCATCGGCTCGAACGCCACGGTGCCGGCCGGTGTATGGATTACGCGGAGATGGATCCCGACATCGTGGCTGAGGCGATCGTGGCCGAGTTGGGCCGGACGGTCGACTACGACCAGTCGAGACCGACGGCGCGGCCCGGGCCGCCGCGCGCATCGGTGAGCTGCTCTGATCCGACGGTTAGCCATCGCCGTGAAGGGCGGTCCGCGCCTCGCGAGCCACATGGGGTAGTCCGTGCCGCTCGGCGAGCGCCGCCGACTCGGCGATCTGGTCGAGCGCCCCTGGGTCCGTGAGCGCGAGCCGGGCGCGGCCGTCGACGAGCAGACCGTCGGCGTACGCCGCGACCCACGGCACCCGTCGCGCCGCGTCGAGCATCGGCCGGATAACGTCTCGCGCCCGACGTGGCTCGCTAAGGCCGAGCCACGCACGCGCGGCCGCGAGGTAGGCGTCGGCGCCGAAGAGCCAGGCCCCGCCATCAGGTGCGACCACCTTCCGTAGCAGGGCGTCGGCCTCGTCGAGCACATCCCTAGAGCCCGTGGCCTCCGCCAGGAGAGCCGTGCACAGCGACAGGTGGGCCTGCGCCCCGGCGATGCCCACCTCCCGGGCTCGGTGTAGCAGCGTGACGGCGGCCTCGGTCTCGCCCTGCTCGAGCAGCGTCGCCGCGAGCAGTGTGTGGGTGGTCGCCTGCCACCAAGGATGGCGGGTGCCGCCGGCAACCTCGACCGAGCGTCGGCCGAGCGCCAGCGCGACCTCGTCACGGCCACGGAGCTGCTCCAGGCGACCGAGATGGGCGACGAACCAGGCCTCGTATGCTGCGTATCCGCTTCGGCGGTTAACCTCGAGCGCCGACTCCATACGTGTGCTGGCGGCTTCCCAATCGCCTCTAGCGTAGGGCGCGAAGGCGGACTCAAACATTGTCCACTGCAGGCGCCACAGGTCACCGAGTCGGCGCGCGAGCGGCTCCAGCTCCTCGGTGACGGCGTCCAACGGGCCGATCTCCCCGAGGAAGAAGTACGCCGTCTTCAGCCCGTCGAGTCCGGCTGCGAGGGCGCGGTCGTCGCCGGACCCGCGGCCGGCGGCGACGCCCCGCAGGCCGTACTCGACTGCGTCGCTCAGGCGGAGCTGATTCGCCGCCAGGACAGCGAGTCGGCCTAGCAGCGAAGCCTCGACGCCACGATCGCCGAGGGCCTCAGCGATGCGGAGCCCACTCTGCAGGTGCTCGACACACTCACCGATGGGTAGGCCGAGTGCCACCGGCACGTCACCGGCCAATTCCCGCAGCGCGATCATCTCCAGGCGCCGGTCGCCGGCGTCCCGCGCGGCCTCGACGGCATCGCGCAGATCCGACAGGGCGAGGTCGTAATGCGTGAGGATCTCCCGCACCCGTCCCCGCGCCACGTGGATCCGTCCGATCAGCTCCCGGTCGACCGCGGTGTATGACGTCGCACCCGTGTTCCGCGCCGCGGCGAGGGCCCGGTCGAGCAGGGTATGCGCATCGCCAGCGGCGAACCGGCGCGTCGCCTCCTCGCCGGCGACAAGGAAGGCTCTGCCGGCGCGGTGCCAGTCGCCGGCCGCCGCGGCGTGCTCCGCGACGGCCTCGGGATGGCCGTCAAGCAACTCGGCCGCGCGCAGGTGGTACGCCACCCGGGTCGGCTCGGGAGTGGTCGCGTACAGCACCTCACGGATCAGGTCGTTGGCGAACTCGTACGCGCGGCCGGCGACGAGGAGTAGGCGGGCGGCGAGCGCCTGCTCACACTGGCGGGCCACCGTGTGGGTGGTCTGGCTTGTGAGGCGGGCAAGGACGACGGGGTCAAGGGTGGCGCCCACCACGGATGCGGTCCGCAGTAGCCCCTCAACGGACTCGCCGGCGCGGTGTACTCGGGCCAGGACGGCCGCCTGTAACGATTTCGGCACCCCGGTCTCCCCGGCGGCGAGCCCGCGCAGGGTCTCCATGACGTACAGCGCGTGACCCCGGGTCTGGCGCTCGATCTGCTCGGCCATTTCGGCGTGGCCGGCCGCCGCGGCCAGTTGTCGCACCGCTTCGGCCGGCAGGCGGCCGAGGTCCAGCCGAATGGCGACATCCTCCAGCATGCGCAGGGCTTGCTCACCCTCCTCGACCCGCACGGTCGCAACCACGAGAAGCCGAGCAGAGGAGAGAGTACGGCCGAGGTAGTGCAAGAGTTCCACAGTAGACAGCCCAGAGCTGTGGAGATCGTCTATGAATACCAGCACGGGTGTGCGCTCGGTCAGGTCGCGCAGCAGCCCGGCGACGGCCTCGAACACCATCCGGCGCTGGACCTCGGCGTGACCGCCGCCCACGGCAGCCGGTCCGCCGAGCCTGGTCACGGCCGGCACCAGAGCAGCGAGCGCGGCGGCGCGGTCTCCGACGAGCACGGTGAGCTCTGGAAGCGACATTCTGGCCGTCCGGTCGGCCAGCATCTCGGCCATGGGTTGCAGGAACAGTGACCGTTCCGCGTCATAGCACCGCGCCCGCATGATCGTCGCGCCGAGCTGCTCGGCCCACTCAATCGTGTGCGTAGCCAGCTTCGTCTTGCCAATGCCGGCCTCGCCCGTGACGAGTACGATCGCCGACTGTCCGCTGACTGCCTTCGCCCACACCGCGTCGAGCTGGCGTTGCTCGGACTCCCGGCCGGCGAGTTCGGTCCGCCCGGCGTGTTTCGTCGCTGACTTGGGTGTCGTGTGCTCGGGCGGCGCCGGTTCCTCCCGCAGAATCGACACGTGCAACGCCCGAGTGTCTGGCGCCGGATCGGTGCCAAGTTCGAAGGCGAGGATCGCGCGCAGCCGTTCGTACGCAGCGACGGCCCTTGCGGGCTCGCCGCGGCCCGCGTGGGCTCGCATCAGCAACCTGCAGGCGACCTCATCGAACGGATCGGCCTCGACCGCCTTCCCAGCGATCGTCACCGCCTCAGCGTGGTCGCCGGAGCGGTTCGCGGCCTCGGCCGCGGCGTGGCGCGCCCGCCGGGCCAGATCGGCCAACTCGATCCGGGCTGGTTCGGCCCACTCGGCGTATGCCTCGTCGGCCAGGGCAGAGCCGTCGCCCAGCAACTGCAGCGCCCGTCCCGCCGCAAGCGAGGCGAACGCAAGCTCTCCGTCGGCCAATCGCCGCTCTGCCTCGGCCAGATGGGCCGCCGCCTCGTCGAGATCGACCAGTATCGCGGGTGGATCACCGAGCCGATAGCCGTCTCGGCCGCCGAGGATCGCTCCCGACCCGAGCGCGGCACGAAGTCGGCTCACCAGGGTTGCGACATTCTCCGCTGGCCGTGCCGGGGGGTGTGCGTCCCACAGGATGTCGACCAACCGATCGACCGGGACGTGGTGGCCTCGCTCGACGGCGAGCAGCTTGAGCAGGGCTCTTGCCTTGCGGCTGCCGAGCCCGGCCGCGGAGTCCGGCCTTCCATCGCGCAGCACCGTGAAGACGCCAGCAAGACGCAGCGTCACGTCCGTCGGTGGGCCGTCTCGGGCAGTCGCCACGCAGCAAGCGTACGAGATAGAGTTGTCGGTCACGAACGAGTCGGCCCGCGCGGATGGTAGCTCACCGCGACGTGCGGTGCTACGTCAGAACTCGGGCAACAGGGCGGCTGCGGCGCTGGCCAGCACCGGCGTGATGATCACCAGACCTGCTTGGATCTCGCCAAGCGTGGTCCGGTCGACGCCGAGGATCGCCTCCACCCTCGCTCGCTCGTGGGCGGCTTCCGCGAGCCCGGCCCGGTCGACGTCGACGAGGTCGAAGTGCTCGTCCACATATGCGGCGCAGCGTCTACGCAGCAATGAAGCGGTCGGGATGTACATCAGCCCGACGAGAATGGTCGAGGCTACCCCCACAAAGACGGGGGCGGTCGCGGTGATGCGTCCCGTGCTGCCCCAGCCGATCCCGGCCGCGTTGACGAGGGTGAGCACGACGACCAGCGTGCCGAGAATGGAGAGCAGTCGGGTTAGTAGCCGGCGCAGCTTCAACAACCCGGCCAGCTGACGACCCGCGCTGCCGGACAGGCCGTGCAGAGCCAGTGCACGTATCGCTGCTAGCGCGGCACCGGCGGGCAAGGCCCCCACGACTGCGAGACAAGCGAAGGCGATGCCGCGCCAACTGAGCCCCTCTCCGACAAATACCCGCGAAAGGGCGACTGCGGCAGCGGCGAGCAGCACGACGAGGGCCACCGCGGGTAGGACCCGCCAGGACGGGACGCGCTCTATGGCGTTGACGTCTCGGCGCCGCGCGACACCGCTGCCGAACGCGGATCCGCTGAGTGCGCCGAGAAGTGTGCCGACGACGGCCCAGATCAGCCATTCGGACTCCACCGCGCGGTCGGGGTTCCGTCCTCAGTCCCACACGCTGGCACGTGAGTAACGGGTCACGCTGTTCGGGTGTTGGCGACGTCGGCAAGGCCGAGTTCGCCGATGGATACCTCCCGCATCTCGACCTTGCGGATCTTGCCGGTGACGGTCATCGGGAAGGCGTCGACGACCTTCACGTAGCGCGGAATCTTGTAGTGCGCGAGCCGGCCCGTACAGAACTCGCGCAGGCTCTCGGCGGTGAGCCTGGTCGCTCCTTCGCGCAGCTTTACCCAGGCCATCAGCTCTTCGCCGTACTTCGCGTCCGGGACACCGATCACCTGGGCGTCGACGACGTCGGGGTGGGTGTAGAGGAATTCCTCGATCTCGCGGGGGTAGATGTTCTCGCCGCCCCGGATGACCATGTCCTTGATCCGGCCGACGATGTTGAGGTAGCCGGCCTGGTCCATCACGGCGAGGTCTCCTGTGTGCATCCACCGGGCCGAGTCCACCGCATCGGCCGTCTTCTCCGGCATGTTCCAGTAGCCGAGCATCACCGAGTAGCCGCGGGTGCAGAACTCTCCAGGCTCTCCGCGGGGGAGGGTCATACCCGTACTTGGGTCGGTTATCTTCACCTCGACGTGCGGATGAACGGCGCCCACAGTGGACACCCGACGCTCCAGGTCATCGTCGGGGGTGGTCTGCGTCGAGACCGGTGATGTCTCCGTCATGCCGTAGCAGATGGTCACGTCGGCCATCCCCATCTCGGTGATGACCCGCTTCATCACCTCGATGGGACATGGAGAGCCGGCCATCACACCGGTCCGCAGACTCGACAGGTCGAAGGTGGTGAACCCGGGGTCGGCGAGTTCGGCGATGAACATGGTCGGCACGCCATAGAGGACGGTGCACCGTTCCTGCTGTACCGCGGCGAGGGTGGCGTTAGGGTCGAAGGCCGGGGCAGGGATGACAACGCAGGCGCCGTGAGAAGTGGTGCCGAGGTTGCCCATCACCATGCCGAAGCAGTGGTAGAACGGCACCGGTACACAGACTCGGTCCTGTTCGGTCCAGCGTTGGGTGCGGGCGACGAAGTACCCGTTGTTGAGGATGTTGTGGTGCGACAGCGTGGCACCCTTGGGGAAGCCCGTCGTGCCGGAGGTGTACTGGATGTTGATCGGGTCGTCGAAGCTCAGCGACTGCTCACGACCAAGGAGGGCCGCGGAGTCCACATCGGAGGCCCTGCCGACGAGAGTGTCCCAGTCCGGCGTACCGATGTAGACCACCTCACGCAGATCGGGGCAGTCCGTGCGGACCTGCGAGATCATGGCGCGGTAGTCCGAGGTCTTGAAGCTCTCGGCGGCGACCAGCGTGCGGATGCCCGCCTGCCGCAGCACATAGGCGAGCTCATGCGTGCGATACGCCGGGTTGATGTTGACAAGAATGGCGCCGACCCGGGCGCTCGCATACTGCACCAGCATCCACTCGGGCAGGTTCGGTGCCCAGATGCCGATCCGCTCGCCCTTCTCAACGCCGAGGGCGAGAAACGCTCGGGCGAGGGTTTCGGTCTCGGCGGCGAAGGTCGCGTACGTCCAGCGGCGCCCGCTCGGCACGTCGACGAGCACCTCCCGGTCGGGGAAGCGGCCGCCGGTCCGGAGAAGGTTGGACCCGATCGTCTCACCGAGCAGAGGTTCGGTCGAGGATCCGTTGGCGTACGACAGCACTGTCATCGCGACCTCCTCGGCACCCCGGCGCTCAACGCCATCCTCCCTCGCGGTTGGCCCGATGTCACTGGCAGCGGACCCTCGACGGAGTTGCGAAGCCGTTTCCGATCACTGAAATCCATGCAGGGGAATGCACTGTTGCGCCCGGGTAGTGTTCCGCGAGACACTGACGGGCATCGGTCCCACGGGTGGACCGGTGAGGGTGGTGTGCGGGGTAGCGGCGGCGCGGTGGGGACGACCAGGGGGTTGTGTGGATCGTGTGATCTGAACCATGCCCCACCGTGTCCTAGTTTAGGGAGTGAGCATGCCAGATGGCGCCTCGGTGCCCCGACACAGACTTCACGTCGTCGCGACCTCGGTCGCGGTGATCCTGAGTATGGCCGTGGCTGGTGCGGCAAGCTCCTGCGTGGAGTCTGAGTCGACCAACACGGTGCAGTACTGGCGCAGCCAGTCACCCACGCTGCGGGGTAAGACGACGCTCAAGGTCGGCGTCCAAGGTGACCAGCCGCTGATGGGCCTGAGGGATCCGCAGACCGGCCAGTACAACGGGTTCGACATCGAGATCGCCAAGATTATCGCTGAGGGTCTGGGTTACCAGATCGAGCTGACTCCCGTGACGACGCCGCAGCGTCAGTCGGCGCTGCAGGAGGGTGCCGTCCAGCTTGTGGTGGCGAGCTTTTCGATCACGGAGGAGCGCAAGAAGGTGGTCGCCTTCGCCGGGCCCTATCTTGCCGTCCGTCAGCAGGTGCTCATTCCGGCGGAGAAGGCCGACACCATCAAGACGGTCTCTGACCTCAAAAAACATCGGGTGTGCGTCATCAACAGCTCGACCTCGAAGGAGCGGCTGTTACGCGAGGGTTTCACGAATCTCGATGTTCGAAGTACGAACCGGGAGTGCATCGACGCCATACAGCACGATGAGACCGACGCCCTCAGCACTGACGCAACAATTCTCGCCGGGTTCATGGACATGTACAAAGGGAAGTTCGTCGTCGTGGACATGGGCTGGGACGTCAGCGAGGAGCTTGGCATCGGTCTGCCATATGGCGATACCTGGCTCGAAGGCCTCGTCGGCGACATCCTTGTGGAGAATTACAAGCAGGGAAAGAACAGCAGATGGCAGGTGGCCTACAACCGCAACCTCGCGCCGGTGCTCGGAGCCAAGACACAACCGGTACCCAAGAACGCGCCCGACCTCATGGACATCACCGACAGGACCTCGCCCCGGGCCGTCAACCTGGCGGCGCCGAAGGCGCCCAAGGATGCGGTGGTTCGGAGGGTACGGGGAAGGGTCCGGGGCCGTGGCCGGCGCTAGCACGGCCGACCCGTCCGTGGACCCGGAGCCAGCCGCCTCACCTCCGGCCAGCGCGCGGCACTTGCCCGATTGGCCAGATCGGCAGGCGTTCTGGACCCTCATCGTCGGTGCACCGCTCGTACTCTCGGTGTTGCGGTTGTGGGTCGAGGCGGGTGGCGAGTTGCAGACCACCCTGCTTCTGGTTGCCAATGTGGACCCGATCAATCTCATTGCGGCGTTTGTGGTCACGGCCTCGTGGCTCGCCGCCACCGTTCTGGTCGCTGTCTTCGCCGTTGGTGGCGTCCTCCTGGCCAACGAAGCGGCGACCGGCGGCCGGGATACGCTTCCGCGGTGGCTCTTCGCTCGCTGGCGGGCCGCCGCTCCACCATGGCTGACGATCGGATGCTTCCTTCTCGGCGCACTCACTTGGGAGATTCTCTTCCTGCCGTTACTGTTGCTCGCCGCCTGCGCCGCGTTCCAGATCAGTCCGTGGCGGCAGCCCAGACGGTGGCTGCGGCTGCTGGCCGCCCTGCTCGCGCTCGTCGTGTACAGCGTCGTCTTGTGGCCCACGATCAGTCTCGCGTACAACCGGGATGAGGTCGTCGTGGTGGGTCTGCTACTGGCGCCGGTGCTGCTTGCCCTGGCCATTGCGGGTCCGATCGCGACCTTCCTCGTCCGGCCGTTCGCCATCACTGCCCACGGAGCTGTTGCGGCGCTGACTCTGTTGGCAGTGTGGCCTTTCATGACAACCCCGGTCCTGCCGTTGAACGTGGTTGTCGCGGGCCCCGCCGGCTCGCCGCCAACATATTTGCGTGGTCACGTCGTTCTCGTAGACGATGTGCACACGGTGGTGCTCCGCGATCGCGGCGGCGTCGAGTACGTCCCCAATGGACAGATCCGCTCACAGGTGCTGTGCCCCTCGGATGAGGAGACTCCCCGATTTCGCCTGTGGGTATACGGTGTCCACGTCGAGGACTCCGTGCTGCGCGGGATCGGCCGAAGCGTCCGACCGATCGCGCGTGAGCGGCCCGAATGCCGGGTCGAGGTCGACCCTGTCAGCTGAGAACATGGCAATTCTTTGTGCGGAGCGGGGTCGCAACCCCGACGCCTGAGTAGCTGTACTCATGCAGATCGAGCGTCGGCGCTCACGCGTGCCGCTTCGCTCGCAGCCATGGTGAGGGTCATGAATGGCCTGTACGCGTTGAAGCCGTGGTACGCCGCGCGGTTGGGCGGACTGCGTCAGACGTTGGTGACTCACCGGGTGCCGCCCGCCGCGCTGACTATCGGGGGTGTGGCGTTCGGCGCCCTGGCTGGGGTCGGCCTGGCCGTGCTACCAGCGGGACCGGTCGCCGCCGCCACGGTCGGCCTGCTTCTGGCCGCACGCCTCGCCTGCGCCAACCTCGATGGTGGGGTAGCTCGCGACAGCGGCCGCAGCACCCGCTTCGGCACTGTCGTCAACGAGCTGGGCGATCGGCTCGCCGAATTCGCCGTCCTGGCCGGAGCGCTGGCGCTGGCGCCGCCGGCTGTGGTCGGGTTGACCGCGCTCGCGGCCACCGCGCCGTCGTGGGTGTCGCTGGCTGGCGCCGCAGCCGGCGCGGCCCGCGTCCAGGGCGGGCCGGTGGGAAAGACCGAACGCTGCCTGATTCTGGTCGCGATCGCGGCGACCGGCTGGGCGACGCCGCTCCTGCTGGTTCTGGCCGCCGGCTCGGCGCTTACCGCCGCGATGCGGCTTCGCCGGGTCCACTCACTACTGGCGAGGCAGTCATGATCACCGTGCTGGAGACGGCGCCGTTCGTCGCGAGCGCCCTGGGTATCGGCGGCGTCGGCGTGTGGCTAACGCGCCGCCGAGAACTGATCCTGCGATGGTGCGTCTGGGCCGTGACGGCGCCGGTGGTCGGTGTGGCGCTGTATCTCGGCGCACCCGGATCGGCGGCGCTCGCCGCGGGTGTCGGTGTGGTGTGCGCGGTGGAGTACGGGCGGCTGGCCCGCCTACCGGTGTTCGATCGCGCGGTGATCGCGGCGATGGTCGCCGCCCTCGCCGTGTTCGCGTGGCTCCTGCCATCGGCCCTGCCTCAGCTATTCATGGTCGCGTTGGTGGCCGTCGCCGTCGTACCCCTGCTCGGCCGCGACACCGCCGATGGCTTCCGGCGCGCCGGCCTGGGGGTGTTCGGCGTCGTATGGTTGGCCGCGTTGACTGGGCTGGTACTGCTCGGGCCGGCTGCGTTGCCGTTGTTCTTCGCCGTATCCGTGGCCGACGTCGCGGCTTTCTGCGGCGGTCGCCTGCTCGGTGGTCCCCGGCTTTCGCCGATGTCACCGGAGAAGCGATGGAGCGGCGCGATAGTCGGCGGGCTCGCCGGTCTCGGCACGCTCGCCCTGCTCGGTGCGCTCACGCCGCCGCTAGCGGTCGCCGTCGTCGTTGGGGCTCCGCTGGGCGACCTCGTCGAGTCGATGGTCAAACGCGGAGCTGGGGTCAAGGACGCCGGCAACTGGCTCCCCGGCTTCGGGGGCCTGCTGGATCGGGTCGACTCGCTGCTGGTGGCGCTGGCCTTCGCGGTGGTGCTCTCATGACCGCCGCTCTCATGACCCCCGCCGCGACCTCCCCTGTGACCGCCGGCGTGGCCCTTGCCGTCGTTCGCCGAGCCCTATGTCGGCTGACCCTGTCCGGTACTGGCGGTCTGCGCGTGGAGGGCCATCTACCGGACCGCGCATGCGTGCTGGTCGCTAACCACGCCTCGCACGCGGACACGGTCGCCCTCTTCGCCGCGCTGCCCGCTCGACGCCGTCCGGTCGTGGCGGCCGCAGCGGACTACTGGTTCGGCCGACCGGTCCGGTCCCTGGCCTGCCGGCTGATGGGTGGATTCCCAGTTCGCCGGTCTGGCGGGGGCTGCGCCGACCTGGCGGCGGCCGCCGAGCTGCTGGCCGCTGGTCACGACGTCATCGTGTACCCCGAAGGCACCCGCAGCCGCGACGGATCCATCGGCGAGTTCCACTCCGGCGCCCAGCGATTGGCCACCAGCGCCGGCGTCGACCTGGTACCGGTGGGCATAGCCGGTACCCATGAACTGTTGCCCGTGCACGGCCGGCTTCATCCGGCCCGGGTGACTGTGCGCATCGGCTCGCCGACGAGTGACATGCCCGCGGCGCGGACCGCGCTAACCCGGCTCGCCTTGGCCCCCGCGCGCCACCGTCAGGTTGACAAGGACTCCCGGCTCCGCCACATGGTCGGGACGTTCGCCGGCTCCACCGCAGGGCTGCTGTTCGTGGCCGCCTGGGCGATGGCGGAAGCGGTGGTGCTTCCGCTGATTCCAGAGTTGGTGCTGGGCGTCCTAGCGTTGGCCGCGCCCCGACGGGCCGGGCGGCTAGCCCTTGTCGCCGCGGTCGGCAGCCTGGCCGGCGGAGCGTTGATGTATGTACTCGCCGCGCACGGCGCCGCGCCGCCGGCGCCGCTGACCACACCGCGAATGCACGTGACCGCCAGTGCCCAGGTCGCATCCGAGGGCGCCCCGGCGCTCCGGCACCAGGCGATGTCCGGCATCCCGTACAAGGTATATGGGCTGGCGGCCGGCCGGGATGAGGTGGGGCTCGGCGGCTTCCTCTGGGCATCGGCGCAAGCCCGTGGCGTGCGCATTGTCGTCGGCGGGTTGGTGCTCGGCTTATTTGGCGCTGGCCTATGGCGGTGGCGCCGCTGGTACCCCATCTACCTCGTCGTGTATATGACCGTCTTCGTCGCCGGCCTCGCAATGGTCGTGGCCAGCTGGCATTGAAGGCGATCGAGTCCGGCCCTGTGCGCCCGGCCGCGATCAGGCTTTTGGGCCGACCCAGACATCGAGCGCGGCGACCGCCTCACGGCGTGCCACGGACAGGTTGTCCGAGCGGGCCATTCGCCACGGTATGCCGAGGATGTCGAGGGCCCACTGGCACAGGCCCATGATGTCGGTGGACTTGTTAGTGAACATGTATCGCGGGTACTCATAGGTCCGCCCGCGCACGACGATCCGATTGGTGACTCGGCAGCCGTCTGAATGGAACAGTCCACGAAGGAACGCGCCCGGATGTCTCTCGACAATCTGTCGCTGCCACTGCTCCAGCTCGATCGGGCGCGTGTGCTTCCGGCCGGGACCGTGCTGCGGAAAGAGGCATGGCCAATGCTTCGCGTAACTCTGCACAGACACGCAGCCGACCTTCGGAGCCCGGCGAACCCGACCGGCCATCGTCGTAAGCATGGCGCTCTCGCAACGCTCGACGATTTCGGGGTATGACTCGTCGCACATGACCCGCAAAAGAGGCACACGCTGCGTCATGAGCAGGTGGCCGTCACCGAGGTAGAAACCGAGAAGGAGTGAGTAGGCCGGCTCGTCGGGAGGCGTCGAAGGAGGCAGTCGGCAGCGCGGGCACCTGGCCCCACTTGTCGACAATCGCGTTGACCGCGGACGGTGGCACCAATCCCAGACAGTGCGGTAGTGAACACCTACAGCGCGCGAGATCTCGGGGATCGTGGCCCCGCCAGCGTGCAGCGATAGTGCGTGCTGGTAGACCTCCGTTGGGTGCACGGATACAGCGTTCACCGTGCGTATGACTATTTTCTGTGTCCCCGGTGGGACTCGAACCCACACTGTATGGATTTTGAGGCCATTGCCTGCTGCCAATTGGGCTACGGGGACATGCGTGTGCCCGAATAGCCTACCCGTTACGCTGATCACGACCAACGCACCACACGAATGTGATCATGCCGGAGGGTAGGCCGTGACCGAGGGGCAGAGCCGCCGGGTTCTCATCGCCGAGGACGAGGCGCTGATCCGGCTCGACCTCCGTGAGATGCTGATCGAAGAGGGCTACGACGTCTGTGGCGAGGCGGGTGACGGCGAGACCGCGTGCAGGCTGGCCGAGGAGTTGCGTCCCGACCTGGTCATCATGGACATCAAGATGCCGATCATGGACGGGCTCGCGGCCGCCGAGAAGATCGCCGGCGGGCGGATCGCTCCGGTCGTGATCCTCACCGCATTCTCTCAGCGCGACCTGGTCGAGCGCGCCCGGGCGGCGGGCGCGATGGCGTACCTGGTCAAGCCGTTCCAGAAGAGCGATCTGGTCCCCGCGATTGAGATCGCGCTGTCCCGGTTCGCCGAGATGCAGGCCCTGGAGGGAGAGGTGGCGAGCCTCTCCGAGCGCCTGGAGACACGCAAGCTGGTCGAACGCGCCAAGGGCACCTTGATGTCGGCGTTCGGCATGACCGAGCCCGAGGCGTTCAAGTGGATCCAGCGGGCCGCCATGGACAAGCGGATGACCATGAAAGAGGTCGCCGACAAGATCATCGTGGAGAACCTGCCCAACCCTGGCGCGCCGTAATCGTCGTACCCCCGGACTAGAGTCCAGAGCGTGACGGACGCGCCCCGCCTGCTCCTCCTCGACGGACATTCGCTCGCATATCGGGCTTTTTTTGCTCTGCCCGTCGAGAACTTCTCTACCAGCACAGGCCAGCCGACGAATGCCGTCTACGGCTTCACCTCCATGCTGATCAACGTGCTGCGCGACGAGCGCCCCACGCACATCATCGTGGCGTTCGATGTCTCCCGCCGGTCGTTCCGGACCGAGCAGTACGCGGAGTACAAGGCGAACCGGAACGAGACCCCGATCGACTTCAAGGGCCAGGTCAGCTTGGTCCAGGAGGTGCTCGCCGCGCTCCGGGTGCCGGTCGTAGAGAAGGTTGGGTACGAGGCGGACGACGTGATCGCCACGCTCGCCACCCAGGCCCGTGCCGCCGGCATGGAGGTGCTGATCTGCTCCGGCGACCGCGACGCGTTCCAGCTGGTCACTGAGGGTGTGACAGTGCTGTACCCGAAGCGCGGCGTCTCCGAGATGGCCCGCATGGACCCGCCCGCGGTCAGCGCGCGCTACGGCGTCGGCCCGGAGCACTACCGCGCCATCGCCGCGATGGTCGGGGAGACCAGCGACAACCTCCCAGGGGTCCCCGGCGTTGGCGACAAGACCGCCGCCAAGTGGATCGTCCAGTACGGCGACTTCGACTCGGTAATCGCACACGTCGACCAGATCAAGGGCAAGGTCGGCGACAGTATGCGCGAAAACCTCGCCGGAGTGCTGCGCAACTACGAGCTGAACCGGCTCGTGAACGATCTCGAGCTGTCGCTGCGCCCCGAGGACGCGCTCTGGAAGGGATGGGACCGCGAGGCGGTGCACCGCGTCTTCGACACATTGCAGTTCCGTGTCCTCCGCGACCGCCTCTACGAATACCTCGAGGCCGTCGAGCCGGAGGCCGAGTCCGGCTTCGACCTCGCCGGCCAGGTCCTTGGTACGGGAACTGTGCGCGCCTGGTTGGACCGGCACGCCCCGGCCGGTGTCGCCGTCGGCGTGGCCGTCGCGGGCAAGTTCGGGCGGGGTACCGGCTCCCTGACTGGTCTCGCCGTCGCCACTGCCGACGGGACGGCCGCCTGGCTCGACCCAACTGAGCTGGACGCCGACGACGAGGGTGCCGTCGCCGCATGGCTGGCCGACCCCGCCCGGCCGAAGATAATCCACGACGCCAAGCCGGCCATGCTCGCGTTCACCGCGCACGGGTGGCGGCTCGCCGGCCTCGACACCGACACCGTTCTCGCCGCCTATATCGCCCGGCCCGACAACCGCACCTATGACCTGACCGACCTCGCGCTGCGTTACCTGCAACGGGAGCTGCGGGTAGAGGAGCCCGAGGACGGGCAGCTGACGCTCGAAGGACTCGGCGGGCTCGGTGCGGAGAACGCCGCCGAGAAGAACCTCATGCTGCAGGCACGGGCGACGCTCGATCTCGTGGCGGCCATCGACGCCGAGCTCACTCGCGATGGCGACCGTGCGCGACGCCTGCTTGTCGAGGTAGAGCAGCCTCTCTCATACGTCCTCGCCACGATGGAGCGGACCGGCATCGGCGCCGACACGCACTACTTGTCCGATCTGGAGGCCCACTTCGCGGCCGAGGTGAAGGCGGCGGCCCAGGCCGCGTACTCCGTCGTCGGCCGCGAATTCAACCTCGGCTCGCCCAAGCAGCTGCAGGAGATCCTCTTCGGGGAGCTGGGGCTGCCCAAGACGAAGAGGATCAAGACGGGCTACACGACCGACGCAGACGCCCTGCAGGGCCTCTACGTCCAGACCCAGCACCCGGTGCTCGAACACCTGCTGCGCCACCGTGACGTCGCGAGGCTCAAGTCCACCGTGGACGGACTGCTCAAGTCGGTCAGCGACGACGGGCGCCTCCACACGACCTTCTATCAGACGGTCGCGGCCACCGGGCGTCTGTCCAGCACCGATCCCAACCTGCAGAATGTGCCGATCCGCACCGAGGAGGGCCGGCGCATCCGCAGGGCGTTCGTCGTGGGGGAACGGTACGAGAGCCTGCTCACTGCCGATTACAGCCAGATCGAGATGCGCATCATGGCGCACCTGTCCAAGGACGAGGCGCTGATCGAGGCTTTCCGTTCCGGCGCCGACTTCCACGCCGCCACCGCGTCCGCAGTGTTCGCGATACCGCTGGACCAGATCGGCCCGGAGCACCGTCGTCGCGTCAAGGCCATGAACTACGGCCTGGCGTACGGCCTGTCCGCGTTCGGCCTCGCGCAGCAGTTGGGGATCACCCCCGATGAGGCCAAGGTCCTTATGGAGGGCTACTTCGAGCGCTTCGGTGGGGTTCGCGACTACCTCCGCAAAATCGTCGGCCAGGCCCGCCTCGACGGCTACACCGAGACCGTGCTCGGCCGTCGCCGCTACCTGCCCGACCTCACCAGCGACAATCGCCAACGTCGCGAGATGGCCGAGCGGATGGCGCTCAACGCCCCGATCCAGGGCTCCGCGGCCGACATCATCAAGGTGGCGATGCTGCGAGTTGACGGCGCACTCGCCGACGCCGGACTTCGCTCACGGATGCTGCTGCAGGTCCACGACGAACTCGTCTTCGAGGTCGCGCCGGGCGAGCGTGCGACGGTTGAAGCGCTCGTGCGGGAGCAGATGGGCGGGGCCTACCCGCTCGATGTGCCGCTGGAAGTGTCGGTCGGAGCCGGCCGGGACTGGGACGCCGCCGACCACTGACCCTCCGGTGGGACTAGGCCACGTCATCAGCGTTGACACCATTTGCCCCGTCGACATCCAGATCATCGCGGCCAGGGTCCAACAACTCCTGTGATCACCGGGGATAGGTGTCGCGCGGCGTGCACCAATCCACGGTGATCATCGCTGGTACTCGAGCGGGGTAGCGTCCACGGCACAGTGCACGAGGCGCTGCGGACGGAACACCTCCGGGCGAGCTGGAGTCACGCGCAGCGCGTCATCGCTGATAGTCAGCAGGCTGAGTACCGAACCAGCCGCGAGCCCGCCCGCGCAGACATACATCGCGAGCTGGAATCCAGCCGAGTACACCGCCGGAATCAGGTAATCCGCGCCCGACAGGCCGACGAGGACGGGCAGGCCCGCCACGGCGAGCAACCCGCCCGCGCGGGCGACGGCGTTGTTCACGCCGCTCGCGATCCCCGCCCGGCGCACATCGGCTGAGGCGAGTACGGTCGCGGTCAATGGCGCTACCACCAGCGAGAGACCAAGTCCGAAGAGGACGGCGGCGGGTAGGACGTCGCGCAGATAAGACGCGTCGGCGCCGATCCTGGACATGAGCAGGACGCCGATCGCGGCGATGGCCGTGCCGGCAACCATCGGCCAGCGTGGGCCTATTCGTTGGGCCAGCCCGCCGGCGCGGGACGAGAACACCAGCAGGATCAGCGTGACCGGCAGCAGCGAAGCACCGGCCGCGACGGGAGAGAAGCCGGAGACGATCTGCAGTTGCAGCGTCAACAGGAAGAACACGCCGCCGAGCGCGGCATAGACAACCAGTGTGACGAGATTGACGGCCGTGAACTGGCGCGAGGAGAAGATCTCCAACGGCAGCATCGGGTTGGCGCGCCGTCGCTCGACAACGACGAACACCACCGCGAGCACAGCTCCGGCCGCCGCCAAGGCCAGAATCGAGGCGGTCGGGTCGGCCGCGCCGATGAGGGCGTACGTGATGGCCGCCAGCGCGGACGCTCCCAGGACGGCGCCGGCCACATCGAAACCGCCGGTGGCCCGCTCGTCGCGGCTCTCCGGCATATGGCGCACGGTGACCACGAACACGGCCGCGGCCAAGGGCAGATTGATCAAGAACGCCCACCGCCAACCGGGGCCCTCGATGAGCCAGCCGCCAAGGAACGGGCCGGCGGCCGCGGCGACGCCGCCGAGACCGGACCACGCACCCACCGCCCGGGCGCGGTCGTCGGGGTGGAACGAGGCCTGGATCAGTGCCAGCGCGCCCGGGGTCAACAGAGCGCCGCCGACGCCCTGCAGGATCCTGGCCGTCACCAGCCAGACGATGTTCGGTGCGATTGCGCACAGTAGCGACGCGACGGCGAACCAGACCACTCCGATCAGGAACACGCGCCGCCGCCCGTACCGGTCACCCAGCGCCCCGCCGAGCAGGATGAGCCCTGCCAGGGACAGCGTGTACCCGTTAACAATCCACTGTAGACCTGCAAGCGAGGCGTCGAGCTCACGACCGATCGCGGGCAGGGCGATGTTGACGATCGTCGCGTCAAGAAACGCCAGGCTCGACCCAAGTATTGTCGCGGTGAGCGCCCATCGCCCCGCCGCGCTCGACAGCCTCAGCAACATCTCACCAGAGTGCACCATGTCTGGGGTACATGCCTAGCGAGCCGAGGCTGGGCTGGGCTCGGACCCGACCAGCTCCTCCGCCAACTCGCGCAGCCGGGCGAGCAGCTCAGGGTGCAGCTCAGGTTCCCACCCGTCCAGCAGCCGTCCTAGTCCCTCCTCCCGCGCCGCCGCGACCCGGTCGAGAACCGCTCGGCCGCCCGGTGTCACGTCCAGCATGCCGTCGCCGCCGACGTAGCCGGCGCGGCGCAGGTCATCGACCCACACCGCCACCCGGTCATGGGGCGTGAGGCGCGTGGGCGGCAGCGTCGAACGCGCGACCGCGCCCCGCTGACCGAGCCACCCGAGCAGCCACGTCGCGCCCGGACCCACGCGCGTGCCCGCCCGGTCGGCTATCCATCCGTACACCCGCTCGGCGTCCTCGCGGCGAGCCAGCACTCCGATGGCACGTTCCAGCTCCTCCGCGGAGCTGCGCGCGGTAGGCATGCCGAAAACCTCGCCCGGGTCGCTGGCCCCCGACGTTGTCCGCAGTGGGATCTCCGGCAGGGCCCAGGCCAGGGCGAAGGCGAGCAAAGCCACCGGCACCGACCAGAGGAACACCGTCTGCAGGCTCTCCAGGTACGCCCGCAGATAGCCGTCCACGACCGCCGGTGGCAGGTCGGCCAGCGCCGCCGCGCCGCGTACCTGCTCAGGGTCGAACCCGGCCGGTAGGGGTCCGGCTGCGAGCAGTCGGGCTAGGCCGTCGCGCAGGCCGATCGTGAATATGGAGCCGAATATGGCGACGCCAAACGACGCCCCGATCGATCGGAAGAATGTCGCCGAGGATGTCGCCACCCCGAGGTCGCTATAGTCGACGGCGTTCTGCACGGCGATGACGAGCACCCCCATCACCAGTCCCAGACCTGCGCCGAGGAGGAGCAGGTCGACCGAGACAACCCACATGCTCGTACGAAGGTCCAATCTGGACAGAAGGAAGAGCGCCACTGCGGCCAGGCCCGTGCCGAGGATTGGGAAGATCTTGTAACGACCGGTGCGACTTACCGCCTGCCCGGCCGCGATCGATGTGATCAGCAGGCCGGCCATCATCGGCAGCAGGCGCAGCCCCGATGCCGTCGCCCCGTCGCCGCGGACCACCTGCAGATACACCGGAATGTAGGTGAGCGCGCCGAACATCGCGAACCCCACGACGAATCCGATGCTCGACGAGATCACAAGAATCCGGTCGCGGAACAGGTGCAGCGGCATGACCGGCTCCACCACGCGTCGCTCCACCGCGACGAACGCCGCGGTGAGAACGACGCCTAGCGCGATGAGCGAAACGACCTGCCACGACCCCCACGGGAAGGTCGTGCCGCCCCAGCTGGTCACCAGGACGAGCGCGGTCGCCGCCGCTGCGATGAGGACGATGCCGAGATAGTCGATCGCCGGCCTAGCCCGGGGCAGCCCGGCCGGGAGGGCGAACGCGGTGGCGACGAGGGCAAGGACTCCCAGCGGGAGGTTCACCAGGAAGACCCAGTGCCACGACAGTTGGTCCACGAGGAACCCGCCGAGCAGCGGTCCAATCACGCTGGCGAGTCCGAACACGCCCCCGAAGAGCCCCTGGTAACGGCCCCGCTCCCGGGGCGGAACGACATCCGCGATGATCGCCAGCGCGAGCACTATGAGCCCGCCGCCGCCCAGCCCCTGCAGGCCACGGAACAGCACGAGCTGCACCATCGTCTGGCTCAATGCGGCGAATGCCGAGCCGATCAGGAAGATCAGGATGCTGGCCTGGAAGACTCGCTTGCGGCCGTACAGGTCGCCGAGCTTGCCCCATAGAGGGGTCGAGGCGGTCGAGGCGAGCAGGTACGCCGTGACCACCCACGACAAGTGCGACAGCCCGCCCAGGTCGCTGACCATCGTCGGCAACGCGGTGGCGACGATCGTCTGGTCCAGCGCCGCCAGCAGCAACCCGACCAGCAGCGCACCGAGGATCAACCAGCGCCGACCGCCGGTGACCTCGGACGATGCCGATGCCGCGGTCGGTGCGGTCCCCACACCCTGACGCTACGGCCGGTCGTGCGCTCCGGACGGCGGAATGGTCAAGGCGGGGAATCTAGCGCTTCCCACAGGTGAGACGCAACCCCTCCCGATTCCAGCCGTTCCCGAACCGCCTCGACCACCGCGGCCCGGGGATAGGTGAAGAACAGAAGCAGCGGTACGGAGAAAGCGAACCCGATGGCGTAGGGCAGCAGGCTGTCAGTGATGAACGACGCCGCCAGGCCGAACAACGCCGGCGCCTCGGCCAGTCCCAGGCGAAGGAGTGTCACGGTACGCAGAACTCCTAGAGCGATCCGTTTCGCGTCGGCCTGACCCACGCCGTAGGGGAGTGGCCGCACCGTGGAGCCGACCGCCGGCACCAACGCGAGGTCGGCGGCGCCCAGGATGAGCGGAAGGGCGATCCACAAGGTATCGGCCTCCGTGAATCGCTGCCCCACGACGGCAAGCAGGCCGAACAGGCCGACGAGCGTGAAGGTCGCCGTCACCGGGATTAGTCTGAGCCAATAGAGCGGGGACAGGCCCGGCGGCCGCGACGGTTCCATGTAATCGCACGCTAGTACCCGGCCGCCACCTGGCGATCATCCCGACCCGCAAACCGCGTTGCACGTCGCGGTCGCGGCGCGGATGATCGTCGAATGCGGGCCGAGATCCGGGACTATTACGAGCGGGGACTCGAGGATGCGCGATTGTCGCTTGGCGCGGGCAGATTGGAGTTCCTCCGTACGTGGGACGTCCTGAACCGCGTCCTGCCGCGACCGCCAGCGACCGTACTCGATGTGGGTGGCGCCACCGGGGCCTACGCGGGCCCGCTAGCCGCGGAAGGATACCGGGTGGCGCTGGTCGACCCGGTGCCCGCGCAGGTCGAGATCGCGGCGAGCTTACCCGGCGTGGACGTGGCCGTGGGTGACGCACGGTCGTTGCCCGTCCTGGATGGATGTGTCGATGCGGTCCTGCTACTCGGCCCGCTGTATCACCTCACCGAGCGCGAGGATCGGCTCCGCACCTGGCGAGAGGCGCGTCGCGTGGTGAAGCCCGGCGGAGTCGTGGTGGCCGCCACCATCAGCCGGTTCGCCTCGCTGTTGGACGGATTCGTCAAGGGCTACCTGTCCGATCCGGACTTCGATGGCGTGGTACGCGGCGCTCTCGCGACCGGCGAGCATCGCAACCCGGAGCACGTCGCCGGGTGGTTCACGACGGCCTACTTCCACCACCCCGCCGAGCCGGCAGCCGAGGCCGCCGAAGCGGGGCTCCCCGTCGACCGGGTGGTGTTAGTCGAGGGTCCGTTGTGGATGGTCAGCGGGCTCGGCGACGTCCTCGGCGATGAGCGGCGCACCCGGCAGATGCTCGATCTGCTGCGAGAGGTGGAGTCCGAGGTCACCCTGTTCGGGGCGAGCTCCCACCTGCTCACGGTGGCCCACCGCCCAGAGCGCTGACCGTCCACGCGCTACGGGTTTGGCGGCGTCGGCTCGAACGGGGGCGCGCCGGAGGCCCACAGCGCGAGCCGGTCCAGCACGTAGACGATGGCAAGCCCGGCCGCGAGCACGGGCTGCTCGGCGGCGAGCAGACCCGAACAGGCCGCTGCGAATACGGCGATCTCCACGGCGAACCGGACCGGCGTGGGTACAGCGATACGGGAGCGCGGCGCCACGAACAGCCCCCACGCCACGGCGGCGACCGCCGCCATCCCCAGACCCAGCAACCATCCCAACGGAGGGTCCACCACGGCGACTCCGGCGTAGACGAGCGCCGCGATGGCGGCCACCTCGAGCAGGAAACGTACGACCAGGGCGAGTCCTTTCATGTGAATACCACCGAAGGCGTCGTCGGAATTGGCATGCGGGTGACGCTACCGTCTCGCGGGCATGTCGCCGCGGAGGGAGAGCGATCAGTCTGCGGGCCGTTCTGCCACGTAGATCGCAGTGCCAGGGAAGAGGCTCCCACGCATCGGGCTCCACTGTCCCCAGATGGCCTCGTGACCCTCCGGCCACTCGGGTTCGATCACGTCGAGCACCGTGAAGCCCGCCGCGACCAGCTCCCGGATCCGGTCGCCGAGCGTACGGTGATGCTCCACGTAGACGGGTTCGCCGTGAGCGTCGAACTCGATGTAGGGGCGCCGGTCGAAGTACGAGTGGGTGGCCACCAGCCCCTGCGGGCCGGGGTCGTCCAGGAAGATCCACCGCATCGGGTGGGTGGCCGAGAAGGCCCACCGCCCGCCCGGCCGGAGCACCCGGAACACCTCATGCATCACCGCGGCGGAGTCGTCGACGAACGGAACTGCGCCGAAGGCGGTGAAGGCGAGGTCGAAGCTTTCGTCGGCCAGTGGCAGGGCCATGGCGTCGGCCTGGAGCAGCGAGATCTGTACGCCGGTGCGGTCGGCAGCGGCGGTGGCGTGGCGCAGCATGCCGGCGGACAGGTCGAGTGCGACCACGTGGGCGCCTTCGGTGGCGAGCCAGCGGCTCGCGGCGGCGGCGCCGCAGCCGACCTCCAGCACCCGTAGTCCGGTGACCTTGCCGAGTAGGTGCGCGTTGGTCTCGCGGAGGCCTTCCGGGCACCAGACGAAATCCAGGTCGCCGAGGAAGGCGCCGTGCTCGGCCTGATAGGTGTCGGCGTCCGTGTCCCACCAGTCTCGTGACGCCCGTCGGTTGGCGTCCGCGGAGATCAATCGGCGGGCAGCCCCCGTCGCATCCTGTTCGCCAGTCACGGCTCACACCGTACGGCGCCAGTGCCAAGCCCAATCGGTCGACCACACCCAATCGGTCGACCAACACAACGCGGCGGGGGCGCTTCAGCCTGCGGTCACGATGCCTTCATCGTCGGTGCCGTTGCCATCCCAGTCGCCGATGACGGGCAGGTGCCGGGCGGTTCCGAAGGTGACCGACCTGATGGCCTGGCCGCCGTCGGCCGATGGGGCGTCGAGGAGGAACGTGTTCTTGGACGATCGGAACACCCCTACGTCGTCCACGGCGTCGCCATTCCAGTCGCCCACCACTGGCGTGTCGTTGAGGCTGCCGAAGACCTTGGCGCGCACAGAGCCATCCGGCAGCAACCGGGAGAAGGTCTTGCTTTCGGGTGTGTAGGTTCCGATGTCATCCACGCCGTCGCCGTCCCAGTCGCCGACGATGGGCAGATCGCCGGCGAGGCCGAATACCTGCGACGGCCGCGCCGGCGCGCCCAGGATGGAGTAGAAGGAGAACCGGCGCGCCAACGGCTCGTAGACACCGACCTCGTCGCCGCCCTCGCCGTCCCAGTCGCCGGCGAACGGGATAGCCCCGAACGGCCCGACCGGCGGTGTCATCGCGTACGGGTCGCCAGTGGTGACCTCGCCACGCACCAAGAACCTGCGGTTCGCCGGGTTGTGGACGCCGACCGTATCCCGGCCGTCGCCGTCCCAGTCCCCCGCAACCGGGCGCAGAGCACCCGGTCCAGAGATCAGCGGGATGTCCGGCTCGGCGGACCGCATCCACACCAGGGGCCCGCGTTCGCTCCACCAACTCGTCTGCCGCGCGGCGCCCGCCATCGAGAACGAGAAATGCACGTGGCTGTCGTGTGGATCGCCGGTGCTGGTATATGGCGTCCATCGCGCGTCGTCGCCACGAACGCGGTAGATCATGTGGTTCCAGATGATGTACGTGATGCCGGTGCGACGCGCCATCGCGTTGCGGTGGCCACGCTCATCGGTGCGCAGCAGCCAGTTGAGTACCTGGTCGACCATGGCTCGGTCGGTCGCGCTGCTGGCGTTCACTTGCCAGTCCCAGGCCCGTCCGTCGGCATGGTCCGAGAAGGCACCCGACTCATTGGCGATCTTCTTGCACACGGCGAGTCCGTCGTCGCCGCCGCCCACCTGGGAAAGGAGCAGTGCCCGGAAGTCCGCTACACCGGGCTTGTCGACAAGCGGGTTCGCGCAGCCGGTGACTGTGGTGCGCATCGGGTAGGAATCGATGTCGAACTTGGTCAGCGCCTTCATTGGATCGGCCCTGTCGAATACCACTAACCCGCCCGCGCACAACGCCATCACCACGCCTGCCACGATCCAGTATCGACGCCGACCCCGAACTCGCACGACACCTCCCCACGCCGGCGTATTGCCTGACGCTGTACCCACGGCCCCGCGAAGCGTACGCACGTGGTCCGCGTGACCACCAACGCCGCGGCCCAGGTCCGACCCGAGTGATCTCCCTGACTGATCCATTGCGTGGCTGGGGTCAAAGGTTGTGATCCATCCGACACCGCAGGTGGGCCGTTGTTGACCGTGCATTGCTATGTGGGCGCAGCGATCTTTCGCATCCGGGGAGGGTTGGACCGGCCGGTAACAGGCAGAGTAAGCTGTTCGATGCACTCGCGGGCTGCGACCTCGGTAGGGAGCAGGCTCGCGGTCGCCGTCAATACTCCCGTTGATCATGCTGGCTGCGGGAGCGTGCGCGGCGACGGGCCTGCGGGCGCGACGAGGTCGTAACGCAGCAAAAAGTCGTAACGACAACCCCATCCACCGGAGCAACTGCCCACATGACGAGCAGCATCGAGGCCACCTCGAGCGTAACCAAGGTCGCGATCGACGACATCGGCTCGGAGGAAGCATTCCTCGCCGCGATCGACGAGACCATCAAGTACTTCAATGACGGCGATATTGTCGAAGGCACTGTCGTCAAGGTCGACCGGGACGAGGTCCTACTCGACATCGGCTACAAAACCGAGGGTGTTATCCCCTCGCGCGAGTTGTCGATCAAGCACGATGTCGATCCGTCCGAGGTCGTCTCCGTCGGCGATCATGTCGAGGCCCTGGTCCTTCAGAAGGAGGACAAGGAGGGCCGCCTGATCCTCTCGAAGAAGCGGGCGCAGTACGAGCGCGCCTGGGGCACGATCGAGAAGATCAAGGAGGACGACGGCGTCGTGCGCGGCTCCGTCATCGAGGTGGTCAAGGGTGGTCTCATCATCGACATCGGGCTGCGCGGCTTCCTGCCCGCGTCCCTGGTCGAGATGCGCCGCGTGCGCGACCTGCAGCCGTATGTGGGCCGCGAGCTCGAGGCGAAGATCATCGAGCTGGACAAGAACCGCAACAATGTCGTCCTGTCCCGCCGGGCCTACCTGGAGCAGACCCAGTCGGAGGTGCGCAGCGAGTTCCTCAACAAGCTTGCCAAGGGCCAGGTACGCAAGGGTGTCGTGTCCAGCATCGTGAACTTCGGCGCGTTCGTGGACCTCGGCGGGGTCGACGGGCTCGTGCACGTCTCCGAGCTCTCCTGGAAGCACATCGACCACCCGTCCGAGGTCGTCGAGGTGGGCCAGGAGGTCGAGGTCGAGGTGCTCGACGTCGATCTGGACCGCGAGCGGGTCTCGCTGTCGCTCAAGGCGACCCAGGAAGACCCGTGGCGTCAGTTTGCCCGGACGCACGCCATTCAGCAGATCGTCCCCGGCAAGGTCACCAAGCTGGTTCCGTTCGGCGCCTTCGTCCGCGTGGACGACGGCATCGAGGGCCTGGTGCACATCTCCGAGCTGGCAGAGCGTCACGTGGAGATCCCGGAGCAGGTCGTGCAGGTGGGCTCCGACGTCATGGTCAAGGTCATCGACATCGACCTGGAGCGGCGCCGGATCTCGCTCTCGCTCAAGCAGGCCAACGAGGGCTTCGTCGAGGGCGAGGAGCACTTCGACCCTACCCTCTACGGCATGGCCGCGACGTACGACACCGAGGGCAACTACGTCTATCCGGACGGCTTCGACCCCGAGACGGGCGAGTGGCTGGACGGCTTCGATAAGCAGCGCGAGGAGTGGGAGAAGCAGTACGCCGACGCCCGCGTCCGATGGGAGGCCCACACCAAGCAGGTGCAGACCGCCCGCGCCGCCGATGCCGAGACGCCCGCCGCAGCCCCGACCGCGGAAGGTGTCCCGGCCGGGGCACCTGCCGCCACCGCGGCCCAGCCGGCCGAGGAGCCCCAGGGCATCCTCGCGACCGACGAGGCGCTCGCCGCGCTGAAGGAGAAGTTGGCCGGCGGCAAGAGCTGACCTGGTGGTGATAGCGAGGCGAGCCGGTCGCGCGAGGGCGCGGCCGGCCCGCTTTGTCCGCCGATGGCTACCAACTCCGCGAAGGGGCTTGGCGCGGCTGTTGGTGTGGGGTCCGAGCCGCCGAGCCGGCTCAGGCCGTAGAAACCCCCGACCACCGCGATCGCGGCCGCCGCTAGGGCCGCCCCCTGGCTCGAGATGGGGCGCGTTGGGGGTACGCCGTTTTCGATCACATCCATGGTGCGCTCGAGAGTAGCGAAGCGATGCACTCTGCCAGACTTGCGCCATGCTCATGGTCGGACTGACGGGTGGGATCGGCGCCGGGAAGAGCGCGGTCGCCGCCCGGCTGGCCGAGTTGGGCGCGCTCATCATCGACTCCGACGTCCTCGCGCGCGAGGTTGTGCGACCCGGCACCGATGGCCTGGCCGAGGTGGTGGCAGCGTTCGGCGAGGGGGTGCTGACCGCCAACGGTGAGCTGGACCGGCCGGCGCTGGGCCGGATCGTCTTCGACGACGACGCCAAGCGGTGCCGGTTGGAGGAGATCGTGCATCCTCGGATACGGTCACGCGCGGCGCAGATCGTGGCCGCGGCGCCGCCCGACGCGATCGTCGTCAACGACGTACCACTGCTCGTCGAGGCGAACCTGGCAGCCAGCTACGACCTGGTGATCGTCGTACTCGCGGAGGAGGAGACACGCGTCGCTCGGCTCGCCCGCGACCGCGGCATGCCAACCGCTGAGGCACGATCGCGCATCTCGGCCCAGGCCACCGACGAGCAACGGCGTGCGGTCGCGGACGTGGTGATCGTCAATGACGGTACGACCGATGAGCTGCGCGCCGCCGTCGACACCGCGTGGTGGGAACACATCGTGCCGCGGGCGCGCCTACCGCGAGCGTAAGAGAGGGCCACCCGCGACGGCCGGTGAACGCGTGCGACGCACCAGAGTGCGCCGCGGACGCGCCCATCCGCTGGGGAGCCCAAGCGGGACGCTTGCGCGTCGCCGGGGCTGCGTACCCGAGCGCCGGGGTCGACCACGCCGGTGTGGAGGCTTGGTCGGGACCGGTCGACCGCCGCGGGCGGCCTACGGGTCGACGGTAGCGCGGTGCGGCGCGGCACACAATCGGAATCTTGCCCAAGCATCGACAACTCTGAGTGTTGGTGTGGGCGCTCCGCGTACCTCCGGTTCCTGCTTCCGGTTCGTGCCTCCGGTTCCTGCCTTCGATTGTTGTCGGGGGTCCGGCGTAGGTTGGGACGCATGAGTCTGGACATTCCGCGCCTGGACGGCCGGTTCTCGGTGGTCAGCGACTACACGCCATCTGGAGATCAGCCGACCGCGATCGAGGACCTGCAGGAGCGGGTGCGGCGTGGCGAGCGTCACGTCGTCCTGCTCGGCGCGACCGGTACGGGCAAGAGTGCCACGACGGCCTGGCTGGTGGAGCGGGTGCAACGACCCACGCTCGTGCTCGCGCCGAACAAGACGCTCGCGGCGCAGCTGGCCAAGGAGTTCCGCGAGCTGATGCCGAACATCGCGGTGGAGTACTTCGTCTCCTACTACGACTACTACCAGCCCGAGGCGTACATCCCGCAGACGGACACCTATATCGAGAAGGACTCGTCCATCAACGAGGAGGTCGAGCGGCTGCGCCACTCCGCCACAATGTCGCTGCTGACCCGCCGCGACGTCATCGTGGTCGCAACGGTGTCGGCGATCTATGGCCTGGGGACCCCGCAGGAGTACCTCGACCGGTCGGTGAAGGTGCAGGTCGGCGCCGAGATCGAGCGCGACAAGCTGCTGCGGCGGCTGGTCGACATCCAGTACACCCGCAACGACATGGCGTTCAACCGCGGCACCTTCCGGGTGCGCGGTGACACCCTGGAGATCATCCCTGCGTACGAGGAGCTGGCCGTCCGTATCGAGCTCTTCGGCGACGAGGTGGAGAAGCTGTACTACCTGCATCCACTCACCGGGGATGTCGTGCGCGAGGTCGATCAGCTGCTCATCTTCCCGGCGACGCACTACGCGGCCGGGCCGGAGCGGATGGAGCGGGCAATCCGTGGCATCGAGGCCGAACTTGAGGAGCGCCTCGCCGAGCTGGACCGTCAGGGCAAGCTGCTCGAGGCGCAGCGACTGCGCATGCGCACGTCGTACGACGTCGAGATGATGCGCCAGGTCGGCTTCTGTTCCGGCATCGAGAACTACTCCCGCCATATCGATGGGCGCGAGGCGGGCAGCCCGCCGCACTGCCTGCTCGACTACTTCCCCGACGACTTCCTCACCGTCATCGACGAGTCGCATGTGACAGTGCCCCAAATCGGCGGGATGTACGAAGGCGACGCGTCCCGCAAGCGGACGCTCATCGAGCACGGGTTCCGCCTGCCGTCGGCCGCCGACAACCGGCCGCTGCGCTTCGACGAGTTCCAGGAGCGGATCGGGCAGACCGTCTATCTGTCCGCGACGCCGGGTCCGTGGGAGCTCGCGAAGGTCGGCGGCGAGGTGGTCGAGCAGGTGATCCGGCCGACCGGCCTGGTCGACCCCGAAGTGGTGGTCAAGCCCACGAAGGGTCAGATTGATGACCTGATGCACGAGATCGGGGTGCGGTCGGAGCGTAACGAGCGGGTGCTGGTCACCACGCTGACCAAAAAGATGTCCGAGGACCTGACCGACTACCTGCTGGAGCACGGGATCCGGGTGCGCTACCTGCACTCCGAAGTGGACACGCTGCGCCGCGTGGAGCTGCTGCGCGAACTGCGGCGCGGAGACTACGACGTGCTCGTCGGCATCAACCTGCTCCGGGAGGGTCTGGACCTGCCCGAGGTGTCGCTGGTGTCGATCCTCGACGCGGACAAGGAGGGCTTCCTGCGTTCGGGCACGTCGCTCATCCAGACGATCGGCCGCGCGGCCCGTAACGTCTCCGGTCAGGTGCACATGTACGCCGACAAGATCACTCCGTCGATGGCGGCGGCGATCGACGAGACGAACCGGCGCCGTGCCAAGCAGGTCTCGTTCAACGCGGCGAACGGGGTCGACCCGCAGCCCTTGCGCAAGAAGATCGGCGACATCCTGGACGACATCTACCGCGAAGCCGACGACGCCGAGGCGCTGGTGAGCGGCTCCATCATCGGCGGCGCGATCATCGGGGGGAGCGGCCGGCAGATGTCGAGGGGCAAGGCGCCCGTCAAAGAGACCCGCAGCCGCGCCAGATCCATCAGCGCACCCACCGAGGGCATGGCCCGCGCCGAGTTGGCCAAGCTCATCCAGGAACTCACCGACCAGATGCTCGCGTCCGCCCGCGAGCTGCAGTTCGAACTCGCCGCCCGGATCAGAGACGAGATCGCCGAGCTCAAGAAGGAGATCCGCCAAATGGACGTAGCCGGCACCCGCTAGCTCGCTCCAAGATCGCCACGATCATGATGTGAGCGTCGTCAAAACGCGTCGATCATGACCTCCAGGTCATGATCGACGCTGAGATGGGGGGATGGCGGCGGCCAGGGCGGTGTCGTCGGCTGCGAAGTCCTCGCTGGCGTCGGCGGGTGGGTCGGCGGGTGGGTTGGCGGGTGGGTTGACGAGGTGCCACCGGACGGAGCGGGCCAGCCCCGCCGCCGGATCGGGACGCCAACCCAGCACCTGCGTGGCCTTGTAGGCGTCGAACACGAGGTGCTGATGGTAGGACTTCGTCACCTCGAGGTCCTCGGGCAGCAACGCCTCGGGTACCCGGACCAGTTCGGCCTCGTGGCCCGCCGCGACCAGGATCTCCTGCGCCCAACCGCGGAAGCTGCGTACG
Source organism: Micromonosporaceae bacterium (assembly GCA_020027875.1). Taxonomy (GTDB): domain Bacteria; phylum Actinomycetota; class Actinomycetes; order Mycobacteriales; family Micromonosporaceae; genus JAXIPB01. Next base: position 18,004 of record JAHRHA010000019.1, on the reverse strand, counting down.
GACGGCTCGCCGATGTTGAAGACCTCTCCGCCCACGGAGGAGTTGCCCAGGGTGGCGAGGACCGCGGCGGCGACGTCGCCGACGTAGCACCGGGTCCACAGCCACGTGCCTGAGCCCACGGGGATTCGGGTGCGGCCGGCGCGAACCCGACGCAGGATGAACTCCTCGCGGCGCTGATGGTCATGCTCACCGTAGATCATCGCCAGCCTGAGGACCGTTGCGCCACGCTCCAGATAGGACGGTTCAACGTCGAGTTTGTCGTAGTCGCTGGGCCGGCCGCCGAGCTCCCGATACGGGTAGCGCACCGTGCGGAGGCGCGACGACTCGTTGAGCGGCACAGGTTCGCCCTCACGCTCATTGAGGACCAGCCAGAACGCCTCGTAGACGTCCATGCTCGAAAGCAGCACCAGCTGCGTGTCGGGCAGGTGGGGCAGCACCGCCGTCACATCGGCACGGCTCATGGCGAGCGTGTCGACGATCGCGTCCGGCCCGAATGCCCGTACCTCAGCCGCGACCGAGGCGAACTCGGCCCGCGACGCATGCAGGTGCCGGCACTCGACCAGGTCCGCGGGTTCGGTCTCGCCCCGGTGCACCACCAGAACCTCGTCCCCGCGTGCGGCGAGTTCCTCCACGATGCGGCGCCCGATGAACTTCGTACCGCCAACCACAACCACGCGCATGAACACAGCCGATCAGGCGCGCGGCTCGGGAGCAAGTCGTTTCGCGGCGGGCGAACACTGTCGGTGGGGCCTGGCACAGCTGCGCGATGGACGACGTTGCCGCAATGGACGACGTTGCCGCAATGGACGACACTGGCGCCATGCGGATCGAGGAGCACATCGCCGCTCTACGGCGCGAGGGTGAGCGGATGGCCGACACCGTCGAGCGCGCCGACCTCGACGCCACTGTACCCACGTGTCCTGACTGGACGGTGCGAGAGCTGATGCGCCACCTCGGGCGGACTCACCGATGGGCGGCCGCGTACGTCCGCGATCACCGGGCCGCCATGATGTCCCCCGAGGAGGACGAGCTGGCCTGGGGGGAGATGCCCGACGACACGGCACTGGTGGGTTGGTTCCGGGAAGGGCATCGGCGGATTGCCGAGCTCTTGGAGTCCGCGCCGGCGGACCTGGACTGCTGGAGCTTCCTACCCGCGCTGTCACCGCTCGCTTTCTGGGCCCGGCGGCAGGCACACGAGACGGCGATCCACCACGCCGATGCCCAGAGCGCCGTCGGCGCCATCGCACGCGTGCCAACAGACTTTGCCGTCGATGGAGTCGATGAGCTGCTGCGCTGTTTCTTCTCGCGGCCGCGCAACCGGCTACGCAGCGAGACCGAGCGTACGCTGAGCGTCGCCGCAACGGACGCCGACATCTCCTGGTTAGTCCATATCGGACCGAACGGCGCCAGCGCGGAGCGGGGAGTCGGCCCGGCAGACTGCGAACTTCGAGGGTCAGCCAGCGATCTCTACCTCGGGCTGTGGAACCGCAGACCGCTCACCGATCTCGAGATCCGCGGCGACGCCACACTGCTCGATCTGTGGCGGGACAAGGCCACCGTCCGCTGGTCCTAGGAGGGCGACAATGAATCGTCATGGGCGAGTCTGGGTTATCCTCGCCGGCCTGGTCGTCGCCGGGTCCGGCTGCACGGCAGCACCACCACCTTCACCCGCGCCTGCGCCTGCGCCTGCGCCAGCGGGTATGCAGTGGAGTCGACTCGCCGCGGCGCCGGTGGCCCGGACCGAGGTGGCCGCCGGAGCCGCCGACGGACGTATCTACGTGATCGGCGGGTACACCGCCGACGGTGCCACCGTCGCAACGGTCGAGATCTTCGACACCGCCACCGGGCGCTGGAAGGCGGGCCCAGACCTGCCGGTCGCGGTGAATCACGCGATGGCAGCGACGGCCGACGGAGCGCTGTACGTGTTCGGCGGCTATCGCGCCGGCAACCTCCCCAGCGCGGCGGCGTTCCGGCTGGAGCCGGCGGGCTGGCGTGCGGTAGCGGACCTGCCGGAGGCGCGGGCCGCCGGCACGGCCGTGGCGATCGGCGCCATGGTGTACCTCGCCGGCGGCATCGCCGGCACGCCCGGCGGCGGCCACGGCGGACTGGCTGTGAGGATGCTGGTCTACGACGCGTCCGCCGACCGATGGTCGACCAGCCCGGGGCCGCCGACCCGGCGCGAGCATCTGGGCGGGGCCGGGTTCGACGGGCGTGTCTACACGGTGGGCGGCCGCACGGGCGGCCTGCAGGGCAACCTCACCGCGTTCGAGGTCTACGACCGTACCGGCACCTGGAGTGCGTTGCCCGATCTGCCCACCCGGCGCGGTGGCCTCGCGGCCGCGGCGACCTGTAACGGTCAGGTGATCGCGGTCGGCGGCGAGGCGGCGGAGACATTCGCCGAGGTCGAGGCGTTCGATGTGCGGGCGGGCACCTGGCTGAGCCTCCCGCCGTTGCCGACACCGCGGCACGGCCTGGGCGTGGTCACCGTCGGCACTGTGCTCTATACGCTAGCCGGCGGACCACATCCCGGCCTGCACGTCGCCGACGCTACCGAGTCCCTCGACCTGGCTCTCCTCGGCACATGCGAATAAGGGGGCTACGCGGCAAGATCCCGCAACCGGGCCAACCGGTCTGGCTCGCTCTCGGCCAGCCAGGCGTCGGCGGAGAGCAGAGCATACGCCCGGGCAAAGTGCGGCCCGGCCTCCTCGGTCCGGCCGAGCGCGAGCAGCACCTCGGCCAGTTCCTCCTCGACGTACCCGTCCTCCGGCCCGGTGGCCCGTAGCTCCCATTGGATGGCAAGAGCCTCCTCGTGGCGGCCCAACGATCGAAGCCCGCGGGCCACGGTCCAGCGTCCGATCCGGATCGGCTCGGCCTCGCCCTGCTCCTCCCGCGCGCGCAATGCCCGTACGAATTGAATCTGTGCGTCGTCAAAACGCCCCGCCTCGTGCAGCGTCCAGCCCAGGTTGTTCGCCACCGAGCCAATCCACCTGCGAGCGCGCGGGTCGGACTGCTCACCTTGTCCCGACGAGCGCAGCTGCCGCCCGCGCTCGAGGGCCAGGTGGATGCGTACCAGCGGTGTCACGGCCGGATCGGCGGACGCCACAGCGGCATCGACCGAATCGAGCTCGGCCGAACACTCGTCAAAGCTGTTCTGCAGGCCCAACGACCGGGCGAGCTGGGTTCGCAGCACCAACCCCTCCTCGCCGGACGCGTCGGCGAGCGCCTCCCGGAAGCGTGACTCGCTCACCTCGGGCCGGTCGAAGTCCCACAGACTGTCCAGACTCATGCGGACCATCCTGCCGGGTGAACCGTCGGACTACTAATGTCCCGACGCAGATGGTTGGCTGAGCATGGTAGGCCCGGGTTTGACACATGGAGGTGGGCGGATGGGCGCGCGATCGATCCTGGTGACCGGAGCCTCCAGCGGCATCGGCGAGGCGACGGTGCACGAGCTGGTTCGGCGCGGGTTTCAGGTATGGGCGACGGTGCGTCGGGCGCAGGACGCGGACCGGCTCAGCGCGCAGTACGGCGAGAAGATCACCGTACTGCGCTGTGATGTCACCGATGCGGAGCAGGTTGCTGCCGTCGGGGAGCGGGTACGACGGAACGGAGCGCTGCATGGCCTGGTCAACAACGCGGGCACCGCCATCCCGGCGCCGCTGGAGTTCATTCCGCTGCATGAGTTCCGGCGCCAGCTCGATATCAACCTCACCGGGCAATTGGCGGTGACCCAGGCGGTGCTGCCATGCCTTCGCGAGGCTCGCGGGCGGGTAGTCAACATCGGGTCGATCGGGGATCGGATCGCCGGGCCAATGCTCGGCGCGTACCACGCCTCCAAGTTCGGCCTGGTGGGCCTGACCGACACGTTGCGGGCCGAGTTGGCGCCGGCCGGCATCGCGGTGGTGCTCGTGGAGCCGGGCGCGATCGCCACCCCGATCTGGACTACCGGTGCCGCGAGCGCCGAGCGGCTGCTGGCGGACCTGCCAGCAGAAGCAATGTCGCGCTATCGAGCGCAGATCGACCGTACCCGTAAGGACGCCGCCCGAGCGGCCAAAGGTGGTCTGCCACCCTCGGCGGTCGCCGTCGTTATCGCCAAGGCGCTGACCGTCAAGAATCCGCGGCCGCGCTACCTCGTGGGACGCGACGCTCAGGTCGCATCGGTCGTCGCGCGCCTGCCCTTCCGCTTGCGGTACCGGTTGACCGCCGCCCGTCAGTAGCTTTCTGCGCATGGACTTCCTCGACCCGATCCAACCGCCTCCCGCACCCGAACCGGGCCGCCCGCGGCGGCCATGGGTTGGACCGCCCGGGGATTGGCTGGGCGCACCTTCGGTCGGTCCGGGAATTGTGGGCCGGTCCGAAAGCGTTGTCGTCGTGCTTCAGTCCATCGTCGCCTACCCAGTTGGCTGCGACCTGCAGATCGAGATCCGCGCGCGACGCGTCCCGGGTCAGGCGGAAGAGGATTGGATGTCTACGGTCGAGGGCGTCTCCGGCCACGACCTGTATGGCAATGACGGCCCAGCGCTGCCCGCAGGGCTTCGCGTGGAAGTGCATTTCGCCGACGGCCACATGGCGACCAACCTGTTTCAGTACAGCGGCAGCGCCAGCGGCAATCCCTGGGACGCATCGGCGGAGCGCCCGATGTGGTTGTGGCCGCTGCCGCCGGCCAAGCCGTTCGACGTGGTGATCGAGTGGTTGTCGGTGGGGATTCCATTGACCCGTACCGAGGTGGACGGAGCTCGCGTCGCTGAAGCGGCCGCCCTGGCCCAGCCGCTATGGCCGGACGCCACAGGCGCAGAGTCGTGACACGTCAGCGGTAGGCGGCCGCCTGGATCTCGTACAGCTCGGCGTACGTACCGCCCGCGGCCATGAGCTCCTCGTGGCTTCCCGTCTCGACCACCCGTGCGCCGTCGAGCACGACGATGTGGTCGGCCATGCGTACGGTCGAGAAGCGGTGCGACACGAGGATGCTGATCCGGCCGTTCGGCGCGTACCGCCGGCCGTCACCCTCGTGGTCTCCGCGCAACGCCGCGGCGTACCGCTCGAACACGGCGTGCTCGGTCTCGGCATCGAGGGCGGCGGTCGGTTCATCCAGTACGAGCAGAAGCGGCCCGTCGCGCATGAAACCGCGGGCCAGTGCGAACTTCTGCCACTGTCCGAAGGAGACGTCGACGCCGTCCGGCCAGGTTGGACCGAGTTGGGTGTCCAGGCCAGCCGCGAGCCGCTCCACCACATCGGCGGCGCCGGCACGTTCGACCGCGGTGCGCACGGCCGGGTCATCGTCGAGTCGGGGCACGTCACCGAGGCCGATCGAGTGCCGCGCCGGCAGCTCAAACCGGAAGAAGTCCTGAAACGCCCCGGCGAGCCGCGTCCGCCACTCATCCGCCGGCAGGCGAGCCAGGTCCACCCCGTCGACCAGGATCCGGCCTGAGGTCGGGGCGTAGAGCTTGCACAGCAACTTGACCAATGTGGACTTGCCGGCCCCATTCTCGCCGACGATGGCGACAACCGACCCGGCCGGCAGGTCGAGGCTCACCTCCTGCAGTACGAGGCGGTCGGTCCCCGGATAGGCGAAGGAGACCCGGTCGAGTCGGATCCCCTGAGTCAGTCGTTCGGGCACGGGCAGATTGGCCGGTGCGACCAGCGATGCGGCGTAGTCCTCCAGCCAGGCCAGCCGGCGCGAGCCATCCATCCAGATGCCGCGCAGGAAACCGATCTCCCCGACGGTGGCGCCGACGTAGGCGGATAGGCGCGAGCCGGCCGCGAGTACGAGCAGAACCTCGGCTGGCGGTGCATGCAGCCGCGCGGCGACGTAGACGATCGCGCCGACATAGCCGGCGCCGAAGACCGCCCACGCCAGCGTGTGCCAGGCTGCGCTGCCCCAGCGGGCGCGGGAAACCAGGTGATACCAGCGCTCCCACTCGGTGCGGCGTCGGCGCACCAGGCGTGCCCCGATGCCGGACAGGCGCACCTCCTTGCCGGGCGCGGCGGTCGTCGCTGTGACGAAGAGGTGTCGGGCGAGCCTGGCGGCGGGCGCGCCGCGCTCCTCGGCGCCGCGCTCGACCGCGGGCCGCCAGCTGGAGGTGAGCACCGTGGGCAGCGCGAACAACGCGAGCAGCGCCAGCGCTGGATGGACCGACATCAGCAGAGCCACCGTAATGGCGAGCCGCAGAATCCAGCCGCACGTGGAGAAGACCGACATGTACATGTGGTCCAGCACGAACACCTGGTCGCGGAGAACGGCGAGCCGGTCCAGCAGCTCCGGGCGCTCCTGGTGCGCGATCGTCGCCACCGAGGCCTGCAGGCGAGCCACATGCCCTTCCAGCGCGATGGTGACCCGGTCCCGGAATCGGCGCTGCACGCGGGTGCTGATGGTACGGAGGAACCACGTGCCCGCCGCGGATGCGGCCAGGCCCAGCGCGGCCGCGAAGAGCAGTCCGCGGTCGTTCCGGATCACGCCCGCGCCCAGCAACGCGAGCCAGAGCGCGATGAGGGCGTCGGGCAGCGCCGCGAGCATTGACAGCAGGAATGCGGCCAGCAGCAGGCCCGGCTCGTGTCGGTAGCCGAGCCGCACCAGTCGCCACATCGACGACAATGCCGGCGGCAGCTCATCCGACGCAACCGGCGGCGCCGCCTCAGGCGAGGACATCGTAGGTCATCTCCTCCTCGCCCTCGATGACGCTGAACGGGCGCGCCTGCAGGTCGAACATCGCCCGGTACCGGCCGCCGAGCGCCATCAGCTCGTCGTGCGAGCCCAGCTCGACCACCCGTCCCCGTTCGACCACACAGATTCGGTCGGCGTGGCGAACGGTCGAGAACCGGTGCGAGATAAGGATCGTCGTGCACTGACGAGTGGCCGAGAGGATGCGATCGAAGATCTCTGCCTCGCCGCGCACGTCCAGCTGCGCCGTTGGCTCGTCGAGGAGCACCACGCCGGCGCCGAGCGAGACCGCGCACATCGCTCGGGCCAGCGCGACGCGCTGCCACTGTCCGCCGGACAGGTCGGTGCCGCCGGCGTACCCACGCGCCAACACGGTGTCAAGCTCGGCCAGGTGGCTCGCACCAGCCGCGTCAAGCGCGCCGCGGATGACATCGTCAGGCGCGCCAGCCGGGGCGACGTTGTCGCGCATTGGGAGTTCGAACCGGGTGAAGTCCTGAAAGACGGCGGCAACCCGGCCGCGCCAACGCATCAGGTCGAGCTCCCGCAGGTCGATGCTGTCCACCTCGATCGCCCCGGACTGCGGATCGTAGAGGCGGCACAGCAGCTTGGCCAGGGTGGTCTTGCCGGAGCCGTTGCGGCCAACGATGGCGAGCGAGGAGCCGGCCGGGATGGTGAGGTCGAAGCGCTCCAGGACCGGCTCATCCGAGGACGGGTAGGCGAATGTGACGTCACGGAACCGGATCTGCTGGGCCGGCATGCCGTCTGCCGGCAGCGGGTCGGGCGGTTCCGACAGAGCTCCGGCCGGCGCCATCGCGGAGTCCAGCCGAAGCACGGCCGCCACCGGGGCCGCCGCGGCGTCCAGTGACCAGTTGAGTCCGCCAAAGGCGATCATGCTGGTACCCACGGCCGCCTGCGCGAACACCGCCACGGGTCCAAGTCCCAAGCCGCCGGCCGCGGCCGTGGCCAGCGCCCAGAACACCACAACGTTGGCCGCGACGACGAGCAGCAGGCTGGTCAGCACCGATTTCTCCCGCAGCCTGGTGGCCCGGTACTGCAGCTCGTGCAGGCGGGTACGGCGAGCGGTGAAACGCTCGATGGTCCAGCCCACCAGCCCGAACAGCCGCAACTCCTTCGCCGCCGGCGGATCGACGGCGAGCCGGTACGCGTAGTCGGCATCCCGCTGGGCCGAGCGCACCTCGTCGGTTCTGCGGTCGCGCCAGACCGCGCTCTCGCGCAGCAGCCAATGCGTGGCCAGCCAGGCTCCGGCCAGGACGATCGGAGCCCACCAGCGGAATCCAAACAGGACCACCGCCGACGCCAAGCCGCCGATGAGCTCGATCAGTCCCACGGCGATGAAATCCATCGATAGCGATAGCGGCGGGCCCTGCATGCCCAGGTCGAAGTCGCGGGCGACGGTGAGGTCGTCGGTGAGCCGCTGATCCTCGAGGTGGCCCATGCCCGGCGGCGCCACACAGGCGGTGGCGAGGCGGTCATTGAGCCAGGCCGCGGTCCGGTCGCCGAGGTTGGCGCTGATCGCGGTGTGGATCGGGCTCAGCACCTGGCTGGCGACGAAGACCGCGCCGGTCAGCGCCAGCGGCCCGGCCAGGTCGCGGCCGGACTGCACGGCGCCGATCAGCACACCGGTGGCGATGGCGAACAGTGCGGGCAGCACGCCGCGGCCGATGAGGGCCACCCACCAGAGCACCGCGAGCCGCATGTCGGCCTGCGGGAGGATGGCGAAGAACTTCCACTCCTGCCGGTCACGCAGCCGCCCCAAGAGTCCTCACCGCCTTCCCCGCAGGACAGATCGTCGCCGGTCGGCCCACCTACACGCAACCCGCCAATGTTGTCGTACCCCTGTGCGACGATGCCGTTGCTGGAAGCCCGGATGGGGAGTCGGGAGGTACAGAATGGAAGATCAAAGAGCGCAGGATGAGTTCGAGCGGATCAAACTGCACCAAGACATTGAGAAGGCGCGGATGCTCATTGAACAGTACGCAACCGGCTCGAGGTTCCAACGGGAGATCGAAAGCAACCTGTATACGATTGGCCGGCTCGACGAGCGGTGGGGGAGGGGGATGACGATGGATGTCGATCAACACATTCAAGCACTACGCGATCTTCTCGTAGAACATCACGAGACATACATCGCCGAGATACAGCAACGTGCAGACGACGCTGCAGCCCGTGGAGACGAGTGGTACCGGAAGTGGCATCAAGACCATGTCGAGCGCCTGATGGCGATGACGTACCCCTTGGGAGAGTGATCCCGCCGGCAGTTGACGGCCGCCGCGTCGGGATCGCGGTCAGGCGGTCGCGAGCCAGGCGGCGATGCGGCGCAGCAGATCCTCGGGCGCGGCGGTCTCGGCGTGTCCGAAGCCGGGTTCGATCCAGAGCTCCTTCGGCTCCGCGGCGGCCGCGTAGAGCTTCTCGGCGTGCTCAAGCGGGAAGTACCGATCGACGTCGCCGTGGACGATGAGCAGCGGAGTGGGCGAGATGCGGGCCGCCACCTCGTGCGGCGGCTCGGGCACCGGATCCCAGCCGTCGGCGGAGATACGGGTACGCAGGGCGAGGCGGCCGACCAGCCGACCGAGCGGTCGCTCGATCACCCAATGGGCGCGCCGCATCGGCGTGGTGTCGCGGTAGTACCACCGGCTTGGTCCGCTTACCGCCGCGACGGCGTCAACCCCGCGGTGCAGGCCGGCGTGCCGGACCGCCACTGCGGCCCCCATCGAGAACCCCAGGGTGCAGACTCGCTCGTACCCGAGATCCCGGGCCCAGCCGACCGCGGCCTCGAGGTCGAGCACCTCTCGGTCGCCGACGGTGCTCGCGCCGCCGGAACGGCCGTGCCCGCGAAAGTCGAAGCTCACCACACCGCCGGTCGCGGCAAGCACCGATGCGATCCGGCGTAGCGATGGACGCCGCCACGAACCGGTGAAACCGTGCGCCACGACGAGTGCTTGCGAGCGCGCGGCGCGATCGACCGACACAGCATCGACCGACACAGCATCGACCGACGCAGTGTCCATCGAGGCCGGGTCGTGGCAGGCGTCAATGGGCACGCCGTCCGCGGCCTTCAGCGTTGCGGTTTGCGGCGCCGTCAACTCGGGGGTCGTCACGGCGGGCCAGCCTACGCCGGGACGTCGGCGAAGTGCTCCACCACGGGCGGGGCCGCGAAGTAGGGCCCGACCATCCCTCGCCATTGGCCGAAGCGCTCGCTCGCGCGAAAGTTGTCCTGGTGTGCAGCGACCGAGTCCCAGTCGACGAGCAGTACGAACCGCGACGGAGACTCGATTCCGCGGGTCATCCGGACCGACCGGCAGCCCGGCGTCGTGGCCAGAATGGGACGGGCCTGCGCGTATGCGGCGGCGAAGTCGTCCTCGCGACCGGGCTGGACATCGATGAGCGCAACCTCGAGCACCATGCGGGCAGCCTGCCACGTCCGCCCGGGTCAGTGCATGGCGGGCCGCCCGTTACAAACCTAGCTTCCTAGGACGCAGTACGTGGTGTGACCGGCGACCGTGATGTTCGCGGCGATTGCGGGCTCGAGACGCGCAGGTGTGGGGTCGATCGTGCAGAATGGTCAACAGTCAGGAGGGGAGTATTCCCTCGCGACGGCGTCGTCAGCACGGCTGACCTGTGGATACCTGGCAAGGGATCCGCCAGGAACGCCCGGCGCCGTCGGTCATCGGGTTGGGGCCCGGTGGCGGGAGAGACCTCCGCTGAACACCGAAAGTGCCACCGCGCGCGGTTGACGGTCCGGCCGGACCCCGCCGGTGCCACGTGTCTGGCGGAGGTTGAGGCATGAACGTCGCGAGTTGGGTATGGGCCGCCACCCTGGTCGGCTTGATAGGTATGCTCGCCGTCGATCTGTTGATCATCGGCCGGCGCCCACATGAGCCGTCGATCCGCGAGTCGACGATCTGGGTGAGCATCTATGTGACCATGGCGGTGCTGTTCGGCCTCGGCATCTACCTCACGTCGGGTGCGGAGTACGCCGGTCAGTTCGCGGCCGGGTGGCTCACGGAGTACAGCCTCTCGGTCGACAACCTCTTCGTCTTCGTGATCATCATGAGTCGGTTCATGGTGCCGCGGGAGTATCAGCAGAAGGTGCTGCTCATCGGCATCGTGCTGGCGCTGGTCATGCGGGGTGCCTTCATTGCGGCCGGCGCGGCCCTGGTCAATGAGTTCGTCTGGGTCTTCTACATCTTCGGAGTGTTCCTGCTCTATACCGCCGTCAGATTGTTCAGGCACGGTGAGGACGACCCAACGGACTTCAAGGAGAATGCGCTGGTCCGGTGGAGCCGCAAGGTGCTGCCGATCTCCAAGGACTACGACAGATCGCGGGTGACGACCCGCAACTCGGCCGGCAGGCTGATCTTTACGCCGCTGCTCATCGTGATGATCGCGATCGGCACCACGGACCTGATCTTCGCGCTCGACTCCATTCCGGCGATCTTCGGGCTCACCCAGGAGCCGTACCTGGTCTTCACCGCGAACGTGTTCGCCCTGATGGGTCTGCGTCAGCTCTACTTCCTGCTCGGGGGACTGCTCGACCGCCTCATTTATCTGTCGATCGGGCTGGCCATGGTGCTCGGCTTCATCGGCGTCAAGCTCGTGATGGAGGCGCTGCACGGCAACAACGTGCCGTTCATCAACGGTGGCCAGCCGTTGACCGGCGTGCCGGAGATCCCGATCTGGCTCTCGCTCACGGTGATCGTTAGCACTCTCGCCGTGACCACGATCTTGAGCCTGATGAGTTCTCGCCGGCAGCGCAGGTTATCGGCCAGAGCGGCCGGAGCATCACCTCCGTCAAGCGCGGACCAATCAAGCGCTGATGTACCCATCAGCCGCTGATGTACCCATCAACCGCTGACGTACGTATCAACCGCCCACTGCCGTCATCAGAAGGTCACCCGGCGGGCGCCGACGAGCGTATCGGCGCGCTCGCCGGTGATCTCCTCGAGGACCACCCGGCCCTGGTCGCCGCACGCGTGCAGCATCTGCCTGGTGTTACCGTCCGGCGCGGCCGCCACGAAGCCGATGTGATGGATATCGTGGCTGCCCCGGGCAAAAACGTACAGGTCACCGGGGCGCTCCTGCCCCAATGGGATGTGCGCGGTCGTCGCGGCCTGGTCGTGCGCGTCGCGGGGGAGCGTGACGCCGAATCGCCGCCACGCGAGGTGGACCAGCCCCGAGCAGTCGACGCCGTATGCCGAAACCCCGCCCCAGATGTAGGGGACGTCGCGTAACCGGTCGGCCCACTCCAGTACCTCGGCATTGTCCGTCGGTGGGGTTGGTGGTACGGCCGCCACGTCCTCCTCGATCGCCCACGCGGGTTCGAATCGACCCGGTACGGCGACGGGCACCCAGCCGTCGTGCGGCGCACCCAACGCCATGAGCCGGGTGCCGAAGGTGACCCCCGGCACCGCGAGCGCCGCATCCGGATCGTCCCTGAGGGCAGTCGCGGTCGCCACGACGACGTGCCATACGCCGGTGCGGTCCTCGACCTGACCGCGGTCGCGGTGGCGGGCGGCGACGCGGACCCCGGCGGCATGGATTCCGTCGAGGGTGGAGAGCTGGTCGGAGGGGAGCCAGCCGGGGTATCCGCGCAGGTCCAGCGAGCTCGGTTGGCCGAGCGCCACTACCCGGGCCCAATCTCCGCGCAGTTCTTGCACCTGGACCCGCTCGCCGAGCAGGAGCTGGCTAAGGGTCCGTCCGCCCAGGTCCTCGCGCTCCTCGGCGCTCATGGACTCGACCCAGTCGCGGGGCCGGGCCGGCACCCAGAGCGCGGGTTCGTCCACCGGTCGTACCCGATCCGGTGAGGTCCACAGGGTCGCGACCGCGACGCAGACGACCGCCTCGCCACCGGGCGACAGCGTCGGCTCATTGGCTGCCAGCAGGGACCCCAAGCTCACAGTGCGTTCCCTTCCCCAGGTCCTGTGACGCCTGCGACCCCTAGGCCGGGGGCGTCGGCCAACTGTACGAATGCGCCGTCGTAGGTCATGCCGCCGCGCACCGGCGGGGCGGCCAACCACCACGCCGCGTCGAGATCGGAGACGGCCGTGGTGCCGTACGCCGCGACGAGGCTCGCCGCCGCGGCGACGCCGACCGGACCCTCCATCATCGACCCGACGATCGTGCCCATGCCGTGCGCTTGAGCGAGTGAGAGAAGCGTACGCGCGGCCCCGAGCCCCCCGCACTTGGCCAGCTTCACGTTGACCATGTCGGCGGCCCGCCGCCGGATCACCTCGACCAGGTCACGCACCGAGAACACGGACTCGTCGGCGAGGACCGGGGTCCGTACCCGGTCGCTGACCCAGGCGAGGCCATCGAGGTCCCACTGCGGCACGGGCTGTTCGACCAACTCCACGTCGAGCCCTTCGGATTCGATCTCCGAGATCACCCGTACAGCCTCCCGCGGCGTCCACCCCTGGTTGGCGTCCAGCCGCAGCCGGACCGCCGGGCCCACCGCGGCGCGGATCGCCCGTACCCGGGCAACATCCGTCGCCGCATCCGTGCCGACCTTGACCTTGAGCACGTCGAAGCCTTCGCCGACCCGCTTGCTCGCCGCGTCGGCCAGCGCGCCGGCGGGAGCCGCCGAGAGCGTGACGTCGGTTGGTACCCGCAGCGTGGTACCCCCGAGGAGGCGGACCAGCGGCACGCCAAGCCGGCGCGCGGCGAGGTCGTGCAGCGCGACGTCGACGGCGGCCTTGGCGGCCTCGTTGCCGGCCACCGGCCGCGCGACGATCTGACAGTTCGCGTTGAGGTCGTCCGGATCGCGACCCAACAGGCGCGGCCCGAGCATCTCCGAGATGCAGGCCTGCGATCCGGCCAGAGAGGCGCCGGTCACCTGCCACACCTGAGGGGCCTCACCGAAACCGGAGCGACCGTCGGAGTCCTCGATCTGGACGACGAGCGTCTCGACGCTGGTCGCGGTGCGCAACGCGGTCACGAACGGGGTGTGCAGCGGTACGGAGACGCGGTGGGTCCGCACGTTAACGATCGGCACGGCTGAGCAGCCTATGCTGCCGCCGGCTCGCCCCGGTAGGCCGTCACGCGATCGCCATCGGACCGGTGGTCCCGGTGACCTTCCAGCCCGTGCCGTCGCGGACGACCACGTAGGTGAACCAGGTGGCGCCCAGACAGGCCACGAAGCCGTGGATGCCGACCTCAACGCGGTCGCCGGCCGCGACCGGTGGGGCAAGGATGATCAAAATTCCCCCACCGCGGACCTGCTGGCAGTTGTCTTTCTCCTCGATCACCGTCTTTCGGTCGCTGATGAACCGCACCATGCCCACGTCGGCGAGGGCCGCGACGATCGCGGTCTGGTCGGCGGCGGAGATCGGCGCCCGCTGCGCGGGCTGACCGGAGGGCACGGGGTTCACCGCGGCCGAGTCGGTCTGGTCCAGCACGTACGCGATGGGGAACCGGTGGTCGGCACCGAACGAGTGATCCGACGTGGTGAGGTAGCGCCTCAGCATCGCGGTGTAGATCGCGGCCCGGTCGCTGAGCGCTGGGGCCGGCGTCCCGGATGCCGTCGCGGTCGGGGTGGCCGATTGCGGCGTACCCGGACCAGGTGCGCCGCCGCGGGCTCGCCCGGCGCACCCACCGAACCCGGCCAGCAGCGCAACCGCAGCCGCGATTATGAACAACCGACGCATGGCACGCCCTTCTCGTCCGGTGTACGGATTCGACGTCCGGGCGTGCGTTACGGTTCCGGCGTGACCAACTCGGGGATGACGAACCTGTCACTGGGGCTTGCCAACGCGGCCAACGCCCGCGATCTCGGTGGCTATCCGGCGGCGGCCGGCCGCCGGGTGCGCCACGGTGTGCTGTTTCGCGCCAACGCGCTCAACCGGCTCTCCGACGACGACGTGGCAGCGGTGGGCCGGCTCGGTCTGGCCTGCCTGGTCGACTTCCGGCACCCACATGAGATCGAGCTGATCGGCCCCGACCTGTTGCCCGTGCCACCTCCGCAGCATCTCGTCGCTCTGCCGCTCTTCGATCCCGAGCACGACGTGTTCACGACCGTGAGCGCCGCGCTCAGGGGAACCGCCGGCGCGGAGGTTATGGCGAAGCTGCGCCCCGACCACGCCGGCGGCGGAGCCGCTGAGATGATGCTCGAGCTCTACCGATGGTTCGTCACCGCACCCATGGCGCGGCAGGCCTTTGCATCGGCGGTGCGGCTCATCGCGTCCGCCGACGCCCTGCCGCTGCTGTATCACTGCACCGCCGGCAAGGACCGAACCGGCTGGCTCTCGGCTCTCGTCCTGTCGTCGCTGGGGGTGGAGCGCGACGTCATCGTGGCGGACTATCTGCGTACCAATGATCTCAACGCGAACGGCACCGCGTACGTGCTCGCCGCGCTCACCGACCGGGTCGAGGACCCGACTGCGCTGCTGCCGCTGCTTGAGGCCCGTGGGGAGTACCTGGCGGAGGGGTTCGCCGAGGTCGACCGGGCGTACGGGGGAATGGACGCGTACCTTGCCGACGGTCTGGGCCTGGACGGCGCCACATTCGCCGCGCTACGCGCCAACCTGCTGGAGTGACGCGCGGTTCGCTTCGCTGACCCGCCCCGCCCAGCCGGTGACGATCAGAGCCTGGCCGACCGCGTAGGTGGCCATGACCCAGATCGGCGGTCCAGGCAACTCGCCGGCGCCCGCCACCCGCACCGCGATCAGCAGATCCGAGACGAGGAATAGGGCACCACCGACGCCGACGCGCCAGTCGTACGCGGCCGCGGTCGTGGCCATCGCCGCCAGCGCCACCGCGTAGGCGGCGACCGGGACCGCGAGCGTTCCCAGGCCCGACCATAGCCAGGGAATGGCGAGTGCCAGCACCAGCAGGTAGCCGATCGCAACGGCGCGCAGCGGCGGACGGCGGAGTCTGGCCAGCGCGCCAGCCCGTACAAATGCCGCGATGTAGCACACGTGGCAGCCCAGGAAGAGCGCCATCCCGACGATGAACGCCATCGTGGCGTCGAACATCAACGCGATGTCGCCGCCTGTGGCGAAGAGCAGACCGGCGAGGACGAGTCGGTCCGCCTGCCGGCCGGCCTCGCGCGCGGCCAGCCACAAGAAGCCGGCTAGCAACGGCATGAGCAGGGGCTTCGTCGCCCAGTCCAGGCTTGCTTGGCCGTTTCCTGACGCCATGACGTTGATCGTCGCGGTGAACGCGAACAGGATGAGGACGACGCGGGATGTAGCCATGGATTACCTCGGAGCGCGGGGGCGGGACGCCGAGCCTAGCTCGCGGTCCCGATCGCGTGCCGGTCGGACCAGGCGGCGGCTGCGATGCGTGCGACAAGCTGACACGCCTCGTCATTGTGTTCGTTGACCGCCAGCGGCGTGGTCAGGCACACCACGATCACGAACGGCGGAGCGTCATCGGGGAAGACGACCCCGGCGCCGTGGCGGATGCCCGGAATCCAGCCGTTCTTGTGCGCGACCTGGGTCCCCGGCGGCAGGCCCGCGGCGAGATCCTCGGTGTGCTCCTGGGCCAGCAAAGTATCGAGCATCGCGCGGCAGGATGCGGTCGACGCGAGCGGGCCGTGAGTCTGCGCCTGTGGGGTCTGCGCCTGTGGAGTCTGCGCCTGTGGGGTTTGGCCGCCGAGGGCGATCGCCCCCAGCAGGGCAGCGAGGTCGGCCGCCGTGACCAGGTTGGTGATGCCAGCCTCGGCGCCTGCGGAGTCCTCGATACCGCGGCCGACCACACTGTGTCGCCCACCGACGGTCTCCCAGACATTGGCCACGGCCGCCGTCCCGACCCGCGCCAGCACCAGGTTCGTGGCGAGGTTGGACGAGCGCACGATCATCCGCTCGGCGAGCCAGCGCAGCGTCGCCGTAGCGCCGACCTGGGCCCAGACCGCGTCGTCGTTGTCGTAGCTCTGACTGCAACCGAACCGGGGTGCGCCAGCGGCGGCCGACTCAAACTCGTTGTGTACGGGCACCTCGCCATCCAGATCGAGAAGGCTGGCCTCCGCGGCGCGGTGCAGAGCTGCCAGTACGGCGGCCTTCATCGTGCTCGCCGCATAGTGGGTGGCGTCGGCCTCGCGGGCGAAGGCGGCGGCATTGGCGCCCGGCCGCCCGCACCAGACCGACACGGTCCCCGGGACGGCGTCCAGATCGGTACGGAGGGCTTCGAGGTGGCTCATGGCCTGCGAGGCTACCTCGCCGCACCCAAACCTGGTTACGGTGTTGCAGGCGTGTCAATGTCTCAGAGAGGTCGCCGTGACAGAGTTCCCCGCGCCGCAAACCGCCGCATACGGACAAGCCGCCAATCTGGTGCTGCCGGGTGAGAGCTGCCGGCACTGCGGCGCGTCGCCCTCACTCAAGGCCAAGGTTCGAGGCCACCGGGGATTGATCGTGTTGATGCAGTTCCGGTCCCTCGACGGGCCGTTCTGCCGCGACTGCGGCATCGCGGCGGTACGCAGTATGAGCGCGCAGACCCTATGGCTTGGCTGGTGGAGCGGGCTGTCGCTGCTCGTCGCCCCGATCGTCTTGATCATGAACATGGTGCAGCGCATCCGCTTCAACGGCCTTGAGCCGCCCCTGCGCGCATACGGCTCGCGTTCTCCACTCGACGCCGGACGACCGCTCTACCAGCGGTTCGCGATCGTCGGTCTGTTGGTGCCGCTGCTAGTATCAACGCTCTTCGTCGCCGCCCTCGTTCGAGACCTCGCAGCGCTATGACCGGAGCCGTGATAGCTGTCAGTCGCAGCGCTACCCACACGATGGGCATGTCCAATCAGGACATCATTCGGCTGGTCGCCGGACTCGGCGTCGAAGCCGACGCCCACCAAGGCGCCACGGTTAAACACCGCTCGCGCGTGGCCCGCGACCCGAGCCAGCCCAACCTTCGTCAAGTGCATCTCATCCATGCCGAATTGCACGACGAGCTCGCGTCGGCCGGATTGCTGTTGCACCAGGCCAAATGGGCGAGAACGTCTCCACACACGGGCTCGATCTGCTGGCGCCCTACCGGGGCGCGGCTGCATCTGGGCGAGTCGGCCGTCGTGGTGGTGACCGGCCTGCGCAATCCATGCACCCAACTCGACGGGATCCATCCCGGGCTGATGGGTGCGGTGCTCGACCGCGACGCCGACGGCAACATCGTCCGCAAGGCCGGCATCATGGCCGTCGTCCTGGCTGGTGGCGAGGTCGCGCCCGGTGATGCGATCCGGGTGGAGCTGCCGCAGGGACCGCATCGGGCGCTTGCGCCGGTCTGACAGTGGATCACCAGCACTCGACCTCCATCGCGCCTTTAGTCATGCGCGTGGTCCCGGTCGTGCGTCAGCTGGATCGGTGCGAGCGGTCTCTATGGTGAGGGACCTGGGTCTGCGTC
>JAHRHA010000359.1 GCA_020027875.1 Micromonosporaceae bacterium | reverse complement strand
CCCATTCTGTCCACCATGGTGGACAGAATTCGCCCTACCGGTGAACGGGTTCTACGTCCTCTAGCCAAACTACGTGAACAGGGCTACGGGGACCACCAGGCTGAGGTCTGGCGAGAAGCAGTCGGCATCGCTGACAACGTGCCGCCGACTGAAGGTCAGGTCCGCAAGGCCGTCACCGAGTTCCTCGACCGGCACAAGCCGCCCGTCCGCAGCACCGCGGCTGACTCGCAGACCGAGGCGGAACGCCGCGCGGCTCGCCGTGCTCGGCTGATCGCACAATTCGACGAGATGTTGGCCGAGGAAAACCTGACAGCCAAAGAAACCCTTAACGAAATGATTCGTCATTTCCACGCACACCAGCCACAACTGCGGGAAGAGGCGGCACTGTGACTGACCATGGCCGAGTTTCCCTGGAGCTCGCAATTAAGGCGGCAAAGCAACCTGAGATCTCGTTCGCATGCGAGAACCCGGCCGCTCAGCAAGCAGAGATCTTCCCGTGGAACCGATTCGTCAGACGGCATCCGTACCCGGGGCCGCCTCCCGAGTGGAGCGGCTACTGCGTAAACCAGCGGTGCGCATGCGACTGCCATCACAACGAAGCTCAAGACGAAATCGAACTAATCGAGGCGTGATCGGGGGTGAGGCGTGGGACCGTTCCGGGCCGCCTGCGAGGCGTACTGGGTCGCGGGGTGGCGGGGGTTGCTCCCACTACCACCGCGGGCGAAGGCACCGCCACCGGCCGGCTGGACGGGGCGCGGCGCGCCGTACCCGTCGTGGGCGGACGTACATGCGTGGGCAGACGGGCCGGAAGGCGAGGGCAACATCGCGATCCGACTGCCCGATGGGCTGATCGGGCTGGATGTCGATGACTACATGGACCGCGCTGGCGGGGCGCATCTGGACGAGCTGACCCGGCGCCTGGGTGTGTTGCCGCCCACCTGGGTGTCGACGGCCCGCGATGACCGCTCCGGCATCCGGTTGTTCCGTGTGCCGACTGGGCTGCGCTGGCCGGGGCAGGCGGCGCCCGGTATCGAGATCATCCAGGCGACCCACCGTTATGCCGTGGTGTGGCCGTCGATCCACCCGAGCACGGGTCGGGCGTACCGCTGGGTCGGACTGAATGACGGCGAGGTGCCGGTGTGGGGGTGAGCATGACGATTCCCGAGATACCCGCCGCGTGGGTCGAGTACCTGACCGGGCTCGTCACGAGCGAGCAGATCGACCCGGCCGAGCTGGACGACGACCAGGCTGGCGAATGGCTGGCGCGGTGCCGTCCCGCGCCGGCGTGTCCGTTGATGCACGAGGCGGCTGGCCGCACGGTGGAGGCGCTACAACGCGGCGTGCGCGGCTCGCGCCACGAGGTGACGTTGGCCGCGTGCCGGACCCTGGTCGCGTACGGCGGTGAGGGTCACGCCGGCGTCCGGGTGTGCCTAATGACGCTGCGTGCGGCGTTCCTGGACTCGCTGCGTGGCGAGCGGAACGGGACAGCGGAGTGGCTGCGTATGCTCGCCGGCGCCGTACGCCTGGCGGCCGCGGTCAACGCCGAGCCGCGGCAGTCCTGCGACTGCGCGCTCTGGGCGGGCGAGGGGCTCGACGTGACGGAGGAGTTCGCCGATCTCGTGCCAAGATCAACTCTCGAGCACGGTGACATATCGGACACTGGCGAGGGGATGGGTGTGGTCAACCCCGATGTCCAAAAGGAGATGCGACGGCTCTGGATACAAGATCAGGCACGCGAGGGTTACGGGGCCTGGAAACACGCCCAGACATGGACGGAGCCGGTTGACTTTGGCTCGTTCGACGTTGAGTGCCAACTACCCGTACAGGCCACACGGTGGTGCATTGAGGGGCTCCTACCGGCGAGCGGGAACGCGCTTGTGATCGGACCGCGCAAGGTCGGCAAATCGACGATCATGGGCGCGGTTACAAAGTCGCTCACGGAGGGTGGAATGCTGTTCGGCCAGTTCCGAACTGAACCCGCCGTAGTTTGCTGGCTCAACCTAGAGAACCCGATCGAACTACAGCGCAGATGGGTGCGGGAACTGCAGCTCGATCATCCTGAGCGCCTGCACTTACTACACCTACGAGGCGTCTCGATGCCATTGAGTGCTCCGCGGGTACGGGCCTGGCTGGTCAAGTGGCTACAGGACCGTCGGGTCGACGGCCTGGGTTTTGTGCTCATTCTCGATCCATACCTACGTGCCGCGCAGGGCATCGTCACCGATGAGCAGGACAACGGCCAGGCCAACACATTCACAATGCTGATCGATGAGATCAAGGCAGAGGCCGGAGTGACTGAGGCGATCATGCCGGCACACACACCCAAGGCCAAGGCGGAGCTGGGCGCCGAGACGGCTCGCGGCGCGAGCCGTCTTGAGGATTGGGCGGACAGTCTGATCTATGTAACTCGGGAGCCGATCCTAGGACGCTTTATTCGCGCCGAGGGCCGCGACGTCGAACTGGAGGATTCGGCGTTGATCTTTGACCCGGCGACAAGAGGTCTGACCATAAACCTGCATGGACCCAACCGTGAGGCGTTGCGGAAACAGCGCGTCATCGCGAACGGAAGGGGCGCCGTGCTGGCGGCGTTGCGGGCGCCGGGCGTCGGCGTGGATGGGCTCGGCCAGAACGCTGTGCAGGAGGCGACTGGGCTTTACCGAGAG
>JAHRHA010000358.1 GCA_020027875.1 Micromonosporaceae bacterium | reverse complement strand
CACGCGCCTGGCGGGCTGCCTCACGTGCCCGCGCCGCAGTGAGCACCTTGGCCACGATCCGCTTGGCGTCCGGGGGGTGCGTGATCAGGTGCTCCAGCAGCGCTTCCGCGACCACCGACTCCACGATGCCCTTGACCTCGGTGTTGCCCAGCTTGGTCTTGGTCTGGCCCTCGAACTGGGGCTCGGCCAGCTTGATGCTGAGCACCGCCGTCAGGCCCTCGCGCATATCCTCCCCGGTCAGCGCCGGGTCGTTCTCCTTGACGAGCCCCACCCGTTTGGCATGCTCGTTGATCGAGCGGGTGAGGGCGGACCGGAACCCCACGACATGCGTGCCGCCCTCGGTCGTGGGAATCGTGTTGACGTACGTCAGGACGTGCTCGACGTAGCTGTCGTTGTACTGCACTGCAACCTCGACCTCGACGCCGTCGCGCTCCTTCCTGGCGTAGATCACGTCCGAGAGCTTGCTCTTGGTCCGGTTGAGGGTGCCGACCAACTCGCGGATGCCGCCGGCGTGCTTGATCGTCGCTTTGCGGTCCGCCCGCTCGTCGACGAGCCGGATCTCGAGGCCGGCGTTGAGGTACGCGATGTCCTCCAGCCGCTTGATGACGACGTCGAACGAAAACTCGCTGGCGGTCATGACCGCGCCGTCTGGTTTGAACGTCACTTTGGTGCCGGACGGCTGGGGAACGCCCCGTTCACTGCGCAGCGC
This sequence comes from Micromonosporaceae bacterium, assembly GCA_020027875.1. Lineage (GTDB taxonomy): Bacteria > Actinomycetota > Actinomycetes > Mycobacteriales > Micromonosporaceae > JAXIPB01. The sequence continues at coordinate 1,957 of JAHRHA010000358.1, read as the reverse complement.
TGCCTGCGCCTTGCCCCGCACGAACCGTTGGCGGTAGGTCCGGTCGTCCCGGTAGACCTCGACATCCAGCCACTCGGAGAGTGCGTTGACGACCGACACGCCGACACCGTGCAGCCCGCCGGAGATCCGGTATCCGCCCCCGCCGAACTTGCCGCCCGCATGAAGGGTCGTCAGGACGACCTCGACGGCCGGCTTGCCGATCTTGGGGACGTTGTCGACCGGAATTCCGCGACCGTCGTCCAGCACGGTCGCGCTGCCATCTTCGTGCAGGATGACGTCGATCCGCGTGCAGGCGCCGGCCAGGGCCTCGTCGACCGAGTTGTCCACCACCTCGTAGAGGAGGTGATGCAGCCCGTCCGGCCCGGTGCTACCGATGTACATCGCCGGGCGACGGCGTACACCGTCCAGGCCTTCAAGGACCTGAATCTGCTGGGCCGTGTACCCTGGGGTCTCTGCCATGAAGACACGCTCCGGGGGCCGTTCAAGCGGGGAGGCACGCCGCCTTCCGCGTGCCCCACCCGTCATTGTACCACTGGTTCGGGTGGGGTGTCAACGGTTGAAACCCGCGTCCCGACTACATCTCAGCCGTCGGACGCCTCCGTATTTCGGCGGGCAAGGCCACCCGCCTGGCCACGGTTTCGGCAGCCAGGGAACTCAGGTGGAGCCCGCGGGTCGTCACGATCAGGGTGCGCCCATGGGCCTTGGCTTCCGCGCCGCCCACCGCCCTGGCGATCAGCGCCTTGCCGTCCGGCGCCGCGCCGAGCCGTGCCAGGTCGAGGATGGCGACCACCTCCCTGGCGTCCACGACGACGTCGCCACCCAGGTGAACCAGCACCAGCTCACCGGCCCCGCCGCGGCCGCCTCGTAGATTCTGGAACGCGCACCCGAGCCCGCGCGTCCGGCAACCGATGGCGCATGGCCGGCACGACTCGGGAAATAGCATCCTCACCGAGCGTCCGAGCCAGGGCCCGGACGATCCCCGTTCCCCGGAGGCGGATGTCCTGCGCAACGACCGCCGACGTGACACCGACCACCAGCGTCCGTCCCCGCAGCGCGAGCGGTGCGCTGGCTTGGGCCAGAACTGGACCGACAAGCGCAGCCCAGGCCTCACGCACCGCGACCAGTCGGGCGGCCGGCGCAAGCCCCCATCGGCGCGCCGCCGCCCTGAGGATGTCGCGGACCGAGGTCACCACCCCGCCGGCACCAGGCGCTGCCCAAGCATCAAGCCCACCAGGAGCCCGATGCCGATGACCAGGACCCATGCATACGCGATCAACGGGGCGCGCTCAGACTGTTTGCGCAGCTCCGTGAGCATGATCACGCGCGGGCGCGGGGCCACTGGCCGCGAGGATCGGCGACTCCCGATCCAGGTCGGCAGCGCTGGCCCGACCCGGCGAGCCGAACGGGCTCCTCCCGGCGGCGCGGCCGGTGCGCTGGGCTCTGGTCGTGGCAGGGGCGCTTCAGGCACGCGTCGACTCCACCTCTGTGATCGTTCCTTCCCGGACGTGGCACACTCGTACCGCGCCCGCGCTCGACGCGGGCAGCGCCGTGGCTGTCAAGAGCACCTGCGCTTCTCCGTCCACACGCAGGACCCGACGCTGCCGGTCGTCGTCGAGCTCGGCGAGTGCGTCGTCCAGCAGCAGGACCGGCGGCCCGCCCAGGTCGACACTCATGACGTCGCGCTCTGCGAGGCGCAGCGCCAGCATGACCGTGCGCCACTGCCCGACTGATCCCGCGATCCGGAGCGGCATGCCGTCCAGCGTCAGCTCCAGGTCGTCGCGATGGGGCCCGGTCAGCGTCAACCCTCGCTTGAGTTCATCGGCTCGTCGCCGCACGAGTTGCGCCCTGCCCTCGGCCTCGCGTCCTTCGTCGGTGTCCCCCGACCACGCAGGGTGGTAGGCGACAGTGAGCCCGCCACTCCCTCCGAGGCGCTCGAACCAGCCGCGGGCCGCAGGCG
>JAHRHA010000357.1 GCA_020027875.1 Micromonosporaceae bacterium | reverse complement strand
TGATGACGATGTCGTAGAAGTTCGGCGATTTGGGGTCGGTGATGCCGAAACTCGCCGAGGTCATCCGATACGCCTCGTACTTGAGGGTGACAACGTGCGGACCGCTGTTGGTACGGAAGTCGATGATCGAGCCGTTGGCGGCACGCTCCGTGCTGTTCTTGCCCATGCTGATCGGTATGCCCGCTGTAACGTCCTTGCCGTTGATGGTGGTGACCTGCTGGCCGGCGATGTACACCTTCATCCGCTTGGTGTTGGAGTCCGCGATCGCGATCTTGGATCGGCCGATCGTGAAGGACGCGGTGCGATCCTCCTGACCGTACAGACCCCCGCCGAGGTCTTTGCCGTAGACGTTGGCCTCGACCTTGACCGTGGTGCCGGCCGGCCAATACTCCTTTGGCCGCCAGTGCACCTCGCGGCTGTCCATCCAGCGCCAGGCACCCACGACGGGCGGATCGGTGGTCACGGTCAGCGCCCGTTCCGCGGCGGCCTTGTCGTTCACGACCTCGTCGAACCACACGACGATCGGCTGCCCGACGCCGAACGTGCCACCGTCGAACAGGGTGCCGACATTGGCGCGCAGATAGGGCAGCGTGAAGTTCTTGGGCTTCACCGTCGTGAAGGTGCTGGTCTGCTCGAGGCGCGTGCCATCCGCGCCTACGCCGATGGCCGTGAGCGTGTACTTCTTGTCATAGCCGAGCTCCTCGGAGCTCTTCCAGTTCTCCTTCGCTGCGTCAAACTCACCATTGACGATCTTGCCAGCGTTGTTGGCAAGGGTCACCGTCTCCAAGGTGCCGCCGGTGATGGCCACCGTCACCGGATCCGCGGGGGACACGTTCGTGGCGTCGCGCGCGTGGCTCAGCACGAGCGATGTCGGCACCGGCGTGGCCCCACCGCCGGCGAGGTTGCCCGGCGACTGCCACCGTGCGCCGACCGCGCCGCTACATGCCGTGGTGACGCCGAGCACAAGAACAGCGGTGAGCGCAGCGAACAGGCGCCAGCGTCGCCAACGGCGCCGCGTTGGCCGAACCATGGATTCTCCCTCCCCGTCACTCATCGTGTCCTCGCACCTAGCAATGGTCGAGCGACAATGGGCCTACTGTCAACTAAGCTACATAGTGGCAAATCTGGAGCATATGTTTATGGCAGGCCGCGCCGGGCGCCGTCGTCGCCCGTGCAGTCCCTTGCCTCATCGGCGTACCGGACGCCGACGCGCCGACGACAGTGGGACGTCGCGCCCGACATCGCCGCTCGCGGCGGCACCGGGTGTCGTCCCCTAAGCACATTAGTAGACTCTACGGACGTTCGGCCGCTCGTTCATGCAATGCATGGGTAACGGTTGGCAATTAGAGAGGAGCGGCGATGGTCAAGGCGCCGAAGACTAGGTCGGCCAGGGCGGCGAAAGCGACGCCGGCCAGAGTCAGGGCCCGCCGGACGGGCACACGCCCGTCCGAGCGCCCAGCACAATCCAAGTGGGTGCTTTTCGCTGCGGCGGCGGCGGTGCTACTGGCCGTGGCGGCGGTCGTTTGGGCAGTCAACCGGGGCGTCGAGGACACACCGGCTCCGGTCAGCATCAACCACGTGCACGGACTCGGCGTCAATCCCTCGGACGGCGTGCTCTACGCGGCCGCGCACAACGGCGTGTTCCGGCTGCCGGCCGACGGGCCGGCGAGCAGGGTCGGCGACGGCCAGCAGGACACCATGGGCTTCACCGTCACCGGACCGAACCACTTCATCGCCTCCGGCCACCCCTCGCAGGAGCAGGGCGGGCCACCCCACCTCGGTCTGATCGAGTCCACCGACAGCGGCGTGACGTGGAAGACACTCTCGCTGCGAGGCGGGGCCGACTTCCACGCGCTGCGCTACCGGCACGACACCGTCTACGGATACAACTCGACCAACGGAGCGCTGATGGTCAGCCGGGACCGGGCGAGCTGGGAGAGTCGCGCGACAATCGCCCTGCGCGACTTCGCCGTCAGTCCGTCGAGCCCGGACACCCTGCTCGCGACGACCCAGACCGGCCTGGTGCGCTCCACCGATGGCGGGCGCACGTGGGCAGGCGCCGATGGCCCGCCCGCGCTTCTGCTGGATTGGGAGCGAGAGGGTCGCCTGTGGGCGCTGACCGCCGCCGGCGAGGTCCTGCGCTCCACCGACGCCGGCACGACGTGGACCAGCACCGGCCGGATCGTCGGCGCGCCGACCGCAATCGCCGCCGCCGGCGACGACCTGTATGTGTCGGTGAACGAACGCGGAATCTTCCACAGCCGCGACGCTGGGACCACATGGACTCAGCGCCACCCATGAGGGATCGACCTGACCTGATCCTGGGCACGGACTGGAAGGACTACGGGTTCAGCCGGGCCTCCCGATGCTATGGAAGGGCATTGAGTCGATGTCCCTCATGCGGACGAAGTCGCCAAAGGTGGGAGCGGTCATGATTTTGCCGCCGCCGACGTAGATTGCCACGTGGTGCAGGTCTGGGTAGAAGAAGACGAGGTCGCCGATCTGCAGGTTGGCCCGGCTGATGTCGGGCATGGAACGGCGTTGTGCGGCGGCATTGTGCGGCAGGTACACGCCGACCTGTTTCCACGACGCGAGGGTGAGTCCCGAGCAGTCGTACCCGTTGGGTCCAGCGGCCGCCCAGACGTACGGGATGCCAGCTTGTTTGCAC
>JAHRHA010000356.1 GCA_020027875.1 Micromonosporaceae bacterium | reverse complement strand
TGCGCAGCGCCGTCTTCCGCTGGAAGGTCATGACCGACAGGCCGACCAGCGCGGGCTGCCATTCGTGGACGAGGCGCTCGACGGTCGCCCGGACCTCGCACTGGACGAGGATCAGGTCGGCGACGGCGACTCGGTGGTGGGAGTCGACGTTGCCGGCCAGTGCGCTGAGCGCGCCGTTCGGCATGCGGATCCCGACTGTCGGCATGTGCTCGAACGAGTCCGGCATCGAGACGAGAAGGATGTTCATCGGTCAGGGCCGGGCCGCGGTGAAGGTGTCGCACTGACCGGGATCCCCCGCCTCGATCCCGCGCTTGAACCAGCGCACCCGCTGGGCCGAGCTGCCGTGGGTAAACGATTCCGGCACCACGTGACCCTGTGATCGGCGCTGCAAGCGGTCATCGCCGATGGCGGCGGCGGCGTTCAGGCCTTCCTCGATGTCGCCGGCCTCGAGGATCTGGCGGGCGCGCTGGGCGTTACTGGCCCAGACCCCGGCAAAGCAGTCGGCCTGGAGCTCCATGCGGACCTGCAGCGCGTTGGCCTCGGTCGCGCTCAGACGGCTTCGCTCGGCCTGTAGCCGATCGGCGATCCCGAGCAGATTCTGCACGTGGTGGCCGACCTCGTGGGCGATGACGTAGGCCTGGGCGAAGTCGCCGGGCGCCCCGAGGCGGTCGCGCAGGTCCCGGTAGAACGACAGATCGATATAGAGCTTCCGGTCCCCTGGACAGTAGAACGGCCCCACCGCCGCCTGAGCGAAGCCGCAGGCCGACTGCACGGCGCCGGAGAACAGCACGAGCGTGGGCTCCTGATAGCGTCGGCCCATCTGGCGGAACAGGTCTCGCCACGTGTCCTCGGTGTCGGCGAGCACCACGGCCACGAAGTCCCGAAGCGGGTCATCCGCCGCTGGCGCGCGCTGCTGGACGGCGGGCGCGGACCCGACGTTACCAGGATCACCGCCCTGAAGCACCACGCTCGGGTCGACGCCGAAATACAGCGCGACCAGCACGAGGAGCAGCGTGCAGATCCCGCCCCCGACTGCGACCCCTCGCCCGACCGGCATCCCGCGCCGATCCTCGATGTTGTCGCTTCGCCTGCCGATCTGCCATCGCATGGGTCACCTCCGCATCTCTGCCCGGGCTTGACCTGGGAGAACCGCGGTCGTTGCTCTGCGTCAGCGGCGTGATGCCGCAGAGTGTACGAGCGGCGTCCACGGGTCGCAAGTTGCGCCCGAGCGCGATCATCTGGCCCCACGTCGGGTAGGCCGCCAGCCGGGCCGAGCGTTCTTGACTGCGCGTCCGCGGCCGGGCAGTATCAGGGTCCCTGATCCGCGATGCCACGACTCGACCGCCTGCCGCAGATCTCCCGTAACAACCTGCTGACTTTCCCGGCGCAGGTCAACGACGCCGCGCCCTTCGTGCGCCCCGGGAAGCCACTGGCCGGGTGCCGGCTGGCCATCGTGACGACGGCCGGCCTGCACGTCCGCGGGGATCGGCCCTTCACGCCCGGCGACCAGACGTATCGCGTGATTCCCTCCGACACGCCGACCGCCGACATCCTCCAGAGCCACACGAGCATCGGCTTCGACCGCGTGGCGATCATGCGGGACATCAACATCTCGTTCCCGATCGACCGGTTGCGCGAGCTGGTCACGCGGGGCGAGCTCGGCGGGCTGGCGCCCTACTGCTACTCGTTCATGGGCGCCCAGCGCGAGGCAGCCCGCATCGAGAGCGCGACCGGTCCCGAAGTCGGCCGGCGGCTCGCGGCCGAGGGTGTGGCCGTGGCGCTCATCACCCCGACCTGACCGAACTGCACGCACACCGGTGGTGTGCTGGCCCGCGCCCTGGAGCTCACGGGCATCTCCACGACCTCGATCAGCCTCGTTCGCGAGCACACCGAAAAAGTGAAGCCTCCGCGCGCGCTCTACGTGCCCTTCCCCTTCGGCCACGCGCTCGGTCGCCCAGACGACCCGGAGCTGCAGCACCGCGTCCTCCGCGCCGCCCTCGACCTCCTGAGCGAGGCGACCGGCCCGGTGCTGCGCGATCTCCCCGAGGACGCGGAACCCGGTGACCAGCCCCCGGCGCCGCCGCAGGCGTCGGGCATCAAGCCCGCCGAGCAGGTGCCGGACGACGTCGCGATGGAGACCACGCAGATGCGCCGATACCACGAGCGCTGGCTCGAGAAGAGCGGCGGCCGTACCCTGCTGGGGCTCACCGGGATCCCGGCGACGAGGTTCCGCGGCGTGGTGCGCTTCCTGGAGGGGTTCGCCGACGGCCAGGACGCCGACATGGCCGAGCGCCCGCCGGAGGTGCCGCTGCCGAACTTCGTCCGCTACTGCGCCGACGACCTCAAGGCCCTCTACTTCGAGGGCCACCTGGCGATGAAGCCGGCCGCGGGTGGGGAAGAGATCGTGCGGTGGTCCTGGGGCGAGACAGCGGCGGGCCGGCTCCTGAGGCGGGTCCGCAACCGGCTCGACACTTCCGACGACCCGCTCTGGAAGGCTGGCGCCTTCGGGATCGCGCGGTACACAACGAGTCAAGGAGAACGTCGCCATGCGAACAGTCCGAACGGTGCAGGCACTCCTCGCGGCTCTGTTGACTCTGATGGCTGTCACACCGGCGAGCCCTCAGGGCGTGATGAAGCTGCCAATCGTCGCCGAGATCACGGGCGGTGGCGCCA
>JAHRHA010000090.1 GCA_020027875.1 Micromonosporaceae bacterium | reverse complement strand
TAACCACGTCGCTACGCCCTAGATCGCGTCCTGGATGGGCAGATCGTAGTGCGGCCTAACGGTCGGGGTCCATGATCTCGCCCTCGATCGCTTCGGTCGCGCCAGCGGAGGGCTGCTGAGCGGGCGTGTGCTGGGGCTCGCCGTACCGGACTTTCACCCGCCGCGGGCCAAAGAGCGAGGTCGCGGCGGCGGGGGACATGCGGCCGGCGAAGGCCCGCAGGACGCCCGCCCGGGCCAGGCGGCGTGTAGGCGGAGCGATGAGGAAAGCACCGATGACGTCGGAGACGAAGCCCGGCACGAGCATGAAGACGCCGCCGATCAGCACGAGAAGCCCGTCGGTGGCGGCGTTGCCCGGCGGGCGGCCCTCGGCCAGGTCGGCCTGGAAGGCCCGCCAGGCCTTTCCGCCTTCCCGGCGCAGGAGCCAGGCACCCAGCGCCGACGTAGCGAGCATGAGCAGCAGCGTCCACCCGAGGCCAATCACCTGGCCGATCGCGATAAGCACCGCGATCTCGATGATCGGCACGATCACCAACAGACCGACGACGATCAAAAGCCGGCGCATGACTTTAGCCCCGCTGTCCCACCGGGCGACCACGAAGGCGCTCGCGGATCCCCTTGGTGCGAGCCTGGGTGCCCCAGACCGTGACCCGCCATAGTGCCTCGCGCACGATCGACGAGCTCATCTTGCTCGCTCCGCGCTCGCGCTCCGCGAAGGTGATCGGGACCTCGGCGACCCGGAAGCCGTTTCGGTGAGCACGCCAGGCCAGATCGACCTGGAAGCAGTAACCCTGCGAGGCGACCGTGTCGACGTCCATCTTCTCCAGGGCGGTCATGCGGTATGCCCGGTATCCGCCGGTGGCGTCGCGCAGCGGCATGCCCAGCGCGAGCCGGGTGTAAAGGTTGCCGCCGCGCGAGAGCACCAGCCGGTATAGGGGCCAGTTGACGACCTTGCCGCCCCGGACCCACCGGGAGCCGAGCACCACATCGGCCTCGCCGAGCGCGTCGAGCAGGCGCGGCAGCTCCTCCGGGGCGTGCGAACCATCCGCGTCCATCTCGACGACCGCGTCGTAGCCCCGGTCCTGCGCCCAGGCGAAGCCGGCCAGGTACGCCGCGCCCAATCCCTGCTTGCCCGCCCGATGCATCACGTAGATCTGCGTGTCGGCGCCCGCTAGCTCATCGGCGATCGCACCGGTGCCGTCCGGGCTGTTGTCATCCGCGATCAGCACATCGGCCGACGCAACGGCACGACGGACCCGGTCCACGATGATTCGGACGTTCTCCGCCTCGTTGTACGTCGGGATGATCACAAGCACCCGTCCGACGCCGGGATAGCCCTCGCTCAACACTCAACCCTTCGTCTCATCCGTCCAACGACACTGGTAACCAGTACACCCAGGGCCGCGACGACCAACGCTAGCTCGGGAAGGACACCGAGGTTGGTAGCAATGGTACGGGCCGAGCTCAGCTCCACACGTCGCACGATGACCGCTTCGGCATTGAATTGCGTTGCATCGTATACATTGCCGGACTTGTCCACGAAGCCGGAGACGCCGACCGTCGAGGCCATGAGCGCGGGTCGACCATGCTCCACGGCGCGCAGGCGGACCATGGAGAGCTGTTGCAGCGCCTCGGCCTCGTTGAAGGTCGCGTTGTTGGTCTGCACCACGAGCACCTGCGCACCACCGAGGACTGTGTCGCGGACCACGTCGTCGTAGGCGACCTCGAAACAGATGACATCGCCGACGGTGGCCGGGCCGACGGTGAGCACGCCCGGTGTGGGCCCGGCCACAAAGTCCGACCGCACCAGGTCGACCTTGTCGGTGATCATGCGCGCGAAGGACCGGATCGGCATGTACTCAGCGAACGGCACGGGATGGCGCTTCACGTACGTCTGGGTGGGGCCCGCACCCGGTTCCCAGACGATGCCGACGTTGCGTACGCGGTCTCCCGGGCCCTCCAGCAGCCCTCCCACCAGGATCGGTACGCCGATTGCCCGCGCCGCCTCGTTGATGCGGGCCGTGGCGTCGACGTTGAGGATCGGGTCGATGTCACTCGAGTTCTCCGGCCAGACCACGAGGTCGGGCCGAGCGGCGCGGCCCGCGGCCACGTCGGCGGCGAGGTCGATCGTGGCCCGCACGTGGTTGTCCAGCACCGCGCGGCGCTGGGCGTTGAAGTCAAATCCCAGCCGTGGCACGTTGCCCTGCACGATCGCCACCGTCACGGGTCTGCCCTCGCCGGTCGAGGGCGCCGGCCAGGCCACCGGGGCCACGACGATGAGCAGCGCGATGCCGAGCGGGAGCGCCGCTGTTCGTACCCGTCGGGCTTCATACACCGACGTGGCGTAGGCCGACGCGGCCGCCAGCGCGAGCAGTCCGCCCACGACCGCGACGCCGAAGGTGACCAACGGCGCGCCGCCGAGTGCGGCGAGCATGAGCAGGGGCGAGTCCCCTTGGCTGAAGGCCACCCGTCCCCACGGAAAGCCACCGAAGGGGGTCCGGTCGCGCAACGCCTCCTGCAGCACCCACAGGACGCCGGTCACCAGAGGCCAGCTCCACCGCCAGCGGTCGACGACGGGGCTGGCCAGGGCGGATACCCCGCCGAGCAGCGCGAAGTAGACCGCCTCGCCGGCGGGAAGGAACAGCCAGACCGACCCCACGTACCCGCCGGCCCAGCTGAGCAGCGGGATCAGCAGGGTGAGCCCGGCGAGCAGGCCAAGGCCGACGCCGGCCCAGAATCCCCGCCGATGCGTCGCGACGGCAAGCAGCGCGATCCCTACGGGGGCCGCCCACCACAGGTCGAATGGAGGGAACGCGACCAGCAGTACGAGGCCGGATGCGACCGCGGCGGCCAGCGCCCACCAGCGACCGAGCCGGCGCAGCTCCGTCGCTGGCTGAGCGCGGGGCGTGGGTTGCGCAGCCGGCTCCGCGATCACGTCGTCGACCATGCCCGCAATCGTGCCTGACCAGTGGCTCGTAAACCCAACCGGGTCAGTCCGCTGAAACGGAGGAACATCGCACCTCGGGTCAGGCCGAAGGCCAATCGCGCTACAGCGGAAGGCTAAGCGTAGCGATGCTGTTGCAACTCACGGTACGAGTCGACTCATAGATCCAGTACGAGCAGGCCACCGGAGAAAGGCGGCCAGCGCCCATCCCTGCGCCAGGTCAACCACGATTGGCCAACCTCGCCCGTAGCTCGTCGATGCTGTCGGGCACGAGGGGCTCTGCACTCTCAGGCGGCTCGGCTCCCTTCAACCACGCGGTGACTGCTGCGGAGTCGAGCGGTATCCCGTCGTCAGTGGCGTCTTCACTGCCAGTGGCGGCGAAATAGTCGCGAATCCAGTCAAGGCGGATCTTGGTACTGGTACCCGGCGTGCGATTTGTGTCAGCCAACTGCCATGGCGATTCGTGGTGCGTGAGGTTCTCCAAGTCGCGTCCGGACAGCGCGCCGTAGCGGCTGACCACGTAGCCGACGGTATTGAGCTGAGCCTCATTGAGCAAAGAAGGCTGTGGAGCCATGGCGCGGTTGCTCTCGGCGAACCATAGTTTTCCGACCACCGGGCCCATATCCCATGCGGAGATCGTCTCGGAGAACAACGGCACACCAAACGTGGCCAGGTGGTGCCCCTGGCAGTAGTACAGCAGCTTGTGAAGCTTCTTCGTAGGCAGACCGGGCAGCCGAACGCGAAGTGCTGCGGCTACATCGTACGCGGACGCGGTCATGACCAAAGGATACGGTCCGCCGCGCCTGAACCTTGGCGGCGCGTCGCCGTCAGGTATAGATCGAACATGCGTTCCAGCCTACATCGTGGATGCGACAAAGTTCTTGCGATGATGACGCGGTACTAACCGTCAAACGGGAAGGAATCACACATATATGCCTGCGAGCGCCGCCGCAAATCATTGGCTCGATTGGCGGCCGCGTTGCTCGGCGAGCATCTGATTGACCTCCGGGCCGTCCCAGCCACTCGGGTCGCCGAAGAAGGTGTGTCGCGGCGGCTACTCTCGCGGCGCGCTGGTGTGCATTGCTGATCGCGTGCTGCTTCGAAGTCGTGGCTGACTCAGCGGTGGCGCTGGCGGGAGTGTCGTGGACATCGCCCACCGTTCTCACCTGCTTGTTAGCTCTACGAAGCGTTGCGAAGACCGCGTCGCCCCCAACGGTACGGGGCGCGGCTTGCGCCGCGCCCCGCCTCCCAGGCCCCTCCTGGCCGGTGGCAGACGCACTGGCTGCCTTCGGACCGGCCCAGGGCGAACTGGCTGTTCACCGAGGGTCGTTGTCTACTGGCCGCACCGTGCCCCTTGCCCATGAACCTGCTCCACCCAGTTGCAGGTCCACGCCGCAGCGGCCACCGATCCTCGCCGGTCGCCCGCCCCCACCCACTGGACCTGGCACGACCACCAGGAACTGATGACCATTGGCCAGTAGGCGTTGCACGAAGGCGCTCGGAAGCCACCCACGGAAAAGGACTCACTGACCGTACGTGGGATGGCCCGGCCTCTGTCAACGGTTGCGTGGGAGGAATCTGCGCTCGGACGGCGTGTCGCTCCGGCGTGTTCTCCTCATAGTCGACGATCACTGCCTTGACCGGCCGTGAGGTGCCGGCGAAGCAGTGCCGCGGCCGCCGTCGGATAGTCCACGGCGAGCAGGCCCGCCGACGCTAGAACGTAGTCGAGGTCAACCACGATCGACGCCGCTCGAGGAAGCGCCCAGCCGCCGGCGTGGTCGCCGAGCACGGTCCGCAAGGCCACCTCGGCCGCCAGGCCTGCGTGTCGAAGTACCCCGCCGGAGCCGATGAGCAGGCGTACCCGGCGCAGGTCGTTCGCGGACGCCCGCGACTCGCGCCGGGCGTGTCTGCGCAGCGCGATCGTCGCGGCGAGCTGGGCGATCCGGACCTCAGCTGACTGGTCGATCTCGGTCACGGGAAGAAACGACGGGTCGTCGGCCCGCACGCGCGCGGCCGTAAAAAGAGTCTCCTCCTCGCCGGGGGCGAGCAGGCGTTCCGCGGCCGCCGCCCGCACGACGCCGGTGGCACTCCACCGCATCCCGAGGTCGCCCTCGACGGTCCGGCTGCGCCACAGCGTGCCTGCCACCTCCCGCATCGGCACGGTCCGCGCGTCGGGGTCCGGGCTCAGCACCGAGTACACGTCCGTCGTGGCGCCCCCGACGTCGACGACCACCAGGTCGCCCGCGAGATCGTCGGCGAGCAGTTCGACGGCGGTGAGCACGATATCGGGGGTCGCACCGCGCACGAGCGAGGCAAAGCGCGGCCCGCGGGATAGCCCCTTGCCGCCGATGACGTGGCGGAGGAACACCGCACGAATCGCCGCGCGGGCGGGCTGCGGGTTCAACTCTCCGATGCGGGGCAGCACGTTCTCGCTCGGCACGACCGGTGTGCCCTTCGCCGCCAGACGTTCGGTGATCTCATCTCGTACGTCGATGTTGCCGGCCACCACTACCGGGATCCGAAGTCGCGCGGCCGCGAGCCGTCCCGCGTTGTGCCGCAACACCTCAGCGTCGCCGCCGTCCGTCCCGCCGACCAGGAGTACGACGTCGGGACGGTCGGCGCGCAGGCCAGCCAACGCGCCTGTGTCCAGCCGCCCGGCGGCCACGTGCACCACCCGAGCTCCGGCCGAGAGCCCAACCCGGTGACCGGCCTCCGCCGTGACCAGTTGCTCGTATCCAACGACCGCGAGTCGCAGGCCACCGCCTGCGGACGAGCAGACACGAACCGTCGATATGTCGGCGCGGTCGGGAAGCGACGCGGTGGCCTGGTCGATCGCCGCATCCAGCCCATGGAGTACGTCGGATTCGACGGTTGTCCGATGGGCCGCGGTCGCTAGCATCGCTCCCGTGTCGAGGTCCACCGCAGCGACCTTGGTGAAGGTCGAGCCGACGTCGGCGCAGACCGCCACCCGCGTACTCACGCGCCTGGCACGACCACCGTGCCGGTCGCGGTGACCGCGACCACGGGCGGGTCTAGCACCTCGGCGGAGGACTCAGACAGGTCCGGGCGACCGCGGCAGACCACCCGGCATTCGAAGTCGATGATCCGGCTCCGGGTGCCGACCCGGGTTACCCGCGCCTCGATCTCTAGAACGTCGCCGGCCCGCATCGGTGCCTTGAACTGCACGTCGGAGTAGGACGCGAAGAGCCCCTCGTCACCGTCGGCACGGATGCAGACCTCGGTGGCCACATCGCCGAAGAGCGCCAGTGCGTAGGCGCCGTCGACCAGATTGCCGGCGTAGTGAGCGTGGCTGTACGGCACATACCGCCGGTGGGTGACGGTGAGTCCAAGTCGCGGGTCGCTCATGCCGCCGCCCCATGTCGCTTCGATGGCAGATGTGTCGATGGCAGTTGCTTCGCGGAGATCAGGGAGTGCACCAGGTAACTCGCGACGTCGCGTGGGGTCGTGCCGCGACCGAAGATTCGGTCCACGCCGAGCTCACCTGTCGCGAGTTCGTCGAAACGGGGCCCGCCGACCACGAGCAGCGGCCGGCGCTCGGCCGGGAAGGCCTCCCGGAAGGCGGCCGACATCTCCTTGGTGTTGTGCAGGTGGGCGTCGCGCTGGGTGACCACCTGGCTCACCAGAACGGCGTCGGCCCGTTCGGTCCGGGCCCGTTCGACGAGGTCGGGCACACTCACCTGGGCGCCGAGGTTGACCACCCTAAACTCGCGGTAGTACTCCAGGCCCTTCTCCCCCGCGATCCCCTTCACGTTGAGGATCGCGTCGATGCCCACGGTGTGGGCGTCGGTGCCGATGCACGCGCCGACGACGGTGAGCTTGCGCCGCAGCCGTTGTTTGATGGCCGTATTGATTTCCTTGGCGCCGAGCAGCGGAAAGTCCCGCTCGGCGACCACGACCTGGGACATGTCCACCAGGTGGTGGACCCGACCGTAGACGACGAAGAAGGTGTAGCCCTCCCCCATCTGCTTGGCGTGCACCACCATGGCCGGGTCGATCCCCATCTTCGTGGCGAGCTGGACAGCCGCACCTTCGGAGCGCTTGTCGCACGGCACCGGCAGCGTGAAGCTCACCTGCACCATCCCGTCGCTGGTCATGTCCCCGTACGGCCGGACGATCTTCTTCTCGGTGGCGGTCACGTCGCGCTCTCCAGGATTTCGGTGGCGGGGTTGCAGTAGCCCTCCTCGTGGCGGGCGACGCCGTCGAGGCCCTTGCCGCCCGTGGCTGGGCGTTTCATGATCCCGAAGGTGCCGTCGGCGATCGCCTCCAGCATCCCGCCGCCGGCGTGCCGACGGGCATCGGGCTCAGTGTCGACAATCCGCTCCAGCAGGTCAATCGCCTCGTCCAGCACCTGGTGGGCGCGGCGCTGGATGAAACCTCCGGGCGCCGGCACGAAGTCCTCGTGCAGCCCGCCGGCCGCGTTCAGCACGTAGCGCACGTTCTGCAGGGCGATGTCGCGGTCCGACAGCCACGGCGTCGCGACCGCCTCGGTCATCATGCCGACGAGCAGGATGCCCTGGCCGGTCATCGTGCCGACCAGGTTGAAGAAGCCGTCCAGCAGGTTGCCCCGGAACACATCGCCGGTCATGTGCTTCGTCGGCGGCATCCACTTCAGCGGTGCGTCGGGGAAGAGCTCCCGGGCCAGCAGGGCGTGCGCGAGCTCGAGCCGGAACGACTCCGGCAGGTCCGGGTTGATCTCGAAGGCGTGGCCGATGCCGAGCTGCCAGTCCGCTAGCCCCGCCTCGTGCGCGAAGTATTCGTTGAGCAGTTGCGACACAGTGACCGTGTGCGCGGCCTCGACCGCGTCGGCGGTGGTGAGGTAGTTGTCCTCGCCGGTGTTGATGATGATGCCGGCCCGGGCGTGGATCTGCCGGGAGAAGCGCTGGTCGACGAACGTTCGGATCGGGTTGATGTCGCGGAACAGGATGCCGTACATGGAGTCGTTGAGCATCATGTCGAGCCGCTCGAGGCCGGCCAGCGTCGCGATCTCCGGCATGCACAGGCCGCTTGCGTAGTTGGTCAGCCGCACATACCGGCCGAGCTCCTTTGAGGACTCATCGAGGGCGGCGCGCATGAGGCGGAAGTTCTCCTGCGTCGCGTATGTTCCGGCGAAGCCCTCACGGGTCGCACCCTCCGGAACATAGTCCAACAGGGACTGGCCGGTGGATCGGATCACCGCGATCACATCGGCGCCGGCCCGCGCCGCGGCCTGCGCCTGCGGGATGTCCTCGTAGATGTCACCCGTGGCCACGATCAAGTAGATCCAGGGGCGCTGCTTCGGATTGCCGAGCCGCTTCACCAGACGCTCGCGCTCGGTCCGTCGGCGGTCGATCTGCTTGATCCCGGCGCCCACGGCCCGGCGAGCCGCCCGCGTGGCGGCCGTGGCGTCGCGGCCCGTGGGCAGGACGAACCGGATCGAACCCGCCGCCGCCTTCTGTGCCAGCAGGGTGACGTCGGCTCCGCCGACCGGCTTCTCAGTTTCGAGCCCCTCGCGGGCCAGAGCATGCCAGACCGGCAGAGCCACCCCGTAGCCCAGGCCCACGTCGCCGGCGACCGCGTCGACGAGTCGGTTCACCCACGGGATCCCATCCGGGTCGGCCCCGGTGATGCCGGCCAGACGCAGCACGGCCCGTTCCACGGCGGCGGTGGTGTGGCTTCGGGCCAGGTCCACCACGGGTTGACCGGCCCGGGCGGCGAGCGCCCGCGCCCGGCGTACCAGCGTCGGGTCGAGGTCGAGCTTGGTCGTCACGAGGCCTCTAGTTCCTTTCGAAGATTGTGCTGCCGCGAAGGACAGTACGGCGGCACAGCGGCAGCTCGGAGGCTGGATCGAGGGTCGGCAGGCTGTTGGGTGCGACTCCGGCCGGCGTCTCCCACACCGCGAACGTAGCCGGCGCGCCCGGTGCGATGACGCCCTCGTCGTCGAGGTGGACCGCGCGCCAGCCACCGCGGGTGTGCGCCGCGAAGGCCGCGCGGGCACTCATCCGGTACGCCGGGTTGTAGTGCCACATGGCGGCGCGCACGCTCCCCCACGGATCCAGCGGGGTGACCGGCGAGTCCGAGCCGAACGCGAGCGCGACGCCGACGCCGTGCATGGCGCCCATCGGGTTGGACTCGAGTGACCGCGCGAGGCCGAGCCGTTGTGCGTACATCTGGTTGTCGCCGCCCCACAGCCGGTCGAACGCCGGCTGCATGCTAGCGACGATGCCGAACTCAACCAGGCCCGCGATGATCGCCTTGTCCACGATCTCGACATGCTCGATGCGGTGGCGGCCGCCCCGAAGCCGCTCGAGCCCAACCATCTGCGCCGCCGATCGAAAGCCAGTGAGCACGGTCGTGATGGCCTGGTCGCCGATGGCGTGGAAGCCGCCCTGCACGCCGTGGCGGACACAGTCAACAAGATGCTCGCCGACCTGTTCCGCGGTCACATAGCCGTGACCGCACGACGACTCGGCGCTGTCGCTCACTACGTTGTCCCGGTAGGGCTCGCGCAGGTGGGCGGTGCGCGACCCGAGGGCCCCGTCCGCGTACAGGTCCCCACCGGCACCGACCGCGCCCAACTCCTTCGCCTTGGCCGCGCCCATGAGCTCGCCCCAGTACCCGTAGACCTCCGGGCGGCCGTGCCCGGCACCGCCCAGCGCGAGCAGTCCGGTGAAGTCGGACTCATCGGAGGTGCCCGGGCCGCCGCACTCGTGCACGGCCGCGATGCCGAGCGAGGCGGCGGTGCTTAGGGCTGTCGCCTGGGCGTCGCGCCGCTGTGCCGGCCGGATCGATCCGAGCGCGATCCCGCGTACGACATGGTGCGCGGCGCGACGCAGCCAGCCCGACTCGTCGTACCCAGGTGTTGCCACCACCTCCGGCGTCGCCGCCGCGAGCAACGCGGTGGAGCAGATGGCGGAGTGTATGGATGCCTGCGACAGGTAGACCATCCGGCCACCGCCGGCCCGGTCCAGCTCGGCGGGGCTGGGTGGCTGCTGCGCGGTCCAGGTCGACTCGTCCCAGCCGTGCCCCAGGACGACGGCGTCCGGCGCCAGGTTCGCGGAGAATGAGGCGACCGCGTCGAGCACCTCGGCCGCCGAACGGGTGGCGCCGAGGTTCAGCCCGGCCAGGGTGATCCCGGTGTCGGTCGAGTGCACGTGGGCGTCCACGAAGGCGGGCGTGACGAGCGCACCGTCGAGCCCGACCACCGCGTCGGCGCCCGGCGCGTCTCCGTCCGCGCCCAGCCAGGCCACCCGCCCGTCACGGACGAGTAGCGCGGTGGCGCGGGGATCGGCGGCGCTGTAGACGCGCCCGCCTCGGTAGAGCGTGGAGGTCATGCCGTCTCCAGGCGCTGTTCGAAGAGCCGCCGTACGGCCGGTTCGGCGCGCAGCAGGTCGAGCGCGAAACTGGCATGTCCGTGGCTGTAGCCGTTGCCGATAAGCATGGTCACGTCGGCCGCCAGTCCCTCCGCACCCAGGGCCGCCGCCGAGAATGACGTAGCCATGCTGAAAAAGATCACGGTGCCTCGGTCCGCCGTGGCGAGGATGGCGCCGTGCTCGCAGCCGGGTACGTCGACGCAGACGACCGTGATGTCGGCCGGTCCGCCCAACGCCTCGGTCACCGCCGTGCTGAGCGCGACCGGGTCGCGAGCGTCGGCCAGCACAACGTGATCGGCCAGCCCGGCCTGCTCGAGGCGGGCATGCTCTGTCTCGTTGGGCACGACTCCAACGGTTCGGGCACCGGCCCGCCGGGCGGCCACGAGCGAGAGTGATCCCGACTTGCCTGCGCCGCCGATCACGGCGACGGTCGGCTGTGGGTATGACCGGGCGACGCGGTCGGTGAGGGCTGGTGCGCCGCAGACATCGAGGACCGCGAGAGCGAGCTCGGCGTCCAGGTCGTCGGGCAGGACGGCGGCGATGGAGCGGGCGAAGAGGATGGCGTGGCCCTCGGCGGGCACCTGCTCGGAGCGGCCGTCCCACCGAGCCAGCCCGTCGGTGATGGCGAGCGGCGTAAGGGTCAGCGAGACCAGGGTGGCGACGCGGTCGCCAGGCCTGAGACCCAGCGGCGATTCGGAGCCGACCTCGTCGACCGTGCCGATGAGCATCCCGCCGGAGCCGGTGACGGGGTTCTGCATCTTGCCGCGTCCGGCAATGATCTCTACCACTTCGGCCCGGACGGCGTCGCCATCACCCGCGTGCTTGGTGGCCAGCTGGCGAAAGCTGGCCGCGTCGAGGTTGAGCCGCTCGACCGTGATGCGCACCTCATCGACGGCGATCCGCGCGGAGTTGTCGAGTCTCTCGGCCGCTTGTGGGAGAACGCCTTGCGGGCTCAGGACGCGATGGAGCCCCACCGGTGAGGATTCCGGCATAGGCCGCATCTCGGTCGCGATCATCGGTGAGCTCTCCTTGCGTACTGTAAATTCTCCGGCAGAATAGAGTGTCTACAGGATTATTTCCACTAGCCTGAACCCCCCCGCCCCGAGGAGGAGCGTCGTGACGCAGTCGGCACCGCAGCCGTACGAGTACCGCCGCCGCGAGCTGGTCGAGCCCGACTGGACCCGGCTGCCGGGCTGGCGCGACGTGACCCGGGAGCAGTGGGAGTCGGCACAGTGGCAGCGCGTCAACTGTGTCAAGAACATCAAACAGCTGCGCGCGGTGCTCGGCGACCTGGTGGACGAACGCTACTACGCCGATCTCTCGGCGGATCAGGAACAGTTCGCGACGATGTCGATGCTCCTGCCACCGCAGATGCTCAACACGATGGTCCCGTTCCCGACGGATACGGCGCCGGGATCGTGGACGGAGGCCTTCTACGCCGATCCGATCCGGCGCTACATGATCCCGGTGGCGTCCGATCGTCGTACGGACTGGCCGTCGCACCCGCACTCGACCCGGGACTCGCTGCACGAGCACGACATGTGGGTGGCCGAGGGGCTCACCCACCGCTACCCGACCAAGGTGCTCGCGGAGCTGTTGTCGACGTGTCCGCAGTACTGCGGGCACTGCACGCGGATGGACCTGGTCGGCAACTCGACGCCGCAGATCGACAAGCTCAAGCTCACTCTGAAGCCGGTTGACCGGTACGAGGCCCACATCGCCTATCTTCGCGCCCACCCTGGCGTGCGCGACGTGGTGGTCTCTGGCGGCGATGTGGCCAACGTGCCGTGGCGCAACCTCGAGTCGTACCTCATGCGACTGCTCGACATCGACACGATCCGCGACATCCGGCTGGCGACGAAGGCGCTGGCCGCGCTGCCGCAGCATTGGCTCGCGCCGGACGTTGTCGAGGGGATGGAGCGGGTCGCCAAGACGGCGTCGCGGCGCGGGGTGAACCTGGCGATCCATACGCACGTCAACCACGCGCAGTCGGTCACCCCACTGGTGGCGCAGGCGGCGAAGACGGCGCTCGATGTGGGTGTGCGGGACGTGCGCAATCAGGGTGTCCTGATGCGCGGAGTGAACGCAACCACACCGGAGCTGCTGGATCTGTGCTTCGCCCTGCAGGGCGAGGCAGGCATCCTGCCGTACTACTTCTATATGTGCGACATGATCCCCAACGCCGAGCACTGGCGGGTGGCGGTGTGGCAGGCGCAGGCGCTGCAGCACGACATGATGGGCTACCTGCCCGGCTACGCGACGCCGCGCATCGTCTGCGATGTGCCGTTCGTCGGCAAGCGCTGGGTGCACATGGTCACCGAGTACGACCGGGAGAACGGCATCTCGTACTGGACCAAGAACTACCGTACGTCCATTGAGGACTCCTCTACCGAGGAGCTGCGGTCCAAGCGCTACGCCTACTACGACCCGATCGACACCCTGCCCGAGTCTGGTCAGAAGTGGTGGCGCAAGCAGCTGACCGCCGCCGCCTAACCCGCCTCCCCACTGCGCCGATCATGACCTGGAGGTCATGATCGGCGCCTTTTCGCGACGGTCAGCTCATGATCGAGCGGATCTTGGCCGGTCGGTTGCTTCGCAGCCCACCCCGGGCGAAGCTGACCGCCGGCATAACAGCCAACGTCAGGCGGGCGTCTGCTCGGGGTGGGCGACGAGCTCAGGGTGTGTGACCCACAGCAGCTGACCGACCGACGCGTTGTCCGGGTCAACCACGACGCGCCAGCCGGGAGCAGTCATGTTCCACTGCTCGCCGCGGCGGCTGACCCTGGCCGGGCCGAGGAAGGTGGTGCCGCGGAGCCCCACGCTCGAGTGGGCAACGGCGCCGCGGAAGCCGGCCGAGCGGCGGAACGTGGCCTCGCCGAAGTCGACCTGTCCGCGGAACGAGCATCCGCCGAACCAGGCGTGGCCGCCGAATTCCGCCGCCGCGAAGGTCGTCCGGCCGGCGAAGGTTGCCTCACCGAACCAGGCGTCGGCGTGAAACGTCGCCGCGTCGAATCGCGCGGGACCGCAAAATACGGCCCGCTCAAGCCACGCGTGGTCGTGGAAGGTTGTGCCGCGCAAGCTTGTCGGCCCACCGACGACCAGGTCGCGGAACGTGGCCGGACCCAGGAGGACCGCATAGTCGAGGCGTAGCCCGCCATCGATTCGACACCCCGACAGGTCAAAGTCCGCCAGCGTCGCGGCGGTCAGGTCGACGCTCACCCCACCCCAGAATCCTGGCGCTGATGGGCGGAGGTGGTCGGCCAGAATCCGAGCCACCGTAAGTCTGAGCGGGCCATCCTCGCCGGCCGGCATCCGCAGGTAGGCGCAGAAGACGTCCACAATGGCCTGACGGCGCTCCGGGCGATCCTGTCCTACCGCCTCCAATGTGCGCAGCGCGCCCACCCGCATCGGCTGCCTCGGGTCGCCTAGGCGGTCCAGTGCCTCCGCATAGAGCTCGGTGAAGCGCAGGCCCGTCGCGGCCGAGTCGTTAGCGCGAAACATCGCCCACATGCCGCCAATGGTGGCCGATTACGCCGCGAAATTCCAGTACGAACCGGAGTTAAGGAAAACTTCGAAGTCTCTCTATGCGAACTTAAGGGGCGAGAGCGTAAACAGATATGAACCAGACCCCTCAGCATCCCGTTGGGACACCAGGGGAGGAACGGTGAATTGAAATGCGCAAACGCTCGCTCCTGATAATACTGGTCGCATTGATCGTCGCGGCCGGCGTCGCCCTCGCCCCGTCGGCCATCGCCGACTTCCGACGGCCGTGGAACGACCGTCGTGAGCTGGCCAACATGAAGGTGCAGAGCCAAGACGGCAGCGGGAACAACAGATCCCATCCTGGCTGGGGCAAGGTCGGGAATGAATACTCCCGCGTGGCCCGGGCCAACTATGCCAATGGCAGGAGCGCTCCGGTTACTGGTCCGAACAGCCGGTACATCAGCAACCGTGTATTCAACGACTCACACCAGAACCTCTTCTCCGAGAATCACGTCACGCAGTGGGGTTTCACCTGGGGCCAGTTCCTGGACCACACCATCGGCCTGCGCGACGAGGCCGGAGAAACGGCCAACATGGCATTCGACAGCGCCGACCCGCTGGAGGATTTTGTCAACACCCTCGGCTATCTCCCATTCACCCGGTCGGCGCCCGCCCCGGGGACGGGTGTGAAGAACGGGCGGCAACAGGTCAACACCGTCAGCTCGTACATCGATGCCTGGGCGGTCTACGGCGGGACGGCGGAGCGTCTGGAGTGGATGCGCGAGGGTCCGGTCGACGGCAACCTACGCAACAACAGCCCGTACCTGATGCTTGAGGACGGGTTGCTACCGCGGCGGGATAGCCGCGGCGATCCGGCCACCGCGCCGACGATGGCCGTCGATGGGCGCCTGCTTGGGCAGCCAACCCGCGCGGCGGTCGCCGGCGACGTCAGGGCCAATGAGAACATCGCGCTGACCGCGACGCACACGCTGTTCGCGCGTGAGCACAACCGGATCGTGTCCCTGCTGCCGAACTGGCTGACCAACGAGCAGAAATTCCAGATCGCTCGACGGGTGGTGATCGCCGAGCAGCAGTACATCACCTACCGCGAGTTCCTACCCGCGCTCGGAGTCAGGCTGTCGCCGTACCGCGGCCACAACCCGAGGGTGAACGCGACCCTGAGCAACGAGTTCGCCACGGTCGGCTACCGTGCACATAGCATGATCCACGGTGAGATCGAGCTCGAGGCCGACGCCGACCGCTACACACCGGAGCAGTTGGAGTCCTTCGAGGCGCAGGGCATCGACATTGAACCCAGCGCGAACGGCGAGGAACTCGAAGTCGTGGTCCCGCTCAACGTGGCCTTCTTCAATCCCGACCTCGTCGGCCAGCTTCAACTCGGGCCCCTGCTGCAGGGGATCGGGCTCGAATCGCAGTACAAGAACGACGAGCAGATCGACAACCAGCTCAGAAGCGTGCTGTTCCAGATCCCCGTACCGGGCAACATGCAGTGCCTGGACGGTCCCGATCTACCTCAATGCTTCCGCGGTGTGGTGGATCTCGGCGCGGTCGACATCGAGCGCGGCCGAGACCACGGAATGCCGACGTACAACCAGCTCCGCCGCGCATACGGGCTGGCCCCGAAGTTCTCATTCGCCGACATCACCGGGGAGTCGACCGAGTCGTTCCCCGTCGATCCCGAGCTCACGCCCGGCAACGAGATCAACGATCCTGACAGCATGGACTTCGTGGCTCTCTTCGACGGCGATGGCAACCCGATCGCCCTGGACAGCAACGAGGCGGAGGCCTCGGCGGTGACCGGCGTACGGCGTACCACGCTGGCCGCGCGGCTCAAGGCGATCTACCGTTCCGTCACCAAGGTGGACGCCTTCACCGGCATGATCTCCGAGGCGCATCTGCCGGGGGTCGAGTTTGGCGAACTCCAGTTGGCGATCTGGAAGCGGCAGTTCCAGGCCCTGCGCGACGGCGACCGGTTCTTCTACGCGAACGACCCCGGTCTCAGCCTCATCAAGCGGCGTCTGGGTATCGACTACCGGCACACGCTGGGCGACATCATCGCCCTGAACACCGACATCCCCCGATCCGACCTGGCCGACAACGTGTTCGTGCTCTCGCCGGACGGGGCTCCGCAGGTTGCGGTAGAGCCCACGCCACCCGTCCCCGGTGCGAGGCCTGCCGGCCAACCGGGCGACCGGAATGTCGGCGTCGTCGCCACGACGCCGACCCCGGTCGCCGCCCCCCGCGGTTTGCCAGCTCGTGTCCGGAGGACGGTGCCCGCTCGTACGCCTCGCGTAGTCAGCCGACGACCTCGGCGTAGACGTCGTCGCTGGGAACCGGAAGTTGTCGGAGGGGTTGGGTAGTCTGCCATTGTCGTCGGCGGCGAAACCCAAGCCGCCGACGACACCCCGGGCGTCCACCTCGCCGGCTAGTGCTAGTGCTCGATGATCGGGCGGACCTCGACACTGACGCCGGGTGCGCGCAGACCGGGCCAGGTTGAGCCGATCCGGACCGCCTCGTCAAGGTCAGCGACCTGGAGCAGGACGAGGCCACCGACCACCTCCTTGAGTTCGAGGTACGGGCCGTCGGTCACCACGGGCCTGCCTCCCCGGGCTCGGATGGTGCGCGCCTTCGCGGGCGAATCGAGGTCGACCCCACCGTCGGCGATCTTGCCAGCGCCGCCCCACTGCGTGAACCAGTCCAGCACCTCCTGCATTGCCTCCGGAGTGGCGAGTGGGTTGTCATCGGCCCAGTCGTCGGGTGTGGCGCAGATGAGCATCGCGTAGCGCATGAGTCTCCTCCTAACGGCGGCTTTGCCGCCTCGACCAGGTCACGAGCGCCCCGCTCTTCGGTTCGACATTCCGTCTGTGTGACGTGAGTCACAGTCGGGCCCACCACGAGAGGAAGTCCTGATCGCATAGGGTCCCCCTCGATCACCCCCGCAGCCCAGGAGCCCCGTCGTGACCAGGCGTGAGCAGGTACAGAAGCTAGTCGAGTCCAACCGGTTCCAGCGCGCGATCATCGCGGTGATCGTTGTCAACGCGCTAACGCTCGGGCTCGAGACCTCCGACGCGATCATGGCAGCTGCCGGCGGTCTCCTGCACGCCCTCGACCGTGTCATGTTGGCGATCTTCATCGTCGAGCTAGCACTGCGGCTCTACGCCCACCGGTGGCGCTTCTTCCGCGACCCCTGGAGCGTCTTCGACTTCCTCGTCATCGGCCTCTCGGTGGTGCCTGCCTCGGGTGGTCTCTCGGTGCTTCGGGCGCTGCGGATTCTTCGGGCGCTGCGCCTGGTCTCGGCTGTGCCCGGGATGAAGAAGGTCGTGAGCGGGCTGCTCGCGGCCATTCCGGCCATGATGTCGATCATCGTGCTGCTCGGCCTGGTCCTCTACGTGGGCGCCGTACTCGCCACGGAGCTGTACGGAACGACGGCTCCGGAGCACTTCGGCGACCTCGGCGACTCGCTGTTCACCCTGTTCCAGGTGATGACCGGCGAGGCCTGGCCGGACATCGCGCACCAGGTGCTCCCTACGCATCCAAGTGCATGGATCTTCTTTGTGTGCTTCATCTTGGTCTCGACTTTCGTGGTGCTGAACCTCTTCACCGCCGTGGTGGTCAGCGCCATGGAGCCCGAGCGCCAGGAGGAAACCAAGATCGACGCCACACTTCTGGCCGAGATCCGCGCGTTGCGGGCCGAGATCGAGGGCCTACGCACGGGGCGCGCGGTCGCGGGCTCCGAACCCGGCGGGACGTGATGCATCGGCTGCCCATGATCCCGTCGATCATGATGTGACCGTCGCAGAAACCCGTCGATCATGACCTCCAGGTCATGATCGACGGGGAGTTTTGCCCCCTCTCGGCAGCAGCAAACCCCGGAGGACAATGCGGATCGTGGGAAACATCACGCTGGTCCGGCATGGGCAGACGGAGTGGAGCGCCGTCGGCCGCCATACGTCGTACACAGATCTCGACCTGACCTCGGAGGGTGAGCGTCGGGCCCGCGATCTCGGGGCGGCGCTGGCCGGCCGCGCCTTCACGGCGGTCCTCGCCAGCCCGCGGCGGCGCGCACTGCGCACGGCCGAGTTGGCCGGCCTCAAGGTCACCGCAGTAGACATCGACCTCGCCGAATGGGACTACGGCGACTACGAGGGCCGGACAACCGTGGACATCCGCGCCGACCGGCCTGACTGGTCACTGTGGACCGACGGAGCCCCGGGTGGAGAGTCGCCGGAACAGATCGAGGAACGCATCGACCGCGTACTCTCGCGGGTGCGGCCGCTCCTCGACGACGGCGACGTCGCACTCGTCGGCCACGGGCACGCGCTGCGGGTCGTCGCCGCGCGCTGGATCGGGTTGCCGGCGAGCGGCGGGGGACTGCTCCGGCTGGACACCGCCACACTCTCCGAACTCGGCTTCGAGCACGAGCGACAGGTCGTTCTCCAGTGGAACGTGCCCGTCTAGAAGGTCGAGCTATTCACCGACCTTTGGCGGCCGGCCCTCGTACGGGGTGGAGAGAACGACCGTCGTACGGGTCGCGACGTTCGCGGCCGTGCGGATCTCGTTCAACAGGCGTTCGAGATCGAGCGGGCTCTCCACCCGCACCAACAACAGGTAGTGGTCCTCCCCGGCCACCGAGTAGCAGGCCTCGATCTCGGGCAGGTCGGCCAGCCGGTCGGGCGCATCGTCGGCCTGCGACAGGTCCAGCGGCCGGATGGCGACGAATGCCGTCAGCGGAAGGTCGAGCGCGGTGTAGTCCACCCGCGCCGCGTAGCCGCGCAGGACGCCACGCTGCTCCAGCCGCCTGACCCGTTGGTGCGCGGCGGACACCGAGAGGCCCACCTTCTCGGCGAGGTCTGTGTAGGACAGACGCCCGTCGACGGTGAGCGCGGCCACGATCGCGCGGTCGATCCCCTCCACGCGATGACCGTACACGTCGGCTGTCGAATCTGGCGTGGTCGGTTCGTCATACGGTTGAGTGGACGCACGGGCGTCCGATTGAGGCGAGGAGACATCGATGCGGTGCGCAGTGCTGATCTGTGGCGTCGAGGATGAGTGGACCGACCTGAACTCGGCCTCCGGCGGTCAGGCAATGACTGAGATCTCGGCCTGGGTGCGCAAGTGGCGAGAAGCCGGCAAGATGCTACCCGGCGGGGAGGAGCTCGACAACGCGGCGAAGGCCAAGACGATCCGCCCCGGACCCGACGGCCCGGTCGTCACAGACGGGCCGTATCTCGAGTTGAAGGAGGTCGTGGGAGGCTTCCTAGTCCTGGAGACGGACGACATCGACGAGGCAGTGGCGATCGCCGCCACCTGGCCGGCCCTGCGTGGATCGACAAGCATCGAGGTCCGCCCGGTCATCGAGTAGCCAACCGACGCGACAGCAGCTCGCGTTCGGCCGGGTTGGTAGCTAGTGCCAGCGCTCGGCGAAGTGCGGCCGCTGCCTCATCCTCTCGGCCGAGCGCCCGCAGCAGTTCGGCCCGGGTGGCGTGCAGGAGCCGGTACTCCCCGAGGCTCTCCCGCAGCGCCTCAACCTCGGCGAGCGCCAGCGCTGCGCCGTGGGTGTACCGGGTCGCGACCGCCCGGTTGAGCAGCGTGACCGGTCCGGGCTGCAGGTCGTACAGCAGGTCGTAGAACTGGCGGATCGCCGCCCAGTCGGTCTCGTCAAAGGACCGGGCGAGCGCGTGCTGGGCGGCGATTCCGGCCTGGACCTGGTACGGGCCGGGCCGCGCACGGGCGACGGCGGCGCCGAGACGTGCGACCGCCGTGCCGATGAGCATGCGGTCCCAGCGCCGGCGGTCCTGATCCTCGAGCAGGACGATCCTTCCCGCGTCGTCGAAACGGGTGCCCGCGCGCGCCTCGTGCAGCTCGAGCAGGGCGGCCAGGCCGGCCGCCTCGGGTTCGGTCGGCATCAGGTCCGCGAGCTGACGGGCCAGGTCGAGGCCTTCCCGCGCGAGTTCACGGCGCTGCGGCTGGTCGCGCCCGCTGGCCAGATAACCCTCGTTGAAGACGAGATAGATCACGGCCAGTACGGCTGGCAGGCGTTCGTCGTACTCCGCCGACTCGGGTGGTTCGAACCGGACGCCCGTATCACGCAGCCGGCGCTTGGCCCGCACCAGCCGCTGCGCCATCGTCGTGGTCGGCATCAGGAACGCCGCTGCGATCTCCTCGGTGGCCAGTCCACTGGCGGCGTGCAGGGTCAGCGCCACCTGGGCCGGCTGGGGCAGCGCGGGGTGGCAGCAGGCGAAGATGAGCGCCAGCCGGTCGTCGTCGGTGGGCTCCGGCGCCGGTTGCGCCGCGACGCGGGCGAGCTTCTCCTGACCGGTGGCGTCGCGTCGGGCCCGGTCCACGGCCTTGCGCCAGGCGGTGGTCACGAGCCAGCCGGCGGGGTTGGCCGGGACGCCCTGCTCGGCCCAGTGCTTGAGGGCCTCGGTGAGCGCGTCCTGCATGGCCTCCTCGGCGCGGTCGAGATCACCGAGGCGACGGGCGAGTACGCCGAGCATGCTGGCCGAGTCACGCCGCCAGACCGCATCGACCGCATCGACCGCCGCGCCACCATCCGGCATGTACGCAAGTGTGCCGGGCATCCGCTGTCAATGGGTGGGGAGGATCGCTCGTTAGCCCGGCCGGTCGCGCTCCCGGAGCATCGTTGCGAGGTTTCCGGGAGCACGGACATCGCCGACGTCAACGGCCCGGAACAGCTCCTCGGCCTCATCGAAGTCGCCGCGTTCTGCGAGCAGGATCGCCAGGCTGTTGTACGCCCGGGTGTCGCCGTGGTCGATCGCCTTCCGGTACATCAGCTCAACCCTGCGCGCGGCGGGCGACTCTCCGAACGCAACGGCGGTGAGTAGGTAGTGGGAGGCCGAGTCCGCACGACCGTGCGCAACCAAGATCATCGCGAAGTCGTGGAAGGCAGCGCCGTCGCCGGTTGCGACTGCGCGCGCATTGAGGCGCTCCACCTCCGCCGGATCACCTCCATACTCGGCGAGCAGCCAGCCGAGGTGGAGGATCGCCTTGACGTTGCCGGGATCATGGTCGACGATCTGGCGGAGCAACCGCTCCACTTCCGGGGGATCCGCACACGTGAGGACGACCGCCAGGTAGTACATCGGATTGGTATTGCCCTCGTGGATGGAGCTTCGGAACGACTGCACGAGTTCCGTTGGCTCGGCCAGGTCCAGAAGCGAGAGCAAGTCATCAAGGTCGTCCTCTTCGCCGACCTGCCGGTACAGCCGTTTGACTTCATCCATATCCCACCCTCCTCTCCGGTTACCCGACTCCGGTGACGCCGGCTGCCGCACCGCGGTTCATCGCGGTAGTCGCCCGCATCGGCGCTACACCGCTGGCTGAACGAATCAAGGTCATGGGTCGTACTGCTGATGTACCGACAGCCAGCGAGCAACAGCCAGCGCAGGAGAGGACGGCCGCCGCATGTCGCAGCAGACCGGCCGCCACCGGGCATCGTCGTCCGACGCGCGGGCGGACCCGGGTCCGGTGTACTGGTCCGAGGTGGGCGACGGCTGGACTGAGAACGAGGTGCGGCAACGAACGAAGTCCCGGTTCGGCCTGGCTCTGGCGATCGGGCTGGTCGGGCTCGTCGTCGTAGCGCTGATCTCGTCCGCGGTGAGCGGTTGGTGGGAGGGTTCGACGCCGCCCGCGCCGGACGGCCGGGCGGATGACAACAGCGTAGATCTGTACGAACCGGTGGATGGATTGCCCAACCCGGACGGCTCCGAGACGTCAACCGCGATGGCGATTCCGTCGGCTGTCGACACGCCGAAGCCCACGGCGCCGTCGCGTACGACGAAGACTCCGACACCCGCTCTGCCTCCGCCGGCGACGGTGACGCTGGTCAACCCTGCCAACCAGAGTGGCACCGTGGGCACCTCGACGAGCCTTCAGCTCAGCGCCACCGACACCCGCACCGGCGCCGTGTTTGCCTTCCACGCCAGCGGTCTGCCAGGAGGTCTGTGGCTCAACTCCTCAAACGGCCGGATCTCGGGCACTCCAAGCACGGCCGGCACGTATCCCGTGCAGATCTCCGCCCACGACAACTTCGGCTCCTCCGACAGCGTGTCGTTCGTATGGACAATCGCGCCCTCGGCACAGGTCTGCGCGGCGGGGCAGATGCTGGGTAACCCGGGGTTCGAGACGGGCAGCGCGGCTCCGTGGACGTCAACCCTGGGCGTGGTCGACAACTCGAGCCCGTACCCGGCCCGCAGCGGCAGCTGGAAGGCGCGGCTGGGTGGCCAAGGCCAGACCTCGACTGCGCGCATCACCCAACGCGTCACGATCTCCGGCAACTGCGCGAGCTGCACACTCAGCTTCTGGCTGCGAGTAGATACGTCCGAGACCGGGCCCTTCGGCCACGACAAATTGTGGGTGCGGGTCCTCAACGCCGCCGGCAGCTCGGTATTGGCTACGCTCGCGACCTTCGACAACACCGACGCCGGCGACTACGTCATCCGGACCTTCAATGTCTCCTCCTACGCGGGCCAGACGATCAGGATCGAGTTCGTCGCCACCCAGGACTTCTCCTGGCCGACCTCATTTCTCGTCGATGACGCCGCGCTCGATGTTTCCTAACAGGACGCTTGCCTCATGGCACGCCTCGCATCGACGACCTCGGCCACCCGACCACCGCATGTGCCACACGTGGCGGCGCGAGTTGCTGATCCACTCTGGACCGTTATCATTCTGTTATGTGTCGAGTGTCGGTAGCGCGGATTCTTGTCAGGGGGCGTGTCTAGGGTCGTACATGTGAGCGACAACTCTGAGCCCGAACCG
>JAHRHA010000355.1 GCA_020027875.1 Micromonosporaceae bacterium | reverse complement strand
CCTGCACGGCCTGGTCGATGATCTCGCCATCATGGTTCGCCAGCCGTTGGTGACGGTCCTCGTCGATCAGGGCTTCGATGGTCACGTTGTCCCGCAGCCGGACCGCCTCGCCCGGCTTCACGCTGACCAGCAAGCGGCGCAGATCCTTGAGTACCTGCCGGGCGCGGTGCTTCACGTCCCGGTCGAAGCTCTTCAGCTTCTCCAGCTCCTCGATGACCAAGCCCGGTACCACGAGGCGTAACGGCAGCGGCCGGATGTCCAGCTCGCTCGCCCAGTCGAACTCCATGAAGTACCGGCCCTGGATGAACGCCGAGGTGTCCGGCATCACGATGCTGCCCTCGCGTTCCAGGAAGGGCTTGAGGTTCTCCAGGCAGGCGATGGCGCTGTTGAGGTGGCGCTGTTGGAGGCGCAGCTCGTGCTCGACAACCGGGTACGGCCGCGGATCGTCGTCCGTCAGGTCATAGATCCGCCAGTAGGCATGTGCCCGCAGACCGCTGAGCAGGTCGTCGTCGAGCAGGTAGTTGCCGATCGTCAGGCTAGCAGTCTCTACCCACCGCAGGTAGGCGGTCTTCCCATGCTCCAAGTTGCCCCGCGCGAGGGCCGGCCAACTGGTGAGGACGGTGTCGGCGTCGTTGACCAGGTTCTTGAGGGCCTCGACGGTCTCCCCGAGGCTTCCCGGTATCTTGAGCCGCATGGTGGCGAGTCTGCCAGGCCGGCAACTCGGCGTCCCGATTTCTGAGTCGTAGGCGCGCTTCGCCGAGGCGGCGGAGGAGGGCGCGGACGCGAAACCTAGGACGGCCTCGAACGACTGGCCGCGGTCTGGGGGCTATCCCATCGGGCCTGCTGCGGCGGCCGAGCACACCACGAGCACACCACAGTCCATAATGGACATGAAAGAGGCTCCGATTCGGGTCATTCGCCCAGGTCAGAGCCTTGATCAATTGTGCGCCGCCAGGGACTCGAACCCCGAACCCGCGGATTAAGAGTCCGCTGCGTTGATACCAGTCTATGTTATGCGGTGGCAAACGATACCATCCTGTCCGGGTATCAGGCGACCTCGATGCCATCTGGTGCCAACCGATGCCGTTCGGTACCGGGGCAGCCGAGCACACACGGAGCACACACTATCGGCTTGCAGTACGTCGAACGTCCAATGTGGATGAACCTTGCCGACGAACTCCTGCACTGGACGTGTGGACCACCCGACCGTGCTCACGTGCTCCGGGACGGGCGGCCGGGTCCCGCGGATCGGTGACGTCCGACCGGATCAGGCGCCGGGCGCGCGGTAGTCGACGGCCTGCCTGGTCGCTTGGTCGATCTCTGCCGGCGTCAGCAGCACCACGGTCCTGGTGGTGGCTCCACCGGCCGCGCCCACCGTGAGGGCGATGGCGGCGGCGGACTTATTGTCGGGCAGTTCGCAGATCACGTACGCGTCGTCCTCGCCGAACCCGAAGTCGAAAGACTCGAGATGGCCGCCGACACTCTCGGCCACCTTCCGGACCGCCTCGACCCGCCCGCTGCCACCATCCTTGAGCAGCCCGCGGAGTCCGTCGAGCGTGTACGTCGCCTTGATGAGGAATCTGGCCATCTAGATCACCCTCCCGCGACCGAGCGTAGCCTCGCCCGGATGCTGCCGGGCCGGAACGGCTCAGCCCTCTAATGGTAGGGGCGCATCAACTCGTTGTCCTCGTGGTCGCGGAGGTAGCAGTGCCAGACGCGCCGGCCGGGAACGCGAACCAGGCCCGCACTCCTCCAACCGAGTAAGCCAGCAGCCGGGAACCCCACCGGCGCCCACCCTCAATGGGTGGTGGTCGACCCGTACGTTCCGGGCTGGACGTCTTCAGAAACCACGAATTCACGCGCCTTCGACCTGGAAGCGTTCTAATGCCATCTCGGTGTCGCCGGGGGGCCACGAGGAGTGCCGTGTGGAAGGGCGAGACCACGAGGAGCAGATGGCAATAACTCAGCGCCGACAGCAGAGGCTGCAAGATGCCTACGTGGAAGCGCTCGCGTTCGCCGCCAAGGTCAGCTATTGGGCCAGCATGGTACAGCCGATGGTCGGGCCTGCACCGGTGCCACCGATCCCCGACCTCGGTGAACAGGCCAGGGTCGAGGCGTTGCTCCGAGCGTTTGGATCCGATGAGGTTCTGACGCTCTGGGAGCGCTGGCTCGAAGTCGTCCGAGAGATCGCGAAGGATGACTTCCTGCTTCGCTTGTACCGCGACGCGCGCGACCAGCGCGAAGACTCCGGTATCGACCACGCCGAGGTCTGGGGCCGACTGAGCAACGAGCACAAGCCAGCCGAGATCACACGACGCAAGCAGTTGATGGATCAAGTCGCCGCGGACCTTGGGAGTCGTACCCGCGACCGCAGCGGTGAAACCGCGGCGATCGACGAGGCGTGACTACAGACTGGTCAGGACGCAAAACGGCCCGGTCGTCCTCTGTGGACGACCAGGGCCGCTCCTTGCCGCCAGGTCCTCTCGTCGCGCTCGGCGTCGGGGGCCTCGTCGGACCACAGATAAGAGGGGGTTGGCGGTTGAGCGGCGAGGCGGGCGGCGCCAACTACATCGATGCGTGCATCACTGTCTACCGCTGAAAGCATCGGCTGGCAAGGTGTCGACGATGGATTCATGACAGGTGCGCAGCCGGGGACCGGCATCCGTGGGGACAAATGCGATATCGGCAGCAAAACGAGGTAGGTGTGTGTCATCTACCCAACGCCCCTCTTTGCCAGATTCTGCAGGATGTGGGCTCGCTGGTTCGTCGCGTGGTGCACGCGCTCGACCAGTCCTCATACTCTTGCCACCTACAGCAAGAAACCGCCCCCACCAGGGCGGCCGACAAGGAAAGGGCCAGCACCCGAGGGGGGTGCTGGCCCTTCTGTCGTTGATCATCGAACAGCAGCGGACCGTGCCGGACGCCAGCGGGCTTGGGCGGCCTCGATGAGCTTGAACGCCATCGCAAGGCCGGCGGCCTTGGACCCCGGTCCTTTGGTGACCTTGGTGCGGTGCCGCACCGTGGCGAAGGTCGACTCGATGGGATTTGTTGTGCGCAAATGGATCCAGTGCTCGGCCGGGTAGTCGTAGAAGGCGAGCA
>JAHRHA010000354.1 GCA_020027875.1 Micromonosporaceae bacterium | reverse complement strand
TCTTCAGGCACGTCGACGAGGTGCTCGGCGCGACCAAGGCCGAGAACCAGCGCCGCGCCAACGCCCGCTTCCGGGTCATCCACAAGCGGCGGTGGTACTGGTGGCTGGTGCCCAACTTGCGCAAGCTGCCGATCCGCCGGGCCATCGCCGACTACTTCTGGGCCGTCCCGCAGCTCGGCACCGGCACCTCGGCGCTGCCGTCGGTGCGCCGCATGGGCTGGTACGTCCAGCTCGAGCTGGGCCGCACGCCGACCCGCCATCACCCGGCCCGACGGTGGGATATCCAGCGCGTGTGGCTGCGGTGGACCTCAGAGGCCGGCGCCAACACCGCCAGCTTCATCCAGTGGCTGGAGCAGGGTCGACCCGGCCAGGGCGGCGGCCTGGCGCAGGCGCTGGGCCTGGAGTGGACGCCGGGCCTGTTCGAGCACAAGCGGGACTGGTCGCGGGACCGGGTGCGGTTCGACCGGACCAGGCCGGCGGCGGTTCCCGACGACCTCGGCGCCGAAGGGGAACTGGGCTGATGGGACTCGACACAAGTCACGACTGCTGGCACGGCGCCTACTCGGCGTTCAACCGCTGGCGCAACGCTATCGCGGTGGCTGCCGGCTACCGGATCATCACGTCGACCCGCGAGGACATCCTGGCCGGTGGCATCCACCTGTCCTACGTCGACATCGACTGGGACATCTTCAAACCGGAGAACTACCAGGGCGAATGGGACAACGGCCCGTACATCGATGATGCGCTGCTGCACCTGATCGCCCACTCGGACTGCGACGGCGTCATCCACCCCAAGCACGCCCGACCGCTGGCCGACCGCCTCGAGGGGCTGCTGCCCAAGCTGGACGAGGGCCAGAGCGGCGGGCACATCTGGTCCATGCGCGAGGTCACCCAGCAGTTCATCGACGGGCTGCGCAAGGCGGCGGCCGCCGACGAGGATGTGGACTTCCACTGATGGACGGCTCGCGCATCCGCCTGGGTCGGGCCCTTGTCCACACGACCGGGCCGCTGGTCGCCACCGACCACAAGGGCGACCTGCTCGCCGTGTGCCCGACCGGCCCAGCCTACGGCGCCGGCGTCCTGATCGGCGGCCCGGCGGGTGGCAACAAGACCGGGCTGGTCCGCTACGCGGCCACCGACCTGGTCCGCACCTACGCCGACCAGCCCGGGAGCCTGGAGCTGATTCTGGCCGACGGCAAGGGCGCCCACTCGTTCCTGATGTTCACCGGCCAGCCCGGCGTCGTCACGGCGGTGACCACACCCGACCCGACCTCGGGTGAGCCGGACCCGATCCCGGTCCTGGTCCGCGAGTACCACGCCGAGGTGCAGCGCCGCTACGCCACGTTCGCCAAGGCCAAGGAAGCCGCCATGCTCAGCCGGCAGCGGGTGGGCTACCGGCCGAAGAGCCTGCTGGTGTTCGTGCTGGACGAGTACGGTGACTGGAACCTCGGCCTCTCGCCCAAGCTCCGCGGCGAGATGGTCAACCTGCTCACCAGGTGCGGGCAGATCGGCCGGGAGGTCAACTGCCGGCTGTGGCTGGCGATGCAGGCACCCTACGCCAAGCTCGCCGAGGTGTTCCTGCCGGGTCTGCTGAAGCAGCAGCTCGGCGTCAAGATCGCCGCCACCGGCCTGGTCGGGATGAGCGACACCCTCGGCGGAATGCTGTTCGATGACCGCGACGCCGGCAACCGGATCGAACGCTACGCCGACCACGTCCAGACCCCGACCGGGAGAGGACTCGTCGGGGATGCCCGTAAGGGCCTCGGCCTGGTCATGCTCGGCCGCCGGGAGGTGCCGTTCAAGACACCGTTCATGGCCGACCCGCTGCACTGGGAGACGACCCCGGAGCAGGCCGACGCCGCGTGGCGGCAACTGCCGCATCACCCGAGCGAAGCTGAGCTCCGCCGATTGCTGAAGGTGCGTCGGGAGGTGGCATGAGCGACTCGCCCACCACGTTCGCGTCTCTGTACGAAGTACAGAGCACTCCCAACGTGTCCTCCCCGCCGCCTGAGAACTGCGCGGACGGCTCTCCCTACCGAGTCACCCTCGCTGTTGACGGATCGCCACTGTGGGATGGCTACGTCAGCGACCGGGACCGGCATCTCCGGCAGAGCTTCGGCCTCAAGCTCACCCACTACGAAGCCATCTTCGCGGCCCAAGACGGCAAGTGCGGGATCTGCGGCAAGGCCCCGCGCAAGGGCTCGGTGCTGTACGTCGACCACGACCACGACCCACCGCACGAGGTCCGCGGCCTGCTCTGTTCCCGTTGCAACGGCCGGCTGACCCAGGCGATGACCCGCTACCTCGCCGACCCGCCGGCCAGGAAGGTCGGGCCGTGGTTCGTCCCGGAGGAGATTGAGGCGTACTACCAGCAGGCGAACGCGAAGAAGGCGGCCGCCCGGGCGCGCCGCACCCAGGCCAAGCGGGTCGGCCGCGAGCAGGCCGAGGCCGGACCACCCACCGACGAGACGTTCGCGGCGCGGGTCCAGGCCGCCCTCGAACAAACGACCGAGCCAGGAGGTGCGTGATGAGCATGTTCGACCTACCCACCGAGCTGGAAGCCATCGACAAGGGCCACGACGAGGGCCACGTCACCGACGAGGAGTGGTCCGACCGGCTGGGTGAGCTCCAGACGATCGACCAGGCCACCGACGTGGCCGACAAGGGAGGGTGGTGGTAGGCGATGGCT
>JAHRHA010000353.1 GCA_020027875.1 Micromonosporaceae bacterium | reverse complement strand
GCCGGCCGGTTCGTCAACGCGGCCGGCTCCTTCCTTTTCCTCTTCCTGTTCCTCTACCTGACCGGCCCGCGGCACCTCCCGCTCGACCGGGCCGGGCTGCTCAGCGGCGGGCTCGGCGCCGGCCTGCTGCTGGGCAACTTCACCGGCGGCTGGTTCGGCGACCGGTACGGGCATCGCCGGAGCCTCCTTGTGTGCTCGGCGCTCGTAGGCACGGCCACCGTGGCGATCCCGTGGCTGCCGGTGGGTGTCCTCGCGGCCGTGCTGCCGCTGCTTGGGTACGCCACCGCCGCGTCGGGCGTATCGCAGGGCGCGCTGGTCGCGCTGGCGGTACCGGCCGGGGAGCGCAGGCGCTCGGTAGCAATTAGTCGGGCGGCGTTCAACGCCGGCTCCGTGGTCGGCCCTCCGCTCGGTGCCCTCCTGTCCGCGTACAGCTTCACGGTCTTGTTCGTGGCCGAAGGCGTGGTCACGCTCGTCGTGCGAGCAGCCACCGCGCGCCTGCTCCCGCGCGACGCGCGGCCCGTCGCCTGCGATCACGGAGCGACCGGCATGTGGCGCAGCCTGCGCGCCGACCGCAGCCTGCTACTGCTGCTTCCAGCCATCGTGGTGGTGGACGTCGTCTACCGCCAGCTCTACTCGACGCTGCCGGTCTACCTGCGCGACCACGGCCACGGGGTGGGCCTGTACGCCGGCCTAATCGCCCTGAACTCCGCTCTGATACTGGCTCTCGAGCTGCCGGCGGCGATCGTACTGCGCGGGCTGCCCGCACTCGGCATCATCGCGGTCGGGTACGGCCTCGTCGGCGTCGGCTTCGGGCTCTACTTCCTCGGCGCGATCACCGGGTTCGCGGTCGCGGCAACGGTTGTCGTGACAGTCGGCGAGATCCTCTACAAGACAACTGCCACCGCGCACGTGCTCGACGCCGCACCGCACGGGCTGGTCGGCCAGTACCAGGGGCTCTACACAGGAGCGGCCACGAGCGGCACGCTGATCGCCCCGCCGATCGGCGCGCTCGTGTACCTCGCCGAGCCCCGGCTGCTCTGGCCGGTGTGCGCGGTCGCGGCCGTGGCGGCTGGAATGCTCGCCTGGCGATGCAGCCGCGTTGGGCCGCCGCGCGTACGCCCGATCGGATCAGCACCTCCACTGTTCAGCGCCGGGATCCGCACGCTCCGCTGACTTGGCCCGCGCCGCGGCGACACCTCGCCGAGCCGGCACGAACTCCGCCCGTCCGACCTGCTTCGGGCCGCAGTGGTAATGGCGGTACCGGGGGACAGCCACGCGGCGTCGAGGACCGCGGTGGGTGAGGATGTGGCCAGGACCACCACGTCCCGGTCGGCAACGGCGTCGCGGGCAGTAGCCACGGGGCGGGCGGGCATGCGCAGCTCGGCCTTGGCGCGTGCGACGAACGCGGCGCGCCGGGACGTCGTGCGGCTGAACACAGCCACATCGGTAAGCGCACGGACGGCGGCGATACGCCGATGACCCAGCCCGGCCGCCCGACCGGCCAGCCCCGCCCCAATCACCGCCGCATTGTCGGCACGGCGGAGCAGGCCAACCAGCGGCAGCAGCACATGGGTGTGCCACAACCGGCACACACCGCATGACGCGGCCGCAGCCAGATCGGGCCGTCGGCCGTGCGCAGCGACCGACCTCGGGCGAACCCCCACGGGCTCAACGAACCGCGCAGCCTGGACACCTCAACACACCCGAACGCAACGACACCTCGACGCCGCCGGCGTCCGCACCTACCGTGAGCACGCTGCCTCCGTGCAGCTCCACGGCCCTCCCGGCGGACTCTGGCAAGAGATGGAACGGGAGGGCCGTACCCAACCGGACATGCTCACGCTGTCGCCGCACACGAAGAGGGGCAACCCCTCAAGGTCGCCCAAAGATCATGCTCGCCACCATTGACGCGGACCTACCCCACGTCCTCACCGCCGAAGTCGTTCAACAGCACGGGCACGCGGCCAGCAACGTGCATCGCGCACAGTCGACGTCGCCGCCCCCACCCCAGGGCCCCGGAACACGTCTCACTTCGACAACGATGGCCCCTGCTCGTAACCACCCGAAAACCCCCTCCAGGCCGCGTCACCGACATTGTCGACGACGCGGCCATCGAGGTCAGGACCATGATCAGAGGAGTAGATCAAGATAACGATCGAGTCGACCCTCGCCAACGCCCGGCACCGCACCAAGGTCACCAAAGGCCCCGGCTCCAAAGCCGCCGGCCTAGCCACGGCGTACAAGCTCATCGAAGCCGCACAGGCCCGGTGGCGCGCTGTGAACGCACCACGCCTCGTCGCCCTCGCCCGCGCCGGCGCCCGCTTCGAAGGCGGCAAACTCGTCGAAGGCCCAACAACCACACCGCCCCAGCCGCGGCCTGACCAAGCTACCTCATCCACAGGTATTGACATTGCCCCATGGCCGATCTCCGCCACCTGACTCATGCGCGCGCTGGGCGCCGGTCGTCGACCGGCGTCCAGTTGTGGAGGTTGATGCTCTTGCGCGCCCGAAGGGATTCGAACCCCTAACCTTCTGACCCGAACCGAGACTGCGATGATCAGACCATGTCGTCAGTCGTACCGGAGCGGAACAAGGTCCGATGACGCTCGAACTCATCAACCCCGAGGGCCTGCCGACTCCCGCCACCTACACCCACGTCGTCGTCGCGGCCGGAACCCGGCTGGTGTTCATCGCT
>JAHRHA010000352.1 GCA_020027875.1 Micromonosporaceae bacterium | reverse complement strand
GGCGTGGGCGAGTCGGTGGTCGGCGTAGGTCTGTAGCATCGCGCCTCGCATCGGTTTGGGCCGGATCTCCAGGCCGTCGGGGGACTCGACCACGTCGGCGCCCAGCCGGCCAAGCTCGCGGGCGAGTGCGGCGAGCCGGTCCGTCTCGTGCGTACGGATGTGGCCGATTCCGCGCAGGTGCGATGTCCGGTCGCCGAGTGCCGCAAGCGCCGCGATGACCGGGGTCAATTCGCTGACCTCAGAGAGGTCCGCCTCGAGCCCCTGCACCATCCCGGTGCCTCGTAGCGTGAGCCCACCGGCCCCGAGAGTGACCCTCGCGCCCATCGCGGTCAGCAGGTCCCTGAGCCGGTCGCCGGGCTGTGTTGTGGTGCGCGGCCAGTCCGGCACGGTCACCTCGCCCCCCGTGACCATCGCCGCGGCGAGGAAGGGCGCAGCACTGGACAGGTCCGGTTCGATGGTCCACGCCCGACCGACCAGCCGGCTCGGCTCGACGGACCAGACATTGGGGATCGAGTCGTCGACGCCAGCGCCGGCCGCTCGCAGCATCCCGACCGTCATC
The DNA here is from genome assembly GCA_020027875.1 of Micromonosporaceae bacterium. GTDB lineage: Bacteria > Actinomycetota > Actinomycetes > Mycobacteriales > Micromonosporaceae > JAXIPB01. The sequence goes on along the minus strand of JAHRHA010000352.1, from coordinate 2,138 downwards.
CGCAGGTGCGGGGCGCTGGGCACCGGCGGACCGACGTGGCGCACAACGATGCCACAGTCGAAGTCGGCGGCGGCCAGCAGCAGCCCGGACACGAGCTGGCTGGATGTGGACGCGTCGATGGTCACCTCGCCGCCCCGGACGCGGCCGTTGCCGTAGATCGCCAGCGGCAGCCCGCCGCCGGGTCCCGCCTCCAGCCGTACGCCGATCTCACTGAGCGCCTTCAACAGCGGCGCCAGCGGCCGCTCCCGGGCGCGTGGATCCCCGTCGAACGTGACGGTGCCGTCGGCGAGCCCGGCGAGCGGCGGAAGGAATCGCATCACCGTGCCGGCGAGGCCAACATCGACATGGGCGGAGCCGCGCAGCGGTCGGGGTCGCACGACCCACAGGTCGTCTTCCACTGTGGAGACCTGGGTCCCCATCGCCCGCAGACCCGACGCCATGAGCTCGGTATCGCGCGCCCGCAGGGGGTGACGCAGTGTGCTGGAATCGACGGAGACCGCCGCGAGCACGAGCGCGCGGGCGGTCATCGACTTCGAGCCCGGGAGCCGGACGATCCCGTCGACTGGTCGGTTCGCCGTGGGCGCGGGCCACGGGGAGTCGCCGGGTGCAGGCGCGGCCGAGGCCGGCGTGGGGAGGGCTGAGTCGGGCACCCGACCATTGTGCCGGTCGGGCCGGCGCGGCCAGCGGCACCGGGTACGGTTGCCCACATGTGCGGGCGGTACGCCTCGACGCGCAGCGCGGCCGAACTGTCGGCCCTGTTTGAGGCACTGGACGAGACGGCCGACGAGCTCAGCCCCGACTACAACGTCGCACCCACGGATCCCGTCCCGATCGTGCGCCGCAGCGCCCGTACGCCGTCATCGGTTCTGTGCGTGGCGAGGTGGGGTCTTGTGCCGCCGTGGGCTCGCGACGCCTCCGGCGCCGCCCGGATGATCAATGCCAGGGCGGAGACCGTGGCGACGTCGCGCGTCTTCGCCCGCCCGTTCGCCGAGCGTCGATGCCTGGTGCCGGCGGACGGCTGGTACGAGTGGCTGCGCCGCGTCGATGGCAAGCAGCCGTACTTTATGACCCGAGGCGCCGCCGACGTGCTGGCCTTCGCCGGAGTGTGGTCGACATGGAGCACGGGGAGTACGCGGTTGCTAACGTTTAGTGTGCTGACGTTGCCCGCCGAGGGCGACCTGGCGATGGTGCATAACCGGATGCCGCTCGTGCTCGAGCCGGCCAGGTGGGCTGCGTGGCTGACCGCAGCGGATCCGACGGGGCTGCTGAGGCCGCCCTCGCGCGAGTACGCTGCCGGCATCGAGCTACGGCCGGTGTCCGCGGCCGTGGGGGACGTCCGAAACGACGGACCTGACCTGGTACGGGCGGTGGCCGCACCGTCGCTTGTCACGTCCACTGTGGAACCGCTCAATCCGACGCTGTTTTGAGCGATAAGGGCGATTCCACCGAGGGACTTTTGGCGTATTCCCTGCACACCCCTTGTCCACAGCCCGCCAAATGCGGTAGAACACAGCGCCGGCATGGTCGTTGCGGACACACCGCGGCTACCCGGCGCTCCTTCTTTCCATGGCGACACGACTGCCATGGAGCAACCCACGGGGGAGGTGGGGTGCATGACCCGGGCGCGGATGCCACGCCCGCACGAGGTCGCGGCCGCGCGCCGCGATCCACGTCTTTTGCGCGCGTTCCAGGAGCGCGACGAGGACCTGACGTGGCGGGCACGTGGCGTATGTCAGAGCGTGGATCCGGAGGTCTTCTTCCCGGCGCCGAGCGAACCTGCGGACGCCGCGGTCGCGCTGTGCCGCACGTGCGACGTCCAGGGCGCCTGCCTGGCCTGGGCGCTTGAGGTCGGCGACTGCCACGGCGTGTGGGGGGCCACGACCCCCCGCGAGCGCCGGGCGATGTTGGTGGCCTGGCGTAGTGATGATGTTGACGGAGCGCCGACAGTGCGGAGCCCGCTCGGTGATTCGCCTGCGCTCAGCGCCGCCGGGCCGCTCAGCGTGGCCGGGCCGCTCAGCGCCGCCGGGCCGCTCAACGGGGCCGGTCCGCTCGCGCGCTCGCGGCGGTGGTGCTGGCCCGCTCGAACGGCTTGCGGCGGGCGCAGAGTGATCACTCCGCTTCGGTGTTCTATGCCGGGT
>JAHRHA010000351.1 GCA_020027875.1 Micromonosporaceae bacterium | reverse complement strand
CGTGCCCACGGCGATCACCATCACGGCGGACGGCCGGGTGTACGGGCACGCGGCGCAGTGGGGTCAGTGCCACCTCGGACCGCAGATGCAGGGGCTCAGTGACTGCGTGACGCCGCCGTACGAGGAGACGCACCCGTACTTCATGACCGGCGAGCTCGCCTGCGAGGACGGCTCGGTCGTGGGCGTCGGGCAGATCACCGTTGGGACCGGGCACGCGCCGCTGTTCCTCGGCGCGTCGTCCGCGGCCGAGCACTACGACAACACGGGCGCCGCGGTCGCGGACGTCGTCGTGGGCAATGACCGGTACGGCATCTGGGTCGCCGGCGCGATCCGTCCGGACGCCACCGAGTCGCAGGTCCGGTCGCTGCGCGCGGCCGGGCAGGTGTCGGGCGACTGGCGGCGCGTCGCCGGCGGGCTTCGGCTGGTCGGCCTGCTGGCCGTCAACGTACCCGGCTTCCCGGTGCCGCGCGCCAAGGCGCGCGTCGCGTCCGGCGCCGCGCAGGCACTGGTCGCCGCGGGACGCCTCACCGTGGCGCCGGGTGGTGTCACGCTCGACCCCGAGACCATGCGGGCACTTCGCCGCGCCGCGGACCTGATCGCCGACCAGATCGGTCGACCGGAGCCTCGGGTCGTGGACATCAACCGCGACGAGCTCGTCGCCCGGGTGCACGGGGGGAGGTGACCGACGTGGGTTGCGGCTGCAACAAGCCGGTGGTCAGGCCTCCGCAGGGGCAGGGTCCCCCGCCGGGGAAGTAGCTTCAAGAAGTCGTCGCGTGGCGGGCGGCGGCCGTCGAGGGTGGGCTGCGGTGGCCCACCCTCGGCGCTTCTCTAGCATCCTCGCCGTCGATGTAGTACACTCCTTCCAGACAGTGCGCGACGGCCGCCACCCCGAGCGCTTCCGTCACCAGCGGAAGTAGGCCCGAGAGGAGGCCGCGGTGCCCGAGGAGCTCGTCTCCGTCCCCGAGAACCTAACCCTGGTCGGCGACGACGACCTGCGCTCGCTCGAGACCCGGATCGTGCAGGAGTTCGACCGGCTCAACCTCAATGAGGACGGGACGCGTCGGCAGGTCGACCCCGGATCGCTCGAGTACATGGCGACCCTCGCCAAGGACCTGGACCGGGTGCGCGCCGAGCGGGCCGCCCGCGAGTCCCGCGACCGCGAGGCCGCCTCCCGCGCTGCCACGGCCGCGCGGGAGCAGCAGGAGGCCCTCCAGGCTCGCGTCCACGGCGCACAGGCGCCGGGCGAGGGAGCCGAGGGCGGCGGAGGTGAGGACCCGGAGCTCACGCCTGAGCGCGAGGCCGCCATCGCCGCGGCCGCCGCGCGCGGCATGGGACACGCGCTCGCATCCCTGTTCGGGAGCGACCCGCAGGCCGGACGTCAGTTCCTCCGGGTGACCGAGCGGGCGCAGGCGTCGCTCGCCGCGGCCGCCTCGCACGCGCCGCCCCAGGAGCTACCGAAGACCCAGCTCAAGGTCCACGCCGGCGTCGACATCCCGGGCATCGCCCGCGGCGCCGAGCTGTCGCTGGACGAGCTCACCGGCGCGGTGATCCGCGCCGCGCGCGGCGCGCCGATCAGCCGGGACGGGCACGGCACCGAGCGCCTCGTCGCGACCGTCCGCAACAGCTTCGAGAACGAGGTCGATGACCGGGCGTCCCCCAAGGACATGGAGGAGCTGTTCCGGCACCTGACCCGCCAGGACGCGCAGGACGCGCTGGTCGCCGGCGGCGGCTGGTGCGCCCCGTCCGACATCAGGTACGACTTCTTCAACGTCGCCTGCTCGGACGGCCTCGTGGACCTGCCGACCTTCGGCGTCACGCGCGGCGGCATCCGGCACCCGGTCTCGCCGAGCCTCGCGGACGTCTTCTCGAACCCGGCGGCGTTCGGCGGCTTCTCCGCGACGTTCGCCTCGTCGTCGGTGCCCTGGCTGTGGACCGAGACCGACGACGTCGCCACGGTGACCGGCACGCCGAACAAGCCCGCCATGCGGGTGCCCTGCCCGTCGTTCACCGAGCGCCGGCTGGAGTGCTACGGCATCACGCTGACCGCCGGCAACCTCACCGACGACGCCTACCCCGAGGCCACCACCAACTTCCTCCGCCTGCTGCTGGCCGCGCACGAGCACGCCATGAACGGCCGGATCATCGCCACGATGCTCGGCCTGTCCTCGACGATCATCTCCGGCGGCTCGTTCATCAACACCGCGGCGCCGGTGTTCAACCAGGTGCTCGGGTCCGTCGCCCTGGCCGGGGTCGACTACCGCGAGCGCTTCGGGATGTGCGACAGCGACGTCCTCGAGGTCCTCATCCCGAAGTGGGTGCGGGAGGCGGTCCGGTCCGACCTAGCCTGGCGGCTGAAGGTCGAGCTGCTCGCCGTCACCGACGCGCAGATCGACGGGTACTTCACCGCGAGGCGCATCCGCCCGCAGTGGGTGAGCGACTGGCAGGTCCGGGCAACCGGCCTGCCGGGCAACCCGGCCGCCCAGCTCACCGCGTGGCCGACCGAGTTCACGTTCCTCATCTACGCCGCGGGCTCGTTCCTCCTGGGGAACGGCCTCACCCTCGACCTGGGGGTGGTCCGCGACTCGGTGCTGAATGCGGAGAACGACTTCACGGCGGCCTGGTCCGAGGAGTGCCACCTCGTGGCGAACGTCGGGCACGCGGCCTGGCAGTACCGCGTCGGCATCAGCGTCAACGGCGG
>JAHRHA010000193.1 GCA_020027875.1 Micromonosporaceae bacterium | reverse complement strand
TGGCGGCCGCCGCGGTCGTCCAGGCCGCCCGACAGGCCGCGCAGGCGGCGAAGCGCGCAGCCGGCGCGACCGGCGACGCGATGGACGGACGGTAGACAATGGACACCCAGCAGCCGGCACGCACCTATGGGGGTTGGCGGCAAAGTCGCGGCATGGGCCTGTTCGGCCTCGGCCCGTACCAAACCCTCGGCGTGCTCGCCGCTGTCGCGGTGCTGGTGATCGCCGCGACCGTGTCGTTTACCGCGCTGGCCATCCTAGCGGTGCCCTGCCTGGTCGTGCTCGCCGCGGTCGCGGCCCGCTGGGACGGCGTCCCGCTTCTGTCCGGCCTCGTGATTCGGGCGCGCTGGTGGTACGCCACCACCCGCGGACACACCAGCTACCGGGCCGGCGTCATGGTCGCCGGTGAGCACGCCTGGGGCCTGCCCGGCGTACTCGCCCCCACCAGGCTGCTGTCGGTCGACGACCCGGCCGGATCCTTCGGCGTCGTACACAACCCGCGCACCGCGACGATGACCGTGACCCTGAGATGCGCCGCGACGTCGACCTGGTTGGCCGACCCCGACGAGGGCGCCGCCTGGGTCGCATCGTGGGGGTCCTGGTTGGCCAGCCTCGGCCACCACACCGCGATCCACCACGTCGCGGTCACCGTCGACTCGGCCCCGGACCCGGGCAGCCGACTCTCGGACTACATCGCCCGCCGAATGCTGCCGCAGGCACCAGCCTCCGCCGTGCGCATCCTGCGCCAGCTCGTCGACTCGGCCCCGCGGGCCGCCGCCGACGTGGAGTCCCGCGTGTCGGTCACGTTCCGCGACGCGTCCAACTCGCCCGAGCCCGGCGGCGCCGATGACGCGCTGGATGAGATCGCCCGCGCGCTGCCTGGACTGCAGGACTCGCTCGGCTCGTGCGGGCTCACGGTGTTGGCGCGCGACAGTGCGGCCGATCTGGTCGGGATCGTGCGCACGGCGTACGACCCGGCCATGCGCGGCGACGTGGACCGGATGCTCTCAATGCGTGGCGGGGTTGAGCTGTCGCGGTGGCTGGACTGGGACACCGCCGGACCGGTGATGGCCGAGGAGCACCTCGACCGGTATGTGCACGATACCGGGATCTCCGTGTCGTGGGCGTGGCATGAGGCGCCCCGCCAGCAGGTGCACGCCGACGTGCTAGCCCGCCTGCTCGCTCCCGGCCCCTACCCGAAACGCGTGTCGCTGCTCTACCGGCCGCTGCCCGCCGGCGAGGCCGCCCGCACGGTTGAGCGGGAGGTCAACGCCGCCGCGTTCCGGGCCGCCTACCACGCCGCGCAGCGACGCGACGAGTCCGCCCGCGACTCCACCGACCGGGCCCGGGCCCAACGCGCCGCGCTTGAGGAGGCCACCGGCGCCGGCGTCGGATTCATGTCCCTGTTCGTCACCGTCACCGTCACCGACCCGGCCGAGCTGCCCCGGGCGGTGGCCGACGTGGAGGCCCGCGCCGACATCGCCAAAATCCGCCTTCGCCGGCTTCGCGCCTCGCAGGCCGCCGGGTTCGCCACCACTCTCCCCTGTGGAGTGTTCCCACCGCAGCTCGCCCACACCTGGCCCCACTAACACAAGGAGGAGGTTGTCATGGCTGCCCCGTACTGGCCTGGCGACCAGGACAGCGTCGCTGCGGCAACCGCCGCCGTGTTCGTGGGAGATCCGGAGTCGGAGCCGGACATGGTGCGCTGGTTCGGCGCCTTTCACGCCGAGGGGCACACACCCCGGGACTGGGCCATCATCGGCGACGCGATTCGCAACGCCGACGACATCGCGGCCGACACCGCCGCCCGGAGAATTGACATCGCAGGTGGGCCGTTCGTCCGCGGCGGACCCACCTGGTGCCGGCTGGCCGCCAACACCCACGACTACCTGCATGCCAGCGGCGGGTACGCCCATCTCAGCCCGCTCCGATCCGGGGTATGTTTTGCCGACCCGACCGCGATCGCGGTGTGGCTGTCCGCGCCCATCATCCACACCCAACCCGGCCGGGCCACCGTCGGCGACGCGCTGGACCTGCCTCAATACGGGCGCTGCTTCAACGTCTACCACGGACTCGAAACGTTGATCGGGGACGCGCAGCGGGCGGGAGTGTTCGGCATCCCCGGACAGCGAGTCGAGGTCTGGCACCTGGTCGACGTCGACCAGAACCACGACGGACACAGCCTGACCGTGCACACGCCGGACGGGCTCGTCATCGCCTCCCCGGTACAGTCCACCGACGATCTCATCGACCCGGACACCGCCGGCATCGACGCCGCCATCGCCGTGCTCACCACCGCCGCCGGCATCGTCAACACCACCCTGGCCCGGCACAACACCGCCGACGATCCGCGCGACCCCACCGTCGAAGCGGCCGAGGCCCGTGAGGCGGCCGAGCGACGCGGCGTGGAGCTGATCCCGCTGGGCAACCCCGGCCGTGCCTTCATGCCGCTCGGGCCGGTCCCCACCACTCCACCACCCGACCCGCCGGCCTCACTGCCCCAGCCCACCCCACCTGCGGCGCCCAGACCACGGCGCCGCTGAGTCCATCAACTTCGGAGCACGAGCATGCCAAGCCGCCAGCCGCAACCCGAGCGGGCCGCCGACACCACAGGCGACCCGACGGTGGCGTGGCGCACGCTCGCCGACGCGGACCTGACCGCCGACGAGCGGGCCTGCCTCGACGCCGCGACCCGGCTGGCCGACCGCGCACTCATCGTGCTCGCCGAGGAAAAGTCGGACCGCCACCGAGGCCCGCACCTGCATCGGGGCGCCGGCTGGCACCGGCTCGCCCTGTCCACCTACCAGCTGCTGCGCGAGTCCAACGCGTATGGTCACCTCGCAAGCCAGACCCAACGCACGTGCGTCGTGCACGAGCCGATCCTGCGCGCGTGGCTGACCGGTACCTCCATCGAGCCCGACACCCGCGGTCGATGCATCGCCGACCTGCTGCGCGTCGACGATGCGTTCACCGCCGTCAACGACACCACCCGCGCCGACTTCCTGGCCACCCTGCTGCGCTCGGCCCAGGACTACAACGCGTTCGGCGTCGATGGTCACAACATCGGCCTGGTCCGCGCGGGTGGCGACGATGGCGCCGAACGCGTACGGGTCGTCGTTGACGCGCCGTACGGGCCCGCGCTCGCATCGACGCCACTCGGCGCGACCGACCTGCTCGACCCCGACGCCTCCGGAATCGACGGCGCCATCGCCGCCCTCACCCGGATCGCGCACCGGGTCAACGACCTGTTCGGCGACCACGCCCATGCCGCTTGGCACCACCCACCACTGGCACCGCAACCCGGGCAGCCGCGGCGGGCGCGGCCGTTCCCTGCGCTGGACCCCACGGCCCGGGCGGCACTGACCCAACCACCACCACAGCCCACACAGGCCACGCCCAGAAGCCGACACAGATGACCAGACCGACCATCCACAAGGGAGCACGACAATGACTAGCCCGCCGATCAACGGACACGAGCCGCCCGGCCTGTACGGGTGGCGCTGGAACACCATCAACGCCGACCCCACCCTCACCCCCGCCCAGCGGGCGTGCCTCAACGCGGCCGCGCACCAGGCCAACGTGGCCACCCAACCAGCGGACCCGATCGACGACGCGGCGCAGGACGCACCACGCCGCGACGCGACCTGGTACCGCATCGCGCTCGCCGCATACACGCACCTACACCACACCGGGGCCTTCAGTCACCTCGACAACCCGCCCCCGCCGGCACCACAACCATGCACCGCCGACGACGACACGATCCGGGCCTGGCTCACCTCACCCAGCATGCTGCCCGGGTTCGAGGACCTGACCGTAGCGGACTCGTGGGGCATCACGCACGACTTCGACCTCGACGACCCCGACCTGATGACCCGCATCCCCATCCTGATCACCCAGGCCCAACACGCCGGAGTCTTCGGTGTCCCGGAGCACACCATCGATGCGTACCCGGTCGGCGTCGACGACAACTATGTCGACGCCCACCTCATCACTCTGCGCACCCCGACCGGAGCCATCCTGGCCTCCGACCCGATCGTGCCCGACCACCTGCTCGACGACGGCCTCACCGGCATCGACGCCGCCATCAGCATCCTGGCCAACGCCGCCGTCGCCGTCGAAGAACTGCGTCGCGACTGGGTCCGCATCGCCAACCCCGCCGTCAACACGACCCCCGACTTCGAAGCCACGACGCGGACGGACACGGCGCGGCCGGGGCGGGCGTTCGGAGCACTCGACCTCATTACCCCGACCACGCCGCCGCCGGTCGAGCCGCCCACGCCGCCCGTACCCGGGCCGCAGCGGCGCCGCTAGCACCCAAGGAGCACCCATGGGCATCCTCTACGCCGGCCCGTACGCCCACGACCTCAACGCCGACACCGTCCACGAGGGATACGCTGCCCGGCTCATGCCCGACGGCACTCTTAGCAGCGGCTGGTCCACCGATCCGGACTGGCCGCCCCACGTCGGGCTGGTCGGTGCCTGCTCCTGTGGTTGGCGCGCGGAGCGTGTTCACTCGCCGGGCGACCTCGACGGCCCCGAGTACCAGGCTGCCGAAAGCGACTTCGAGGCCGAGCATCTCGGACCGCTCGTCGACGCCGCGGCCGCCCGGTCGTGGCCGGACTGGGCCGCCCGCACCATCTCCTGGGCCAACGAGACGGCCATACACATCGCAGCCGGACGCCCGCACGACGCCCGCTACGTGCTCGACCTACTACGCGACGACCTGAACCACCGCATCAACATCGCCGACGAGCTCGCGGAGGAGCGGGACTGGCTGGGCACCGTCACCGACCAGACCGCCAACCTCCTGGGCAGGCACGACTCGTACGGCCGGCCCTTCCGTCACGTCACCAACCCGACACAGGTGGCGGCTCCGGCACCGCCGCCACCGCGGGATCCTCCGCCGCGCGGCCGAGGCCGGTAACCAGCCCGCCCGTCCACTCGTACGGGTAGCACCGAAACCGATCGACAAGGAGTGCCCGCATGGCTTCACTCACGGCGCCGGCGTGGGGATGGCGCGCCCCCGGCGCCGGCCGGGCCGCCCACGTCGCACCCGGCATGGAGTACCAGGGCACCACGACACAGCTGTGCGGGCTGTATCCGTTCGTCGCCGGATCCGGCGCCCCCACCCTCGGCATCCCCTTAGGCCGGCACATGCTCTGGGGCGAGGTCGTCTGCCTCGACCCGCTCGATTGGGTCCACGCCGGGCTGACCACCAACCCGGGAATCTTTGTCCTAGGCCAGCCCGGCGTCGGCAAGTCCACAGTGGTCAAACGGCTCATCGCCGGTATGGCCGCCACCGGCACCCACATCCTCATCCTCGGCGACACCAAACCGGACTACACGCTCCTCGTGCAGTACCTGGGTGGGCAAGTCGTCCGGGTCGGCCGCGGCCTGGACCGGATCAACCCGCTCGACGCCGGACCCCTAGGCGCGGCCCTGATCCAGATGTCCGGCACCGATGCGGCCCAACTGCGGCTGGAGATCCGCGGCCGGCGCATGTCCCTACTCCTCGCCCTCTGCGCACTGGTCCGCAGCCGGCCGATCACCAACGGCGAAGAGGTCGTCCTCGGCCGCGCCGTCGACCTGCTCACCGACCGCTCCCCCACCGACCCGACCGTGCCCGACGTGCTGCGCCTGATCGAGACCGGCGACGCCGAGCTTCACGTCGCAGCCAGGGCGCGCACCGACGGCGAGTACCGCCGCCGGATCGACGAGCTCATCCCCACCCTCGCGTTGCTCTGCGACGGCTCGCTGCGCGGCGTGTTCGACGGCCCCACCAGCACCCCGATCGACCTCGACGCCGCCGCCGTCTCGGTCGACATCTCCCGCGTGGCAGCGGCCGGCGACACCCTGGTCGCCGCCGCCATGCTCTGCGTCTGGTCCTACGGCCACGCCATGGTCGACGCCGCCACCGTCCTACACGAACACGGCCACGCCCCACGACGCCAGTACCTCGCCGTGATGGACGAACTATGGCGGGCCATCCGAGGCGCATCTGGCCTGGTCGAACATGCCGACGCGCTCACCCGGCTCAACCGGGCCAAAGGCATGGCCTCCGTCATGGTCACCCACTCCCTCGCCGACCTCGACGCGCTGCCCAACGCGGAGGACCGCGCCAAGGCCCAAGGTTTCGTCGAACGTGCCGCCGTCAAACTCCTCGCCGGACTCCCACCCCGCGAGCTCGACCGCGTCAACCAGGTGGTCCGACTCAACACCGCCGAACGCGAGCTAATCACCTCCTGGGCCGCACCCGAAGCCTGGCTCCCCGGCGCTGCCCACCCCGGCCGAGGCAAATACCTCATCAAGACCGGCGAACGCCCCGGCCTGCCCGTCGCTCTTTCCCTGGTCGGAGACGAGTGGACGCTCTACGACACTGACACCGCAATCCGGGCACACCCGTCATGAGTCCGATGAGGACGGTCACCCATTGCCGCGAGATCCAGTCCACCGCACTGACAACGGTGCCTGCTACACCCGACCAACCTCTGTGAGAAGGGAGCACTCGCGATGTTCGCTCGACCGGTCGAGCCGCGAGGAACCGCTGGCGGGCCACTCACCCCGTGGCTGGTCATCGCCGGCATCTGGTCAGTCATCGCTGCGCTGTGGCTGGCCTGGGCCGCTGGCCGCCTCGCCGCAGCCACGACGATGCGGCCGGCCGGGCCGGACTTCAGCCCGGACTTCGCCGTCGGCATCATCCAGAGCGACTGGGCACGGCTTTGGCCCGGAGTCAGCCCCACGCTCGTCGGCGTCGTCTATGCGGTGCTGATGGCGGCTACGTTCGGCGGGCTCTACGCCGGTTGGTCGTGGTGGCAACGCCACCGCCCCGACGGTGAGGACCCGCTACCCTCGCTGGCCCGTTCGAGTTCCGTCGCGCCGTTGAGCCTGCCGCAGGTCGCGGCCAAGGCAAGGCGACTACGCCCGAGCCTCGCCGCCACCCCCGTGTCGCTGATCGCGCCGGGGCAGGCGGGAGTGGCGCTCGGCGTCCACCAAACCAGAGGGCTGCTCGGGCTTCGTCGCAGGCGCGGCGCGGTGCTGTACGCCTCGTTGGAGGATGTGATCGTCGCCATCATGGCGCCCCGGGCGGGCAAAACCACCGCCCTGTCCGCACCGGCGATGCTAGATGCGCCCGGCCCGGTCATCGCCACCTCCAACAAGCCGGACGTGTGGACCACCACCGCCGCCGCCCGCAACAAGCGCGGCACAGTGTGGGTGTTCGACCCGCAGGCCATCGCCCATGTGCCCCGGTCGTGGTGGTGGAACCCGCTCACCCACGCCCGCACCTGGGAGGACGCCTACCGGCTGGCCGACCACTTCGTCACCCACATCCGCGCCGACGGCCGCGGCGGGGAAGACTTCTGGAACCTCGCCGCCCAGGACCTACTCACCTCGTTCATCCTGGCCGCCGCCCACCACGGCGGCACCCTCGCCCACGTCCAGGCCTGGCTTTCCGACGTCACCAGCCACGAACCCGCCCGCATCCTCGCCGCCCAAGGCTTCCACGCCGCCGCCCGCGCCGTCGCCGGACGCCAGGCCGGAGCACCCGAAACCCGAGATGGCGTCTACGAAACCGCCCGCACCGCCGCCTCGTGTCTATCCGACCCAGACATCATGGCCTGGGTCACGCCACCCGCCACTGGGTCGTTGCCGGCAATTGACGTGCCGGCGCTGTGCGCCTCCACCGACACGCTGTACCTGCTATCCATGGAC
>JAHRHA010000192.1 GCA_020027875.1 Micromonosporaceae bacterium | reverse complement strand
GTCATCAGACAACGCCCCGCACATCGCGACGCTGTGCCGGCTGGTCGATGGCCTGCCGCTGGCCATCGAGCTGGCCGCAGCGCGGTTGCGTACGATCACTCTCGAGCAGATGAACGCCCGGCTAAACCGTCAGCTCGACGTACTCGCGCGACGGTCCGGTCCCGGGAACCGTCATCGGTCGCTGCGGGCCGCGTTGGACTGGAGCTATGAGCTGCTCACCGCCCCGGAGAGATTGCTGCTGGACAGGGTTTCCGTATTTGCCGGCAGCTTCACCCTGGATGCGGCAGAGGTCTGCGCCGCTGACGACTGCCTGCCAGCTCGGGTCATCCTCGACACGTTGTGCGCCCTGGTCGAACGGTCGCTCGTTGCCGCCGAGGACAGCAGGGTGGGTCGACGGTTTCGCCTGCTCGAGGTGGTTCGCCAGTACGGCGAGGAACATCTGATTGACGCAGGGCAGCACAACATCGTGCGAAGACGTCACGCCGTGTACTTCGCGGAGTTCGTAAAAGATGCCTTCCGCAGGCGTCGGAGTGCCCGGTCCGCAATGTTGCACGCGATTGAGGTGGAGTACGCCAACGTTCGGGCGGCAGTCGAATGGTCGTGTAGGCATGAACCCGAACTCGCCGTTGGCATGGTGGGCGGGCTGCAGTGGTACTGGTTCCGCCGCCACGCCAGCGAGGGGCGGCTGCTGGCCCAGCGGGTTATCGCGGCAAGCGTAGGGCTGCCCAGCCAGCAGCGTCTGCTGGCACTGCTCACGCTCGGTTCCATCGAGCAGTTCGCTGACCCGCCAAGTGTCGCTCGCCTCGAGGAAGGCCTGGCTCTCGCACAGGCCGCCGACGATCCCACGGACGCGATACCGTTCCTGGTGAACCTCAGCTTCGCCCACTGGGTGCACGGCGACCTCGAGGCGGCACTGACACACGCCACGCGCGCCTACGAACTGTCACGGACAGGCGGTAGCGACTACGCGCGAGCTCGTACGTCATGCGCGCGTGGATTCATGCTCGGCTACAGCGGTGACCTGTTCACGGCCCACGAACTACTGCGCGAGGGGCATGATCTGTTCACCCGCCTCGGTGACGACGGCGGTGTTGCCGAAGTAGCAGCCATCGAAGGGGAGCTTGCGTACCTGAACGGTTACTCCGACGAGGCGAAGCAAACGCTGCAGAGGGTCATCGACGCCGGCGACCTTCTGGCCGATTCGCTGGACTGGACCCGCACTCGAACGATCCTCGGCTGGATCTACCTCGAGCAGGGACGGACCGACGCCGCCGAGGAGCTCCTGTGCGCCGCCTTCGAGGCGCGACTCCACGAGGCCCCGATTTGGTTTTCCTCGAGCTGGCTGGTCGGCCTTGGCCTTGCTCTGGCGGCCGGGATAGCGCACGCACGTGGCGATGATCAACGGGCGGCCGTCCTGCTCGGTGCGGTTCAACACGGTCAACAGACGACAACCGCGGGCCCGCCCGGGCTAACCAAGCTCCGACACGACGAGTTGATCACCACCATCGCCGCGAACCTCAACGAGGACGATCTGAACACAGCGATCAGCCGCGGAGCGGCCCTGTCAATCGCGGAGTCGCTCTCGTACGCGGTCCTCCCGCGCGGGCAAGCCGCGTCTGAGACCTGAGGAAGTGGCTAAACGATCATCCGGTCGACCCTGCGCGAATCGACGCTGGCCGATCGCATTGTGGCTACCTGGACGGGACCGGTGGCACAGCCGACGGGCAGGTCGTGAGCCGAGCATCGCGGGTGGCTTGTTTGCCACCGTTGCCGAGAGGACAGCAGCACTAACGCGACGCGCACAGAATGGTAAGGCATTCTTGACCATTGGCTTCCGGCACTCTCGGGCGCGTACAACGCTACGGCGACGGCCCTGATCGGCTCGGAAGGATCGGCGCGGTCGATGATCGCCTCAAGCAGGGAATCCTGCTCGCGCTGAAGAGCGGACGGACACGGCGCCGTCGGACAGCCGCACCCGCCGGACGACGAGGAGGTCGGCAGGCCTAGGGGTCGCATGCTCCATACCATCGGCCACCACCCGGAGTTCGATACCTCGGGCTCCCTTGGGGGCCGCCGAGGTGAAATCAAACCCCCTGGCGGTTCGGCCATAGAACCGCTCCGTGACGCCGCGTACCTTCCTGGTGTTCACCAGCTTCACGAGGCCGGCCCTCGTGAGAACCTTCAAGTGGTAACTGACACTTCCCGTCAAGATTCCCAACTGGTTGGCAATCTGCTGGGTGCTGGCAGCGCGGTCGTGCAGGAGACCAAGATTCGGAAACGGGTTACGTTGGCCAAGGCGCTCAGCTGCTCGGTTGAGGTGATCGGTAGCATTGGCAGCCATCGTAGTCAGAGTGACGTTCGTTGACTTCAGCCATGGCCGACACCTCATGTCCGTTTCTCCCCGACATGACAGCGTACGCACGATCCGTGGCCGAGTTGCCACTCTCTACCGTCGAAAAGCGCCCCGTGGCGGCCGTGCGCACGTCGTGGATGAAGCCATCGGGTTAGCCGCGCACCGAGTATCGGCCGCGTATCGGTGCACAGCTACGCGAAGCATTGGCGGTGTCTGTTGCCCACAACATCGTCCGGACGGAAGCGCGAACGTCCGATCGAGCTGGAAGAGCCCAGGCGCCAGGTGGCGATCAGGCGCTGAAGCCGCGCGCGAACACTCACGCGTCTGGCGATTTGCGAGTCGCTGAACGATCTCGACGGAGTGCAACTATCCAGATGATCGCCATCGGCGTCCCAACGGCGACGACGGCGATCGTCATGACTAGTTGAAGAGCTGTCGGCCCTACCGGAACAAAGATGAGCGCCGAAGCTGTGATCATGCAAAGCCCGAGCACCGCGAAAAACCATGCAAAGGCGGTAGCCGGCAGACTCCGCAAACGCCCCCACCATGGCCCGTATTGAGGAACGCGTCTGGTAAATGCCGTGCGCAAACTGACGGCGACCAGGAAGGACCCCGCAGCAGCCGCAGGAAGGGCAAGTGCCAGGAGGGGCGCCCTCTCTATCCACTTCACGCTCGTCTCCACTTCGCGACAGCAGCCGTCGCCGCATCTTCGTCGAAGCCTCATTAGTTCCACTCTAGGCGTTGCACTGGGGACCCAGTGGATATCCCCAGAACCACGAGATGCCGGTCCAGAATTCCCTTCTCCATTTGACGTTGACTCGAACACGAATACCATGATGTTGTGGGCAGTAGTAATTGTAGAGCCACGGCGAAATTCTCTGCAGGACCAGACCAATAAAGACTCCGATAGCAAGCCCACCAGCTGCGCAGCCGCCTGCGACCGGCCCGCCAGGCGCGCAGATCACAGCGGAGATGTAAGCGCCTAGTGCTCCAATTAGCGCGGGTGCCCAGATTTCCGCTATCTGGGACGTCAACCAGTGCTTGAGGCGGCATCTGATATTGAGGTCCACACCGGTAAGCCTTGTCATTCCCCAGTGTGTCGCGCGGTAGAAGGTTGCCCAGCTTCCTACGCAGTGATCCGTGCCGTACCAGAAGGCGAGGATGGCTAGGACCGGGATCGCGAATGTTCCTGCCGGATCCGAGCAGCCTTGGGGGTCTCCGCCGCAGTAGTCGTAGGCGTTTGCCGATCCGCCATAGATCGAGTCGGTGGTAGTGAACCGACCCAGGGCGGGGCTGTATAGGCGTGCGCCCATGATCACACTGCCACCGGGTGTGTCAGCCCCGCGCTGCCCTGCGCCGAGCCAGCCATATCGGCGAACACCCACGTCCGCCGTGCTGCGAGGTTGGCCGAACTCGGTCTGCTCGCTTGTTATCACCAAGCCGGGCGTGCCGTCGATGAGGCCCGCGACAAAATCCCCGTGAAGGCTGGTGATCTGCCAGATTTGGTCGCCGGAGATGGGTCCGGTCTGGATGGCGGCGGCGCCGGCGAGGCCCGCGACGTAACGAGTCCAGGTATTGTCGCCTTCGCTGGTCCAGGCTGGGCTGTCGCTATCGCTGCGGTAGTGATGGGTCTTGGTTACGATGCTGCCGGTCGCGTTGTCAGTCCACGTGCGGACACGGTTGGCGATGACGTCGAGGGTGTAGGTCGTAACGCGCCCGTTCTGGCTGATTGTGCGGGCCATGTCGTTGGTGTGGTGGGTCATCGTGGTGTCGCCGGCGGCGGGTAGTAAGGTGTCGATGGATGGTTGTCTACTAGTACGCCCGAGATCGTCGTAGATAGTACCGGCAGTGGTGATCCGGTCGGCGGTGTCGTAGCCGTAGGTGCGGATGGATGCCGGGGTGTTGGTCTGGCAGGTGCCGTCGCCGTTCGGGCTATAGGTAGTGAGGCTGGTGCGGTCGGACGCCTTGCCAGCGCTGCCGCTGAAGCCGTAGGCGCGGGTGGTGCATTGCCCGGCGACCGTGTCGGTAACGGTCGTCAAGCGTCCGGCATCGTCGTAGCCGTAGGTTTCGGCGGAGAGCGTAGAAGTACGCTCGAGCCACTGGCCTTGAGCGCTAACGGTCGCGGCCTCCGTGTAGAGCGTGCAGTCGGGCTGGCCACATCCCGGCTGGGTATAGGTGATCGAGGTAGCCGTGCCTTCCTCGTTGAGGTTGGTGGTGACGACGACGCCGTTAGGCCAGGTCTGGCTGGCTGGATTGCCGTCTGTGTCGTAGCTGGCGGTGATGGCGCCGGCGCCGGTGTCGACGACCTGCGTCGGTAGGCCGCGCCGCTCGGTGCCGCCGTCGTAGGTGTACGTGCGGGTGGCCTTGCCGTCGTAATGGGTGGCAACCCGTGAGCTGGTGTCATAGCTGGTGGTGGCGGTGTTTCCGTCGGCGTCGGTGTAGGAGATCATTCGCCCGAGCGCGTCGTAGCCTCGCACGATCTCTGCGGTGACGGTATCGGCGGCGTCCAGGGATTGCGTCTCGACGGCCAGGCCGGTCGTGTTGTCGTACACAGTTCTGGTCTTGGGCAGCGGGGTGCCGAGACCACTGGCGGCGGAGAGGACGGTGTCGGTGGGGCGACCCGCGCCGTCGTGCGTGATTGTGGTGCGGCGCAGCTCGCCCGCGGTGGTGGATTCGATCGACTCCCGGACCTGCCCGTACAGGCCGTAGGTGGTCACGGTGTACGGCAGCTCGGGGCCGGTGCCGGGCTGCCCGCCTGGCTCGGTGCGGCAAACCAATCCGTGCCAGGCTGGTCTGTTCCCGCAGGCCGCGTAGGTCGGGTTCGCGGCCGCCGTGTAGTACGTCGTCCGGCGAGTCGACGGGGTGTCGGTGGTGGTGCCGCCGGCCGGCGCGGTGACAGTGGCGACCCGCCCAGCCGCGTTGTATGTGGTACGGGTGGTCAAGGCCAGACCCGCCGGATCGACAGTCTGCACGGTCGGAGAATGCAGGTTCCAGTCGTAACCCTTCGTGGTGGTGCGCCCATCGGCGTCGGCTGGGGTTCCATTGTCCAGGTAGCGCACCGTGGTTAGCGTCGTGGTGACGAGGTTGTACGGCCCGCCGGTGGGTGGCGCGCCCTCATCATACGTATAGACGGTATGCGAGCGGCCCCGCACCAGCGACCCAGAGGCGAGCATGACGTCATGTTCGGGACCAAGGCTGTCAGCCAGTCGCTCCCCGTCGGCGCTGTAGGTGTCGATCGTGGATAATGTGGCAGCCAGCGCCGCCTCCTGGCTGGGTGTGTCACTGACGGATACGTCCAAGGCGCGTTTGCGGTTGCCGGCGGTCAGGGTCTGCACGCCGTTGCCGTACAGATCCAGCCATGTGGCGTCGATACCACCCCCGGGCGCGGCGGTGTTGACCGTCCTGCCGTTCGCGTCAAGGTAGGTGATGGCGGCGTACTCATACGAGGTCGGGAGCTCACCCATGGCCTGGTTGCCAGTGGGGATCTGCGTGGGCGGGAACACGGCCGACGCATCGGTGGGTGCCTCAGTCTGGCCCCATCGTGCGGTCTGGTCGGCGGATAGGTCGTGCGGTGCGCCGGTACCGGAGACCGGAACCCGGTACACCACTGTGGACACCGCAGTGCCCGCGGCCAGGGCAGACCGTGTCACCGAGGCCAGTCGGCCGGTGCCGGAATCGGCGGGCACGGTGGTGTAGGCCAGCTGCCACGGCTCCTGACCGGGTTGGGTGATGGTGGCCAGGATCCCGTCGCCGTTGTAGCCGTACACGGTCTGAACCTGCCGGGTCACGTGCGGAGTCTCCGAGGTGTCGACCCAGTCCAGCCGCGGGTCCCAGACGGCGCGTAGCCTTCCGCCGGAGTCGTAGGTGTAGCGGGCCAACTCGATGGTGCGCATGCCCGGCGCGGGGGTCAGGTTAGGGTCGTAGGCGGTGAACTCGACCTTGATCACACGACCCGCATAGTCGCCCCAGCCACCCGGGTCGGTCCCGGTCGCGGTGGTGGTTGTCGCGTATGTGAAGGTCAACGCCCGGCACCCTGCCACGGGCGTCGGGTCGCAGGACACGCCCGCGGGCACGGGCGCGAGGATGCGGGTGGGCCTTGCTTGGGTAGTGGAGCCTGGCACCAGTTGCCACGACACGGTGGAGGTGTCGGCCGATCCGACCGGGGTGGCCGCGGACGGTGAGTAGGCACCGACTGCGGCCCCCGGGGGCTGGGTAAACAGGACCGTGTTGCCAGCCGGGTCTTTGAGCGTGTAGGCGGCCGGCGTGCCGGCCCGGGTCAGGGTGTAGTCCTCGAACCCGATCTGCGGGTCGAAGGTGGTGTTGGACGCATCGTGCTGGGTGAAGCCGAGGGTGGCTCCGTCGGGCAGTCCTATCTGGACCAGCGATCCGATCACGGTCAGATCGGTGTAGCCGGGGTTAGCCGTGGTGGCAGCGCTGGAGACCCAGCCCGGCCCGAACATCGCGTCGACCGCCCCGGCCTGCCGGGTGTTGTACACCCGGGACAGGCCCAGGCCGTACGCGGCTACGTCGGTTTGGCCGAGGCTGTAGTTGCCGGTGAGCAGGTTGACGCTGCCCGGGCCGACCTCGGACGAGGCGGCCCACGCCCGGTTGAGATCGAACGTCACGTCGACCGCGTCGGAGTAGGAGCCGGCGCCGGTGAACGACCCCCGCACCCGCAGCGGGCCATCGAGCGGATCCGGCCCGGCCTCGGCGTTGTTCAACGTCGCAGCGACATCCCAGTTGAGCTTGGCGAACGCGCCGCCTCCGGACGTCGCCTGGGGCCAGGTCACCGCACCACCTCCGGCCGCCACGGTCACGTCACCGGCCGGGATCGTCGCCCACGTGTCGGCGTCGCCGCGGCGCCACTGGTAGGTCACCCCCGTCGCGCCGGACTGCCCCTGGGTCTGGAGGGCGAACTTGGCCGCGGACATGTCTCCGGTACGCGGCAGCAGCACAGTGCCGGCACCGGAGCCGACGTTGAACGCATACAAGCGCAGTGGGGAGGTGTTGCCGGCCCGGTCCAATGACTGCACGTACAGGGTGTGCGGCAGGTTCGTCAGTGGGGTGATCGATACCGTCGCGGCGGCGCCGAGGCTTGGGGCCGCGACCGATGTGGTCGGTGGGTTGGTGTCCAGCCCATAGAGGTAGGAGGCCACATCGGACACGCCCGAGGCGGACAGGGTGAAGTCGCCGGGCGTGCCGGCGCCGCCGGCCCAGGCGCCCTCCGGATAGACGCTCGATGAAACTGTTGGAGGCGCCGCCGGGACGGTGGTGTCGATGGTGAACTCGCACCAGCTCGACCATGATCCGTTGACCACGCCGTCGTTGCCACGCACCCGCCACATGTAGTTGCTGCCGTTTGCGAACGCTCC
>JAHRHA010000350.1 GCA_020027875.1 Micromonosporaceae bacterium | reverse complement strand
AGAAGCGGGCCACATTACCCGCCGAGGCCACGCCGCCCGCCCCAGGGACCACCGCGTGCACGGCGACGGGCAGGCTGAACGTAGTGCTGTAGCCGTTGGGGTCAGCGTCTGTCTCCATCTTCCGCATGGGGGACACCCGATCTCCCAGCCCCTGTGGTAACCCCACGTAGGTGTCCTCCATCCCCAAGGGCACGGTGAGCTCCTCGGTGAGAAACCGGTCGAAGGGACGGATGTCGATACGCCGCACCAGCTCCGCGATGACCCATCCAGAACGCGCTCGCCTGCTCCACGTCATCGGACGTGCCTAGTGTTGGGCTGTGTGTGCGGCGATCCAGGCCGACACCTGGTCATAGTAGTGCGCGATGTAATACTCGGCGATGTCGTCAGCGGTGGTGAGCCACACGCCATCATGGCCGAGGATGTACCGTAGCGCCTCGTCGAGATGCTTGGCGGCATGTGGCCGTCCGATGTTGTGCGGATGCAGCGACAGACACATCACCCGCCCGTTGTCCGCGCCTTCTCGATACAGGGTGTCAAACTGGTCCTTGATCATCTGCTGGAAGTAATCCGCTTCACGATTCCAGGCCAACATGCCAGCGTCGTTCGTCTGGCCAGTGTACGGCACATAGATGAATTTCTGCCCACCCCGCACATTGATCGGCCAGGGCTGATCGTCGATGATCCAGGACGTGTGATAGAGACAGCCGGCCTCGGCCATTAAATCATCCGTGCGCACGGTGTAGCCGGCCCCGCCACCGAGGCGTCCTTTCAGACGTTTGCCGGTCATCGCCTGGACGTGCGTGATGCAGTCCTGCCAGTAGGCGCGCTCCTGCTCCTCGGTGTAGGCGTAGATCGGCCGGCTGTTGTACAGCCCATGCGCCATGTAGTCCCAGTCAGCCGCTATCATGGCGTCGGTGATTTCCGGGAAATGGTCCAGGAGCTCGAGATTGAGACAGCAGCACGCGCGGACCTTATGCGTGTTCAGTACGTCCAGCATGCGCCAGAAGCCGACGCGATTGCCGTAGTCCATACGTGCGTAGTGTGGGATATCGGGCTGGGTCGGACGACTCTCCGGCAGGTACTCGAAGAACTCCATATTCGGCGCGACCCAGAACGCCACCCGGGCGTTACCGGGCCATCGGAGCACGGGGCGTTCCGTGATCGGGGCATACGCGAAGCGTCCGGGGGGCAGCGCCAGGGGGCGGCTCCGGACCCCGGCAGGGGGTGGGCTGGCGTCCGCACCAGCACGCCGGCGTGGCTCCCCCGACTGCACCGTGAACCAGTCAATGATCGCGCTGCCGGTCGCCTTCCACACCCCGGCATGGGCGGTAATATGGCCGAGCACCTCGTCGAGATGCCGGATGCGCCACGGCTGCCCCATGATCCACGGGTGCAGGTGCAGCACCATCACGCGTCCGGTCGTCGCGCCGTCGGCGTACAGCCCGTCGAACCACTCGCGCCACAGCCGGTTGACCTCGTTGATGGTGCGCCGTCCGTGCAGGTGGATGTAGTTGTCGTCGAGGTAGGCATTGACGCCAAGCGAGTAGAGCTCGCCGGTCTTCGGCGTCATCTTGTAGGGCTGCTCGTCGTTGCCCCAGTCGCAGACGTAGCGGATGCCTTCGGCGGCGAGCAGGTCGGGGGTGCGCGGCGTCTCCTGGAAGTCTGGGCCGGACCAGCCAACCGGGCGTGTGCCGGTGGCCTGTTCGACCGCCGCGATCGCCGCGCGGATATACTGCCGCTCCTCATCCTCGGACATGCCGATGGCGCCGCTGCCCCTCCTGGATCAGGAACGGGTAATGGTCGGCGACGGCCTTGTCGAGCGCCAGCGTCGGCGTGATGCCGTACTTGTCGAGGACGGCGAGGAGGCGAAAGAGGCCGACGCGATTGCCGTACTCGTGGTTGCCGTAGCCGCCGATATCGGGAAAATCCGGCTGGTTCCCGCTCCACAGCCCCTCGGGGCCACCTAAAGGGCTGACCGCCAGCGGCGTCCGGGGCGGCACCTCCCAGTCCCAGTGCTCGAGGTTGACGATGACGGCGAGGGCGACGCGGGCATTCTCCGGCCACCGGAGCACCGGGCGCGTGATGATCGGGGACCACGGATACAACTCCTGGTCCATGCCATAGGCTCGTTGTGCCGGCATAGATTTATCCCCCTCCCTTGTCGAGTGAGGCACACAAAGTGATGGGCGTTAGTCAATCCCCACGGTGATGGAATCGGTGTCGTAGGCGACCACCTCGTTGGGAGCCACCAACGTCCATCGCATCCCAAAGACGCACAGGACGCTCCGAGACAGGGTCGCCTCTTTGGCCCCATTGACCTCATAGCGCTCGTGCTACGCCAACGTCAGCTCGCGATACCCCCCCGCAGCCACGGCGTCACAGCGCTGGCGGAAGGCCGGGTGGCCGCCGCTGTAGCGCATGACCCGGCGCACCTGCTTGCCCGCGACATTGCGGTTGATGCCGGTCATCCACGAGTCCACCTCGGCGAACAACAAGCCCTCGCTCGTCGCCAGGACGTGGTCGGTCCAGGCCTGCGAAGTGGCCGCGGTGGCCTCCAGACGCGTCAGACCGCGCTCGTGCGCGAAGCGGACCAGCGCGGTCACCCAATCGGCGCTGTATTCCGCCGCGCGTGGGAAGTTGCCGAGCCCGGCGTGCGGTCCCATGACCATCAGGAAATTGGGGAAGCCGTCCACCAGGATGCCGAGGAAGGTCTGCGGTCCGTCCTGCCACTTGTCTTTGAGCGATACGCCATCGACGCCGCGAATGTCGATGCGGTCAAAGGCGCCGGTGATGGCGTCGAACCCGGTGGCGTAGATGATGAGGTCGAAATCGTACGCCGCAGCGTTGGTCTTGATGCCGGTCGGGGTGATGCGCTCGATCGGCGTTTCCATGAGGTCGACCAGTTGCACATTCGGCTGGTTATAGGCCTCGAAGTAGCCGCTTTCGAGTGGCACCCGGCGCGTGCCAAAGCCGTGGTTCTTCGGGATCAGCTTCTCGGCGACCACCGGATCCTTCACCCGCTGACGGATCTTGCGCGCCAGGAACTCCGAGATCAGCGCGTTGGCCTGGCGGTCAGTCAGGATGTCGCGGAAATTGCCCATCCAGATGCCGAAACCAGGTTCACTGTACAGCTTCTCCCAGAACGCCTCGCGCTCTTCAGGCGTCACTTCCAGGGCCGAACGCGGGTCGGTGGTATGGATGAAGCAGCCGTAGGTCTCCTGGCAGCGCGCAAAGATCTCGGCATAGTCGGCCCGAATGCGTTGCATCTCCTCCTTGCTGATCTTCGAGTTATGCAACGGCGCGCACCACTGCGGGGTGCGTTGGAACACCGTCAGCGAGCCGGCGGTTTTGGCCACCTCGGTGATGGTCTGCACGCCGGTGGCGCCGGTGCCGATCACTGCCACGCGCTTGCCCGCAAAGCTGACCGGCTCCTTGGGCCAGTAGTGCGTGTGGCAGGACTGGCCTTGAAACGTCTCGACGCCAGGAATGGTCGGCATCGTCGCCGCGGACAGCACGCCAATGGCGGTAATCAGCAGGCGCGTGGTGTAGCGCCGCCCGTCTTCTGAGACGACTTCCCAACTGCGCGTATCGTCCTGGTAATGGGCCGAGGCCACCCGGCTCTTGCACTGGATGTCGCGGCGCAGGTCAAACTTGTCGGCGACGTAATTCAGATAGCGCTCGGTCTCGGGCTGGGCGGCAAAGTGCTCTTCCCAGTCCCATTCGTCCAGCAGTTCCTGGGAGAAGGAATAGCCGTAGGTCCAGCTTTCGGAATCGAAGCGCGCCCCCGGATAGCGGTTCCAGTACCAGGTGCCACCGACGCCGGTCCCGGCCTCGAACACGCGCGCCCGCAGCCCGAGTTCGCGCAACTTGTAGAGCTGGTACAGGCCAGACACGCCAGCGCCGATGACGATGGCGTCGAAATCTAGGGCTGTCTCAGGTGACGTGCGGTCAAGAACTGCTGACAATTCATCCATGGTGTCTTCCTCTCTATGGCGTCATCGACGAAATCACCCGAGACGCAATAAGTGTACGCTCTCAGAAAGCCGCGCCGCCGCTGCTTGCATGGCGCGGCTCAGCGGCCCGACGGCGTCGCCGTCGACGTCGTGCGCATGTCCGGCGGCAGTCAGGACCAGGAGCAGTTCCCATGACGGCGACAGGACTGGCACCGACACTTGCGTGATGCCCTGAAACATCGTGCCCCGATCCACCGCAAAGCCGCATTGCCTCGCCTCGCTGAGGCGCGCCAGGAAATCGGCGAAGGACGGCTTGCGGTACCAGACGACTTCTGAGAACAGGGCTTCCAGTTCCGTTGCGTCGCCGCTGCCGAAGGCACCCATAATCACCCCCGAGGCCCCGGCCGGGCCGGGATACTGCCGCCCGACGGTGACGGAGAGATCGGCGCGGAACGCGGTGCCGACCCAGTCCAGCAGCAACAGCGACGAGGGCCCCAGCACCTTCGACAGATACACCGACACGCCGTGCGCGTCGGA
>JAHRHA010000191.1 GCA_020027875.1 Micromonosporaceae bacterium | reverse complement strand
TGTGGACTTCGGCACGCCGACCGCCACGACGGTAACCACGAGACGCGCCTCCGGCTCGACCGCGACGGGCACGATCCAGTACCGGCTGGACTCCACCACGGGGCCGATCATCGCCAGCGTGGCAGTGAGTAACACCGGCGGCTGGCAGAGCTGGGGCAGCGTCACCACGACACTGTCCGGATCGGCGACCGGCGTACACACGCTCTACCTCACGTTCACCGGCTCCGGAGGAGACTTCGTCAACCTGAACTGGTTCCAGTTCGCCCGCTGACGCCCAAGATCCCGTCGATCATGACCTGGAGGTCATGATCGACGGCTTTCGGCGACGGCCAGCTCATGATCACGGCGATCTTGGGGGTCAAATTGTGGATCTAGGAGAGTTATCGCGCTATAGCTACAACAACTCTCCTAGATCTACTCGCCGCAGCCCGGCCGGATTGTCGACTTGTTCGTAGGTGCCCGGTCGCTTAGAACGTGTCGAAATCGGACGACCACGCCTTGGGTCTGTCGCGCAGACGACTGTCTATGGCCGGCGACCGCGGCGCACCCCCTATCCCCCACCGGCGACGAGCGGGAAATCCCCGATGCCCCGATGAGGCCGCAGCGGGCACCGTTACGTCAACGCCGGTCGGCATGGAGCCGACCTCCGGTCGAGGGAGAACCACCATGTCGAGTCTGATCAAGCGGAGCCCGGCGCGATTCGCCGCCATAGGATTGCTGACGCTCGCGGCCAGCGCTGGCTGCGCCATGGGGTCGAAAGCGGCTGCCACTGAGCCCACCCCAACCACGGAGCCCACCCCAACGGCGACCGCCGAGCCCTCCCCTGTTCCAGACGCGGCACCGCCAGCGCCGATCACCACCAAGACGCCCCCCAAACAGGCGGTGCCCTCCTGGCCCACGCCCGAGGACTGCATCTCCTACAACTCCGCGAACGTCACCGTCACCTATGAGGCCGGCATCTACTCCGTCAACGACGGCTCGAAGGTGGTTATGCGCCTGCACGGCGGGCCTGGCGAGAACGTCGGCGAGCAGGGCCTGGCGCTGGCGAAGCGGTTCCGCAAGCACTGCTTCATCGGGCGCAACAACACCCGTACGGAGGAGAGAAACTCCTACATCTTTGACTACTGGCGCGATCCGTCCGGCAACAACCCAGCCATCCCGGACGAGGAGGACGCCTGCTCGAACTACGACCGGACCGACCTCACCGTCGATGACATGGGCGGCGGGTACGGGTGGCGGGTGAGGGAGAACGACCACGTCCTCCACGTGTTCGACGACGAGACCGATGCCCGCAACGGCAAGCTCGTCCTGGCGAAGTACAAGTTGATCTGCTTCATTGGCAACGAGGCCGACGACGGTGACCAGGACGTCGTGTCCTACATGCGATGACGTCGAGTCACGGAAGACAGCGACGGAAGAGCGACGGCCCCGCGCGGGACCGTCGCTCTCCGTCCGTTCCGACCAGCGAAGACTAGCGGTCGGGCCGTTCCCTGATCCTGATCGCGTTCACGACCGGCTGGTCAAGCCCCTTCCGCTCGACAAAGCGGAGGTTGAGTTGGCCGTCGGTCACGAGGACGAAGAACACAAGGTCGTCCGCGCGGTAGCGCCCGCCGGTCGTCAGCACGATGTCGTGACCGAGCAGAAGGATTTGTGTTCTCCGCGACCACGTCGAACTGGCGCTTGCCGGGAACCTTGTGCTTGAGCTCGGCGAAACGCAGATCGATCTCGTAAACGCCGGCCGGCAGGCCGTCGAACCGGTACTCGAGCATCTTCTCGCGCTGATCCCGGTACAGCACCTGATCCGGCGTCCCTGAGATGGCTTGGCCTGTCTGGTTGACCCGCGACCCGGGGCCGACGTGACCCCAGATCCCGGCGGTGTAGGCCTGGTCGGCCGACCAGAGGTCACCCACCACGTCGAGTAGGAGCCGCCGCCGGCGTTCACTGCCTGGTAGTACGCCGGCACGATCAGGCTGACCGGCACCTGGAGCAGCGGCTGGCGCCCGCTGTTCGTCCGGATGAACAGCGACGCGTTATAGACACCCGGCGCAAGCCCGGTCGTGTCAACCGCCACCTGCAACGTCTGCGACGCTCCCGGAGCGAGCGTCCGCCACCTACCGCTAGCTTCTGGGGGTGCGGGTCTTGCGGGGCTTGGCGTTGCGGCGCAGCGGCGTCTCGTTGTGCACGATCCTCGTGTGCGTGATCGCGGCGGCGATGGCGGTTCCGATGACTGCGAAGCCGACCTGGATGCCCAGCACGATCCAGTCCCAGTTCACCCGCCACACCTGCACCGGTGCCCGGTCGGTCAGGTTGAGCGCGTCGGCCACGAACGTGCCGAGCACGGCGGCGCCGACGCCAATGAGCAGGGTTACGAACACGCCGATCCGCTGGCGGCCGGGCAGGACGAGTCGGCCGAGCACACCGATCGCCAGGCCAACAAGGGCAGCGCTGAGGAAGTTAGTCACCCGCACGTCAAGTCTCCTTTCTCGCACGGGACGACACCGGCGTTGTCCCCACGAGCCTGTATACCCGAACCGGCCTCTCGCCACACGTCGACGCATGTATACCCGGCGTAACGTTTCGCCGGCCCAGGACGGCTGAGCGCCGTCCGGCCGGCCGCGAAGATCGCGTCGGCGTAGCATCGCTGCAGGCCGGGGACGAGACGAAGGGCGATGCTTCATGCGCATCGAAACCGATGATGCCGACCGGGACTGGACGAATCCGGGTGTCTACGAGGTGGCGGCCGGGGTGTTCCGCATCCCGTTGCCACTGCCATACGACGGCCTCCGGGCGGTGAATGTCTACGCCTTGGCCGACGAGGACGGCCTGGTGCTCGTCGACTCCGGCTGGGCCATCGATGCGGCGCGTGAAGCGCTGGACAAGGCCCTGGCGGCGCTCGATCGGCGCGTGGCAGACGTACGAAGGTTCCTGGTCACCCACGTGCACCGCGATCACTACGGGTTGGCGGTGGCAGTTCGGAGGGAGTTCGGCACCACGGTGAGTCTCGGCGAGGGTGAGCAGGCGGCCATCGAGATCCTCTCGGACGCGCTGCACAAGCCATTGTCAGCTCACGCGGACCTGCTGGCGCGGTGCGGCGCGGGCACCCTCGTCGAATGGTTGCGCGCAGTCTCGGACCAGGTACACCATGACCCGGCCGACTGGGCACCGCCGGACGACTGGCTCACGGGTGGTTCGGAACTGGCGCTGGCCGCCCGGACCTTGCGCGTCGTGGCGACGCCTGGGCACACCCGCGGACATGTGGTCTTCGTCGATGGCGAGGCCGGCCTCCTGTTCGCCGGCGACCATGTCCTGCCGCACATCACCCCGTCCATCGGTTTCGAGGCGGTGCCTGTGGAGCAGCCGCTGGACGACTTTCTTCGGTCGCTCCGGCTCGTGCGTGACATGCCCGACCAGCGCCTGTTGCCGGCCCACGGACCGGTGCAGCCGAGCGTGCATGCGCGCATCGACGAGCTGTTCGAGCATCATGCGCTTCGGCTTGACCAGGCCCACCACGCCGTCAAGGGTGACGCGCCCACGGCCTACGAGATCGCCCAGCTGCTGACCTGGACCAGGCGGAAGAAGTCGTTTGCCGATCTTGATCCGTTCAACCAGATGCTGGCCGTTACGGAGACCGCCGCACACCTCGATCTGCTCGTCGCATAAGGCCGCCTCAAGGCCGCCGACATTGACGGAATACGGCGCTATCAGGACGTATGACCTCGGCGTTCCAGCGCCACCTTCGGCATCCGTCGGGCCAGCGCATCGGGCAGCCACCAGGCGCGCGCCCCGAGAAGGTGCATAACCGCGGGCAGAATGAGACAGCGGATCACCACCGCGTCCAGGAAGACCGCCACGGCCAGACCGAGGCCGAACTGCTGGAGCATCCGGTCCGGACTCAGGACGAACGCGCCGAACACCACGATCATGATCGCGGCGGCGGCGGTGACCACGCGCCCGGTGGTGGCCAGGCCCTCGCGGATGGCCGCAGCGGCGTCCCGGCCGCGTTCCCACTCCTCATGCATGCGGGCCAGCAGGAACACCTCATAGTCCATGGAGAGGCCAAAGACGATCGCAAAGATCATCACAGGTACATACGCCTCGATTGGTCCGGGTGTCACGCCGAACGCCCCCTGCTGGAAAATCAGCGTGATGATGCCCATCGATGCCCCGACGCTGAGCAGGTTGAGCACCGCGGCCTTGATCGGGATCAGCAGCGAGCGGAACACCACGGCCAACAGGAGCATGGACAGGCCCACGACGACCACGACGAACAGCGGCAGCCGGTCGGCGACGGCGTCGGAGAAGTCGACCACCGCCGCGGTGCTGCCGCCGACTAGGTACGTGGCGCCGGTCTGACCGGCCAGCGCCGGCAGTACGTCGGTGCGAAGCCGGTTGACCAGCTCGTCGGTACCTGCGTCCTGCGGCTTGGACTGCGGGAAGACGATCAGCGTGGCGACGTCGGGGCTATTCGTCGGCAGCGGCGGCGTTACGGCGGCGACCCCCTGCGTTGCCTCGATAGCACCCTGTGCGGACGCGGCAGCGCCCGACGCGACTGGGCCGGACACGACCACCACGAGCGGGCCGTTGAAGCCGGGGCCGAACCCAGTCGCCAGCAGGTCGTACGCCTGACGGCTGGTCGCGGACTCCGGGCCGTTACCGGCGTCGGCGAAGCCGAGGCGCATGTCCAGCGCGGGTGCGGCCAACGCGAGCAGTCCGGCCACCGGCAGCACCGTAGCCAGCCACGGCCGGCGCTGCACCAACGCGGCCCAGCGGCGCCACCCGGAGCCCTCCGGTGGGCGGGCCCGCCGCAGCCGGCGCTGTGCACCGCGTTCGATGCTGCGTTCAACTCTGCGGCCGACGATGGCGAGCAGCGCGGGCAGCAGGGTCAGCGCGGCGACCATGGTCACCAGCACGGTCACCGCGATCGCGACGGCCACGCCTTGCAGCGAGCCAAGGCCCAGGACGACCAGCCCGAGCAGGGCGATGATCACGGTGCAGCCGGCGAAGAATACGGTCCGGCCGGCGGTGTCCAATGCGGACCGTACCGCTCGTTCGCGGTCGACGCCGGCGGCCAGCTCGCCGCGGTACCGGGTGAACACGAGCAGGGCGTAGTCGATGCCGACGCCGAGGCCGACGAGCAGCATGAGCGGCGGGGTGAAGTCGGCGACGGTAGCGACGTGTGAGGCCAGCGTGATCAGTCCGATCGAGCTGCCGACCGCGAAGACCGCGATCACGATCGGCAGGCTTGCCGCCAGCAGCGAGCCGAACAGCAGGACCAGGATGACCAGCGCGGCCAGCATTCCGGCTCCCTCGGCCGTGCCGCCCTCACCCTCGGTCTCCTCGGCGGCGCGGATGGCGTCGCCGGCCAGCTCGACCTGCAGGCCGTCACCGCCGGCCCGCTGGGCGGTGTCGATGACGCGGCGTACGTCCGCCACGGGCAGGTTCTCGGAATCGCCGTCGAGAGCCACAGTGGCGTACCCGATCGTGCCGTCGCGCGACAGCGCAGTCGGGTCGGCGTAGAGGCTGCGGACATCGACGACGCGGGGCAGCCCGCGGACCTCGGCGAGCATGCCCTCGACCCGTTGCCGGGTCGCCTGGGTGGCGAGGCCGTTGGGGTCGCTTACGACGATCTGCACCGAGGCGCCGGCCTGGGCCGGGGAGTGCCGTTCCAGGGTGTCCAGCGCCCGCTGGGATTCGGCGCCGGGCAGCGAGAAGTCGTTGTGGTAGTCGCTGCCTATGACCTGGGTCGCGACGGTCACGCCGCCCAGCACGGCGACCCACGCGAGCAGCGCCCACCACCGGCGCCGGTAGGACCAGGACGCGAGCCGTTCGAACACGCTGGCGCCGCGCCGGGTGAAGGTCGGACGGGGTTCCGTAGTCGTTGCCATGGGGAGCGACGCTAGGAACGGCGGGTACTCCCGGACAACGCCCCACGGGATGAACCGCTCATCCCCCCGTAGGGGTACCGCGCGGACCCCGCCGGGGTGATTCGACCGGCCACCCCTCGCGCCTACATTGGGTGTGTGCAATGGCGTGTGGTGGGTATCGCGGTCGCGGCGTTCCTCCTGACGGTGGCCGTGCTGGCGGCGGGAGGCTTCGGCACGCCCGATCCGTCCAGCCGCGATCTGGACGCCCTCGGCGTACTCCTCGCCGCCGCCTCGACGCTGCCCCTGCTGGCGATGCGGTTCGCCCCCGGGACCGTGTACGTGATCGTCGGCGTGGCCGACCTTGTCCTGCTGCACCTGTGGTACCCGGTGGACCTACCGTTCGGCCTCATCATCGCCGCGTACGCGCTCGCGGCGGCCCGGGGCGGCGACCCCGGCGGTGGCGGCGGTGGCTGGCGATGTCGGCGGTGGGCGCGTTCACCCCGATCGTGGCGGTGATCTACGCCGCACACGGGTTTAGCCCGTGGCAGATCGCACCGGAGCTGCTGTTCCTGACCGCGGTCATGGTCGGGGCGTGGGTCGCGGGAGACCGCGGCCGGCTGCGACAGGAACGGATGGCGGAACTGGCCGAGCAGGCGGCCCGGGCCGAGCGGGACGCCGAACGCGAGCGCGGCCTGGCCGCGGCGCAGGAGCGCACCCGCATCGCCCGTGAGCTGCACGACTCCGCCGGGCACGCGATCAATGTGATCCTGGTGCAGGCCGGCGCCGCCCGTTTGCTGCAGGACGGTAACCCCGAGGGGTCACGCCGCGCGATCACCACCATCGAGGAGGTGGCCCGCGCGACGATCGGCGAGATCGACCGCCTTGTCCGCGTCCTGCGCGAGGATGACGTCTCGGAACTATCCGCACCGGCCGATCCGGCGGCGCTTGACGAGTTGCTGGAGCGTTACCGCACTGACGGCCTGCGGATCAGCGCCGACATCCGTGGCCCGCGCGGGCCGTTGCCGCAGAGCGTCGCCTGGGCGGCGTACCGCATCCTCCAGGAGGCGCTCACCAACGCGGCGCGGCACGGTCACGGCACTGCCGACGTTGGGCTGTCGTTCGAGCCAGCCGCAGTCGAGATCACCGTGACCAACCCGACCGGCACCAATGACAGCAACGGGGGCGGGCACGGCATTGTGGGCATGCGCGAGCGCGCGTCGCTGCTAGGCGGCACGCTCGACGCCGGTGCCGGTGCCGGTACTTTCCGGCTCAAGGCCCGGCTGCCGTACGCCGCGGCCGCCCCGGCAGCGAACCCGTGAGTGTCACCCCCCCGCTCCGGTTGCTGATCGTCGATGACGACCACCTGATGCGCGCCGGGCTCCGGGCGGTTCCGTCCAGCGACCCAGGCGTCGACGTCGTCGGGGAAGCCGCCGACGGCCGCGAGGCGATCGAGCGGGCGCGCCGGCTCAACCCGGATGTCGTACTCATGGATGTGCGCATGCCAAACCTCGACGGCATCGCAGCGACGCGGGCGATCGTCGGCGCGGCTCCGCGGGCGAGGATCCTGATCGTCACCACGTTCGAGGACGACGATTACGTGTTCGGGGCGCTTAGCGCCGGCGCCTCCGGATTCCTGCTCAAGCGCACCCAGCCGGAGCAGCTCATCGAGGCCATCCACACAGTAGCCGCGGGCGAGTCGTTGCTGTCCCCGTCGGTCACGCGCACCGTGATCAACCGGATGGCGCGGCAGCCGCAGCCCGACGCGTCGGCCGCGCGGCGGCTGCAACGGCTGACACCGCGGGAGCGGGACGTGCTCGAGGTACTCGCGCGAGGCCTGTCCAACGCCGAGATCGCCGAAACGCTGGTGGTCGAGGAGTCCACCGTGAAGACCCACGTGAAGCGGATCCTGTCCAAACTAGATCTGCGCGATCGGGTCCAGGCCGTGATCCTGGCG
>JAHRHA010000349.1 GCA_020027875.1 Micromonosporaceae bacterium | reverse complement strand
GTGGAGCCCCCCGCCGGAATCGAACCGGCGACCCCATCCTTACCATGGATGCGCTCTACCGACTGAGCTAGGGGGGCAAGTTACCGATTCTGCAGTTGAACGCCAATATTCTGTCTATGGATCCTGCTAAAGGAACCTCCACATCGGACACATCGTTAGGCTCCAGCGCCGCTGATGATACCGGATCGCTGCGGCACTGTGCCGCCTCACGCTCCCGGGACGACTCAGGTGAGATAGCGGCTGATCGCATCCTCCACGTCCAACGGTTCACGCTCCCACCCGGGCTCAACACCGCGGCGCAGCCGCGCCTCGGTCGCCGCCCACCGGGGACCGTCCGCGGGCATCGACAGGTACTTGGCATGGGCGCCCCATGAGCCCTCGCTGTATCCGAACACGCGGTCGCCGACCTTGAAGGACGTGACGCCGCTGCCGACCGCCTCAACCACTCCCGCGAACTTATCGCCGAGGACTGTCACCCGTGGCCCGATGAGCCCGGTGAGGATCTGATGAAGAAGGGCTTGGCCGCCCGTAAGGCGCAGTCCGTCCGATTCACCGTGGTCGCGTGAACCTTACGAGTACCTCGTCGCCCTTGATCGTCGGCTTGTCCACGTCTAAGACCCGAACCACGTCCGGAGGCCCGTAGCTGGTGCGGACTGCTGCCTTCATGGGTGGACTGTAGCGGCAACACGAAGGTCCACCTCTGCTCTCGCTCCGCCACCGATCCGAGCCAGCGGCGCCAAACGGTCACGCATCGACAACGAACGCCACAGCCCGAGCCCACCAGTCCGCATTGGCAGCGGGACCTGCGGACCGAGACCACGTCGCGTAGGCTCGACTAGCAGCTGCTCGGGACGGTGTTGACGCTGACGGCGAGATTGGCGTCGCGCCGGTCACTGATTTTCGCGCACGCGTGTCAGGTATTGGTGTACGGATCGGATGCTGACGCCACCATCGCCGACCGCGGAGGCTACCCGTTTGACTGAGCCGTGCCGGACGTCGCCGGCCGCAAACACGCCGGCCATGGTGGTCTCCAGCGGGAGAGGCGGTCGCGGTTCCCCGCCGCCCGCAGCGGCGGTGCTGGCCGGAACCACGTCGGTACCGGTGAGGACGAAGCCGTGTTGGTCGCGTTGGATGCTTTCGGGTAGCCATGCCGTGTGTGGCTCTGCACCGATGAGGACGAACAGGGCGGCCGCTGGTACGGTCCGGGTTTCGCCGGTATTGCTGTCCCGTAGAACTAGTTCCTCCAGTCGCCCGGCCCCGGCACCGTCGATGACAGTGGTGCGCAGCCGCACATCGATGTTTTCGGTGGCGTCGATCATCTTCACCAGATAGTCCGACATGCTCGCGCCGAGCGCGTCGCCGCGGACAATCATCGTCACGCGTTCTGCATGTTTCGCCAGGTGGATGGCGGCTTGGCCGGCTGAGTTGCCCGCGCCGACCACGTAGACCTGCTGTCCCTCCATCGCCTGGGCCTCGGTAATTCCGCCGCCGTAGAAAACACCGGCCCCGACGA
The DNA here is from genome assembly GCA_020027875.1 of Micromonosporaceae bacterium. Lineage (GTDB taxonomy): Bacteria > Actinomycetota > Actinomycetes > Mycobacteriales > Micromonosporaceae > JAXIPB01. The sequence continues at coordinate 1,237 of JAHRHA010000349.1, read as the reverse complement.
GCGACTCGAGGTTGGGGATGCCAAGGCGCTGGTAGCTCGCCCCCATGGCCAGGATTACGGCACGGGTCGCGATTTGCGTTCCGTCCGCGAGAACCACGATTCGGGCGCTGCCGTCTGCGCGCAGATCGGTGGCTCCGCGCAGCACGGAGGTTTCCGCTCCGAACGACCAGGCCTGGTCGAGGGCCCGGCTGCACAGTTCGGCTCCGCCGATTCCGAGCGGGAACCCCAGGTAGTTGCGGATGAGTGAACTCGTGCCGGCCTGGCCGCCGAACGTGTCTCGGTCTACGACAATCGTGCGCAGTCCTTCCGAAGCGCCGTAGACAGCGGCGGACAACCCAGCCGGCCCGGCACCCACCACGACCACGTCGAAGACGCCTTCCTCGGAACTGTGCCGAACGCCGAGGGCTACCGCCGCCTCCTCATTCGTGGGATTGGTCAACACCTGACCGTCGAAGCGGATGAAGACCGGGAACGGACCACCGGGGCGCTGGACCTGGTGCAGTAGTGCGTGGCCTTCGTCGGAATCCGTGGCATGGAAGGTGAAGGGGAGACCACTGCGCTGCAGAAGGTCACGCACCTCGTGCGAGCGTGGGTCCCAGTGCTCGCCTACCATGGTAACCACGGTGGGTCGCTCGTGCTGTTGCTGCTGCCAGTCGCGGAGGAGTTCTGTGACGACGTGATGGAAGTTCTCGTCGGGGGACCGGCTGGGCATGGTCGCGAAGCGGTCGATCTGGCCCAGGGAGGCTGCTCTCAGGATCGGCTTGGATGCCGACCGGTTACCCCAGGGGATCAGCAGGACCCGCTGCGCACGCGGATGCAGTTCGTGCGCCAGCTGCAGGTACTCGATGCCCGTCATCGCCGTCATCTCATCGGCTGCGAACAGGACAAGAACCTGAGCGCCCGCCGCCCGTAGGACGTCGAGCCGCTCGAGGGCGGACTCCACCGACTGTTCACATACGATCTTGTAGTCCGCCTCATATCGGCTGACAAGTTCCCGTTGAATTATCTCCAGTTCACGAGTTTGCTCGTGAACCGCAAGCAGAATCGGCGTCACCTGGGAGCTCTCTGCTGGGCTAGGGATCACCTGACTAGGCGCCTTGGGTTCCGGACCGATGCGACGACGTCGAGGATCGCTTGAGTGGTGGCGGCGGCGTCTTCTTCGTTTGCGATCAAGTCCTCGTGGGTGGCGCCGTCGATGATGCGGTGCACGCTGTTGGTTGACAAGGTGGCCATGCGG
>JAHRHA010000348.1 GCA_020027875.1 Micromonosporaceae bacterium | reverse complement strand
GATCGGCGTCATGTTCCTCACCGTGTTCCTGGCCCAGGTGATCGCCGTGCTCGGCTACGGCCACCTGTTCCCCTGGTCGGTGCCGGCGATCTACAGCCAAATCGGCGGCACCGACCACCCCACCGTTGGCCCAATCGGTTACAGCCTCGTCGTGGCGGTCGCCGCCACCAGCGTGACCGCCACCGTCGTCTGGTGGCACACCGCCGACCACACCCTATAACCCGATGGCGCAACGAGATGGCCTGGCGCTGGCGGGCCCAAATCACCTGCGAAGAGCAGCCGTTGCGGACACGGCGGTTCGCGGCCCGCCGGCCGAGGTGGTGGTGCAGCTCCAGCCAGCCCTTCATCGGCCGGGCCGGTCAGGTCGACCACCCGGGCACCCGGTTCGGCCAGCAGTTGCTCCTGCTGGCAGGCGCTGGGCAGGTCAGGGGCGCAGCACCGAGATGGCCGACGACGCCGAGGAGTTCACCACCACGCTGGCGACGGTGGAACTACCGGTGCCGCCGGCCCGGCAACCGACCTGGCTGGAACCCCTCCGCGCCGCGCTCGGCCTGGTCGGAGTACTCATCGTGGCCCAGCTACTGGTCGTCAACGAGTCGACTATCGCGCAGCGCCTCGGCGTGTTCCAGGTCGTCATCGGCTTCACACTCGTCTCGCTCCTCGGTACCGTGGCTGGTCACCACGATCGCCGCCCAGCGCCGCCGCGAGTCCGACCTCATCGTCGGGAACCTGTTCGGCAGCGCCGTCACCGCCTGGGCCCTGTTACGCCGAGGTCTTCGCCTGACCCGCATCGAGGGCACTTAGCTGCTGGCCATCTATATGGCGACCCTACGGATCGTGCTTGTCGGATGGCCCCCACCTCGGGCATGTGCTGCCGCGGCGGCGGGCAGTGTGGGCTGGTGGTGCCGCCGGGCGAGCCGGTTAGCTCGACGGTGTCGCGGTACCGGCGCTGCTGCTCGTCGGGTGGCTGGAGGCCAATTGCCATGCGACGGCGGCGCGGTTGCAGACCCGCCGGGATGCCGCGATCGGTCCGATCTCGGCCTCGCTGCCGTCGGCGCCGATGCCGTGCATGGTGCCTGACACCATCACGCCGAGATGGCGCGCCTGGCAGGTTTCCGTGCCCGCGATCGGCTTGACGGATTCCGACCACCGCCAGCCAGGGTCGAGCGTGAGCCGGGAACCTTGGTGCCGCCCAGGTCTACGACCGCGACGCTGCCCTTCGGCTGTGTACGAAGCTCGTCAGGCGCGTCGAAACTCTTGCGAACGGCAGCCGACATCGGTCTGCCTCCTCTCCTGGATTGAGGGTGCTGTCACCGTACGCGCGCGGCCGTCCCGCTGGTCGATCACGGCGCGATCAGTAGCTGGAAGGTGGTGGCGCCATCGCCGATCCAGTGCCACAGCGGCACCGTGTCGCCGAGGCCGACATCCTCCAGCAGCCGGTCGGGGTTGAGCTGCCGGACAAGCCCGCTGCCGTGCCGCCGCAACGCGCATCCCAACGGACTGACGTAGCCCTTACCTGCGTCCCCCGGCCGGCGCCGGCAGTCACAGACCGGTGTCCACCCCCGAGCACTTTCGCTCCCGGACCGGGCCAGACCAACCACGGTCGTGCTCAAGGAGCCGCCATGCCACGGCGTACGAGTTGGCCCTATCCGGCATGCCCGTTCGGTGGGATCGGCCGCCGCATCAGGACGCGCGCTTTCTTAGCCACGGCGCAACGGCAGTGTGCAACGCGGCCGAGTCTTCGATCATGGAGAAGTGGCTGCCGTTCTCGATGAGTACAAAGTCGGCTCCCGGGATGGTGTCGGCCAGCAGGCGGCTCCAGGCGACGGGAATCGGGTCCAACTCGGAGTGCACAACGAGGGTGGGGCAGCGGATCTCGGCGTAGGTCTGCATCGGGTTGAGGGCACTGAGACTGCCCATCACGCGTGCGGGAGCGGCCTGCACGTTGGCGGCGGTGATGTCGGTGAAACCCAGCGACACCTGCTCGATGATGGCCCGGTCCCGGAAGAAGGGGATGAACGTGTTGAGCTGGTGCCGCTCAAGCGCAGCGGGCTGTTTGCCGCGGAACTCCTGCGACTCCTCTATTGCCTGCCGCTCAGCATCGTCAGCAGGGGTTCTCCGCCCGGCCATGGCCTGACCGAACCTTTGCATCAGTTCCGGGGCGAGCGGTGGGCCCGAGTTGAGGAGCACCAGCGTCGACGTCGTCTGCGGGCGTAGGCCCGCATAGAGAGCGCCCAGATGTGCGGCGGTCGAGCAGGGCCCGCATGTAAGTGCTGCCGAGACCGGCAGCGCCGTGGAGCACGACGAGGGGGATGCCCTCACCGACAACGGTGCAAGCGATCTCGATGTCCCCGACGGCAACAGCCTTGCTCGTGACGTGCATGACGGCCTCCTGAGATGTGGACCGTAGCCAGGTCCGTTACGGCGACCGTAAACGTTGAACTCGGGTGCAAGGTCAAGCTTGACGTTGCGCCCGGGTGCGGGGGTTATCGTGACAGGGTGCGGATCTCGGAGCTTGCCGCCCGGGTCGGTGTGCCTATCTCAACGGTTCGTTACTACGAGCGAATCGGGCTACTGGGCACTCCGACGCGTACGTTGTCCGGGTACCGGGACTACGGAGAGGACGAGGCAACCCGCCTGCTGTTCGTGTTCAGGGCGCGGAAGGTGGGACTCAGAGCGTTATTCAATAGACGATCTGCGATGTTATGGCCCTGGTTGCCCGCGACCAAGACACTCGTCCGCAATCAGACTTCGAACGCAACAGCATCCGAACTGCCGCGTAGCGGCGCGATCGCCGACAAGTCAAGCGCAGCAGCACGCCCGGCGCTGCTGGCGGTCGCCAATGCCGCCAGCAGAAATCTGGGGCGAGGTTGTCGGTGTGCGGCTACCGTCCGGACATGGCCGTACATCTGCTGGCAGTGACCTACGACGCCCATGACCCCGCGCGGCTGGCTCGATTCTGGGGCGGCATGCTCCGCCGAGATGCGATCGAGGATGCGGGCGGTCTGCTCTTGCCTGGTACGCCGACGCAGGTCGGCCTCCGATTCGTTCCGGGTCAGCCGGAGAAGGAGCACCTCAACCGTCTGCACCTGCACCTGACCAGCGCCAGCCTCGCGCACCAGCTGGACACGGTGGCGGCTGCGGTGGCACTCGGGGCCGAGCATGTCGACGTCGGCCAGCTGCCCGAGGACAGCCACATCGTCCTGGCAGACCCGGCTGGCAACCACTTCTGTGTGATTGAGCCCGGCAACAGATTCCTGTCGGGCTGCGGCTTCCTCGCCGAGCTCGCGTGCGGCGGTACGCGGGACGTCGGCCTGTTCTGGAGTGAAGGGCTCGGCTGGCCACTGGTGTGGGACGAGAATCAGGAGACGGCCGTCCAGTCGCCGCTCGGCGGCACGAAGGTCGCCTGGGGCGGACCACCCGTCGCCCCGAAGATCGTCCGCAACACGCAGCGTTTCCTGCTCGCCGCGACCGACACCGATCTGCGTACGGAGGTCGACCGGCTGGTGTCGCTTGGAGCGACCCTGACCTCGACTGACGAGGACGGATCAGCCGAGCTGGCCGACCCGGACGGCAACGAGTTCTGCGTACGACAGGCCTGACCTAGGGCTCGCACGTAACGCGGTAGCCTCCACGACTGGATTCGCAACGGCGGACCGGCGTCGCATCGTCGCTGTCGTGATCCCAGCCAGATGACGCCTTCTCGAGCGGTTAGCTGCCTGGCTTCGAGTAGTGCGAGTGGCGGGTTGATCGGATTGTGATGTGTCGTGATTGGACGCCACGGCCGTCGGCGGGTAGACCTCCTGGTCTGTGACCACACAGAAGATTCTCGCCGACAGGCCGTCGCGGGTAGAGAGTATGACCGGCCTGCCGTGCGATCAAGTCGACCGGCTGGTGCTGCTCGTGTACGCCCACCACCCGTTCGAGCCCGCTCGGCGGCATGCGCTGGGCCCGTACCGTGCGGTTGTCGTGGTGCTGCTGTATCTTCGCCATAACCTGCCCCAGACGCTGATCGCGGAGCTGTTTGGCTGTTCCCAACCGACGGTGTCACGCCTGGTCGCCCGGCTCATGCCGGCGATCACCTCGGTCCTTGCGCCGGTCGCCGCGCGCACCGAGGCCAACGAACTGCGCTCCACCGTGCGCGTGGACGGGTTCCTGGCCCCGACCGGCGACCGGCGCAAAGACACGTACACGTCGGGCATGTACTCCGGCAAACGCCATCGTTGCGGGTTCAACCTGCAGGTCGTCGGCTCGTGGCACGGCACCCTCGTGCTCACCGGCAAGGCCCAGCCCGGGGCGATGCACGACGCGAAAGCCTGGCACGAGTCCGGCCTGGCCGCGATCCTCGACGGCCGGCTGCACGCCGACGGCGGACCCGGCGGCTTCGCCGACACGGCCTACATCGGAACCGGGCTCTACGTGCCGACGAAGAAAGCGCAGGGGCAGACCCTGACCGCGTCCGCCCGCGAGTTCAACAAGATGATCGCAGCCCAGCGGGCCAGCGTCGAACGCGTCATCGCCCACCTCAAGAACTGGCGCGTCCTGTCCAGCGGCTACCGTGGCCTACTCGACCGGTTCGGACCCGTCCTCGGCGCCGTCACCAAGCTCGAAATCTATCGAACCTCGTAAGTTGAATTAATGCTCTCAGTTGCGAGCAGATCCTCGACCTTATCCCTATCTGGGGCGGCATGAATTGCTTAGATGCACGCGAGCGCGTAGACCGGCTCATTCACGACAAGCAAGCCGAGATCGCCGAACGGATAACGCAACTTAGTGACCTTGCCGCGCAACTCCATGCAGTACGTGTGGCCCTTGCCGAATCCCCGCCGCCGCAGGCGTGCCAGACCGACCTGTCCTGCTGCGTACCGGAAGGTCCCACCAGCCCCGTCCCGATCGAACTCGTTGTGGCCCAATGATGTAACCCCACTCTGAACGTGATCGGCTGGCGGTGACGGGAGTGGCGGCTTGAGTGGCGTCCTCGCATACCCAAGCGAGGGTTCTGTCCGAGGTT
>JAHRHA010000347.1 GCA_020027875.1 Micromonosporaceae bacterium | reverse complement strand
ACTGCCGCCCCGGCTTTCGGGCAGGCCACCAGCGACATGGTCCGGGTTTTGGCCGCCATGGCCTTGGCCCACGTGTGAAGGGAACAGTTCATGATAGGAGTCTCCACGGAGATGACTCTGCGATACGCGGCGCTCGCCGCGCCAACCATCCGGGCCGCCTACGAGGAAGCTATGGGCAAGGCCCGTACGAGGCTCACCCTGACCATCGCCCCAGTCGGGAAGTCCATCGTGCCCGACCGCATCGCGTGGCTACGCGAGGAAATGCTCAAGACCCGCGTCGCGCACGGCTACTGCTCCCGCCAACTGACAGCCGAGGCCTGCCCATACGCCAACATCTGCGAGCAATGCGACAACTTCGTCAGCGCACCCGAGTTCATCCCCGCGCTGCAAGCCCAACTCGCCGACGCAGCCGCGCTGCGCGACGACGCCGCCGAACGCGGCTGGCACACCGAAGTCGCCCGCCACTCCCGCGTCATCGCAAGCATCGAACGCCACCTCACCCGACTCACCCGACACGCCCAACGAACCGCCGACGCTTGACTCCGCCACCCAGGGCCGGTTAATCGAAATCTTCTTCGGCATCATCACCCGCCAGGCCATCCGACGCGGCACCTTCACCAGCGTCCCCGACCTCATCGGCGCCATCCGCATCTTCATCGACGCCTACAACGAACGCTGCGAACCCTTCACCTGGACCAAGACCGCCGACCAAATCCTCGCCAAAGCCAGCCGTCAAAAGACCTCAGACACGGGACACTAGTGTCACCCGAAAGGTTGGCCATGTTTGGAAGGGCGAACTGTAGGCGTTCGCGAGTCGGGGCTGGTCTTGGTGTCGCCAGACGCAGCGCGAACTGGCCGAGGATCCAGCCGTAGCCATCCCCGTCCGGCGAGCTCTTGGCTGGCGGTCGGGATGTGGCAGCTACCGTGTGGGGCTCGAAAAGTCAGATTCGGCCAGTGAGCAGGCAACACTCGGGATCGTAGTTGATCGTCACAGGGTGGTAGCGCGGCCGTCCTGGCCCTGCTGCCAACCCGCATGATGATCGATCTCGATCTCGAGTATCCGCAGCTCATGGTCCTGAACCCAGTTTTCGAGCCCCACACGACCAACTCGCAGCCGTTGACCAGCCCGTCAACCTCGATCGGGCCGGTAGCGGCTGCGGTGAGCGGTGGTGGCCCGGCGATCCGGCCGCCGTCGGCGAGCAGCTGCCGCACCTGCGTCGCATTGATTCGGGAGGGGACGGTCTTGAGCCGGACGCCGTCGCGCACGATGTGCACGACTGTGGTGTCCATCCACAGCATGATGGCCACGCCTCCGAGCTGGGGGCCGAGCCAGAACTGTTGGCCGCACAGGCCGAGGTTGCCGCTGGCCGGCACCTCGCGGCTCGCCCGCTCACGCCAGTATGCCGCCGTAGACGATTTAGCCCCTATAAAGTATCCTGGTGGCCAAGGCGATGAAGTACCGGGACGTGCGGAAGGCGTTGCTCGCGCAGGGCTGCCAGTCCAAGCCGGGCAAGGGCGATCATGAGAAGTGGTACTGCCCTTGCGGACAACACATCGCTGTTGTTACGAGGGGCGGGACGCTATCCGCTGGCGTAGTCGGGGACACGATCAAGAAACTTGCGTGCCTGCCGAAGGGGTGGTTGACATGATGTACCAAGTGCGAGCCGTGCGGTGGACCCACGGATGGGAACTTCACATCGACGGCGTAGGGGTCACGCAGGTCCGGTCCTTGTCTCGGGCCGAGCAGCAGGTCCGTGACTACATTGAGACGCTGTTGGACGTGGACGCCAGCACCGCCGTCATCAACGTGATGCCGCAGTTGGGCAACGTGCAGAAGATCGTCGACGCAGCCCGAAAGCGCAGTCGGGCGGCAGAAGAGGCGCAGCGGAAAGCCGCTGAGGAGATGCGCAGCGTGGTGGTTAGGCTCCGCAGCTCTGGACTATCCGTCGACGAAACGGCCAGAGTCATGGGCTTTTCTCCGGGCCGGGTGTCGCAAATTGCCAAGAAGGCGACGCAGGGACTGCCGGCCGCAACCGTCCGCAGGAGGGCAGCTGACTGAACCGTCACCGCGAGCCGTAAAACCTCAGCACGTCGAACCAGCGCGAGTACTGGAGCCGCGACCACGGGTAGCGCGTCACGCCGAAGGGCTACCTAGCGCTGCCGGCTCCGCCGTGCTGAACGCGGTGGCTGAGGGGTGCAAATTCAGAGACGGGCCGCGATGAGGCACCGACGCAGGGCTCGTGGATCTTCAGGGCGTCCCGCTCACCGGGTTTGACGGTGCCTGTGGGTGCCGATAACCTCGGTCTCGCTACGCGACCAGGCGATACTCGTTGATGAGCCCGCCGAGGACGGGGTGTCGTTGGACCGTGTTCGTGTCCTCTGGCAGCGCCTTCAACGGTGCTTCGGGCGGCTGTTGTAGCAGCGCCCGGTGCGGTCGATGCCGATTGTAGTGATCAACGAATTCGGCCAGGACGCGTTGCAGCTGCCGGCTGTTGACGATCAGGATCCGGTCAAGGCACTCGCGCCGTGCTGTTCCCACCCATCGTTCGGCGTACGCGTTCGACCACGCAGTCAACTACACCGGATGAGGACGACCGGTACCGACGTGTCCGGGTGACCCACCCGTTCCATCCGCAATTCGGTCATGACTTCGAGTTCGTCGTTCATCGGCGCAACTGGGGGGAAGATCGGGTCTACTGCCGGGGCGAGGACGGCAGGCTGTTCTCCCTTCCCGCGAGCTGGACCGACGTGGTGGGCG
>JAHRHA010000089.1 GCA_020027875.1 Micromonosporaceae bacterium | reverse complement strand
CCTCATCCAGGAGGGCAACCTCGGTCTCATCCGCGCGGTGGAGAAGTTCGACTACACCAAGGGCTACAAGTTCTCCACGTACGCCACCTGGTGGATCCGCCAGGCCATCACCCGCGCCATGGCGGACCAGGCCCGCACCATCCGCATCCCGGTGCACATGGTCGAGGTGATCAACAAGCTCGGACGGATCCAGCGGGAGTTGCTCCAGGACCTCGGCCGCGAGCCCACGCCGGAGGAGCTCGCCAAGGAAATGGACATCACGCCGGAGAAGGTGCTGGAGATCCAGCAGTACGCGCGGGAGCCCATTTCGCTCGACCAGACCATCGGCGACGAAGGCGACAGTCAGCTCGGCGACTTCATCGAGGACTCCGAGGCCGTGGTGGCCGTGGACGCCGTCTCGTTCTCACTACTGCAGGACCAGCTCCAGCAGGTGCTGCAGACCCTCTCCGAGCGCGAAGCGGGCGTGGTGCGCCTGCGGTTCGGCCTCACCGATGGCCAGCCGCGCACGCTCGACGAGATCGGCCAGGTCTACGGCGTCACCCGTGAGCGGATCCGGCAGATCGAGTCCAAGACGATGTCAAAGTTGCGACACCCGTCCCGCTCCCAAGTCCTCCGCGACTACTTGGACTGAGATTAGCCCACCATCTGCGCTGTGACCAGCGCCGATAAACGAACCTGCCTCCAGTATTGCATCGCATGCCGCAGTCAGTCAAGATATCACCATGGCAAGTCTTGACCTCACATCGCTGCTGGATAGCTGGACCCTGCACCTGCGGGCCGAACGCAAGAGCCCGCAGACGGTGCGCAACTACACGCTGGGCGTGCGGATGTTCCTCGCCTGGTGCGAGCGGACCGGCGTGCCCGCGGTGCTGGACCGGCGCACCGTGTCCGCCTTCATCGCCTCCCTCCTCGACGGCGGGGCCGAGGGCGCCACGGCCAAAGCTCGCCAACTCGCCGTGCGACGGTTCTCCGCCTGGTGCGCCGACGAGGGCGAGATCGAACGGGACGAACTGCTCGGGATCAAGCCGCCGAAGCTGGACGTGAAGGTCGTCCAGGTGCTCACCGAGTCGGATCTCCAGGCGCTGATCAAGGCGTGCGCCGGCAAGGAGTTCCGGGACCGCCGGGATGAGGCGCTGGTCCGGCTGATGACGGAGACGGGGCTGCGCTCCGAGGAGGTGCTGAGCCTGGCCGTCGCGGACGTGGACCTCGCCCGGGGCGTGTTGACGGTGCGTCGCGGGAAGGGCGGCAAGGGCCGGACCGTCTTCGTCGGGCCGCGCACGGGCGCGGCGATCGACCGCTACATCCGGCTGCGTCGCGCCCACCGGCTGGCCGGGACGGCGGCGCTGTGGTTGGGCGACCGTGGGAAGGGGCTCGGCTACTTCGGGCTGCGCGACACCCTGCAATGGCGGGCCAAGCTCGCGGGGGTGCCGGACTTCACCCCGCACAAGCTGCGCCACACCGCGGCCTCGAGGTGGCTCGAGAACGGCGGCAGTGAGGGCGGGCTGATGGCTCAGGCCGGCTGGTCCCGCCGCGACATGATCGACAGGTACACGAAATCGACCAGCGAGCGCCGCGCCGCCGAGGAGGCGCGGCGGCTCGGACTCGGTGACCTGATCTAGGCAACCGGCGCGTCGGCGCCCTCCGGATTGCACTCACCACAGAGGCTCGCGTGTGCAATCGTTGACGCGCGTTCGTCCACCAAGAGGGTCACGGCCGTCAGCCGGTCCTCCTTTCGCCCGCACTGGTGGCACACGCCACCCGGGGGGGCGCAGCGTTCGCAGACAATCGCCCTGGGCATAATGGCGTGCCAGTGCATCACCTGCACCCCGCCAGTGATGTGCGGGCACCGTTCCCACCGCACCTGTCCGCGCTTGCGCTCGCCCTCGGGAGTCGCATCCTCGTACCGGGTCCGTGCCTCCTGCAGGGCCTCTCGGAACCAGTTCATCAGGTCGACAGCCACCTGCTCCGACACGTCGACGGCTCGCGCGCCGCGGTCGCCGAGACCTTCAACGGAACGCCGCGCGTCCGCCGTGGCAGCCTGTACCTGATCTGACTTGTGCGTGCCGAAGAGTCGGCGGATTCTCTCGTACTCGTCGTCGGTCACGGGGGTCTCCTGGTTGCATCTAGCTGTGCAGTTCGCGCATGCCGATCCGGTCAAGGCCGGCGGCGACGGCTGACCGATAAGCAGTCCCCAAACTGGCCGGCGAGACGAGACGCCGGTAACGGGGGTGCTTGTGTCCGGCGCACACGATCACCCACCCGGGCTCCGGGTAGTCGGTGCCCGCCAAGACGCGCCGGACCACGAAGGCGCCGGCGCGCACTGCCCCTGTGGGCATCACCTCGCCGTTGACCGGGTGCAGCGTCGCCACCGGCCGACGGCAGCGGTCGCACTCCACAATCAGGACACGCCGGTGTGGCATGCCGTCCAGAGTAGACCTCGCATGCCGTAGGCTGGTCTCACAACACACCAGCCCCCGAACTCTGGGGCGACCGCCACGGCAGCGACGGCGGGCCCGAAGTATCGCTCCACGGTTTCCCCCAAGCAGGGACGCCGGAGGAGTGATATCCGGTGGAGTTGAAGTCACGCCCGGCGGTGAAGGCCCCGCCGATGTCCCGCACCGAGAGCGCCACGATCGCCGCGCTTACTCGGTGGATGAACGAAGACCCGGCCGCCAACGCCGCTCGCGGGCAGGCCGGTCTGATGGCGAAGTTCCTCAACCAGGTCGACCCGCTGCGGGTGCTGCCGGAGGCGGAACGCACCCGCCGTGCCGAGGTCGCTCGCCGGCTGCACATGACCCGCCTCGCCGTCGCCTCCGCGCGTGCCCGGCGCCGTCGCGGTCCTGCGTCCGATGAGGACGGCGGTGCGGTCGCATGAAGACGAGCGAAGGCCCGGCGCTGCTAGACGCCGGGCCCAAGAAGATCCACCACCGCCATAGCGCTAGATCTGTCCACACGGTAGCGCAGCCGACCGACAAGGGCGACGAGTACGCGCGGGGTTTCCTCGCCGGCTGGGCCGACCGAGCCGAATACGCACGCCGCACCGGACTCACCTTCGACGACGGCATGGAGTTCGGCTGGCACGCCGCGCGCCGCGCCATGTCCAACGCGATCGCCGAGATCGGCGCACCCTGGACCGCCGAGCAGATCATCCGGCAACTCGTGCAGGTGTGGGACCGCGAGGTCCCGTCATGAGCGACTCTCCTCTGCGCCAGGCCATCGAAGAGGCGGCCTTCGTCAGTGGGCTGCCGTTGAAGGACCTCACGGTGCTCGCCGCCCAGAACGATCCGTTCCGGATCGACACCGACGCCAGACATCGCGACGGTGAATGGCTTGCCATTACTGCCCGGGACCTCGGTCTCGGCACCCGCAAGATCCACCTTCGCGGGTTGCACTACATGGTCCTCGGCCGCAAGAAGCCCAACGGCGTGCCATACGCCAACACGGACGAGGACTGGACCTGGTTGTCGGAGAACGCGGGTAAGGCCGCACGGTGGCTCCGTTATCTGCCGTTCGACCAGATCGTGGACCAGCGCAACTCGCCGCCGGCGGTGCGGATCTTCGAGGAGCCGCAGCCGAGGGCGTATCTCAACGTGGGCGTCAACGTCGAGATACCCAACGCAGAGGATATTGCGCCGGAGGTCTACGTCAGGGACTTCCACGGAGTTCAGCCGTACAAGCTCGTCATGATCGGGGAGAAGTCGTCGCTCGCCGACGTGCTCGCCCCGATCGCGCAGGCGCGCCAAGCCGACCTCTATCTGCCGACCGGCGAGCCGTCCGACACCATGCTGCACCAGATGGCCCGGATCGGCGCCGACGACGGCCGTCCGATGGTGGTGTTCTACTTCTCCGACGCCGACCCCGCCGGCTGGCAGATGCCGATCAGCGTGGGCCGGAAACTGATGGCGCTCAAGGTGCTGCTATTCGAAGATCTGGAGTTCCAGGTCCGCCGGGTGGCGCTCACACCCGAGCAGGTTCGGCGGTACGGCTTGCCATCAACGCCGCTGAAGGAGACGGAGAAGCGGGCCGACAAGTGGCAGGCCGCCTATGGCGTCGAGCAGACCGAGATCGACGCGCTGGCATCCCTACAGCCGGAACTGCTCAAGCGGATCGCACGCAAGGCCATGACACCGTTCTACGACACGACATTGGACGGGCGGGTGTCCGCGGCTCGCGGTCAGTGGCTCGCGGAGGCCCAGGCCGTCGTGGACGCCCAGATGGACTCCGACCACCTGGATCGGATCCGAGCCGACGCGGCCGAGAAGCTCGCCGCGCTCCAGGTCGAGATCGACGCGATCAACGCCGCGCTCCAGGTCGACACCGACAACCTGGATCTACCGGAGATCGTTGTACCCGAGGCCGAGAACCGCGACGGGTACGACGACGCCTATCACCGCGACGTCGAGTATGGCGTGCCATTACTCGACTCGCGCTGGGACTTCGACGAGCAATGCCACGCCCTTATCGAATCCAAGGGGTACCGGGACGGTGCTCCATGCTGAACCCCTTCCCGGTCGGCGACATCCACCACGACGCGTGGAAGCACTCGCGGCAGCTTGGCTTTATCGTTCTCGACGACGTGTACGCCTTCCTCGGTCGATTCGTCGCCTACCCGAGCGAGCATGCCCACGTCGCCCACACCCTATGGATCGCCCACGCGCACCTGATGGACGCCTGGGAGTCCACGCCCCGGATCGCATTCCTCTCGCCGGAGCCGGGCTCGGGCAAAACCAGGGCGTTGGAGGTGACGGAGCCGCTCGTACCCCGCCCAGTGGAGGCGGTCAACGTCACCCCCGCGTACCTCTTCCGCAAGGTCGGCGCGCAAGACGGGCGCCCGACAATCCTTTTCGACGAGATTGACACCGTGTTCGGGCCGAAGGCGAAGGACAACGAGGAGATAAGAGGTCTGCTCAACGCCGGACATCGCCGCGGCGCCGTCGCCGGCCGGTGCGTCGTCAAGGGCAAGATTGTGGAGACGGAGGAGATCCCGGCGTTCTGCGCAGTCGCCCTCGCCGGGCTCGGTGGATTACCCGACACCCTGCTCTCCCGCGCTGTGGTGGTCCGGATGCGCCGCCGAGCTCCAACCGCGCAGGTCGAGGCGTGGCGTCGACGAGTCCACGCCTCGGAAGGCGAGAAGCTGCGGGAGCAACTCACCGCCTGGGCGCCCGACGTGTACGAGGATGTCCGCGAGGCCTGGCCGGACATGCCGGTCGGGATCGAAGACCGCGACGCCGATGTGTGGGAAGCCCTGCTGGCGGTTGCCGACGCGGCCGGCGGCGACTGGCCGGCCAGGGCTCGTTGTAGCGCTGTAGCGCTTGTAGCGGATTCCAAGGCAGGGACTCCTAGCCTGGGAGTCCGACTGCTTGCCGACCTCCGGACCGTCTTCGGCGATTTAGACGCGATGTCCACCAAGGACATCCTGGTGGCGCTCAACAGCGACGACGAAGCGCCATGGTCGGAGATCGGACGAGGCAAGGATCCCGAACTCAACGCCCGAGGTCTGGCAATGCGGCTACGCCAGTACGGGGTCACATCCAAGAACGTCCGCGGGGACAAGGTGGCGAAGAGCTACACCCGCGACGACCTGTGGGACGCGTGGTCTCGCTATCTGCCGCCGCTGGGACCACCTCCCATGGAAAGCGCTACATCCGCTACACCGTTCCCTGAACCGATCGTGTGCCGCGTCTGCGGAGGACTACTGCTTGCCATACACGCTGGACATGACACGCACCCGGGATGCGACTCATGATTTTTCCGGGCGCCGGCCGGACGGGCCCAGCGCACCCGCTCCCGTATTCTCGGAGTTCGTTCGGAATTTCGTCACGTGACGTTACCGAACATAGACACCCGTCGTTCTTTACCAGGTCACCGAGGCGTTGATCCCCGCAGTCGTTCTTTTGTGTGTACAACCCGCCAGAACACCGAGATATCGACGGATATCTGTAAAAGAGGGTGATCGCCGTTGATCTTCGAGAGAATTCGAAGATCGGGGGGAGAGACGGGACTGCGGCGATCATCGCACGCGCCGTCATGATCAAAAACCGGGGGTCACCAGCGGGTGCGGGGTGTGGGGGCTGGGTCGGGTCGGTGGCCGGCGCGGGTGCGGTTGCCGAGGGCGGCCGTGTCGCGGTTACACGCTCTGTGGGCCAGGCCGAGGGTGGCGGCGCTCGACCCGGCGTGGGCGAGGTCGAGCCGGGAAGGGTGGTCGTGCATGGCCTTCCCGCACAAGCTGCACGGCTGGCCGGGGATGTAGCCGGCGACGAGTTGGGCGCGCAGGGCGCGGTGCTGGCGTCCGTACCGCTGGGCGTGGTCGGGGACCATGGTTCCAATTGTCCATTACTCCGATCGGGTTGGTAGACAATCACGGTCGCATCTGTGAGACTTGGTGGCATGGATGAGCGCGCGCTGCTGCTGTCGACGCTGTCAGATCTGCGTGTCGACGAGGAGCGGTGGCGGATGGCTCGGCTGTTGACGGTTATGCGGGCCCGGCATCTGACCGTGCTGGGTGTGCGGGTGGCCGATATCTGCGCCGTCTTGCAGATCAGCCCGGCGACGTGGTTCCGCCGGTGCCGGGAGTTGGATGAGGCGCTGTCGGCTGAGGGTCTGGTGAGGCTGCGCGCGGCCCGGGACCAGGCGCAGGCGCATGTGTTTGATGTGGAGGCAGGCCGATGAGCCCGTATCTGAAGGCGAAGATCGACGAATACAACAAGCACCGGGATGCCATCGGCGCCGTGCAGGCCACGGCGGTGAAGGCGGATCGGGCGATGACGGCGCCCGAGTTGCGGTCGATCGTCGATCACGGCGAGGCTGGGAAGGCGTTGCACGGCCAGATTCTGGAACTCCAGGAGCAGGAGCTGCGAGACGCACAGGTCTCGGCGATGGCCGCGAAGATCTCCTCCGCGGTCGAGGAGGCCGGTCCTGGGGGAGCGCCCGAGTCCGAGGGCCTCTACTCGCTGATGCCGAGCTTTGATCAGATGGCGCAGTTGCGGACGGCGGTGCAGGGCTCGCGCGGGATGCGGCTGACCACGGACCGGCTGTCGCGGACTCCCCGCGAGGGCGAGCACCTGCGCGCCGCCGTGACCCTGTCCCTGACTGGCGGCCGGGTGGAGGGCATGTCCGGTCGACTGCCGGAACCACGACGGCTGGCCCGCACGGTGGGTCTGATACCGAAGCCGTCGAGTACGGCCGGGATCAGCGGACCGAAGTTCGGCGCCACCGTGGGTACGGCCCCGACAGCTGAGGGCGCAGCTAAGCCTGAAGCCGCCACAGTGACTAAGCTCGATATAGCAATAAAGCAACTTGCACGATGGACAACCCTTAGCCGGATGGCGCTACTGAGTCAGAACGACATCATGGAACAGGTCGTTTCGTGGCATGCGCTGGCGATCGCCAAGGACGAGGATCTGATGATCGTCACGGCGTTGAACACGGCCGCCGGTACGGCGATCGCGTTCGTGGCCGGCGACCAGCGCGGCCCCGTCCGCCAGGCCATGGCCAAGGTTGAGGACGCCGTCTCGGCGGAGTGCGACATCGTGCTGGTGCATCCAGACAACTACGGTTTGCTGGCCGGGTTCGACCCGACCACGGCCGACACCGCGGACGGGCTGGTCCGCCGGTTCGGTTCCGGTGTGCTCTATCCGACCAGCGCATGCCCGACCGGGTTCGCGATCGTGGCGGCGGTGAAGGCCGGCGGGGCGTTCATCCAGGCCGACCCGGTGTCGGTGGCCACCCTCGACGCATTGTCGACGAACGAGACGACGGTGCGGACTGAGGAGCTGGTGGGCTTCGATGTGCGGTTGATCGGCTCCGTCGCGAAGATCGACATAGTCACCCCATGATCGACCCGGTGTGGCCGATCATCATCCCCGGCGTGGACGTGTCCCTCGCCCGGGTCGCGGATCTCAAGGTCGCCAAGGGCGGGGCTGCGCTCGAGACCGAGTTGGCGCGGCCGCGGCGGTCCTTGCGCTGGTCGTCGATGACGCTGCGCCGGGTGTCCCGCAAACAGTTCCACAAGATCACCAACGACAACCTGTCCCGGTGACCCTCCATACAGCGAACGGCCCTCGGGGTGCACTCCCGACCGGGGGCCGTTCGCTCACCGCTCGTTGATCTAGTCCTTTCGGTGCTTCGACCTCGGCCATCTGTGCTGGTTTCACCGTGCATAGAGAGAGCGCCCGGCGCCCCGTGAGGGACGTCGGGCGCTCTGCGTACCGGGGCCTCTCTTCACGTCGATGTCGCCCCGAACCCGAACTCGGCCAACAGCTCCAGGACGGTCAGCGCTTCGAGGCCCTGCTCGCGTGCCCGTTTCGCCAGCTTCTCGTCGCCGCGTTCCCGGATGACCAGGACACAATCCTCGACGGCCGCCGTCACCGCCAACAACGCGTCGCCGCTGTGCTTCAGGTTCCCGCCGGCCGTCAGCGCCTTGAAGATCCCGGCATCCTCATCAGCGCCCAGCCGGCCGGCGTCAAGCCGGGAGCCGCGCACATCGCCGGGCTTGCGTTCATAGGGGCCGAGCATGAGTGTGCCCGTGGGTTCCCACCTGCCCAGCGACACCATCGCGAACAGCAGGTGGCGCCGCCTGTCGAGGTCGCCCGTTGCGGCCAGCTCGTCGACGTTGACGTGCGTGTAGATCAGCTCCAGCTCGCCATCCACGATGGCCGCGCGGGCGGCGTTGTAGGCGCCCTCGACGTCGATGAGCGTGTCGTAGGCACCGGAGTCGAGCACAGCGCTTCGCATGGCGGTAACCGTACCGGCGCCAAAATCTGCACCAGGCGCGGTGTCGACAACCTGCTCAGTTGATGCATCGATGACTGTGAGCGACGTCCGAAAGCCGCCAAGATCGGCGCAGGATGTCCGTTCCGTTCCGGCACTTTCGACCGCCCGTCCGATCCGCCCCGGTCTGCTCATCGACCGATCGGACACGACTCGACGCCGATCGTGGTGGCCCGCTGGCGGTCCGTTCCTAACCGGACCAATCGGCGGTGATCTACCTGCGGTTGGTCAGGCGACCTCGTACCACTCGTACTTCATCTCGGCCGCCGGCACGCCGAGCAAGCCGAGGAACTCGGTCATCGCGGCGACCATCGCGACATGGTTGTCGTCATCGAGGAACCTGGACAGCTCAACCTCGATGCCGTCTCTGCGCAGCCCACCGACGACGGCGCCGATCATCATGCTCACGTCGGCGACCCGCTCGCCGGGCTGGACCTCCCGCCAGCCGTCCGGGCACGGGTTGCCGGGCTCGTCTTCCGACGGGATGGGGAGGGGGATGGGCCAGTTGGGTACGTTGTCGGACATGGTCAGGACCTCGCTTCCTGATCTAGGGGCCGGCCGGAGGTCTCTGTCTCCGCGCCGGTCCCGCCTTTGTTCTCCCTGCGGGTGGACCCCGCAAGGGGTCTGTCAGCTGTGCGACACGTCTACGGTGTCGCTTCGTCGGTGCTCATCGAACCCGAGATCCAGCCCGCATCGGTGGGCGGAAAACGGTGCAGAATCGCGGTGATCTCATCGGTGCTGAGTTCGTCGTGACGCTGCCACCAGCGCAACACGCCCTGCGCCTGCTCGCGGCTGATCTCATCCTCGTGGCCGGGCAGGGCGAAGGCGCGGATGGACGCCACGGCCTCGTCGACGATCGGGCTGTCAACGGGACGAGCCCCGGAACCGTAGTCCCGGGGCTCGTCCGTGCTCATGCGCTCACCATTGCGTCGGCGGTGGCGATGGCTTGCGCGTCGGCCAGGATGGCCGCCAGCCGCGCGGTGTGCGGGATGCTCAGGTCGACCATGTGGCCGAGATCGCCCGCGAGGGCGACGGTCGCCGGGTGTCCGGGCTGGCCGTAGAGCATGACCGCGATGTCGTCGACCTCGCCGATCCGGCGGGAGCACTCGGGTGTTCCGAGTACTAGGTCGAGTCGGTCACACCAGCGGGTGTGGCCGGTCGGTACGGTGTGGAGCATGACGGACCTCGTTTCCGTCTAGGCCCGGGTTGCGGTGGTGACACACCGTCCGGGCCGCCTTAGGCGCTGGTCGCGCCCCCGCGACTCGACCAGCTATGGAGTTCTCAGTCACGGATATTGCAGGGTCCGTCGTGCTCAGTTGACCTACGTCTGCCGTTGTGCCGCATGCCCTTGAGTCATCGACAGTCCGCGACTACCTCGACTAGCAACCCCACACACCATCGTCGATCATGACCTGGAGGTCATGATCGACGCCTTTTGACGACGGTCACATCATGATCGTGGCGATCTTGGGGGAGTTTCGCTGAAAGAGTAATCGCCACCGCGGCCAAGTCGGGCGGGCTGAAACCGTTGCCTGGTGCGCTTTTTGCGCCACTCATGCCCGGATGGTCACTCACGGTCGGTGATCAAATGCTGACTGTGACGCAAATGTGACCGAGCACGCGGTGCCCATGGCGCGATGACAGGTGAAGCCGGTCAGGTCCTCGGGATACGCTCGCTGTGACCTCGGTCGCCACCCCCAGTTCCGGGAACGCGGTCAGTGGACCCGATGTTGGACGATGTGTGAAAGATGAGTGGACCAAGGCAACGCCGTTCGACCCACGACCAGCAGAGGAGGAGGCGATGACACCTACTCTCACGCCACCGCCCGAGGCCGCGGCGCCCCCCGCAGCCGAAGAGCGCTGCGACCGCTGCAACGCGGCGGGCAAGCTGCGGATCGTCCTCGCCGGCGGAGGCGAGCTGGTCTTCTGCGGGCACCACGCGAACAAGTACGCGCCGGACCTTCTGAAGATCGCGGTAGAGGTGGTGGCCGCACCGGATTTCAGCTGGCGTGGCACCGAGCTGACGGATAACCCGAATCTGCTGACAAGCTGATCGGACAGACATATAAACGCGCAACGGGCGCCCCGGAGAGATCCGGGGCGCTCGTGCGCATCATGGCCGTTCACATGGTGTGCAGTGTGGCGATGCGCTCCTCGAGTTGTGCGATCGTCGCCTGGGCGCTGGCCGGGCCGCCGCAGAGTCGACGCAGCTCGGCGTGAATCTTGCCGTGCGCCAGCCCGGTGCGGTGATGATGGGCCGCGACCAATCCGTTGAGCTGGCGGCGAAGGGCGATCCGCCGTTCGCCGGCGGTCAACTGCTGTGATGGGCCCGCAGCGCGGCCGTAGGGACTCCCGTCGGCGGGACCGCCGTCCGCCCGCCCACCGTCCGCCCGCCCGCCGTCTGCCCGCCCGCCGGCCCGCCGTCGCCGCGCGGCCGCGGTCTGTTCCGCCTGCCGATGCGCGAGCAGCGTCGCCACCTGGCCCGGCGTGAGCAGACCGGGCAGACCCAGGTACTCCTCCTCCTCCGGCGTACCGGTCTGAACTGGCAGACCGAAGGACGTCCCGTCGAAGATCACCTGATCAAGCTCGGCGGTCGCGGAGAGCGCCTCGAACTGCTTGGTCAGCTCGTCGCTGGCCTTCTCCGCCCGCTGGGCCCGGTCCAGCAGCTCGTCATCCAATCCCTCGCGCGGCGATCGCACACCGAGGACATGATCTCGCTGGGCCTCCATCTCGCTCGCCAGCTCGAGCAGGTGGGTCACGCTGGGGAGGAAGACGCTCGCGGTCTCACCTGGCATGCGTACCCGCACGAAACGGCCAATCGCCTGTGAGAAGAACAGCGGGGTGGAGGCACTCGTCGCGTACACGCCTACGGCGAGCCGCGGGATGTCGACGCCCTCCGAGACCATCCGCACCGCGACCAGCCAACGCTGGTTGGACGCGGCGAATGCGGCTATCCGGCTCGACGCGCCCGCATCGTCGGAGAGCACCACGACGGCCTTCTCGCCGCTGATCGTTTCGAGCAACTTCGCGTACGCCCGCGCGGTCTGCCGATCTGTCGCGATCACCAATCCGCCGGCGTCGGGGATGCCGCCCGAGCGCTTGGCCTGCAATCGGGCGTCCGCCGCGCGGAGTACCTGCGGCATCCATTCCCCGGTCGGATCGAGCGCGGTACGCCACGCGTGCGCGACCACGTCCTTGGTCATCGGCTCACCGAGGCGGGCCGCGAGCTCGTGCCCGGCCGACGTACGCCAGCGGGTCTCCCCGGAGTACGCCAGAAAGATCACCGGCCGGACCACACCGTCAGCCAGGGCGTCCGCGTACCCGTACGAGGAATTCGACCGCGACCGCAGCAGGCCGTCAGGCCCCCGCTCGTACGTGACGAAAGGGATGGGATTCTCGTCCGACCGGAAGGGTGTGCCGGTGAGCATGAGCCGGCGTTCCGCGGGTTCGAACGCGGATTTTGCGCCATCGCCCCACGATCGCGAGTCGCCCGCGTGGTGGATCTCGTCCAGGATCACCAGAGTGCGCCGGGCGAGCGTACGGCGCCGGTGCACCGCCGGCGCCATGCCCACCTGGGCATAGGTCACCACCGCGCCGTGGAAGTCCGCCGCCGAGTGGACGTCGGCGTTGCGGAACGTAGCGTCCAACTCGATCCCGACCACGCTCGCCGCGGCCGCCCACTGCGACTTGAGATGCTCGGTCGGGGTCACCACGGTGATCGCCTCGACCGTGCCGTCGGCGAGCAGTTCGGCGGCGATCCGCAGAGCGAACGTCGTCTTGCCGGCGCCGGGCGTGGCCACGGCGAGAAAGTTGCCGCCTGTTCCCGCGCCGCCTTCCCCGGAGCCGCCGGAGCCATCGTCGCGTCGGCGCAGGTACTCGACCATCGCGCGCCGCTGCCAGGCCCGCAGGGGCGGGAAGGTGGCAAGCGAGGGGCGCGGCGCGGCCATTCGCTTCCCTCCCCTGACGCACTACGCCCATTCCGCGACGGGCCGCCCACGTGAAAGCCCTCGGGTCGGCGCACGACCACGAAGGCCCACTCAGCCTATCCCGCCAGACCCAAACCACTCGTACGCGACACGACTCCGCGTCAGCGTTCGCGGGGTACCGGCGCCTTGACAGTGACGGCCGCGGTGAACAGCCCCAGGCCGGCCTCGCTGAGGCCCCCCGCTGAGGAGGCAGCCTCATTCCCCTGGTAGGGACTCGAAAATCTCCTTGCATTCGGGGCAGACCGGGAAGCGCTTCGGATCCCGCGAAGGGACCCAGACCTTGCCGCAGAGCGCGCGCACGGGCGTGCCGTTGACCATCGCCTCCATGATCTTTTCCTTGTCCGCGTAGTGCGAGAAGCGCTCGTGATCGCCCTCGTCTAGGCGGTAGTCGGTGCGTTCCTCGGTCAGGGTGCCGGACTCTGGAGTCGTCGGTGTGGTCACCCGCCCAGTCTGTCAGGTTGCTCGCGTTGCGCCCAGCCGACGTCGTACGGTGATCACCATGCAGGAGGTCCGGTACGGGCAGCGCGTGCGCCAAGCACTGAGTAAGCACCTGCCGGTGGTGGCTCTCGAGAGCACGATCATCTCGCACGGGCTGCCCCGTCCCCGCAATCTCGTAGTCGCTCGCGACATCGAGCAGGCCGTCCGCGATCAGGGTGTCGTGCCCGCCACGATCGGGGTGGTCGGCGGCGACGTCGTGGTCGGACTTGACGACGACGAACTGACCCGGCTGGCCACCGCCGACGGGGTGGCGAAGCTGTCCGTACGCGATCTCGCCGTCGCAGCGGCGGCGGGAGCCGACGGCGCCACGACGGTCGCCAGCACGGCCGCGCTCGCTGCACACGCCGGCATACACGTCTTCGCCACCGGCGGCCTGGGCGGGGTCCACAGAGGAGCGAGTGAGAGCTTCGATGAGTCGGCCGACCTCGTCACGCTGGCCCGGACGCCGGTGTTGGTGGTGTGCGCGGGCGTGAAGTCGATTCTCGACGTGGGCGCGACCCTGGAACGGCTCGAGACGCTCGGCGTGACGGTCGTCGGGTACGCAACGAAGCGGTTTCCGGGGTTCTATCTCACCGATTCCGGATTTAACGTGGACTGGTCGTTGGAAACCCCGGAGCAAGTCGCGGCGCTGCTCCGGGCGCGGCAGGCGCAGGGGGTGCACCCGGGCGCGGTGGTCGTGGCCAACCCGCTTCCCCCAAGCGAACAACTCGATCCGGCGCTACACGAGCGCGTGCTCGCCGAGGGGCTGGCCGGGCTCGAACGCGAGGGCGTCACGGGTAAGGCCGTGACTCCGTACCTCCTCGCCCATTTCCATGAGGCGACGGCCGGGGCGAGCCTCGAGGTCAACATCCGGATCATCGTGCGAAACGCGACGCTGGCAGCCCAGATCGCCGCCGCGTACGCAGCCCTCCCCGTCGCGGCATGACCAGGACACGCGTAGTCGAGACCCGCCCCTCCAGGCACCGGGTGCTCGTCGTCGGCGATATCGTCACCGACATTCTCGCCGTCTACAGTGGATCGGTGGCCGTCGGCTCGGACACTGCGGCGGACATCAGCCTGACCGGCGGTGGCTCGGCCGCGAACACGGCCGCGTGGTTGGCTACGGTGGGTTCGCCCGTCGACCTCGTCGGTGTGGCAGGCACCGACGTGGCCGGCGATGACCGCCTCACCGAACTGGCGGAGGCGGGTGTTGGGTGCACCTGGGTACGCCGTAGCGCGGACTCCCCCACCGGCAGCGTGATCGTGCTGGCCCACGCGGCGGAGCGGTCGATGCTCTGCGACCGGGGGGCCAACCTCCTGCTCGTATCATCCGATGTGGACGCAGCTCTGACCGGTGCGGCCGATGCGGCGCACCTGCACCTGTCGGGGTACACACTCCTGGACGATTCGTCGCGGGCGGCCGGGTGCTATGCCCTGGCGGCGGCGGCAGAGCGTGGCTTGAGCACGAGTGTCGACGCCGCGTCGGCGGCACCCTTGCGCCGGACGGGCGGGCCGGTATTTCTCGACTGGGTACGGGGCACGGACGTACTCTTCGCCAACCTCGATGAAGCCCGGACGCTGCTCGAGGACGATCGCTCGGAGCCGACTTTGCTAGCGCTTGCCCTCGCTCGGGTCGCCCGTCACGCGGCCGTGAAACTCGGCCCCGACGGCGCGGTGTGGGCGGGCGAGGATGGCACCGTGGCGGTGGCGCCCGCCGTGCCAGCCTCGGTCGTCGATCCCACCGGAGCCGGGGACGCGTTCGCGGCCGGCGTCCTCGTTGCATGGCTCGCCGGCGAGGACGCCGAGACCGCCCTGCACTCGGGTGCCCGTCTCGGGGCTCGGGCGGTCTCGGTGGTGGGCGGGCGGCCGCTGCGAGTCGAGCGGCCGGTCCGGCCGGTACGCCAGGTCCGCTAGATCCCGCCTCAGTCGCCGTCGATCGTGCGCTGGTCGCGGGGCGCCGGCAGCGCGACCTGGATGGGCGTCTGTACCGGCCCGACTCGTTCGCCACGTCTCCTCGGCCGGCGGTCGTTGGCGAGAATGACAGCCAGCCACGGCAGCAGCACCATGCCCGCGACACACAGACCCAGCCAAAGACCCAGCAACGGCGGCCTGGTTGAGACCAGGATCGCCCCGGCGATCAGGCACAGGGCTCTGATCGACATCATGATCACGTAACGGATCTCGCGGCGGCGCAGTTCCTTTTCCGGGCTCTCCGCGGCGTCGGTGATCAGGACTGGCGCCGGCTTGCGATCGCGTAGCACAGCATCATGCCTTCCTGCGAGGCTCGCCTCCGATACTGCCACCGCTCCTCGCGGCCGCCGAACGGGGGCGTACTTTCGGCGCGGCGCGCCTACCGCAGCGACCCGCGTGGCGCGACCCACACGTGGGGCTGCCCGGTGACCGACGCAATGTGCTCGAAGTCGGCGTCGTAGTGGAGGACGGTCGCTCCGTGGTGCTCGGCAGCGGCGGCGGTGAGGAGATCCACGATGCCGGCGGCTCGGTGCTTTCCCCGTTGCGCCATGCGAATCTGAATCTCGCGGGCACGTTCGGCGACGGCGTCGTTAATTGGTAGGTCAACGTAGAGCGCCCGTCGTTGGGCATAGATGGTGGCGACATCGGTGAGATTGCGGCCCGAGTATCCGGCCTCGAGATCGACGGTTACACAGGTCGCCGCGGCACCGTCCGCGATCAGCGACGCGATGATGCTCCGGACCGCCGCGTTGCTGATTCGGGCGTTGGCGCTGGTGTCAACGAGGTGCAACCTGATCTGGCTCGGGCCGCTCAACGCCGAGCCTGAGCCATGATGTCCGGGTCGGTGATGTCGGGTCCGACGCCGATTGCGTACGGATCATTGAGAAGAAGATCGATCCGGCGGCGTCGTTCGGCCACGTAGGCTAGGGCGGCGTTGACGGTGTCCTTCTTCGTGACGGTGCCGAGTTCCTTGGCCGCTGCCACCAGCGCGTCCTCGTTGATGTCGACCATGGTCTTCATATGTCCAACGATACAGGCTCAGACATACGATTGGAAAGCCGCCTCGACGCCACCGTGTTGTCACTCGCGGCGGGCGCTCGGTGGCCTGACCGGATGGATAACTATCGTGTGGACTTTGACCGGCTAGAGCCAGCAATAGACCACACGTTGATGCGATCTTGGTGATTTCCCTCGCTCGCCGGGCATTTCAGATATCGGATAAACAGCCTGATTTCGCCCAGGCTCTGGGCCGCAGGTTGCTTGCGGTCGCATGAGTATGCGTCTACATGAATATCAATAGCCTTGCCGTTTGGTGGCCCGATTGATCAAGCGAGGGGCCTGTCGACCGATTGAGACGGCCAGCGCCGGGCAAGACGGTCACCGGATTGGCGAGCTGCTGCCGGCAACCCTTCCGGCAACTCGACGAGGCACTGCGCATCCACCTAGCACTCTGAGTTGCTGGAGATCAGCCGTCTGCATCGGTCTTCGCGGCAGCCTTTATCGCCTTCTTGTATTCGCGAACCTTTGCGAGCGAGCCTTCGGTGGAGATGTCGGCAACGGAGCGGTATGAGCCTTCCTCGCCGTAGACCCCGGTCGCCTCGCGCCAGCCCTCCGGCTGCACGTCGAACTGCTTCGCGAGCAGAGCGACAAAGATCTGCGACTTCTGCTTGCCGAACCCGGGCAACTCCCCCACTCTCGCAACCAACTCAGCGCCGGTTTTCGCGTCGCTCCATAGCCGCGAGGCGTCGCCGTCGTACTTCTCCACCAGCACTCGGCACAGCTCCTGGGCGCGCTTTGCGTTGGCCCTGGGGAACCGATGCAGGACCGGGCGCCTGGCAAAAATCTCCGTCAACGCATCTGGATCAAAGGTTGCCAGCTCGCGCGCATCCAGGTCGTGGCCGAGGCGCTGCTGGAGCTCATACGGCGAAGAGAAGGCCACCTCCATTGCTATTTGTTGATCTAGCATCATGCCGAGAAGGAGTGCGAGTGGGCTGCTCCGCAGCAGCGCGGTCGCGGCGGGATCAATGGGGAGCGATAGCGCCATGCCAGGCCTCCAGTCGTACGAGTAGTCAGCTCATCCTGCCTTGCCGGGCTCCGACCTACCCACCTCGGGGCGCCGTGATGGTCGTTCGCGAGACGATGCCCCCCGTCTACGCTTGGAAGAGGGCGCTGACCGACTCTCCATTGTGGATTCGTCGCATTGCCTCCGCCAGCGCCGGCGCGATAGACAGGACCGTCAACTTCGGTACCCGCTTGGCCGCGGGCAGCGGCACGGTGTTGGTGCAGACGATCTCCAGTACGTCGGGCTGAGCAGCGAGGCGCGCGAGCGCGTCTCCGCTGAATAGCCCGTGGGTGCAGGCGACCCGGACCGACCGGGCCCCCCGCTCCCGCAAACGCGGCAGCAGCTCAATCAGTGTGCTTCCCTTGGCGATCTCGTCGTCGAGGACGATAACGTTTCGATCCTCGACGTCACCGATGATGGCGCTGATGTGGACCACGTCGTCGTCGAAGCGCTGTTTCGCCGCCACCGCGACCGGAAGGTCCAGCATGCGCGCGAAAGCGGCAGCCTCCTTCGCATTGCCGAGGTCTGGTGACACCACGACCGTACGATCGAGGTTGCCCTTGCCGAAGTGCTCCGCGAGCTCCCGCAACGCGTGCAGGTGATCCACGGGTACGCCGAAGAAGCCATGCACCTGCGGCGAGTGCAGGGTCATCGTGAGCACCCGGCCGGCACCCGCGCGCTCCAGCAGGTCGGCGACGAGCCGCGCACCGATAGAGATGCGCGGTGCTTCCTTCTTGTCGGAGCGTGCGTAGGCGTAGTGCGCCATCACCACCGTGATCCGCGCGGCCGACGCTCCGCGTGCCGCATCCAGCATGAGCAACAGCTCCATCAGGTGCTCTTGCACCGGCGGGACGAGCGGCTGGATAAGGAAGACGTCCCGCTCCCGGCAGTTGGCCTGAAGCTGAACCTCGAGACAGTCGTTGGCGAACCGGCGGATCTGGCACGGTTCGAGCGGAGTCTCGAGATGAGCGCAGATCTCCGCAGCGAGTTCCGGATGGGCGCTGCCGCTAAAAACGGTGATGTCTCGCACGGCAGCATTCTGGCCCACACTCCGACCGCCGTGCGGACCCTGTCAGTACCAGATCACGATCGGGTGTCCGGCCGGGTCGTGCTGATCGGGCGGATCCGGCACCCGCCGGGCCGTGCCGCGCCCGATCTGGTACGCGCACCACGCCACCGCTGCGGCGTCGAGCACATCGTCCACCGGGGCGACGCCGGCCAACCCCAGGTCGTCAGGGAGCACAACACCGACGCGAGCAAGGAGAGCACGCCGGGTGGCCTGCCCGTTCCAGGTCTTCTTCCCGTACGCAAGCCGCTCCCCCGCCAAGGTGGCGAACACGAGCTCGGGGTGTACCTCAAAGAGCACATGCGGTCCGTCCTCGCGGCACAGGTCCGCCTCGCGCACCTTCGGCATCAGACCCCACGCCTGCACGCTCACGCCCACCCCGGTCAGCTGCCGGCAGATCCGATTCGCCGAGGCGTGACTGTCGGCATTCCACACCGCGCGAGGAGGGACGCTGAACACGCTCGCGTGCTTACCGCCGAGCAGCGCCTTCGCCGCCCGGTCGGCCGTGCGCCACTCGGAATCAAGCCCGCCGAGTGGGATGTCGACCCCGATCGTGGCCACCGGTGGTACGCCGGCCAGGAGTGTCGCCAACGTAGACGCCACGCAGGCCCGGACGAAGGTTCCCGCTCGCAGTTCAACCGCGACCCAGCCCTTCGTGTAGCCGTCCACGCCAACCGAGCGAACCGTCATGCCTCCACCGCGACCAGTTCCTGATCGGGCGCACGCAGGCGGACGGCGACCCGCCACCAGACCACGCCGAGCAGCCCGGTCAGCGCGACCGTGATCGGCAACAGCGACCAGGCGCCGACCCGCTCGGCGGAGACGCCCACAATCCATGGGAAGACCGCCGACCCGGCGATGCTCATCGCGACCAGGATGCCGATGACAGTCGCGACGAGGCTCTCGGGCACGAGTCGCGGGACTACGGCGATCATGGTGGGAAAGAGAGGGCCGAGGAAGAACCCAAGGGCCACCATCCCGACGGTGGTGGCCACGACCGACGGCACCAGCCACACGCACATCGAGCTGGCTAGCACCCCACCGAGGCAGGCCGCGGTCAGCGTGACCACACCGATTCCTACCCGCTCCGCCGCCGCGTTGAGCACGAATCGGCCCAGGGTGAGCCCGAACCAGTACCCGCTCACGACCCAGCCGGCGGCGAGCACCTCCTGACCCCGATCCTCAGTCAGGAAGCTGAAACCCCAGTTGCCCACGCCCGCCTCGATGCCCACGTATATCCCGAGAAACGCGGCGGCGATCCACACCACGCGATGGCCGAGTGCAGCCGTCAGGCGCGGCCGTGCCACCGGCGTGGCGTCCCGCAGTGACCTCGGGTAGAGCCAGAAGCCTGCCAGCAGAGCACCGCAGGCCACAGCGAGCAGCGCGTAGACCGCCGTCCAGGCGGATCCCGCGGAGAGGATCCCTGCCGCGATGATCGGCCCGAGCAGGGCTCCGACGCCGAAGAACGCGTGAAAGTAGTTGAGCAACGCCGTGCTGCCGGACAGGTTCGACAGATAGGAGTTGAGGCCGGCATCGAACGCGCCGAGACCGAAGCCCAACACGGCCTGCAGCACGAGGAGCACAGCGAAGCTGGGGCGCACTGCCATCAGCGCCAGAGCGACGAGTGCCACCGTGGTACCAAGCATCAGGTGGGCGCGCATCCCCAGAAGGTGGATCAGCGCCCCGTTTGCGGTCGCGCAGGCGATGTAGCCGACAGCGAACGACACGAAGATCAAACTCACCGTGGACTTGTCCACCCCATAGTCGGTCGCTTGGGCCGGCAGGAGAACGCCGGCGGCTCCGGCGAAGACCCCGATGAACACGATGGCGCCGAATGCCACAACAATGCGACGACTGTCAGCGATGCCACGACGTTCAGCGATGCCACGACGTTCAGCGATGCCACGACGTTCAGCGATGCCACGACGTTCAGCGATGCCACGACGTTCGCCCTGTTCGCGCGCTTGGCCCATGGGCCGTCACCTTACCGGGCACGATAACGGGTAACCGAGGTCATAGCCGTGCTGGACGCCGACGACATCGCCCGGCGGCGGTTGACGCGGTACGGCGCAACGACTTCCGGGCGCTGCTGCGCGCGACCACCGACCGTGGCCCGCTCGCGACGTTGATCCGGCTCTTCATCGCCGGCCAGACCATCGGTGGCGGCGGTGGCCGCGCTGGCCGCCGCGACGATCCGCCGACCCGTGGGCGCCGCGCTCGAGACAACGGAGCCCGTGCTGGCCGCGATGGCACTCCCCGTGGTGTCCCACCTCGTCGAGCGCGGTTTCCCGGTGCCGACCGATTAGTCTCACGGGGTGCGGGCGGTGGTGCAG
Organism: Micromonosporaceae bacterium; assembly: GCA_020027875.1. Classification (GTDB taxonomy): domain Bacteria; phylum Actinomycetota; class Actinomycetes; order Mycobacteriales; family Micromonosporaceae; genus JAXIPB01. The sequence goes on along the minus strand of JAHRHA010000089.1, from coordinate 7,071 downwards.
ACGGTGAGCCGGGCGTCGGTCACAGTGGACGGCGAGGTCATAGGTTCCATCACGGACGGGCTGCTGGTGCTGCTCGGCGTGACCCACGCGGACACGCCCGCCATCGCGGATACGATGGCGCGTAAGGTGCACGAGCTGCGAATCCTCGACGACGAGGAGTCGGCCGCGACGGCCGGAGCGCCGATCCTGGTGGTCAGCCAGTTCACGCTCTACGCCGACACCCGCAAAGGCCGGCGACCGAGTTGGACCGCCGCGGCGCTGGCCGAGGTGGCCGAACCGCTGGTGCTGTCGTTTGTCGAAGCGCTGCGGCGTCGGGGCGCACAGGTCCAGACGGGCCGGTTCCGCGCGCACATGCTCGTGGAGAGCGTCAACGTCGGCCCGCGCACCCTCATCCTGAGCTCGGACGGCTAAGCGCTCGGGGCGCCGCCCAGGACGGCCGCGGTACCGTGCCAGGGTGGCATCGGCAGCCGAACGCACGCTGACTTCGGGTGAGCTGAATCGGGCTCTGCTCGCCCGTCAGCACCTGCTCGAGCGGGCACGATCCACCGTCCCCCGGGTGCTGGAGAGCGTGGCCGGGCTGCAGGCGCAGTACGCACCGGCGATGTACATCGGGCTGTGGTCGCGCCTGGACGGGTTTCAGCGCGCCGACCTCACTAGCGCGCTGGAGCAGCGCACCGTGGCGCAGGGCACGCTGATGCGCTCGACGATCCACCTTGTATCCGCCGGGGACTATTGGCCGTTCGCCATCGGCATCCGCCGACCCCGACGGGACTGGTATCAGCGGGTCACCCGCGACAAGCCGCCGGCCGCGGAACTCGAGCGCACGGCGCGCCAGTTACGGGCGTCCTTGATGGACGGACCGGTACGCCGAGCAGAGCTCGACCGGCTGGTCACGGCCGACTACCGTACCGGGGTCGGACTGTGGCTCGACCTGGTCCGGGTGCCTCCATCCGGCACCTGGGAACGTCGGCGCGCGGACCTCTACGCCGCGGCCGAGGATTGGCTGGGTCCGCCGTCGACGTCCGCCGAGGAGGGCGTGAACCTCCTCGTACGCCGCTATCTGGGCGGGTTCGGTCCGGCGACCCGGGCCGAGATCGCGGACTGGGCCGGGCTACCGGTCAGCGAAATCACCAAGGCGCTGGCCCGGCTCCGCGCCGGCGCGCGCCCGGCCGTGCGGTACTTCCGGACCGTGGACGGCGCCGAGCTTGTCGACCTGACTGGAGCCCCGCGGCCGGCTGCCCACACGCCTGCGCCGGTGCGCTTCCTGCCGGTCTGGGACGCGACGCTACTGGTCCACGCGCGGCGCTCGGGGATCCTGGCGGAGGAGCACCGGTCAAAGGTGTTCAGTACCAAGAATCCACACTCGGTGAACACCTTCCTGGTGGACGGAACCGTCGGGGGAACGTGGCGGTACGAGCGCGGCCAGATCCAGACCGAGGAGTTCCATCCGCTCGACAAGGCCGTACGGCGCGAGGTCGACGAGGAGGCCGAGAAGCTAGCCGCCTTCCACGCCTGACCGAGCGGCGTCGATACCTGCGCACCCGTGGAAGAGTGGACTGCGTGGAGCAGTGGGCCTGTCCGAGTTGCGGCAACACGTTCGTCACGCCGCGGATGGCGCACTCCTGCGTCGTCGTCGACCTAGCAGAGCATTTCCCACCGCGGCCGGGTGACGGAGCACAGACACAGATTCCGGCACTCTTCGACGCGTACGTGGCCTTTGTCGAGCGTCACGGCGGACCGGTGAAGGTGATCCCGCAACGGACCCGCATCGCGCTGCAGAGTCGGATCCGCTTTGGCAGCGTGGTGGTGCGCCGAGACTGGCTCGATGTGGCGCTCTGGCTGAAACAGCGGGCCGAGCATCCCCGGCTGAGGAAGGTGGACGACCTGGGTAAGGCGGGTTTCTACCACTGGTTCAGGCTCACCGATCCGGACCAGCTCGATGACGCGCTCGGCGCGCTCATCTCGGTCGCGTATCGGATGTGACCGCTCGGTCGCGCCGCCCGGTCGCGCCCGTATGCCGCCAGATCCGTCCAAACCAGGCCACCATCATGTCCCATCCGTTATCAACGGCCCCCGCCGCCTCACCAGGACTTAACGCCCCCAGCGGGACGCTGATCCTTGTGACGACATCACGCGCACCGCGATCCGACGCAGCGAAGGCCGACACGACGCCGGGGAGGCGACCGACCGTGGCCACTACGAGCACCACGCGCAGCATGACCACCGCGACCGGGGCGATCTCGGGCATCGAGGTTGAGGTTCTGGAGGCCGACGCCGACCTGGACGACGCGGAGCTCGACGACGAGGCCATGCTCGACGAGACCCCGCACGCCGTCGAGGACGAGCGCGGCGTCTCCGCCGACCTCGTCCGGGCTTACCTCAACGGCATCGGCCGTACGAAACTGCTCAATGCCGTGCAGGAGGTCGACCTCGCCAAGCGGATCGAGGCTGGCCTGTTCGCGGAGGAGCGACTGACCGTCGCCGACGAGCAGGGCCGCGACCTCGACGCCCAGCTAAGGGCCGATCTGCGCACGATCGTGACCGCCTCATCCAGGAGGGCAACCTCGGTCTCATCCGCGCGGTGGAGAAGTTCGACTACACCAAGGGCTACAAGTTCTCCACGTACGCCACCTGGTGGATCCGTCAGGCCATCACCCGCGCCATGGCCGACCAGGCCCGCACCATCCGCATCCCGGTGCACATGGTCGAGCAGGTCAACCGGATGGTCCGAGCCCGCCGCGACCTCGCGACGACGCTGGGTCGCGAGCCGACGCTGCCGGAGGTAGCCGCCGCCCTGGGCATGGAGGAGTACCAGGTGCTCGAGCTCATCTCGTACGACCGGGAGCCGGTCTCGCTGGACCAGGCCGTCGGCGAGGACGGCGAGAGTGCGCTCGGCGATTTCGTCGCGCGGATCGATCCCCGCGACGAGCCCGCCGATGCCGTCTCGAATGGGCTGCTGCGCAGTGAGGTGGAGATCGTGCTGGCGACCCTCTCTCAGCGTGAGCAGGAAGTGATCCGGCTGCGCTTTGGTCTCGACGACGGTCGTCAGCGCACCCTCGATGAGGTCGGACGCGAGTTCGGGCTCTCCCGTGAGCGCATCCGGCAGATCGAGAAGATCACTCTCCACAAGCTGCGTCACCCGTCGCGGGCCCGCCGGCTGGAGGCGTACGCAAGCTGATCCTTACTAGACAAGACGGAGGTACGGCCTGGGGGACGCACCTCCGTCTCGTCTGCCGACCTGGCCATGGTGCGGCCTCGTAACGGATGCGGCCGCGTGCCGGCACCGGCATCCTTTGCCAGATGGGTAGAGAACTCGGGCCGTGGCTCGTCGGCCTGGGCATCGTGGTGGTGCTGATCGGTGTCCTCGCCTGGACCGGCGCGCTGTCCTGGTTCGGCCGGCTCCCCGGCGATATCCGCGTCTCTGGTGAGCGCGGACGCGTCTACATCCCGATAACGTCGATGTCCTGGTCTCGCTCGTCCTGACCGTCCTTCTCTCACTCCTCCGGCGCCGCTGACCAAGATCGCCGTGATCACGCTCTGACCGTCGCCAAAAGCCGTCGATCATGACCTCCAGGTCATGATCGGCGCGGGTATCGGCGGGTGTCGTCAGTCTCGGGGGTCGTGGGGGTCGAGACCCAACAACGGAAAGACCTCGCGGCGGGTCGCCATGATGGCGCGGTCCACCGCGTCGCCGCCTTCGCCCGGCTCCCACGGCGTGAAGGCGGGATTCACCTCGTCGGTCATCCGCACCGGGATGCCCGGCCCGTCGGGCACCAGCCGAAGCCTGGGGCGCTGGCCGATGCTGCTTTCCTCGAGGCGACGCTGCGCCAGTCCGCGCCAGGCCTTGGGAATGATGGTCTCCGGCGCCAGCGGTTCGCCGGTCGCGATCGCCAGCAGGTGCGTCCAGGCCCGCGGTACCGCCTCGAACAGGGCGTAGCCGCCACCACCCGTGGCGACCCAACGACCGTCACAGAGCTCGTCGGCCAATGAGCGCAGCGCGAGGTAGGACGCGCGTTGACCGTCGACGGTCAGGCGCAGGTCCGCGAGTGGATCGAGCCGGTGCGTGTCAGCGCCACACTGGGTGAACAGCACCTGCGGCCGGAACGCGCGCAGCGCGGCGGGAACCACCGCGTGGAAGGCGCGCAGCCAGCCCGTGTCGTCGGTGCCGGGCGGGAGTGCGACGTTGATCGCGCTTCCCTCCGCTCCCTCGCCGCCCGTCTCGTGCGGGAAACCCGTGCCGGGAAAGAGAGCCAGCGGCGTCTCATGCAGGCTGATGGTGAGCACCCGTGGGTCGTCCCAGAAAATCTCCTGGACACCGTCTCCATGATGGACGTCCACGTCCACATAGGCCACCCGCTCCGCCCCACGGTCGAGCAGGCGCGTGATCGCGACCGCTGGGTCGTTGTAGACGCAGAATCCTGATGCCCGCGCCGGCATGGCATGGTGCAGACCGCCGGCTACGTTCACGGCGCGCAGAACCTCGCCACTCCAGACCGCCTCGGCCGCCTGCAGGCTCGCCCCGGCGACGAGGGCGCTCGCCTCGTGCATACGGTCGAAGATGGGGTTGTCTCCCGTACCGAGCCCCCAGCCCTGAAAGCTGCCTGCCAAAGACATCTGATCGTGGGGCGCCGCGCGGACGGCATCCACGTACGCGGGATCGTGGACCCGGGTGAGCGCGGCATCATCCGCCGGTTGTGGTGCCACAACACGAACCCCGGGCCGGTCGAGAATGCCCAGCCCGCGTGCCAGGGCGATGGTGAGTTCCACCCTGACCGGGTCGAGCGGATGGTCGCCGAGGTTGTAGCCGAGCAGATCGTCGCCCCACACCACGAGCGTGCTCATGTGTTGGCTCCGGTCGCCACAGGACGGCTCGGGTCGGCGACCCAGTGGCTCCACGAGCCGACGTACAGCAAGGCATCATCGATACCGGCCTCGTGCAGGGCGAGCACGGTGTTCGCGGCCGTCACGCCCGAGCCGCAGTACGCGCCGACCGCGCCGGCCCGCTCGCCGGTCAGTACGCCGGCCTCCGCGAACGCCGCTCGCAGCTCAGCCGGTGACCGCAGCCGGCCGTCCGCGCCGGTCAGGCGAGCTGCGGGCAGGTTGACCGCGCCGGGGATGTGACCCGCGACTGGGTCGACCGGCTCCGACTCGCCGAGGTAGCGCGGCGCGACCCGGGCGTCGAGCAACACTGCGGTACGGGCGAGCTCGGCTGCGCCCTCCGCATCGACCACGGGCAACTGGCCGGGGTGAACGAGGATGTCGCCCGGCCGTGGCACGGCCTCCCCGGGTTCGATCGGCCGATCGTCGCCTACCCAGGCGGCGAATCCGCCGTCGAGTACGGTCACGCCGGCATGCCCGGCCCAGCGCAGCGTCCACCATAACCGGGCGGCGGCCTGGCCGTCACGGTGGTCGTAGGCGACCACCGGATGATCGGTCCGAACGCCGGCCCCACGCAGGGCAGCCTGAAGTGCCTCGGTGTCGGGCAGCGGATGGCGTCCGCCTGCGCCGGGTGGGCCGCACAGCTGCGTGTCCAGGTCGAGGAAGGCGGCGCCCGGAATGTGACCGCCGAGATAGTCGGCCCGGCCGGGCGGCCCGCCCAGCCGCCACCGCACGTCGATCACGGTCGGGGGATCGGCATCCGCCAGCCGGCGGGCGAGCGTCGGTACATCAATGAGCGCCACGCCGATAAGTCAACACCATGTCTCCGGTAGTCCTGGCTCGCGCGCCGCCCTCGCTGATCGGGTAGTCACGCTCGGAGGCCGGTGACGCGATGAAAGGTGGTCTCGGCGGGTTCACCCTGTGTGAGGTCGACATCATCGACGACGCGTCCGTCGCGGAGCCGGATATGCCGGTCGCACCGGGCAGCGACCGTCTGTTCATGGGTGGCGATCAGCATCGTCATGCCGTGTTCCCGGCGGAGCCGGGCCACCAGGTCGAGGATCTCGGTGCCGGTGGTCGAGTCGAGATTGCCGGTGGGTTCGTCGGCGAGCAGCAGCCGGGGTGAGGCGACCAGGGCGCGGGCGATGGCCACTCGCTGCTGTTCGCCGCCGGATAGTTGCGAGGGCAGGGAGCGTTCCCGGCCGGCCAGGCCGACCGCGGCGAGCAGATCGCGGGCGCGGTCGGTCTTGTTGAAGCCGACCCGGTACGGCAGCAGGGGCGCCACGACGTTGTCCAGCGCGGTCAGCGTGGGCAGCAGATGGTAGCGCTGGAACACGAAGCCCACGCCACGCCGGTAGCCGGTCAGCTTGACCCGGCTGAGCGCGGTCAGCTCGAGGGCGTCGACTCGGATGGTGCCGGAGTCGGCCCGCTCGATCGCGCCGACCAGGTGCAGCACGGTGGACTTCCCCGACCCGGAGGCTCCCGTGATCGCGGTCATCGAGCCCGCATCGAGCCGGAGCGTGATGTCGTCGACGGCGTGGATGGTGGCTCCGCCGGTGCGGAAGGACTTGGCCAGCCCGGCGATGTCAACGGCCGCGCCGCGATGGTTGTGCTCCACTGTGGTCACTCCTCGGCGAGCAGGATGGACATGGGTGCGCGGCGTTGCAGCACCGCTGGGACGACGGCAGCCGCGGTGGCGATCGCTAGCCCGGCCCCCGCCGTGAGCACCGCGGCGCGCAAAAGGCTCGGGCTTAGCTCTCCGACGAACCAGGCCGCGGCGGCAAGCCCGATCCCCGCGCCGGCGGCTGCACCGAGAAGCCCCATGCCCAGGCCCTCGTAGCCGATCAGCCGCCCGAGCGCCGCGTCCGACCAGCCGGTCGCGCGCAGCGCGGCCAGCTCGGCGGCCCGGTCTCGTACGTTGAGATACAGCACGTCGGCGACCGCGAACGCGCCGAGCACCACGGTCGCCACCACCGCCAACAGGTCCACACCGCGTACGCGCAGCGAGACCGCATCGCCGAGCAGGGTACCGGTAACGGTCCCGTGGAACGCCCAGGTGACCGCGGCGACCAGGGTCAACCCGGCCACACCGACAGCCAGCGCCACCGCGCCAAGCGCGGTGCGGCCCGGGGCGCGGCGCAGGTTGGCCAGCGCGAGGCCGAGCACCCGGCGGCGCCGCCGCCCGCCCAGCCG
>JAHRHA010000346.1 GCA_020027875.1 Micromonosporaceae bacterium | reverse complement strand
ATGAGCTGCGACAGGCTCTAGCGGGTACCGGATGCCTTGTCAGCCTGAGTTTATGCGGCTCGCAAAGGCTCTGAGGCTGAATTCGCGCAACTTGTAAGTAATATGGCCGAGCACGTCGTCGAGATGCCGGATGCGCCACGGCTGGCCCATGATCCATGGGTGCAAGTGCAGCACCATCACTCGGCCGGTCGTCGCGCCGTCGGCATACAGCCCGTCGAACCACTCGCGCCACAGCCGGTTGACCTCGTTGATGGTACGCCGCCCGTGCAGGTGGATGTAGTTGTCGTCGAGGGACGCATGGACCCCGAGCGCATAGAGCTCGCCGGTCTTCGGCGTCATCTTGTAGGGCTGCTCGTCGTTGCCCCAGTCGCAGACGTAGCGGATGCCTTCCGCGGCGAGCAAGTGGGGGGTGTGCGGCGTCTCCTGGAAGTCGGGGCCGGACCAGCCCACCGGGCGCGTGCCGGTGGCCTGGTCGACCGCCGCGATCGCGTCGCGGATATACTGCCGCTCCTCGGCCTCGGACATGCCGATGTGGATGAGGCGCCGGCGCGACAGGCCGTGCGCGATGAACTCCGCGCCGCGCCGCTGCCCCTCCTGGATCAGGAACGGGTAATGGTCAGCGACGGCCTTGTCGAGCGCCAGGGTCGGTTTGATGCCGTACTTGTCCAAGACGGCGAGGAGGCGAAAGATGCCGACGCGATTGCCGTACTCATGGTTGCCATAGCCGCCGATATCGGGAAAAGCCGGCTGGTTCCCGCTCCACAGCCCCTCGGGACCGCCCAACGGGCTGACCGCCAGCGGCGTCTGGGGCGGCACCTCCCAGTCCCAGTGCTCGAGGTTGACGAGGACGGCGAGGGCGACGCGGGCGTGGTCCGGCCATCGGAGCACCGGGCGCGCGATGATTGGGGACCACGGAGACACCTCCTGGTCCATGCCATAGGCTCGTTGTGCCGGCATAGCTCCACCGCCCTCCCTTGGAGAGTGATGATTAAAAGTGGTGGCTGAGCACGAACATACCACGATTCCTTTGCCACATCCACAGCGCCTCACCGAGGACCCCTGCACCGAGTGGGCACGGTGGCGCCGTCGAGCGGCGCCACTCCGCCTGTCTTAGTGGGCGGCGGCCACGGGGAGATGCGCCTTCAGGAAGTCGCGCACCTGGTGCACCGTCTTGACCCAGAGGTCCTTGGGCTCTTTCCAGGGATAGACCGTCACTTCCGCCTTTGGCGCCAGCGCCGCGATGTCCATGGAGACCTGGTAGGGGTGTCCTGGGGTATCGTCGGGCATCACCAGCATCGGTGTCTGGCAGGAACGCACGAAGTCGCGCGACACGCTGTACACGAAGTCGGGCTGCACGCGGAAGAGATTGTGCAGGTAGGCCTCGATGGTCTCCATGGTCAGGTCGGGCCGCTGGGCCAGCAATGCGGGTGCCCAGTTGTTCCGGCCCCCGTTGTACATGTGGTCCGGGAGCTCCGGCCGGTGCCCGACCGGCTGGCAGAGCACGGCGGCGACGACGCGCTCGGGGGCTCGCTCTATGAGTTTCAGTGCAAACGGGCCGCCGATGCAGTAGCCCATGAAGAAGAACTCCCGGATGCCGAGATGATCCATCAGCCCGAGTTGGTCGTCGGCAAAGGCGCCCCAGGGGTCGTCGACCGGGATCGGGCCGCTCGATTCGCCGCTGTTGGCGTTGCGCTGGTCCATCGTGATGCAGTGGAAATCGTTCTTGAACTCCTCCATCGCGTTGATCACCGCGGTCGGCCAGTTGCTGACGCGGGAGTTCAAGCCTCCACCGGGGGTGACCAGCAGCGGGAAGCCGGAGCCCGCCTCCTCGTAGCGGATGCGGACGTCGCCCTTGTCGTAGAACGGCATGGCAGTCTCTCCTTGTACAGTGTGGTGTTCCATGGATGCTCGTGCAGCGACGAGCCACACGAGCCCGGGAGTCTGCGGAGCGCCACGCATGCGCAGCGCCTCTTCCCCGCGACGGCGTCGGCGGAGGGGGCACAGCTTAACGTGCCCCCTTCCTCTGCGGGAACTCTTGTACGCGTTCTGGAGCCGCCGGTCAAGGATGGCGTCAATCCGGTGCGTATGCGCTCTGGCTTCATGTCGTGGTCAACGGGGCACGGACTGTCACCATGCTGGAGCTGCACGCGCTGTCCGTGAGACAGGGCGCATGTGTTGAACATCGAGGCCTATGGATGCGAAGATGGCACGAGGAGCTGTTGCTGTGGCCAAGGAATCGTAGTATGTTCGTGCCTGGCGCCTCCACGCCTGCTGCGGACGGCGGGTGAGCTGGACCAGCACCCGGAGACGCCGCCGTGGCCCGCAGCCACCACGTTTGATCATCACTCTTCAAGGGAGGGCGGTGGAGCTATGCCGGCACAACGAGCCTCTGGCATGGACCAGGATGTGTCTCCGTGGTCCCCGATTATCACGCGTCCGGTGCTCCGATGGCCGGACAACGCCCGCGTCGCCCTCGCCGTCCTCGTCAACCTCGAACACTGGGACTGGGAGGTGCCGCCCCAGACGCCGCGGGCGGTCAGCCCGTTGGGTGGCCCCGAGGGGCTGTGGAGCGGGAATCAGCCGGCGTTTCCCGATATCGGCGGCTACGGCAATCACGAGTACGGCAATCGCGTCGGCCTCTTTCGCCTCCTCGCCGTCTTGGACAAGTACGGCATCACGCCGACCCTGGCGCTCGACAAGGCCGTCGCCGACCACTACCCGGTCCTGATCCAGGAGGGGCAGCGGCGCGGCGCGGAGTTCATCGCGCACG
>JAHRHA010000088.1 GCA_020027875.1 Micromonosporaceae bacterium | reverse complement strand
GCGACGATCGACACGCTTGAAATCGCATCCGTCCACCTCGGGGGCCAGCTCGGCTTCTACCGCGCGCTCGCGGACGGCGGGGACGCCACCCCTGGCGAACTCGCCGCCCGTACGGGCACCGCCGAACGGTACGCACGCGAGTGGCTCGAGCAACAGGCCGTCGCCGGGTTCCTGACGGTCGACGCGTCCAATGCCGCAGCCAACGAGCGCCGCTACCGGCTGCCCACCGCCCACCGCGCGGTCTTCGTCGATGAAGCGGATCTGCGCTACCTGACCCCGCTTGCCACGCTTGCGATCGGTGTGCTCGGCCCGATGGAGGCGCTGCTTCAGGCCTACCGCACAGGCGGTGGTGTGCCGTACGAGGATTATGGGTCGAACCTGTCCGCAGCCATCGGCGCGATCAACCGGCCGCAGTTCTTCCACCTGGTCGCCGGCTGGCTGGCCTCGATCCCAGGCGTTGGTGCCCGCCTGCGCGCCACACCGCCTGCCCGCGTCGCTGATGTCGGCTGTGGCACGGCCCAGTCGAGCATCGCGATCGCCCGCGCTTTTCCAGAGGTGAGCGTCGATGCCATCGATGTCGATGCCGCCTCGATTGAGACCGCACATGCCAACGTCGCCGCGGCCGGCCTAGCGGACCGAGTGCGGCCAGCCGTCCGCGACGCGAGTGAACCCGACCTAGGTGGCCGCTACGACCTGGTCACCATCTTCGAGGCCCTCCACGACATGAATCACCCGGTCGAGGCGCTACGCGCGGCGCGCACCAGCCTGGCCGAGGGTGGCAGCGTCCTGATCGCGGACGAGCGGGTGGCCGAGCAATTCACCGCGCCCGGCGACGAGATCGAGCGTTTCAACTACGGCTGGAGCATCCTGCATTGCCTGCCAGTCGGCATGCTCGATAAGGACTCCGCCGGCACCGGAACGGTGATCCGCCCCAGCACCGTACGCGCGTACGCCGCCGAGGCCGGCTTCGGTCGGGTAGAGGTCCTCCCCATCGAGCACGACTTCTGGCGCTTCTACCGATTGTCGCCCTGACACACTCAGTCGAGGCGAAGGACCGCCGGATTGTCGACCTCGGCGGCGAGGACGCGGGCGGCGTCGACCGCTGTCCGATCGCCGAGACGGCCGCGGTGCACGTAGGCTCGGGCGACGAGCTCGCGCATTCCAGTTCGCGTCGCCAGCGCTTCGAGATCGGCGATCCATTGCGCCGCTGCAGGTTGGTGATGCTCGATGGCGAGGGCGCACAGCGCGTCGAGACAGTAGCCCTCGACCCACAGCCAGGCATCCGGCAACCGGACGCATCGCAAGCGTGCCTCGGTGACCCAACGCAGGGCCGATTCGGGGTCTCCCCGCCGATCGGCGACAAGCCCGATCGGCGGGCGGCGATCCTCCCAGCAAGGATCACCGAGCTGCAGCGACAATGCATAGGCGTGCTCGTACGCGGTCGCGGCGACGTCCGTCCGTCCCTCGGCCAGGTCGACGTCGGCGAGCAGCGATTCGGGAAGCGTGACGAAGGCCGTCAAGCGCAGCTGGCGGGCGACGACCAGGGCGGTCTCAAGTGCCTCCCGCGGCAAACGACGGGTCCAGTTACATTTGGGCCTCTGCGGACTTCGCGAACGTCTCCAGAATGGCGGTCCAGCCGCCGCCTTGGCCGATGGTGTCGTGGATTGCTTGTCCGGCGACGAGGCGATCGAGGTGTCGGTGTTCGAGCTCGACGGTGGTCTGCTCAGGACCGTTCGGCGTGAACCGGACCTCGATCTCGCTGGCGTGTTCGGGGTCATCGTCGTACTGCCATTGGCCGTTGACCTGCCAGGTGACGACGAGCCGGTACGGTGGTTCCCAGGCCAGCACCCGCCCCCAGTCGCATTCGCTGCCGTCGGTGCCGCGTTCGTACCAGCGTCCACCTTCTCGCGGTTCGAGGACGGCGTCGGCCATCTCTGCTTGGCCGATGTGGTAGTCGGCTGGCCACCAGCGGCCGAACGAGTCGGTGAAGAAGGCGAACGCGTTCTCTACGGACATGGCGACGGTGGCACTCCCGTGCAGAGTGGGAACGGCGGGTGCGGCGCTCATAGTTGCTGCTCCTGTTCGGATTGGGTGGTGGCCGCGTCGGCAGCCTTCTGAAAAGCGGTCAATGCGTCGTCCCAGATGCGCTGGAAGTACGCCGCGAAGGCGGCAACCCGGTCCGGGTTCAGCCGGTAGATGCGGCGAGTGCCCTCTGGGGTGGCGACGACTAGGCCGCCGTCTCTGAGCACCCGTAGGTGCTGGGACACGGCCTGCGGGGTGATCGGCAGGTGCTCGGCCAGCTCCCCGACCGAGCACGGACGTCGAGCTAGCAGCTCGAAGATCGCTCGCCGCGTCGGGTCACCGAGGATGCCCAGGTCGACATCTCCGTAAGCGGCCACGTTCGTAAGTGTGCGCTTTCAGATGCTGGTCGCGCAAGCCGTTTCGCGAAGTTGTGGTGAGATTCGGAACCAACATACCCAGTGCGTGGCCGCTGCTGCGGGTCAGTCGATCCGGGTCGTTCGGCTGCCGACGAAGTCGATGCCGTTGGCCTGGATGTGGCCGGCATCGATGGCAGCCTGCTCGTCGGCAGCGGTGACTTCGTCCAGGTCAGCAAAGAAGTACGGGCCGCGGGCGAGCAGTCTGGGTGTCGAAGCGGGCGGCCAGCGCACGCAAGATGTCCTGACCGGTGTGCAGGCCGTCCGTGCGCGTCCGACCCGGCCTGACGCTGGAACCCGTCGTCTACGGCGGCGGGCAGGAACACGGGCTGCGCTCCGGCACTGAGAATGTCGCGCTCGCCGTGGCCCTCGGCGCCGCAGCCGACCTGGCCCGCGCCGACCTCGCCAGCGATGGCCCGAGCCGGTTGGTCGTATTACGGGACCGGCTGCACCACCGGTTGGCCGACGAGCTTGGCCACATGCTTATCAGCGGTCATCCCGACCGGCGGCTGCCCAACAACCCTCAACCTCAGCATCACCGACGTCTCCGGCGATGCGCGGCTTGCCGCCGAACCCGAACTGGCAGCCTCGACCGGCTCAGCCTGCCATGCCGGCACCACCGATCCGTCGCCGGTGCTCTCCGCGATGGGGATCGAACGCGAGCGAGCCCGTGGCGCAGCGCGCCTGAGCCTGGGACGGTGGACTACCGAGCCCGACATCGATCGCGTCGCCGCGCTGCTCATCGCGGCCGTGCAGCGCCTGCGTTCAGCGCAACCTCGACCCATGCCCAGTCGCCTGGAGTCAGAAGCTGACAACCTTCTCGGCCCACAGGTTCCAGTCGGCCAGTTCGTCCAGTGTGGACCGCCGGGTGCCCTTGGTCAGCATGTCCTCGGTGATGCCGCGGGCGTCCATGCACTTGCCGCAGCAACCGATGTCGGCGCCGTAGCGGGCGCAGGCACCGATCATCCGGTCGAGGTGGTAGTAGCCGTCGGGGAGTTTATGGTTGGCCATCGCGGCGGCGACCGCATCGCCCATCAGAAACACCCGCACCTCGACGCCATTCCGCTTGGCCAGCGCGCCCGCCAGACGCAGCCCGTTGAAGACCCGTTCGGTTCCGTACGGCGGATCGTTGAGGATGAACAGCATCTTGTCGCTCACGATGCACTCCCTACTGGAGGTCACGGCGAGCGCTGCTTGCCAGCCAGGACGGCCCGGGCCTGTGTACAGGCGTCGGGATCGATCTCACCGGAGGCGAGCCGCCGGTCCAGAATCTCCTGTGGATTCTCGCGCGGCGGCATGATCGCCCGGTCGCCCCGTTGGACGACCATTACCACCGCCCACACGACCACGCCGATCAGGGCTATCCACACCAGTGGCATCAGCATCATCCAGCCCCAGCCGCCCCACTGTCCGTACATCATGGCTGCCATCTCCCTGCGTCACGGCATCTGCCTTCTCCACCGTGCGTCGCGCCGCCGATAGATAGCCAGAGGCTTTGGACCCTCCACCGAGGGACGTCAGGGCCGCGGGCGCCCACCAGTTCCATCGGCCGAGCAGCCGCATGGTCGCCGGAACGAGTAGCGCCCGCACCAGCGTGGCGTCCACGACAACGGCGACGATCATGCCGACACCGATCAGCTTGATCGTGCCGATCTGACCGGTGGCGAACCCGGCGACCACGACCACCACCAGCAATGCGGCCGACGTGATGATCCCACCGGTCTGTTGCAGGCCACGCGCGACGGCGGTGGTGTTGTTGTCGGCACCGGCCTGCCACTCTTCGCGGATGCGTGAGAGCAGGAACACGTAGTCGGTGGCCAGCCCGAACAGTACGGCGATCACGAAGATCGGGTTGGTGGGTTCGATGCTGCCGGTTGCCGACTAGCCCAGCCAGGACGCCAGATGACCCTCCTGGAACACCAACACGACTACGCCGAACGCCGCGCCGAGGGAGACCACGTTCGTCAGGATCGCTTTGACCGGCAGCACGAGGGACCTGCAAGCGGCGAACATCACCACGAAGGCCACCGCGATGACCAACAGCGCCATCCACGGCAACCGGGCGCCCAAGCCGTCGAGCTGGTCAACCAAGTCGGCCGCAGCACCGGTCACTCCAATATGGACGTCGGCCGGAAGCGGAAGCTCCCGGAGGGCGCGCACGATGCGGGTGGCGGGTTCGCCGGTCGGGTCGCCGCGATGGGTCACGGCGATGAGCGCCGCGCCGTTGGCCGTTGCGGCGACCGTCGCGCCGGACACCTCGGGCACGCTAGTCACTCGGGCGAGCAGCGCCGCGGTGCGGGCCGGGTCGACGCCGGTGGCGCGTACACGTCGATGCGGCCGTTGTCGTCGGACGGGAAGTCGGCGGCGATCCGGTCTGCGACGATCCGGCTCTCGCTGCTGGCCGGCATGATGCGGATGTCGGCGCCGCCGAACTGGATCCGGGTCACCGGCGCGGCGAGCACGGCGAGGATGAGCAACACGCCGAGCAGGTACAGCCACGGCCGGCGAATCACACTGTGGGCAAGCCTCGACCACCAGCCGGCCTGCTCGGTCGCGCCCGCCATGGGCGTCACCGAACGGCGCTGTGCCTCCCGGCTTGGTGGAGGACGGCCGGCACTATGAACGGCGCGCGTGAGGAGTAGTTCGGGTCTGGCAGGAGTCGCGGTCAGCGGAGGGCTACGGCGGCGGCGCGGACGACCGCGAGCGCGTCGTGCACGCCGTTGTCGACGCCTTTGTCGAAGTCGTCGCCATCGGTGGCCATGGTGATAGTGACGTGCGCCAGGCACACCACTTGCCGTTGGCGGGCGGTGGCGTAGGCGTAAGGGCCGCGGCTTCCATCTCCACGCAGGCGATCCCCTCGGCTTCGGCGGCGGCGATGGCGGTCGCGGTTTCCCGGTAGGGCGCGTCGGTGGTCCACGATGCGCCGGCGAGGACCGGTTCGCGAAGGTGATCGAACGTACCATCGAGCTGGGCGCGGATCTTGCGGTCCAGGTGGCTCCAGCGGGCCGGCGGCTGGTAGTGGCTGCTGGTGGCCCCATCGCTCAACGCCCGGTCGATGAGCACGAAACATGGGAGCCGCTCGATCGGAGAGATCTGGCCGGCGGAGGTGACGCTGACGACCAGGTCGGCACCGGACACGGCGAGCTACTCGGCGACCAGAACGGCGAACGGCGCGCCGACGGCCATACCGACCACGCCGATGTCGACGCCGTCCAGATCGACGGTCCACATCTCGGTGTGGTAGCAGGCCCATCCGTGATGCAGGTGCCCTCGGCCGCTGGCGTCGACGTAGCGCACGATGCGCCGTCCGGGTCGAGCAAGCCAACTGGGGGGACCGCCACGTCGGGCAGGTTCTTCTGGCGACGGGCTTCGCGGAGCAGTTTCGCCGGTTCGAACAGCGAGGGCGCGGTGTAGTCCTTGGCGGCCAGCAGCGGAAGGTCGTGGGAGTCAGCGTTAACCGTCGCATCACAACACAGCCCGACGCCCGTTCCGACCGGTCAACCAAGGTGTTGAAGAACTCGAGCGCCGGCTGTCACCTGCAGCGGCTTCTGAGGAACGTGCTGACTAGTCCTGATCCAGATATACGGCGTCCCGGTAACGACTGACATAACGGTGGACCCGTCCGGCGCATTCACTGCCCTCGGAAAATTCCGGGCGGCCCATCCGGCGGCGAGATCGGAGTGATCGCCATCCAGGAACTCGCCGACGAATCGGAGGCCGGGCGCTCGCGCCATTCCAGGTCCCCATCCACGACCCGAACCCCTCCGGTCCCGGGCCGAGTCCATCGACGGCAGTTCCCTCTGGACAACCACCCGGGTAACAACGGCTGGCACCTCAGACAGGAGCCGACCGTTGCCTATCGACACAGTCCCAGATCCACGACCGCCGGCTCATCGGCCAAAGGTGATCTCGCGCGACCCCACCCGACCTTCGTCCACGTCCCGCCGGTCCAACGGTCGTTGGAAAAGTCGCCGACGTCCACGACGCGCATTCTCATGTTTGATCTGCGGGTGATCCTCGCTCAAGCCGTCGCGAGTCGGCATCGTCGCCTGCAGGCGTTAACCCGAGTCCCGACCCGCCGCGGTCGGACCACAATTCGCTCAACCGCAAGGAGTACCTGCTGTATGTCGTGCGGCTGGTCTAGCGTCCCGCCGCCAACGAGGTTGCCATGCCCGGTGAACGAGGCCGTACAACGCCGGCGTACTCGTCGACGATACTGGGATCGAACCAATGACTTCCTTCGGTGTGAATACCCCAAGGCGCCACATCGCGAAGGCTTCCCATCAAGTGCCGAACCATCGCTGCCGCCGGGTGGCAGCGAACCGTGCCTTCTCCGTCGCCAACTCCAGCGACGGCCCGAGGAACGGCGCACTTGGCGACGGACCGGAGAGGAAATCGGCGTCGAGCTTGCCGACGAGGCCCTCGCCGAACTCGACGTAGCACGACCCTTGACCGTTGTACGGGTCCGTCGGCCCCGATCCGCGGATGGCCGCGGCGATCTGATCCGCCACGACCCGTGCGGCGTTCTCCGCGAAGACGCCGGCCCGCGGCACCGGGGCGTCAGCGCAGTCACCGAGCGCGTAGACGCCGGGGAAGGGCGTCGCCAGCGTACGGGGATTCACCGCTGCCCAGCCGTCGTTGCCACCCTTGGTCAGCCCGGACTCAGCAACCACCGCCGGCACCCGGTGCACCGGGACGCCAACGAAGAGGTCATAGGGACGGTCCCCGGTAGCCAGACGGGCGACATGTGCGCTCGGGTCGAGCGCAGTGACGCGGTGGCCGGGCGTGTAGCCGATACCGCGCTCCGCGAGTGCCAGCACGATCGCGGCGGACGCCTCCGCGGAGACCGGAATCGGCGAGCCCATCGGGCTCACCACCTGAATATCGGTCACGTCACGCACTCCGCGCTCCATGAGGTACTCATGGATCAGGAGCGCACCCTCGTACGGCGCGGGTGGACACTTGAACGGGACCCCAAGGATGGCCACGATCAGCGTGCCACCGGTAAAGGCCGCGAGCGCATCGCGCAGCCGTTCCGCGCCGGCCGGTGAGTAGTACTCATGGCCGTCCGCCACGAAACCCGGGGTTACCGCCGGGTCGTAGTCGGCCCCCAGGGCGACAACGAGGAAGTCGGAATCGTAGGTGCCACCGTCCGTGACCACGTGTCGCCGCGGCGGATCGATGGCGATTACGCGCTCCTGGCGGAACCGCACGCCGGGCTTCGTGATGTCGCGGTACGGGAGACTGACCGCCTCCCGGGTCTGGCGTCCAATGAGGATCTCCAGCTTTGAGAAGCCGAAGATGAACGTGTCGTTCTGGTCGATGAGGGTGACATGGAACTCGTCGCTCATTGACCCGGAGAGAAGTGTGGCGAGTTCCAGCCCGCCAAAGCCCGCACCCAGGATCAGCACATGCCGCACGAACTCAGCCTAACAGTGGTCACAGCGCGAACTGGAGCAATTGTCAATACCTGTGGATGGATCCTGGCTACGCCGCGCCCCTTGGGACCTTGGTGCGGTGACGCACGGTGGCGAAGGTCGACTCCATCGGGTTGGTCGTGCGCAGGTGGAGCCATTGCTCGGCGGGGTAGTCGTAGAACGCGAGCAGCTCGTCGAGATTCTCCTCGTCCAGGCGTACGTTGAGGTGTACCCCGTCTGCCCACAGGTAGACTAGTCCACACTGGACAGATCCCGGTTTGTTGAACTGGCGCGCCTCGTCCTGCCACTGACCGGTCAGCCGGTGATCGTCGCCGCGGACGGGCCCGCACCGGTGCCGAGCCACCCCTCCAACGCTGGAGCGAAGTCCTGTGTAGACAGGCCGTGCAGGTACAGCGGCAACACCTCGGTGATCTTCGGCGTGCCTGCGACGTACGCAGCGACATCGGCCTCCAGCGCGGCGGCGGGCATCCGCCGCGCGTCCTCCCTCACGATCTCGTCGATCAGCGACCCGCCGTCAACCTGGCCTGCTGGCGCGTCCTCGTTGTTGGTGACGACCGTGAACACGGGGGTACCCTCCCGACCCGCGGACTCAACCTGGACCGCTTGTGGGGCTGGGCCGGTCGGGTCCGCCACCGCGCGCCGTACCGCGACGGCTTGACTCAGGACGATGGCGTTTAGGAGCTCCCGCGTCGCTCATTCCTCTTGGTATCCACAATGTTCAGCATCGTTGAGGGCACGCAAAAGTTGACGCTAGTGACCAGACCACATACTGCAACCATCAAGGCACCGAGAATCAATGCCACCGTGGCGTACCCGAACGCGAACAGCAGCCCGATAGCGACCAAGAAGATGGTGGCGAGTTTGAAGGCGTGGCGGCGGCGTTGCGGATTGGGCGGCAGGGCTGGTGATCCGGTCAGGTGTCGCAGACCGTAGTTCCAAATCAGGTCGAAGGGGTGGCGTGAGGTCCAGCCAGCGACGATCCCAATAGGGACCAGCATCAGGATAAAGATCTCGGACTGCGATTTTTGTCGTGTGGTTGTAGCTGAACGTGGAGACGCAGTCAGTGCCGCCCCACTTCCGTGTAGTCCTTCTGCCGTGGGCCGTTTAGGTTCGCGAGTATTGCCTGGGTGGCGCGGAGCGCTGCGGCTATCGCACCTTCGACGCGGCCTGGATGGACGGACGAGGTTTCGGTGGCGGCCCAGTGCAGCCGCCCGTCGAATGTTGGTGTGGCGTAGAGCGAATGGCCAAACAGCGCGTAGTTGGTGGAGGGCTCGACGCCGGCCGGTAAGGTGAAGGCTTCCCGGCTCCAGTCCTGGAGGATTATCCGGATCGGGTCTGCGGCTTCTGGGCCGTAGAGGCGCACAAGCTGGCTGAGGACACGCGTATTCATGTTCACCGTGTCCGGTGTCATGTCGGTGGTGAAGCCGAACAACGCCGCCGGGTTGCCGTGCGGCCCGGACATGTCGTGCAGCTCCCGTAGCGGGCCGAGCAGGCTGACTGCGGTGCCGGCGAGTCCCTGTCGACGCCAGAAAGCGTCGGGGTACTGGACCACAATTTTTGTGATCGCACCCATCCACACAGGGGTGGATTGGGCCAGCCGCAGCAACCGATTTGGCAGCCCGGGTCGCATATCGATCGTTGTGGCTGCTAGGGCGGGCGGAATCGCGAGGACGACGTGTGCGGCGTGACTGGCGCCGGTCGCGGTATCGACCAACAGTCCCGTCGGATCAGTCGTGATCGAAGTGACGGGACTGCTCCGCTGAATGCTTGGGGCGGGAATGGTCGAAGCCAGGGCCCGGGTCAGGCTGTGCGCGCCCGCGGTGTAGCGGCCGGCCGCAACGTCGATCGGATTGTCGTCGAGGCGCAGTACACCGGCGGGATGGTCGAATAACGCGGCGCCGGCGCAGTGTTGTTCGAAGGTCTGCACGCCCAGCTCGGCGGCCAAGTTCTGGACCCGCCGCTCGCCGGCCCAGAACCAGGTCGCCCCGAGGTCGAGTGACCCGCCGGCGACATCGACGGACAATACTCGTCCGCCGATCCGATCGCGGGCTTCCAGACACAGCACGTCGAGGCCGGCCGCGGCGAGTGTGGCGGTCACGGTCAATCCGGCGACACCGGCACCGACAACCACCACGCGCCGCGCTGGGATCGTCATCTGTAGCGCCTATTGATCGTCGCGGGGCGGTCAGGCTTCCTCGTAGATCCGTACCTCGGGCCCTGCAACAAGCAGGGGTGACAGTTCGCCGACGACATCGGTCGTGAATAGGCTGCTGGACAGGTAGGCCTCCGCATCCGATACCGAGGCGAAGCCGTGCAGCACCTGCACATCATCGCCGCGCACGAGAAGCTGCTTGGACTTCGCGCCGGGAACCTGGTCCAGGAACGCCTGCCGGTACTTCGTGTAGACGCCAGCCGCCGCCGCCCGATTCTCGTCCGCGATCTTGAGCGTGATCTCCAACATTGCCATAACGGCTCCTTATAACGATGGTTGCACACCTGACGGTGGTGGTTCCTTGTATGCCATACTGACAGCGGTACTTGTGACTGGGAAGTGGGTGTTGTCGCATGGCAGATATAACGAGAATGTATGGCGACACGGTGAAGGTCACCCAGTTGTACTACGTGCGTGCCGCCGCCGACCTGGGTTCGTTTTCCCGCGCCGCCGCGTCGCTCGGCGTCACCCAGCCGGCCCTGTCCAACGGCATCGCCGCGTTGGAACGTGTGCTGGGCGGTGCGCTGTTCACCCGCTCCACCACCGGCGCCATCCCGACCGCGCTGGCCCTGCGGGTGCTGCCCCAAGTCAACGCTGCCCTCGCCAGCCTGGAAACCATGCTCTCCGAGGCCCGCGCCGCAGCCGGCGTCAACGCCCAACCGCTACGCGTCGGAGTATCGCCACTGATCCCACCCGCTCTGATCGCTCGGGTCTTCGAAGCCGCTCGCCACGACCCGCCAATCGCCCTCGTGCTCACCGAAGACAACCTCGCCGACCTGCGCGCCGGCCTCCTCGGCCGCCATCTCGACGTCATCTTCGTCCCCGCGGTCGCCGGTGCTGACGGCTCCGCCCGCCGCCTGATCGGCGCCGAAGCAATCCACTACCTGCCCAGCACCGCCCCGACCCTCACCCCGGCCGCCGACGGCCCGGTCGAACTCGGCGACCTTTCCGGCAAACCGCTGGTCATGGTCGGCGAAGGCTGCGGACTGAGTACCTTTACCCGCACCCTGTTCGCCCAGTCCGGCGCCCATCTGCATCCCTACCCCGGCGAGGCGGACAGCTACCGCAGCCTTCAAGAGTGGGCCCACCTGGGCCTCGGCGGCGCGCTGCTGCCACGATCGAAGTTCGGCACAGACGAACCGACCCGTCCAGTGCTCGACGGCGGGCAACCCGTACAGATCCGATACGAGGCACGCTGGTTCACGCACTCCACAAGAGCCACAGCCATCGAGACCCTTCTCGACGCGATCACGCCACCAACAACCTGACCGCAACCGGGGCGACGACGTTCATACACCCGGCCAACCGTCGCGTGGCCGCCGGACGGATCCCATGGTTATCCGGCAGAACCCGCGGTTCGTGCGGATCCTGCGGGATGACCTGGGCTGCTAGGAGCCGATGTTGGCGGGAACCCGTTACGCCATCGACATCCGAGCGCATGCCGAGGCGGCAATAAGGCCTCTCGAGCTGTTCGACGCTCATCCAGTACTTACCCGTTAGTGCTCGTGCCGGGAGGAGGCCGAGGTACGCATCCTCGTGACAGCTGAGCCGGCCGTGGCCGCGATGGCCCCGCAGGAGCCGACGGCATGCTGACCAACGCGGCGCGTCACTCGAGCCGGGACGGTTGGCCGAGTGGCCGCTCCGGGCGACCACACCCGTTACCTTCTGATCAGCCGAGGCCCGGCACTCAATGGTCACGCGGCTTGACGGCGAGAAGAGAGATGCTCTTGACGCCGGAGGTTCCGCTGGCGCTGCGCGCCTGTTCGGAGATGAACTCGCAGGGGTTGGTACGAGTCTCGACCACCCGCAGGCCGGCGTTTTCGATGACGCGGTGGTAGTCGTCCTTCTGGGTGGCTCCCCCGATGCGACGTCGTCTCCCTTGCTGCCGCGGAGGACCTGGGCCTTACCACCGCGATCCCGGGGCGAGGCGAGGTCCCCGCCGTCTTCACGGTCAAACAACGCGATCCAGCGCCGGATCGGCCCGCGACTCTCGTCGTCAACGACCTCCACAATGGAGCTAGCGGCTAGGCCGTGCGTCGTGAACTGCTCGATCTCGGGCCTAGTCAGTGGCCAGGGCATTTCGCCTGGGTCGTCGCCCTCGTGGCGGGCTCCGGCGAGAACCAGCAGCCGGCCACCGGGCGCGACCAGTTGGGCGATGTGGGCGAAGGCGGCGTATCGCGCCCGTCCGGTCAGAACCTGAAGCGTGAAGATCTCAACGACAAGATCGAAGGCTCCGTCCCAGGAACGTGGCGGCGCAAGCAGGTCGGCAGTGACGTACTCGACCGTGGACTTGGGGAAGCGCCGCCGGGCGGTGGCGATCGCCGTCCGTGACACATCGAACGCCGTCGTGACATAGCCGAGCGAGGCCACATATTCCGCGTCGTCGCCCAGTCCGCATCCGACCACGACGGCACCGCCGATACCGGGACGGTCCAATGTGGAGACCAACTGCGGGTGGGGGGCGAAGCCCGCCCACGGAACCGTGGCCGTGCCGTGCGCGGCGGCCGCGTAGAGGGTCTCGAACCAGCCGGTGGCGTCACCGTTGGCGATTGATTCCGCCGCGAGCCGGCGGGCGAATGCTCGGCTCGCTTCGGTTCGTGACGCCGAATCGGCGGTACGCCCTGCTTGCTTGGTCATCTCGGATGGTTTTCGATGGGGCGCCCGACCGTGACAGCGTCCAAGACTATGGCCGGCACGGTCGACCGCAGGGCGGCGTCCGGGGATAGTCCCAGCGCGTCGTTGACCGTGGAGAAGGCGAGGCGCAGCGCGACGAACACCGTCATGGTGAAGATTTGGGAGTCAATGAACCCCGCGTCCCGCAGGTCTCGGACGTCGTCTGGGGTGGTGGCGTTGGGATCCTTCGCCACCATGCGCGCCCATTTGGCCATGGCCCGTTCGTTGGCGTTCAAGCGATCGTCGAGCCCCCGCAGTACCCCGGCGGCCGTGTTCGCATCGCTTGCCTTGGCGAGCTTGCCACCCCATGCCAGTGAGCAGTAGGAGTCGCCGAAGGCTGACGCGCATGCCGTGACGAGAATCTGGCGCTGGCGAAGAGTGAGGTTGTCCGTGGAGTTGGCCTGTCGCAGCAGGTTGAACAATCCAGCCAGGGTGCTGGGCTGGTACGCCCACAACCGGGAGGTGTTCATGACATATCCCAGTTCGGCG
Organism: Micromonosporaceae bacterium; assembly: GCA_020027875.1. Lineage (GTDB taxonomy): Bacteria > Actinomycetota > Actinomycetes > Mycobacteriales > Micromonosporaceae > JAXIPB01. The sequence goes on along the minus strand of JAHRHA010000088.1, from coordinate 19,192 downwards.
ATGTCCTCCTCGAAGCTGCGTTGCGCTTCCGGACTCGTTTCGGGGACCCGGAGGAAGCCGATCCAGCCGTTTAGCCGATCCGCTGCCTGGGCAGGCAGGTACTTGGCGCCGTGTGACATGCAGATTCTCCGTTCTGAGGCTTAAAAGGGGCCGAGCGACGCCGCGCCCGGCCCCACGATGGGCTCAACCGGTCGCGACGTCGATCGTGATTGGCACGGTGTTGGTGAGGATGTCGTAGACGGCGGAGCGGGCCCGGGACTGCTCGACGAGCTCACGCAGCTTCTCCGGCGCAGCGTCGCCCTTGACGGTGAAGCGAACGGCGATGCCTTGGTAGCCGTTGCGGACGTTGGGGTTCAGCCCCAGGATGCCGTTGAGGTCGATGTCACCGGTGATGGTGGAGCGCACCTCGGTGAGGTGGATGCCGCGGGCCGCGGCGATGTTGGCCAGTCCGGCAGTCATGCAAGCGGCCAGCGCGTGCAGCACGTATTCGACCGGGGTCGGGCCGTTGTCCCGGCCGACAAGGACGGCAGGATGGTCGGCGTCGAAGTGGAAGCTGCGTTCGTGGGTTCGCTCTTCGCCGACGCCGAAGAAGCCGTGGATGGTGCCGCGGCTGTGGGTGCCGCTGATCCATTCGTTGCCGGTCCGGAACTGGAACTTGGCGGCTTCCGGCGCAGCCTTGACCGCATCGAGGGTGGCGAAGAGGGTGGCGGTGTCGACGCCGTTGCGCGTCGACTCGTTGACCGTTGAGGTCACGTGCGTGTTCCTTTCGGTGTGGTGCTGCGCGGACGCGCAGGCTGGTGGTTGGCCAGAACGGACGGATTTACGCGGGGGCAAACTCGCGGTCGCCTGGGGTCGGGCGGGCGGATGCCTCGGCGGCCTCCACATCAATGGCGGCGCTGAGCCGCTTCTGTAGTTCGACGAACTCCGGTAAGGGCGGGTAGCTCGCCAACGCGCAGGTAAGGTCATAGATCTCGCGAAGAGACTCATCCCGCTGGAGTTGGTAGTTGGTAAGGGCGGTGGTGTCGTCGAGCTCGCCCCGAAGCGATCGGTGTAGCGCGACAGCGAGCAGCTCTGCGTCCCGGTAGGCGTCGCTGAGGCCGTGGCCGGTGACGGCGTCGCGGTGGTAGCCGGCATCGCCGACGAGGGCCCAGCCCGGTCCGTGCGCCTGGCGGACGAAGTTGGGCGTACGGAGCATGCCCCGAACCGGAGACGTGCGCCTGCCAGAGCGCAGCCGTTGCGCCAACTCGGGCGCGGTGCGGTCCAGGTAGGTCGTAAACGCATCTTCGCGCGACGATGCACCACGGCGGGATTGGTGCGCATCGATTGACGGGTTGCAGATCCAGATGCAGGCCTCGCCGTGGTGAGTTGGAAAGACGCCGGTAAGGGCTCGGTCGGCAGCGATGAGCTCAATGCCCGGCCACGGGATCCCGCCGTAGTAGGCGTACTGCACCGCGCCGCGGTCGCCGCGGGACGAGGTAACCTCCGCTCCGATCGCGCGGGCGACCCGTGAGCCCAAGCCGTCGGCGCCGACGACGAACCGCGCCTGGACGTCTAGCGGTGTTCCGGCTTGGTCGTGTCCGTACACACCGGTGACGCGTCCGGCGTCGTTGAGGTGCAGGCCCGTAACGGTGACACCGAGCCGCAGCTCGGCGCCAGCATCGGCTGCTGCCTGCGCGACGATGGGGTCGAGAATGTAGCGGCGGGGCGCTACGAGCAGGTCGACTCCAGACTTGTATTTGATCTGTCGAGTGGTCGACTCAGCCGGCGTGCTGAAGGTGACCTGTCGGATGGCCGGTGCACCGCTGTCGAGTACCGTCTGAAGCAGCCCCCACCGTTGCAGCTGCACCACGCCCGTCCGGGCGATCTGGTGTGTGGAAAGTGTGTCGGCCGGGAAGACGGCCCTGTCCAGCAGCAGTACGTCATGACCTAGCCGGGCCAGGAGCAGCGCGGTCGCGGACCCGGCGGCGCGGGCGCCGACGACGACGACATCCCAACGGTGGCGGTCGATAGGCATGGACCCAGCGTCGGCGACCGGCGGCGACACCACATCCGTGCGCCGTACGGATCCGGGTACGGACGTGACCTCCGTAAGCTGCGGTGGGCGCCGTGCCGGACAATGCGTGCATGGCAGCCGACGGTGTTCGCATGCCAGAGCGGCTGACCCGCGCCGGCGTGACCGAACGTGAGGCCGAGGTGCTTTCGGCGGTCGCCGAGCGGCTGCGCAACCGCGAGATCGCTGAACGCTTGTACGTCTCGGTCCGGACCGTGGAGAGCCACATCGCCTCTCTGCTGCGAAAGCTCGGCGTCAGCGACCGCACCGCGCTGGCCGATCTGGGGGTCGAGCTGCGCCGGTCGGTCCGCGCGGAGGTGGCGCTACCGATGCCGCTGACCAGCCTCATCGGCCGAGAGAACGAGACAAGCGAGCTCACCACGCTGGCGGCCAGCCATCGCCTGGTCACGCTCATCGGGCCCGGCGGTGTGGGCAAGACCCGCCTCGCGCTGCACGTCGCTGGGCAGGTGGCCGACGAGTTCCCGGACGGCGCCCGACTCGCGGATCTCGCACCCGTTACGCCTGATCTTGTTGCCGACACGGTGGCCCGCGCCTTGGGTGTCGTACCGCAACCCGGATGGCCGCTTCGCGAGGTGCTGCGCGATGTCGCTGGCGGAATGAGGTGCCTGCTGCTCGTGGATAACTGCGAGCACGTGATCGCGGCCGCCGTCGAGATCGTCGCTGATCTCCTGGCCGCCGGCCCGCAGCTTTGGGTGCTCGCCACAAGTCGGGAACCACTTGCCGTGGCCGGCGAGGCCACCTACCAGGTGCTGCCGATGCCCGTACCGACGTCGCTGGCCGCTGCCGCCGACTCTGATGCCGTACGCCTGTTTGTGGTGCGAGCGGCGGTAGTGTCACCCGGCTTCGCGCTCACCGAAGCCAACGTCGCAGACATCGCTGCGATCTGCCGCCGGCTCGACGGGATTCCGCTGGCCATCGAGCTGGCTGCGGCGCTGGTGCGAAGCTTCGACCCGGCCGAGCTTTTGCGGCATCTGGACCAGCGATTCGAGTTGCTCTCCGCCGGGGCCCGCACGGCTCCGCCGCGCCACCGAACACTTCGTGCCGCTATCGATTGGAGCTACGACCTCATCGACGATCCAGAGCGGGAGTTGTTTGATCGGTTCGGCGTCTTCCCGGCGGACTTCGACTTCGAGGCAGCGCGTGCCGTGCATCGGAACATCGGCTCCCCGGACTCGGCCGTGTTAGGCCTCCTGCCGCGATTGGTTGACAAGTCGCTGGTTTCCAGCGTCGGTCGCGGCCCCCGCCGGTATCGGCTGCTGGAGAGTCTGCGGGCGTACGCCACGCAACGGCTGGCAGCCTCTGGCGTCGAGCCCGAGGCCAGACGCGCCCATGCCCATCACTATCTTGAACTGGCTGAAGATGCCGCCGGCCTTCTGCGAACGGCACACCAACGGGCCGCGATCGACCGGCTCACCACCGAACAGCCGAACCTGCGAGCCGGGCTGGCGCACAGCGTCGAGACAGCCGATATCGAGGCGAGCTGGCGGTGGGTCGCCGCACTACAGCGGTTCTGGGACGTCACCGGGCAGCGACGAGAGGCATGGACCTGGATCGAGCGGGCACTGGAGCTCGGTGAACCTCCGGCCACGGCCCGAACGGTTGCCGGACTCGCCGCCGCGAGCGCCATCCGGCAGCCATCTGATGCGCGGGCCTCCTTCGACCTGGCCCGTCGAGCCGAGCGCCTCGCCGCCGGCCTTGACGACTTCAGCCGAGCTCTCGCTGCCCGGGCGGTCGGGATGGGCGCCATGTGGGTCCAGCCGGAGTTGGCCGTGCCCGCGCTGCACGACGCGTTGGATCGGCTGGACGCCGATCACCCTTGGGAGCGTGCTCTCACCATGCAGGGCCTGGCGCAGGTCGCCGGCGAGTTGACCGAAGTGCGGCACTGGGGAGTTGCCAGCGTGGATCTCTTTCGCGCCGTCGGGGACCAGATGTACGCAGCCAACGCACTGTTCATCCTGGCCCAACGATCCATCTATGCCGGCCTGGCCGATGACGAGGTGCACGCGTGGCTCACCGAGAGCCAGGCACTCGCTGAGGCCGCTGGTAGCCAGGAGGATCTTATTCACGCCCAGGTCGGCTTCGCTCAACTGGCATGGCAACGCGGTGACCACGACGATGCCGCCCGGCTCATGGGAGATAGTCTCCCGACGCTGCGCCGACTCGGTGACCACCGCTGCACCGGCCGGGCGCTGTACATGCTCGGGGTGTCGGCCCACGAGGGAGGACGGCTGGACCGAGCCGAAGAACTGCTGGCCGCGAGCATCGACGCCATCATGCTCGCCGGCCAGTCCTTCGTACTCGTTAACGCGCTTGAGGCCCTCGCCGCCGTGCACCACGCCCAGGGCCGCCACCGGCAGGCCGCCGTTCTCCTCGGTACAGCGCACGCCGCTCGCGAGTCAGCCGCCGTCCACATGCGACCGATCCAGCTACCCGACACCATGCTCCGTGACGCGCTGCTCAATGCTCTCGGCACTGACGCCCTCGCCGCAGCCGAGGCCGAAGGTAAGCGCATCACCGCGGCCGATGCGTCGCGGGCGGCCCTGTCCATTAAACATCGTCACAGCGACCCGCCGGCGGCCGTGAGGTGACCGCCGTAGGCGATGAGGAATCTTTCGCGATGACGAGATTCGAGTGGGTTCTTCGGTCCTGATTGACCATCCGGATTTGCCCGGTGGCTCGTCAACGGCCACGAACAAGCGGAGCGCCGCCATCATCGCCGATGTCGAAGGTCACGGTCTGCCGACGGATGACGTTGCCGTGCATCACATGCGGCCGGAGTGGTTGCTCCGGCCAAGCCTCCCCGGCGCGTCTCGCGCCGCTAACAGTGCCTGGCCGGCGCAGCTCTGTGGCACGGAGGTGGAGTCCGTGCGAAGAGCCGTAGCGGGTACTGATGTGCGGGTGCTCGCGACCGCCGACGCTTGCGGTGTCGGTGGCATTCCCTGCGCACCGGCCAAGTGTCCGCGAGTCCCGGTTCAGGGGAGAAGCCATGATCCACCATCCAGATGTCCTTTCCGCTCTCGTGCGGGAACGCCATGCAGAATTGCTGGCCGCTGCTGACGAGTTCCGACGCGCCAGGCAGGCGCGCACCCCGCGCGAGCCGCGGTGGAGGCGGCGACGACCAGTCACCGGCGCTGACGCGGTTCTGAGACCGGTCCGGTCCCGGTTGCCTGTGTGATGACAGCGATCGGCGACGTCGCGAACACTCGCGTGCGGCCGGTCGGCGATGAGCGCGTTGAGTTCCGCTCCGCCTCGCCGAGTTCCCCCCACTACGCCAGAGGGTCTAGACCAACCCTGCCCGATTCGCCTTGATCCACTTCTCGACGTCCTCGGCAAGCCAGACCTTTCCCTGCATGAGGACAGCGATCGGCTCAGGGAAGCCCTTGCGTGTCGTGATCTGGAAGGCGCGCTGCTTGCTGACGCCCCCAAGCATGACGCGGATCTCGCCGGACCCAACCAGCCTCATGGCGTGACGGTAGACCAGGGTAAACTAGTCCTAGGTCAACTGTACTCTGATACTTGACTCTGGTCTAGCCCAAAGAGCACCCTAACGCTATGACCCTCACCGATCGCTACGAGGAGGCTGGGCGGCTCGTTGCAGCCGTTTTGCGAGACCTCCATCTGAGCGGGCATGTCACGCCAGGCCTTGCCGAGAACGGACCGGCCGCACTAAGGGCCGCCGCGGAGATGCTCCGGGTGCTCGGCGTCGAACCTTCGGTGAAGCGGCTCGGCACGCAGAAGCCTTCCGTGTTCGAGCGCCCTGACTTGCGCCTCGCGTTGGCAAGACACGACCTTCAGGCTGTGTTCAGGGCACTAAACCGGATTGGTGTCTCCCAGCGACGCATTGCCGCTGCGACCGGCCAGTCGCAGTCCGAGATCTCCGAGATACTCGCAGGTCGCAGAGTGACCACCTACGCGCTCCTTGGCCGCATCTCCACTGGACTAGGAGTTCCCCGCGGATGGATGGGTCTTTCGTACGACCCCGAGACAGTCGAACTGCTCAACAACGCCTCATGAGCGACGCCAGTGCAGTCCGATCCCTCGTCGCAGCGTGTGGAACCGAGCCGAGCCGCCCTACTCTTCCGCCACGGCCGGCGACGCGGTGGATGGTCCACAGGTGGTCCACGCGTGGTCCACGCGGTGGTCCACGGCGACGAGCAAACCTGGCGGCATGGATGAGTCACGTGCACCCCGCGAGCGCTGGCCGGTTTTGTGGTGAATGCATGGTCAGACATCGTCGCCTCCGTGTCAGCAGTGCCGCCGGGGGTGTGGGTGGCGGCGATGGCGGCCAACATCGTGCTGACGGCTGCGACGTGGTCGTTCGCACGGCGGCAAGTGCGGCGGGCGGGCCAGCGCGTGGCCGACCCGAGCCTGGCTTCACAGGGCCGGGCCAAGGACACCGCGTTGACGTTGGCGAGCCTGGTGCCGGCTGGCCTGTTCTGGCTAATGGTCCTCGGTGGCAGCTTGCACGGGTTGGTGGCGTTCGGGCACGACACGCTCGGATGGCGAGGCGGCTGGGAGTACCTGGTGCCGGGCACGTTGGACGGGGTCAGCGTGACATTCGCAATGCTGGCGTTCCGCGCGATCAAGCGGGGCAAAGCACCGGACCGCTGCTATCGAGTCGTGTGGGGCGCGGCCTTGGCGTCGGCGACGATCAACTTCGCGCACGAGTTCAGCAAGAGCGGCAACGCCCTCGCCGGCGGCTACGTTGCGCTTTTGTCGCTCTTCGGCATGTTCATGTTCGACGAGTTCCTCAACCAGTTTGAGGAGGGTGCCGACAATGTGCGGCGAGAGAACCCGAAGTTCGGCATCCGCTGGCTAACTTGGCCAACGAATACGCTCCTGGCGGCGGTGGCTTGGCGCAATCATCCACCGCCGGAGGGGACGCCGGGCACGGTGGCGAACGCAGTGGCCAACCTCAACCGGGTCCGAACGGCCAAGCGTGAGGCGCGACGTCGGGCGCCCACACCCCCTCCTGCACCGGACCGGCCGAATGCTGTGCTGAGCCCACCATCCGTCTCCACAGACGTCGCGCCGGTGCGTCCGCGCGCGGTACGAAAAGACTCATCCCGGGCGCTCTCTGCCTCTGCCGACGACGACGCGAAGGTGACAGTGCCCTCCACACCGGCCACCCTGACGCGGTGGGTCAGCACATGGCTGGCGATGTGCCAGCAACCAGACCTAGGTTGGGCATCGATGCAGGACGAACGACTCGCCCGCGAGCACTTCAATCTGTCCACCCGGGCGTTGCGGAACATCCGCTACGCCGTTATGACCGGAGCCTTGCGGCGACGCGCACAGGAGCTAGGTGTGGACTTGCCTCAGGAATACCGCGAGATGGCCGTCCGACCGCGCGGTGAGACATAGGTCCACTGTGGACATAAAGCCACGGCGAGACTCCCCCACCAGTCTGGCCACCGACGCCCCGAAGGATCTCGGCGCAGCTATGGGCATGCGGCCCGCTATCCGCGTGCTGGCTCACGCGGCGACACGACTCCGGCGGCGCATCTGGAGGTCCTGTGGCGTGGGTTCTCCCACGCGCACCTTCCACCGACCGGGCGCCGTGACGGCAGGGTCCCATGTCGGGAGATCGACCAGGTGACGGCTGAGTAGGTAGATCGCCTGCAGGGCCGCACGCGCATCGGCCTCGGTGGCGTACATCCGTGCCGCCGTGCCGGGCTTGGTTCGACGTGCCTGGCAAAGATGCAGCTCGACGGTCCAGGTCCCGCTGCCATCCGTCCGCTCCTCCAGTCGAACGAACAGATGACGCACCGGGTCGTTGTCACGGCCGGTCACGAACCATCCGGCCTCTCGAAGCTGTGGGGCACCGGCCATGCCGACCTCCGATCGCACATATGTGCTGATCGTATCGCGACGCGGGCGGCCCGATCACTGAGGTCCAAGGGTCGGTGGCTAGTTCATGGCTTAGTTCGAGTGAAGTGTCGTTGGCTCAAGGCCGTATTTGAAAGCGGTTCTACGCCGCTGGAAGCAGGGCGCGGATGCGGTTGTAGATCGGGGTGGGTAGGTCCTCGGGCACTTCGGCTTCGTTAGAGGCAAGGTACTCGTTTACCAGCTGCTGCAATGCGACGGTGTTGCCGGCCTGGTGTTCGGCTTGCATGCGGTCGTGCCAGAGGTCGTCGAAGCTGCGTTCGGGGTCGGCGAGCCAGGCTTGGTCGATGGCCCAGCGGGCGGTAGTTGGGTCGCCGATGGCCAGGTGGTGCTCGGCGACGCGGTGGGCGATACCGGCGATGGTGGCGATGAGCCGACCGGGGGCGATGTCGGAGTCGCCGATCCACGTGTAGGGGCGGCGGTAGGGACCGGTGTCGGGCCGGTTGTTCATGGGTGCGCCGCGGACGAGCTCCAGCGCGGCGCGCAGGTCGGCGATGCCGTCGGCGCCTCGGGTGTTGCCGCGTTTGTTGAGTTGCAGAAGAAGGTGCCAGTCGAACAGGACGCCGTCTTGTATCTGGTAGACGCCGTCGACGTCGTCGTTGGTGGGGATCCATTCGCCGCCGCCTGGGTGGGGGCCGAGCCATTGCCGCAGTTTGTACATGACTTTGCGGACGGTGGTCTCTCCGGCGGCATGGCCGTACCACAGGGCGTCTTCGATGGTGGCCCGGTCAGCGCCTCGGGTTGGGCGGGTGAGTAGGTAGAGCAGCATCTCGGTGTAGAGGCGGTGGGGGCTGTCGTTGAGCACGCCGGGCATGCGGACCTCGATCGGGCCGAGGATGCCCAACCGTGGTGGGCTGTTGGTGCCGTCGAGCCACGCGGCGAGGTCGTCGTCGAGCTCGTCCTGGACCTGCGGCGCCGCCGCTTGGGTAGCGCCGTTGTCGGACACCACCAGTGACGCCAGGGACGGGCCTATGTCTGGTTGGGTTGGCTCGAACACGGCTAACACGCCGTCGACCGGGTTGATGGTGTCGTCCCACGGCGGCAGGTCGGTCGGTGGAGGGGAGGGTGCCGCGGTCGCCGGGGGGACGTGGGCGGCGCGGAAGACGGCGGCCATGGGTTCGAGCATGTCGAGCGGGACGGTGGCGGCGTCGGTGCTCAGCCGTAGGCCGGGCAGGTCGGCTCGAAGTTGTCCGGTGTCGGTGAGGGTGAGCATGGCGGTGCCGATCGGGGTGCCGTCGGGCACCGTGGTGACCACGGCTACGCCGCAACGGCCCGTGTTGGCGAGGGCCTGGTGCAACTCGGCGAGTGCGGTGCGGGTGGCCGCGTCGGGGCTGGCGACGAGCAGCAGCGTCGCCGGTGCGGTAGCTCCACTGGCGGTGCGCTTGCCCATTTCGGCGCGCACGGTCGTTATGGCCGAGCTGGCCGAGTCGGCGGTGACGACGCGGTCGGGGCCGATCTCCGTGATGGTGTCGGCCTCGTCGCCGAAGCCGGAGAGGATCACGGTGGCGTGGTCTGACCAGGTGTTGCAGGCCAGCTCGCAGGCGATATGGCGTAGCAGGTCGCGGGCGCGGTAGGGTGCCCACCGATGGACAGCGTGCCCAGGCGTTCCAGGTCGATGAGCAGGTGCCGGCCGGCGCGGCTGCCGATGGTGACCAGCGCCGGCAGCACCGTGGCCGGACCGGCCGTGAATGGTGGCTGCACGTAGGCCGGTAGCGCCCATTGGGTCCCTTCATCCAGCCAGGGTGGGGGCGGGTCGTCGGCCGGATGGCTAAGCAGGATCTGTACGTCGCCGCCGACCAGGCGTACGCCGACGATGTCGGGCGGCATCGTGCGGGTGGACAGGCCGTCAGTGAGGCTGCGGAGCGCGGCGTCGAGCCGTTCGACGTCGGCGGGCTGTTGGGCGGCGCGCAGTTCCCGTTCGGCCCGGCCGTTGGCTGGGCGGGGTGGTTCCTGGCCGGCGGCGTAGAGGCCGCGCTGTCGGCGTCGTTCGGCGGTGAGCAGCGCGAATAGCAGGCTGGCCAGCAGGCCGGCGCCGGCCATCGCGCCGGTGGTGGATTGCCCGACGATCACGTCCGGGTGGCCGTCGCCGTTGCTGTCAAGCTGGACGTCCGGAGGCGCGGCATCAGCGTGCGGCGATGGGATGCCGGTCATGGTCGGGGTCGGCTCGTCCACGGTGGCGGTGGGCGTCTCGGCCCCAGCAGGCGGGGTCGGGTCCAGCTCGACCGGGGTGGCGGTGGGCGATGCGGGAGGCTGCTGGAAGGTGCCGGCGGCGTGCAGCCGGATGCCCCGGTCGTACGCATCGGCGGGCAGGATCAGGCGCCAGCCCGGCTCAATGTGGTTAGGGAACCGGCTATCGCGGGCCTCAAGGTCGGTGTTCAGCGCCTGGATTCGTGGGTAAGCGTCCTGGTCGCCGAGGAACCGGGCCGCGATGGCCGACAACCAGTCGCCGCGCTCGACGACGTAGTAGGTTGCGGTCCCCTCCGTGTCGCCGCCGGGATCGACGGTCGGCACGATGGCGGGGGCTACTACGGCGGGTGGGGCGGCATGGCCGACGCCACTGGAGACCGTGGCGACGGTGGCGCCGACCATGCCGGCGGCGAGGCCCTGCAGTGGCCGTATCCGGATGCGGGGTGGGCGGATGCGGCCGAGCTGGGCGAGCACGTCCACAACCAGGAACGCGACGAGGGTGGCCCACGCGGGCCAGAAGATGATCGATACGCCCTTCCAGAACCGCATACCGGCCATGGGGTGATCGATCCAGTCTTTGATGGTCGCCGCGTCGGGGACGCTGCGAGGCAACGGCCAACCGACGAAGTAGACCGCGGCCCACGGCAGGCCGACGAGGATCACGGAGACGATCACCAGGTAGCGAACGACCTGGACTACTCGCCCAATGAATCTGATCATCAACGGCCGCCATCGCGCTCGATCATTTGTCCCTCCGTGGTGTCGAGAATTCCAGCCCGGGACTGTCGGCAACAACCCGTGAGCGGCGGCGCTGCCGTCCGTGAGCCGGCAGGAGGATGAGGATTCTGCATATATACGTGCAAACGCGGTCATGGTCGGTGTTCCGCGGGCTGCGAGAACTTTCCGGGCTTTGACACACTTCACTCAGGGATGTCGACGTGGTTGGGGAGGTCGACGGCCGATGGGTGGCGACGGCGCTCGGTTGAGCATCGACTTCTGGCATACGACGGCGCGTGCCGCGACGCGCCGGACGGACGGCACCGTGGTGGCGGTGACCGTCGACGGTGACAACGTCATCCCGACCGGCGTCGCGGTGACCCGGAATGGTGACCTGCACGCCGGCCGCGACGGCGCGACCATCACACAACCGCGCGCCCCGACCCGTCCATCCCGGCATCGACACCGCCTTACCTCATCGGACGTAATGTCGGCGCGGACCGGCCGGCCCTTCGACGCCCCGAGGATGATCAGCGGCAGCCGCCCATGCCGCGCCCCATGGTGGCCATCATCGTGTCCACGTGGACCAGGCCGGCTGCCTGCGCCGCGACACCAGCGCCGAGCAGCACCGCAAGCGCGACCGCGACGACCAGGGCGATGGCGACCGGCGTGCGGGGCAGGCGCCGGCGGACGGGCTCGGCGGGCAGGTCCGCGGTGATGGGAGCCAGGTCGGCGTAGGTGACGGCGCGGTAGGTGGCGTCCGTGCGGGCGGCGAACTCGTCGAGGCTCAGCCGCCCGTCGGCGGTGTGCCGTTGCAAGGCCTCGACGACGTGCTGTCGGTCGGCGTCGGAGGCGCGCTGGCTGACGTCCATGCCTGGTTTCCTTCCCCTGTCTGTTCAGGTTATGCGGGTGCGACGCGCCGGCCCAGCCGGTAACACCGCCTTTTCTAGGTCAGGTCGGCCACGTAGAACCAGTCGAACGGTGGCCAGGGCAGGTTGCGCAGCACCACCGAATACAGCAGGAAGACGACGACGGCGCCGACCGCGACGGGTTTGGTGATCCGGACCATGGGTAGGCGCCGGCTGAACACCCAGCCGGCCGCCCACCACAGGTAGGCGTAGGCGCCGACCGGCACCAGGAGGATCGCGGCGAGGTGCATCCGGGCGGCGTTGATCAGGTCGCCGTGCAGGAGGTACCAGGTCATCCGGGTGATGCCACAGGTTGGCCCGTCGATGCCGAACAGCATGTGCCACGGGCACGGCCCGGTGAGGTCCATGATCTGGTCGGTGGGGTTGAACGCCAGCACGTAGGCGAACCACAGCGCGGGCACCGGTAGCAGCCACAACGGGGTGTAGCGCACCCAGCCGCGCGGACGCAACAGCACGTACTGGGCGGTCATGTCTGCGCCACCTGGGCGGTGTAGCCGGCGGCGGTTATGGCGGCCACCACGTCGGTGGGGCCGCACCGGGCCGGGTCGAGCTTCACCGTCGCCCGGCCGGCGCGCAGGCTGGTGGTCAAGGAGCGCACCCCGTCCACGTCTTCGACGGTGTCGTCGGTGAGTATGCCGCAACTGGCGCAGTGCATGCCCGTCACGGCGAAGGTGTAGGTGGCGATCTGTCCCATGTGGACTCCTCCCTCTCCTAGGTGATGGTGAGCTGGCCGGTGTACATGCCCACGGCGCAGGTGTAACGGAACTTTCCGGGCTTCGGGACGCCAAGGTCGATGGGAGTGTCGCCGTTTTCGGGCAGGGTCCACCGCTTGCCCAGGGAGGGGTGTTGCGCTGGGCGGCCTTGCGGCCCGCCGCCTGAGCCTTTTGGCCGACGCCTTCCCGGATGTGGGCGGGCGCCGGGCCGTGGCGACGGTGGCCGCGGCGCTCAACGTGGCCTTGGACTGGGCCCGCCGGCTTGGCCGCCGGTCTGGCCTCAGCCTTGGCCGCTGCGAGGCCGGTTTGGCGGGTGACCAGGCCGGTGAGCAGTCCGCCCAGCACGGCGGCGCAGGATATACCGCCGGCGAACAGGCCGGTCACAAGAATGGCGCCCAGGTTCAAGTGCGCTTCCTTTCCATTGTGCTCAGATGCCGATCTGACCGGGGCCGACCGTGGCGCGCAGCCAGTTGAGGAACTCGGTCCACGCCCCGGTCACCAGGGCCAGCCCGACCGCGACCAGCAGTGCGCCGCCGACGCGGGTGACCCAGGCGCCGTGGCGGCGGATGAACCCGGCCGCACGCATCAACCCGGCGTAGGCGAGGGCGAAGCCGATGAACGGCAGCCCCATGCCCAGCGAGTAGGCGACGGCGAGCACCACGCCGCGCCCGGCCGAGCCGTCCACCGCGGCCAGCCCGAGCACAACGGCCAGGGTCGGGGACAGGCACGGAGTCCAGGACAGGGCGAACACTGCGCCCAGCGCCGGCGCGCCGGCCAGCCCGACCCGCGGCAGTCGGTTTATCCGCCAGGTGCGGCCCTGCCACGCCAGCACGTCGAGAAACGCCAGGCCGAGCGCGATGATCAGGACACCGGCGATGACTTCGATGGTGCGTTGGTGCATTAGCAGGGTGCGGCCGAGGGCTCCGGCGGCGTAGGCCAGGGTGGCGAACACGGCGGTGAACCCGGCCACGAACAGCGTCGACCCGGCCACCGCCCGGCCTCGTAGCCTGACGTTGTTGGTGGCGGTGGCCGTGGCCGACCCGGTCACGGGGGACACCGGCTCGGCCACGGGCTTCAGATCTGTGCCGGCGAGCCCGGTCACGTAGGACAGGTAGCCGGGCACCAGCGGCAACATGCACGGTGCGAAAAAACTCACGAGGCCGGCCAGCGTAGCCACGGCGATACCGGCCAACAGCGGCCCGGACGCGGCGACGTCGGCGAAATGGGACCCCACGGCTCAGGCTCCCGGCTCCGTGGCCAGCGCCCGCACCGCAGCCTCCAACTCGCGCTGGGTGACCACCCGGCGGAACACCGCCGCGACGCGGAGCTGGCGGTCCAGAAGCGCGGTGGACGGCACCACGGTGAGCGGCACATCCCGGAACGCCAACGCCACCCGGCCGGCCGGGTCGAACAGGCTCGGATAGGTGATGCCGAAGCTGGCCACGAACGCCTTCGCCGCATCGCGGTCGTCGCGGATGTCGACACCGAGAAACTCCACCTTGAGGTCGCGGGTGGCTTCGTGGGTGGCCTGAAGGTCCGGCGCCTCCAGCCGACACGGCGCGCACCACGATCCCCACCAGTTCAGCACCACCACCCGGCCCCGCCACCCGGCCAGGTCGAACGGCGAACCATCCAGCAGCTCCCCGGTCACCGCCGGCGCCGGCCCGCGGTCGGCCGCCACGAATGTCACCACGGTGCCGGCGCGAGCATCCGCCTGTTGCGCTGCCGGCGTGCCCGTCGCCGTGCGGGGCCGCCCGCAGCCGACCAAGCCGGCCGCGACGGCCGGAACCGCCGCCAGCAAGGTGCGTCGACGCACAGAGGTCCCCCTTCTTGTGGACGCCCCACACCCTACCAACTAAGCTCCTTAGGTGTATGGGTGGTGGTCCTGAAGTGTAGGTCTCGCATCAGGACTTCGCCGCGACTCGGCCCGTGGCTCCGTAATCATGGACGACAGGAAGTGATCGCCAATGGACAAGCTGGTGTACCTGCTGCCGGTGCTCGGCTGCGCCGCGATGATGGGGCTGATGATGGTCATGATGCGGGGCCACCAGTCCGGCAAAAACGCGGCCCAGGCGGCTGACCCCACCACGCAGGAGGAGATCGCCATGCTCCGCGCCGAAATCGCGACTCTGCGGGCCCAGCAGACCCAGCCGACCGACCCGGCCAACCGGGACAGCGGATCGTGACCGACCTGTGCTGGGCCGTGGGCGCCATCGCCGCGGCGACGGCCCACGTGGATCGGCCTGCCGGCGCTGCGACCACGCCGGCCACCGCCGCGGCCCGGCCTCGGATCCGGCCCAAGACGAGGCGGTCCGGCCTATGAAGGCAGCCGCGATGCGCGACCGGGCTGGGACGCGGTAGCTGGTGGCACAAAAGAAGCGCCCGCCGGCGAGACCCGGTGCTCGTCGTGCGGTCGCGCCGGTGCGGGTCGCCGCCAGCCGATCCTGGGACGCGATCGGCTTGTACGCGACGGCCGGCGTCGTGGTCGCGCTGATCATCGGGTTCGGGGTCTACGCGCTGACTCGCAACGGCCCCGACACGACACCATCCGTAGCGTCCACATCGGACATCACCGGGCTGGTCGACTACCGGGTCAGTGACCCGGCGATGCTGACCAACAACCACGTCCAGGGGTCCGTGGCCTACCCGGTCAGCCCGCCAGTGGGTGGCGACCACAATCCGGTGTGGCAGAACTGCATGGGCGAGGTCTACCCGCAGCCCATCGCGAACGAGAACGCGGTCCATAGTCTCGAACACGGCGCGGTATGGATCACCTACCGCCCCGGCCTGCCCGCGGACCAGGTCGCCGCCCTCGCGGCCAAGGTCCGCGACACTCCCTACCTCATGCTTAGCCCGTATCCCGGCCTGGACCGGCCCGTTTCGCTGCAGGCGTGGGGCTACCAGCTCAAGCTCGACTCCGCCGCCGACCCGCGCGTGGACCAGTTCATCCAGGCCTTTCGGATCAACGCGGCGCCCGAACCCGGCGCCCCATGCTCCGGCGGCACCACCGCCACCGGGATCCAGCCGCACAACGCACCCGGCTGAGCGACTACCGCGGCACCGTTCACCGCTGGTCGGCATAGACGAACCGGCGCCGGGTCAGGTGCTTGGCGTCGGCCAGGCTCTCCTCAACGATGCGGCCATCCCGGTCGAGAACCAGCTCGACGTAGCGCCCCTCTGCTGGGAAGCCCACCGCCAACCTGCTCCCACTGTCGTCGGCGCGTACCAAAACGACCTGTGGGGCGACGCCGGAGCTGTACGGCTCGGTGGCAACGAATTCGGCCCCGCTCAGGCGCAGCTCGATTGGCTCCGGCCAAGGGGCGGAGGTGTCGCTGGTCCCCGCCTCATGCACGATGATCTCGCCCGCAGCCCTCATGGCCTCGACAGCGCGGGCCAGGCGCTCCGGCGCCGGCGTGACCGGCCACGCCACGACGAGCCCGACGGTGCCGCCGGTCCAGCCCGCGGCCAGCACGCGCAAGGTGACCAGGTTCTCGCCGCTACCCCAGCCGACCGGGGCCACGAAGCAGCCCTCCCCGCAGCCGCCCAACCGCAGTTCTGTGGGGCTGTCGCCGCCAGGGGGTAACACTGCGGCCGCCAACCGGTAGGACGACGCCTCGCCCGGGGTGTAGTAGTTGTCCCGCCGCGGGGTGGAGAGGCGCACCACCAGCTGCCCGTCGCTGGCCGCCACCGCAACCCCCACCTGCCCCGCCAGGGTCGCCAGCGGCAGCACCACCCCGGTTGGAGGTGGCGGAACCAGGAACTGTTGAGCCTCCCGGGCGGGCGGAGTCGACACGAGTGCCGCGGTGACGGCGAGCACGGCGGTCAGCGTACCGGCCTCCACCCGGGTGGCGAGGGCCACTCGGTGCGTCGCGTCGGTGCCGTTGCGCAGCAGCCACCGCGCGGTCAGTGCCGCCGTAGCGGCGAGGGCGACGAGGGCCAGCTTGACCAGCAGGGTGCGCCCGTACGCTGTGGTCGTCAACCCGGACCACGGAACCA
The DNA here is from genome assembly GCA_020027875.1 of Micromonosporaceae bacterium. GTDB lineage: Bacteria > Actinomycetota > Actinomycetes > Mycobacteriales > Micromonosporaceae > JAXIPB01. Next base: position 2,693 of record JAHRHA010000088.1, on the reverse strand, counting down.
GGATCACGGCCGAAACCGCGCCGGTGAGTACGACCGTGGCTAACAGCCAGGCGGCCCACCGGGCGTAGCCGGTGACCACCCACATCAGGGCCGGGCGCTGCGCTCGCCACGTCACTCCGGCCCGAACCACGTGCGCCAAGGCACCGACCCATACTGCGGCGGCGGCCAGGTGCACCGCCGTGGCCAGACCACCCCAACCGGGCGAGGCCCGCTCGGCGTGGGAGCGGACCCCTTCGGCGACCGGCACCGCCAGCAGTGGCACCCATATCCAGCGCCGCCCCCCGCCGGCCGTCAGCGCCAGCGGAGCGGCGAACGCGGCGGCCTCGACCAGCGCCACTCGTCCGGGTTGGGACGAAAGCAGGCCTGCGACGCCAGCGTCGACGGCCAGCAGCATCGCCATTCCCAACGACGCGGCCAGGCCAACCGCCGCCCCGAGCCCGATCCACGGCCGGATCCGCGGCAGGCTGGCCCGCACCGCCCGGGCTGACGCGGTGATCCGGGCCCCCACCGTTCCACCCAACGCCAGTGCCAGCCCGGCGAACAACAGCCAGCGCAGCCCAGCCACCGGCCACGCTGTGCCAGCCGGAGTCTGCGACGCGGACTCTCCGATGATCGCCGCGCCGACGGCGAACCGAAAGCTCGACTCCACCAGGTCGCCGTCGGAACCGGTTACCCGCCAGCGCAGTGTGTACACGCCTGGCAGCAGCGCCTGGGCGATCCGGCCGGTGACCGCCCGACCCTCCCGGGCCGTGGTCACCCGATCCACTGCGATCTGCCGGCCCACCGCGTCCAGCACCACCAGCCCGGCCGCGCCAACAGTCACCGGCTCGTTAAACACCAACACCACAGCAGACGGCGAGACAGCCTCGGCTGTGTCCGCGGCAGGGGTGGTGAACAACAACGTCGGATGCGCCTGCGCCCGCCCGGGAACGGCGAGGATCCCGACCAGTGCGACAGCAACGATCATCAACGCGCGCCGCAGCCACGCGCGCCCTGGCCATGGGAGTACGGCAGGCACCGCCGAGCCCTCCCGGGTCACGACATCAACGGCGGGCACGCCCCGAGCACCGGCAGAAACTGCGCCGCCAGGCCTAACGCGACCGGAACGAGCGCCACCGTCGCCACCCCCACACCGATGAATACTCGGTGTGCCGGCCGCAGCGGCATCGGCGGAGTCAACAGCCGATTCAGCCGCTCAATCGCGTGACCGCCAGTCGCGGACAGCGCGCCCGCGAAAACTGGCGGTCTCGAGGCGCCATCCGTGGCGGACGCTGCAGTGGCCATCGTGACTATGGCGCGGGCCAGGCTGATCGATGCGTGACCCGCGGTGGCAACCTCGTCGGCCCGCAGCTCGACCAGTCGGCACAACTCGCTACGCGCAGCCGCGAAGAGGGTCACTCGCGGGAACGCCTTCTCCAGCAGCCGCACGCCGTCCAGCAGCAGGTCGTGGCGGCCGGCCGCATGCGCCCGTTCGTGGGCCAGCACCGCCGCCAGCTCCGACCCGGTCAGCGCATCGACCGCGCCGCTGGTCACCACCACCCGCCGCGTCGGGCCGCCCACCACATAGGCGGCCGGGCGGGGGTGGTCCACCACGGTCGCGTCGAGCTCGGGAGAGACCCGCCCGGCCAGCGTGAGCATCCGCACGTGCCGGTCACGGCGCGCCGACGCGGCCCGCACCACCCGCGCCGCGGTCACCGCCACCCGAGCGGCCATGGCGGCGCCGACAGCCGCGACCGCGGCCGCGACCATCCGGCCGGCGAGCCCGTAGCCGCCCTGTGCCGCCAGCACACACCAGCGCCACATCTCGCACGCCGCCGCGTCGGCGCCCTGCCACGGTGCCACCCATGACAGCACCGCGACGACTACGGCGGAGAGCACCGCGACCAACGTGGCGTACCACGCGGCGATACCCAACCTCGGCGACCGGTACACCCATCCGGCTCGGGTCAATGCCGGGGGGACCATCACGGAGAGCGCGGCCGCGAACGCCAGTAGATGCATCCCGATCATCGCTTGGAGTTCCTGCGCTCGTGCGCGCGCAGCGCGGCCCGCAGCGCCGCCGTCTCGTCCGCGCTCATCTGTCCGATGAAGCTCACCAGCGCCTCTGCCGGGTCTCCGGCCTCGTCCAACGCATCGCGCATCAACCGGGCCCCGTACTCCTCCCGCGACATCGTCGGCGTGTACCGAAACGCCCGGCCGTCCGGCTCCCGATGAAGCCAACCCTTCTTGAACAGGATGTCCACCACCGTCAACACCGTGTTGTACGCCAGATCGCGGCCCGGGCGAAGCCCGTCCAGCACCTGACGCACAGTCGCCGGCTCACCGAAAGCCCACAACCGGTCCATGATCGCCGCCTCGAGATCGCCAAACCCGCGCACCACACCTCCCGCCACGACAGGTCCTAACCATCATAGGTGTGCGGGACAGCCGAGACGGTTCCGGCCATGCGCTGGCCCGGCATCGATCTCCTAAGCAGATTAGGTAAAGTCGCGGGTGCGGCGCCCAGCCAAGTCGTGGGCCGCAGGATGAGGAGGCGGTCATGGGCAGGGCGGTCAGAAGCAGAGCGGGACGACGAAATCCGCCGAACCGCCGCACTCCGTGGTCATCGCGTGCGACGTGGGGTTGGGTCGCCAGCGCCGCGGCCGTGATCCTCGCGGTGATGGCGCTGGTGATCTGGCTCGGCGGGCGGACCG
>JAHRHA010000345.1 GCA_020027875.1 Micromonosporaceae bacterium | reverse complement strand
CGCCGAGAAGTTCGCGGTTTCGGAGCTCGTCGTGGTGCCCGTGCACCGCGGCCGCGGCGTCGCCACTCGGCTGATGGACGCGCTGCTACGTGACCGCACTGAGCCGTACGCAGCGCTCCTGTCGCGGCCCGGCTCACGGGCGCGCGACATCTACCAGCGCTGGGGCTGGCGGCCGGTGGGAACCGCCCGGGCCAGGTCGGGTTGGCCCGCCAATGATGCGCTTCTGCTGGAATTGCCACGATCAGCCCGGGCTGACTAGCTGCTACCTCCTCGACCACGAGGACAACGAGATGATGCGCCCCTACCATTAGTGGGCTGAGCGATTCCGGCCCGGCAGGCATCCGGGCGAGGCTACGCTCGGTCGTGGGAGGGTGATCTAGATGGCCAGGTTCCTCATCAAGGCGACGTACACGCTCGACGGACTGCGCGGGTTGCTCAAGGATGGCGGCAGCGGGCGGGTCGAGGCGGTCCGGAAGGTGGCCGAGAGTGTCGGCGGCCGTCTCGAGTCGTTCGACTTCGGGTTCGGCGAAGACGACGCGTACGTGATCTGCGAACTGCCCGACAACAAGTCCGCCGCCGCCATCGCTCTCACGGTCGGCGCGGCCGGCGGAGCCACCACCAGGACCGTGGTGCTGCTGACACCGGCAGAGATCGACGAGGCGACCAGGCAGGCCGTCGACTACCGCGCGCCCGGCGCCTGATCCGGCCGGACGTCACGGATCCGCGGGACGCTGTGCCGTGTTAGAACCTGTCGCACGTTCAGTGGGCTGGGTTTCGCCGTGGCGGGGCACGTTCATGTCGTGATGATTCGGATGCTGTACCTGGCTATGGTCGAGGTCTTTGCGTGGCTGGCGTGGCTCGCGCGAAGCGACGCGGCCAAGACCGCGGAGTTGCTCGTTCTTCGTCGTGAGGTCGCGGTCCTGCGTCGTCGGGTCGGCCAACCCGATCTGCGGTGGCCAGATCGGGCGGTGTTGTCCGCGCTGACCCGGCTGTTGCCACGGTGGGTGCGGGAGCATGGTGTACCGCTCGTAAACCGGTTACCGCTATGCTGCCTGCGAGTATTCGCTGATCAGTCCATTAAGGATCGTTCGCCGTCGCACCCGTGCTGCGGCAAGATCTGCGATCGGCGGCGGGGGTTTCTCAATGGCCGGGGGACATTGGCCGCGTCCTTGATGCGGACGGTGCCCGTTGTAGTGGGCGACGTACTCGCCCAGCGTAGTGAGCAGGTGCCGTTCGCCGTGGATGAGGGTCCGGTCCAGGCATTCGCTGCGTGCGGTGCGTATCCAGCGTTCCGCGAACGCGTTCGCCCGGGGCGGCGTGGGCACGATCCGGATGCCTTCGTCGGTGAGGACCGCGTCGAACGATCCGCTGTACTTGGTGTCCCGGTCGCGGATCAGGAACCGGAACTGGTCGGCCCGATCGCCAAGGTCGATGACCAGATTCCTGGCTTGCTGGGTCACCCACGCCCCGGTCGGGTGCGGTGTGGCACCCAGAATGTGCACGCGTCGGGTGGCGATCTCCATGACGAACAGGACGTAGACGCGCTTGAGGCCGATCGTGTCCACGTGGAAGAAATCACACGCCAGGATGGCCTTGGCCTGGCCGGTGAGGAACTGGGTCCACGTCGGGCCGTCCCGCCGGGGTGCTGGATCGACCCCGGCGGTGTGGAGGATCTTCCATACCGTGCTCGCCGACACCTGATAGCCCAGCCCGACCAACTCACCATGGATCCGGCGATAACCCCAGGTCGCGTTCTCCGCCGCGAGGCGCAGCACCACGGCACGGATCTCGCCGGCCACGCTCGGGCGGCCTGGTCGGCCGCGGGGGTACGTCCAACGCCGGGCAACCAGGTCGCGGTGCCAGCGCAGCAGCGTCGCCGGGGTGACGAAGAACGTCGCCCATCGCGGTCGGGGCAGCAGCCTCGACAACGCCACGAGCACGGCCCGATCAGCCGGTTTCAGATCGGGACGAGTGACCTGGCGCCGTAGGACCGCGACCTGGTGACGCAACACGAGGATCTCCACCTCGTTGGCGCGCTCGCCCCGCACAGCGAGGGCGACCAGTTGCACAACGAGCCGCACGATCGTGTACCCAAACGACAACATCACGGCCGACAGGATCCCGGAACTGGCCAGTCGAGGCTCGCACAAATCCGCACGTCAGACGCCATGACCGGGTTTACGAGCGCTTCAGGATGGCGTGGACGAACGCGACGCCTGCGCCCACTCGCCGGGGGTGGTCGTCTTGAGCTGGTGCCAGAAGTCGTCGCGGTGAAATGGCAAGTTAGTTGGAATTGAGAGCGTCGTGTCGCTGGAGATCCCCCGGCTGGGTGATCAGAAGCTGAGCTGTTTTGCAACGGTGCGCCCGGCTGCGTCGCCAGCTGTGACGCCGGCGATGTCGTAGGCGTGTGGTAGTCATGGCGCATGACCGAGATCGCTTCGCTGGTGTTGTTTAGCGGCAAGGTTGATGAGACGGCGACTTTCTACCGGTCGCTGGGGGTTCCGCTTGCCGACGAGGTCCATGACGACGGGCCGGTGCACTTTGCTGCCGAGTTGGGTGGCGTCCACTTCGCGATCTGGGCGACAGCCGCTGACGGCCTGGTTCCGCCGTGGCGCGGCTCTGGCAGCTCGTTCCCGGGGTTCTATGTGGATTCGCTGGATGATGTCGTTGCCGCGCTCGCGGAGGCACCCGTGCTGGCTGGCCATGAGGTCAAGCCGTGGGGTTGCCGTGTTGTTCTCCAAGACCCCGACGGTCGTCCCGTCGAGATCAATCAGCGAAACCAT
>JAHRHA010000087.1 GCA_020027875.1 Micromonosporaceae bacterium | reverse complement strand
CGCAGCTGCGTCGGACGGTTGCAGGCAGGCGCACATGGCCGTTGTTGGTCACGCTCGACGCGCCATCGTCGCTTGCCGCCACGACGATCACACCGCCGACTACACGGATGTCCAGCCTGGTACCGGCCCGCCAGCACAGCGCGCGAACGATCTCATGATCAGCGACCCGGCCACGGTCGTCGACCGCGGCCAGTCCGTATACCCTCGAGCGGGCACGCGGCGCCACGAGTGGAGCCAGAGGCAGCGGCCGCTGGGAGCCGTGCCGCGGAGGCGAAGGGTCGTCGGATCGCCGCGGTGGCGCAACCGGGGGTACCAAGGCGTGCATAGCGCCGCTGGTCATGACACCCACCGCCAGCGTCGGCGGGCAGCCGTAAGTGGCATTCGGGGTGCCTCTACGGCGTGCTCAAGCGTGCTTGAACACAGATACGTCAGGTGTGGCAGAGATGCCACGGATGGGGGTTCAAGTCCCCCCTCCGACACATGTTCGAATCTTGCGGGCTCGGCCGGAAGGCTGGGCAGCGGCTCTTGAGCATGTGGGCCGAGCGCAGGCAACTTCCGGATATGCCCGCCCGAGTCTAGAGCTCCGCCGCTCGGCGGTGTCGGGTCGCTTGTCGTGGATTGCTCGACGTCGCCATATTCGCCGCCGTCGCGTTGCAGCTGGCAGTTAGCCTAGGCCGTCGGGGGGGCTTCACGACCTCAAATCATGGGACGGATGAGCCGGTGTCGCTTGCGCTGCTCTAGTGGGCGGCACGTCTTGCTCTCGACTCACGTGTCGATGCTCATGTCGTTTCTCGTACCTGCTGGCTCGGTGGTCCATGGCGTCCCGCGAGGTCGTGAAGGCGGATCCCGGGCTCACTTGCCGGTGCCTTCTCGGGGATGTTGCCTGCCCTGGCGATCGAGGCCCCGTAGATGGCAGCTAGCGGCGATGCGGTGATGCCGTGCAGCACGACGGATAGCAGGATGGTCCAGGTGGCGGTCTGCGCGAGCATCGCACCGCCGCCGGCGTGTTCGAATTCCTCTAGGGCGATGAGGGTGAAGACGACCGACGCTAGTCCGCGCGGGCCGAACCAGCCCATGAAGGCCACGGTGGACGGACGCAGATGAGTCCCGATCAGTGCGATGGCGACCGGCACCATCCTGATCACGGTGAGGCTCAGGAGTGCGTAGACGATCGGTTTGGCGGAGAGTTCGTGGGTGAGCAGCTCTCCGACGAAGAGAGCACCGAAGAGCGACCACACCAGGAAGGAGGCCGACAGTCCCAGTGTCTCGGTGAACTCGACGGGTTCGGTCAAGCGCCGTCTGGTGGCGGCACCGAACAAGATGCCGCCCGCGAATGCGGCGACGAATCCGTTCCCGCCGATCGCGACGGCTCCCTCGTACGCAAGCAGGGCGAGGGCGAGGATGGCGATCTGCTCGGATACCTCGGCGGTCCATCCGCGTTCTTTGGCGAAGGCTAGGAGCCTCCCGCCGATGTATCCGACCACAACCGCGGCCACGACGGCTAGCCCGATCTGCTTGAGCGCTTCAAGCCCCCAGGCCTTGTCGCCGATGCTTTCCTCGGCGGCGACCATGGCGATGAAGAGGGTGACGAATGGCGTCGCGATCCCGTCGTTGAGACCGCTCTCGACGTTGAGTGCTCGCCGGATCCGCGCGGGAACAGCCTTGTTGGTAACGACCGCCAAGCCGAGCGCCGCATCGGTAGGCGCCAGGATGGTGGCGATCAATGCCGCCGCCGCCCATCCGACCTCGGGAAACACGAGGTGGGCCAGCAGGGCGCCAGCTATCACCGTGAGCGGCAAACCGACGAGCAGCAGCCGGATGGGCAGACCCGCATCGCCCTCGACGTCTCGAAACCGAACCGTCGAGGCATCGGCGAACAGGAGCAGGGCCAGGGTCAGCTCGGTGATGGTCAGGACCGTCTCGTTGGTCAGCGAGAGGGGGAGCACGTCCAGTCCGCCAGGGCCAAGGATCGCGCCTGCGGCGACGAACACCATGGGGCCGCTGATCCACCACCGGTCGAGCTTTGACGCCACGAGTGTGTAGGTCACGACCACGACCGCGAGAGCGGTGAGACCACCCATCGGATCTCCCTTGCCACACCGACCATTTCGCTGGCACTCGCTGGGATCTCCCCCGAGCCCCGACTGAACCGATGGGCTTGAGACGGTCGTGCCGCTGCCGGCAGGCAATAGCCGCGCCGCGCCGTCCGCCTGGGCACAAACTCCAAGCGGCCGGGTGCCACCCCATCAAGCGTTACCAGCATATGCAGCCGCAGCCGCCCATCCTGCTCAGAACCGCATAAGGCGAGTTCCTAGCGCCCGTGGGCACAACCCGCGCACCGCACCCTCTCGCCACACCAACCCCATCGACATGCCGGACCTCGATGGCCCCGCAATCCTCTCGCACACCAGACGACACAACGCCACCCAGCAGCTGCACGTCGGTGAAACCAACGCTCTGCGCAATACATTCTCACGCGACGCCCCGATCGAGCCCGGCTCCAATTGGCGTGACGCGCCGGTCGGTCATCTCCTCGTCTCCGCCTGGGCAGCGCCTCGGCTTCGGCCTGACTGTCGGCAGCGCAGCCAACTTGTGCGACGACGCGGATGACAGTCCTCACCGGGCTAACCGGTGACCTGGGTCGGACAGGCCTAGCCGAAAGGAGCACCCTGATTCTCCGGATTTCGCGGACACGGGTCGCGCGTCGAGGCGGTGTGGTTCGCTGTGATCAGACCCTGCGGCGGGAGGGTGGTGGCGATGACCGTTGAACAAGCGCTACCGGATAGCCGTTCTGGGCCGCCGGTCCCGGCTAGATCTTGGGAGGCTCGGTGTGTTTGGGCTACGGGATAACGCCGTTCAAGCGGCCGGGCTGCTGCGTGGTGCGGCCTCCGACCAAATGTTCTGGACGACCGTACGCCGGCGAAACGACACCAGTGGCAGCCCGGCGCCCTGAGTCGGGCTCACTGGCTCGGAGCCTGGGCTTGGAGATTCCTCGAGTTTGTCGAGGCGACGGGGAAGGAACAAGAGCATGGGACTGCGAGATCGACTGCGAAGGGACGATAGCGCGGGTGTTCGGCGCTTCCAGATGCGGGAACGGCTGATGTCGATCGGCGACGACTATTGGATCGAGGACGAGTCCGGGCAACGAGCGTTCAAGGTCGATGGCAAGGCGCTTCGGGTGCGCGACACGTTCGTGTTGCGCGACGCCGCTGATCAGGAGGCTGCCAAGATCCAGGAGCGTAAGGTCCGGGTGCGCGACACGATGGAGATCGAGCGCCCTGGCGGGAACGCGACTGTTCATAAGGCCGTCGTCGGAGTGCGCGACCGATTCAAGATCGATGTTGACGGTGGCTCCGACCTGAGCGCGCACGGCAACATCGTCGATCACGAGTACGAGATTGAACGTGACGGCGACACGGTCGCCACAGTCTCGAAGCGGTGGTTCCGGGTCAGGGAAACCTACGGGGTCGAAATCGAGCCGGGCCAGGACGAAGCTTTGATCTTGGCTGTCACCGTGTGCGTCGATGCTATGACCAGTGCATGACCAGATATCCGCGTCGCGGTTCGGTCGTAGGGTACGGGCACTGGGCCCGGGACGTGCTCGTCTGGACGAAGGCCCCGTTGTTGCTTTGGAGTGAACTCGTTGTGGTCGACGATCTCGATGGGCAACGTTCGGTAGGTCCCAATGAGGTCAAGCGGTTCGGTGACGACCCTTTCGTGATGCAGCTTACGGACGGTGCGACTGCCGAGGTTGCCGCAAGGGCTGATGACAGCACGCTGCTCCCCGGGCGGTACGGATGACTCGTCTGCCGGCCGCGATCCGCAGAAGTGCGGTGTATCACCATGATGTTCAATCGACGGTGGCGTCGTCGCCGGTACCGGTCACGATCCTCACCGGCTTCCTCGGTGCCGGCAAGACGACCGTGCTCAATCGCGTCCTTACGGGTGACCACGGGTTGCGGGTAGCCGTGCTGGTCAACGACTTCGGCTCCCTCAACATCGACGCCGACCTCGTCGTGGGTGTCGACGAACGTGACGTTGTCAGCCTGGCGAACGGCTGCGTGTGCTGCACGATCCGCGACGACCTCGTCGAGGCGGTGGCCAACGTACTTGATCGGCCGGAGGCACCGCAGCACGTGGTGCTGGAGGCCAGCGGCGTGGCCGACCAGGCCGGCATCGCCATGACCTTCCTGGACTCCGTGCACCGCGCACGGCTCCGGATCGACAGCATCATCTGCGTCATCGACGCCAGCCACGTGTTCGCCTCCCCGGAACAGGAACAGCTCAAGCTTTGGCAGATTGCCTGCGCCGACATGGTTGTGCTGAACAAGACAGACCTCGTCGATGCCGAAGACATCGCGCGAATCCGGACGTGGCTGGACGACCACTTTCACCGCTACCGGCTGATCGAGGCCGCGCATGGCAACGTTCCGCTCGACCTGCTGCTCGCCACCGGACGGTTCGACCCTGCCGGGTGGGAGCTGCACCACGAAGACACAGGCGAGTATGACGATCACCCGGGTCACCGCCGCGGTGCGGACGTGGTCGGGACAGGTTTCACCACTTGGACGTACGAGACCGACGAGCCGATGTCGCTGCGTCTGCTCGAGAGGGCGGCCGCCCGGTTGCCGGCCACCGTGTACCGGGCCAAGGGCATCGTCGGCAGCGCGGAGAAGCCCGATGTCCGGGTCGTGCTCCAGGTGGTGGGCAAACGCGTGGACGTGGCGTTGACCGACCCATGGGGCACGCGCCCGCCGGGCACTCGCATCGTCGTCATCGGTGCAGAGGGCGCTGTCGATGGCGTTGCGCTGCGAGCGGTGTTTGACGGGTGTCGTGCCGGCTGACAACTGCCGGTCCGGTCACCCCTTCGGCTCGACGCGCCTACTCATGTGCGTGCGGGCGTACGCGCGCCCGTGCGCTTCGCCGCCGCCACGGGCTGCGTCGTCCGGGTGGCGGGCTTGGCCGTCTTGGTGGCTGGCTTGGCGGCGCCACGTCGTCCCGGGGTGTATGTGGCCGGGTCGATCTCGGCGCTGCGGGTCTTCTTGTCGACGAGTTTGTCGACGGTCAGGTGCGGCTTCGGCGCCGGCGGCCGGTCCGGTGCCGGGCGTGGGTTGGCTGCCTCGGGCAGGGGGGCCAGGCGGTTCCAGATCGCGTCCTTGGTGACGTTGACGACGACGCCGTCGGGTGCGCCGAAGGCGAACAGGCCGTCCCAGTGGGCCTGGACACCGGCCAGGGCCTCGCCGAGCAGGTCGCCATCGAAACTGGTGTGGGTGACCATGCCGATGCGGGGATTGACTTGTTTGATCATGTACCCGGCCGCGTAGTGGTCGGTGTGTACTCCGTCGATGGTCATGTTGTAGATCTGCTCGGGGACGCCCGACTTCACTGTCATCAGGGCGCCAAGGTTCGCTTGTAGTTCCGTGACGAAGACGTCGACCCCGTGCGCCATCTCGACTGTGAGGGAGTCCGGGCGACCATCGCCGGTCCACACGAATGACAGTCCGTTCCAGTCCACCCGGTACCCCGACGCGCCGCTCATGTTGTGGATGCGCCGCCAGTGCCGGACCGTGATGCCGTTGCGTTCGAAGCAGATCCCGCCGTCGTCCTCCCAGTCGAACTCGTTGACGTCGACCTCGAAGCCGTCGCCGACCGGCAGCGCCTGGAACGCGTCGGTGTGCCAGCGCATCATCTTCTGCATGCTCGTAACCACGTGCGCGATGCCCTCGTCAGGCTCACGTCCGGACGGGCCGTGGATGCGCAGCGGCTTCCACCGGCCCGCCCACGGGCCAAAGCCGTACAGGTAGGGCAGCTCGCCGTAGTGGTCGACGTGCAGATGACAGACGAAGATGTCGTTGATCTCGGCGACCGGAACCTGCAAGGCGATGAGGTTGCGCAGCGAACCCGGCCCGAGATCGAAGATAAGCTTCTCGCCGTTGCCGAACTCCAGCAGGATGCAGGTCGCCGCCTGGTCACGCCGTGGCGGGAAGGGACAGGTGCCGGCGAACGTGATCCGCATCTCGTCCCGACCGAGCTCCTCAGCGCCGGGGAAGAACGTGGTCGTGTTCTTCACGCTCGGCGTTGGCGTGTAGTAGTCCGGAATCGTGAGACCGGACCGGGGTGCAGCGCGGTACGGGCCGCGCGCGCCGACGCCGTCGGTCGGAATATCCACCGACGGCCGGGCCTCGGCGCCGGGGGCGGTCAGCTCGCTGACTTTGCCGAGCATGGAGAACAGGTTGGCCACGACCCGATCCTTGGCACCGTCTTCGCTGTCGTGCTCGTCCTTGGGTTTCTGGGCCTTGGACTGCCTCGCCTTCAGCCGGGCTTGGTTGGCTGCCTGTGACCTGTCCGCGGCGTGAAGGACCTTGCTCCAAGCGCCGCCGATGGCGTCGATGCCATGGTTGACCGGCCCACGCAGCTGTTCAGCCAGCGCCTTGCTGGCAAGCCCCTTCGCGAGTTGGACCGTCGCCTGGTTGACCGCCTTGGCGGCATTGCGGATGGCGACCCGCGCGTCGCTGGTCTCCTTTAGCCCGTAGAGCAGCGCGAGCGGTATCTTCTTGCCCGCCAGCTGGGCAGGGAACGACCGTACCAGCGGCCGGTCGACATCCGGGGGCAGGAACGCCTCAACCGGGATCTCATGGGACCAGGTCTCCTCGTCGACAAGCTCCGAGAAGTTGTACTTCGCGTGCGGGACCTCCAGAACTGCCGGGATCTCACCGCCGAAAAGTGATCGCAGCTCGCTTTCGGTGCTGGCCCGCCGGCCGTTGGCGTCGTCGAGCATCACCGCGTCGCGCGTCCACACGGCTTCCTTCGTCACGTTGACCACGACGCCATCGGGGGCACCCATTACGAACAGTCCTTTGTAGTGCGTGCGTACCCCGGCGACCAGCTCGTTGAGCAGATCGTGCTCGAGCGAGAAGTGGGTGGCCATCGCCAGCCGCGGCTTGACCCGCTGGAACAGGTAGCCGGCCCCGAAGTGACTGGTCGCACCATTGTCGAGCGCCGTCGAGTAGGTCTCCGCGGGTATGCCGGTCTTCTCCGAGTAGATGCGCGGTAGGTCCGGCTGCATCTCGGTGACGAACACGTCGACGCTCTCGGACATCTGCACGGTGAGCTCGTCGGGGCGGCCATCGCCCGTCCACACGAACGACAACCCATTCCAGTCCAGCCGGTATCCCGCCGCACCACTCATGCCGTGGCTGCGACGCCAGTGCCGGACCGTGGCACCGTTGCGTTCGTAGCAGATGCCGCCGTCGTCTTCCCAGTCGAACTCGTGCACGTCGATCTCGTAACCGTCGCCGACCGGAACACCGGAAAACGCCTTGCTGTGCCAGTGGGCCATGTCTTGGAGGCCTTCGGCCATCGCCTTGGTGCCCAGATCCTTTGTCCGGCCGGACGGTCCATACAGTCGCAGCGGCTTCCACCGGCCGGTCCATGGGGCGAAGCCGTAAAGGTATGGAAGGTCGCCGTAGTGGTCGACGTGCAGATGGGTCAGGAAGATGTCGTTTACGTCGGCGATCGGCACCTGCAGCGCCACCAGGTTACGCAGTGCCCCCGGCCGGAAGTCGAAGAAGAACCGCTCACCGTTGCCGAGCTCCACCATGATGCAGGTCCCCGCCTGGCTACCACGCGGCGGGAACGGCGAGGTCCCGACCAGCGTGATCCGCATCTCGTCCGGGTCGAGCGTCTCCAACAACGGGTAGAAGTTCCCACCAACCTTCACGCTCGGCGTCGGCCGGAAGTACGGCGGCAGGGTGATTCCCGCACCGGGGCCCCCGCCGTAAGGACTCTGCGGCGGCGTCGCGAACGCGGCGTTCATATGACGTCCTCGGTGCTTGGGACCCGGCTGGGCCAGTTCTCGGGTGGACCTAACTGGCGTCCATTCTCGGCCGGATTCCTGTTCGGCGGGCGAATTCGGTGGTTCTTGGGCAGGGAAACGGACACCCGCGCAGTGAAGAGCCGAAAGTTGCCGAGAGGCCGGTCGGGCAGGACGAGCTCCCTGTCCAGCACCCGCTCGAAGGCATGTCCTATCTGGTAATCGCGCGGCCCGGCGTTTCCACCCGGCGGGTGCCCCCGCCGTGGCGCGCAGCCAGGGCGCGGCCAAACCTGGTCGCCCAACCCTTTACAGTGGCCAGCCGGGTGGCCATGCAACCACACGCCCAGCGTGGCACCGGCCCTCATCGCGCCCGCCATCCGGCGACTCGACCGTGTCGAGTCGTCCGCCGATCGGTTCGAGCGAATCGTTCGACGCCGCTAGCCTGCGCACGTCTGTAGCGTGACTTCAACGGCACGGTCGCGATGCGACAAATGAAACCGGGGGTGCTCTATGTCCGTGTTGGAATGGATACTCTGGATAGTGCTCGCCAGCGTGTATCTGGTTGCCCTGTTTACGGTCTGTGTCCTCACGTTCCGAAAGGGCTACGTAGTTCTCGGCATTCTCGGAATCTTCCTGCCATTCTTGTGGCTGATCGGCGCGGTACTGCCAGACAAGCGAGGCGCGCCTGCCGGCAGCGCCATGTAGGCCAGGCTGCGAGCCGGGCCACGTCCGTCGTGCGTGTCACACACCGCCAATCGGGCCCCGCCGGACGTACGTCGGCGCGACGACGAGGCGGTGGCCCTCGCTCGGTGTGCGCTGCGCCGCACGCCACCCCGTCGCGGAACAGACGCCGGTGACGACGCATGACCGCCCGATTCGCGCGCAGGTCTGGTCAGATGTTCACGAGGTAACAGGCTCTCGTGCACCGGCCTGGCGTAGTCGGGCGAGGATACCGATCACAATCATGACCAGCACAACCCCAATGGACAGCCACAGCGCCGTCGCAATGGTCGGGCTGTTCAGCAGCGCGAACGCCGCGAGGACGCCGGCGACGACGACGATCCACGTGCCGTAGTGACCGACGAACCGGGGGACCGGACCGAACCGCCACGTGGTGCGGTTAATGCGGTCAGCGGCCCAGCCTTCGGCGCGCCGACCCCAACGGCGCACGAACGTCCCGACCCGGCCGGGTCCGGCCAGCCACAGCCATACTGCAGCCACGATGGACACGACCAGCAGTGCCTCGACGGCGCGGACGAGGAAGTGCAGGAGCGTGTCATATAGGGCCAGGGCGGCGGGGACGTTGAGTTCTTTGTTGGCAACCTCGTTGGTGTAGGCGTTGCGCACGGCGTTCAGCGCGATAAGCACGACGATCATAAGTACGGCGATCATGATAGCGCCGATGAGGGCGGCGCGGCGGTGCAGCGGTGCCAGCCAGATCCCCAGTGCCAGCAGAATGAGCGCGGCGATCGGTAGCCACGTGGCGAGGTTGTCCAGCAGGTTCACATAGGACTGGATGCGGGGTAGGTCCTCCACGGTCATCACCGGCACCTGGACCGACACGCTGGGAATCTTGCTCGCGACGGAGAGGCCGGAATCGATGAGGCGCTGCTTGACCTCCGCGACGATCGGTCCGACCTCTAACACGATCTGGTTGCCTTCAGTCTTGACAACCTCGGTGTCCTCGCCAGTGAGTACGGCGGAGAGTTGAGTGTGTGCCGCGGTGTTGGCGTTGACCCACAGCGTCTGAAACTGTGGACTCTGGACGAACGTCGCCACCGTCTTCTGCACGAAGCTCTCCACGGCTCCGTTGACAGGGCCCGCGATGGCGCTGGCGATGGCGTCGGCGTTGGGTCGCCCGGTCGCGGCGGCCAAATCGTTGATGAGCTTCGGTACGTCGATTTGCTTGATGACCTCGCTACTGACCCTGATGGTAACGGCGTTCTGTACAGCCGCGTCCGATGCGAGCGGAGCGACGGTGGCAACGTACGTGTCGGTGTTGAGGATCTCCTTCTGAGCGTAGCGGGCAGCCACCGACGCAGCGACGAGCAGTCCAGCCACCAGCAGCAGCACGATGGCGCCGGACCACCGCCAGCCGGCGTGCCGGGACCGAGGGAGCAAAGGTGGAGGCGGCGGAGACCCGGACCCGGTCTGCCCGGCGGTGCTTCCGTTAGGCCGATCGCGTAAGGCATCCGGCCGTTCCGCGGGCGGTTCTGAGTCCCTCATCGCCATGCCTCATGCTTTCAGCCAACCAAGCGATACGCGGAGGTTTCGGGGGTTATCGTGAGCAACAGAGAGGCCGTCGCTCAGCGAGGCCGCGCCGTTGCGTTTCGCGCTTGAGCGCGCCGGCTAACCATGGGCACGGTCGGGCGCTTTGCCTGCGCGACCGTGCTCACTAGGCCGTGGCCATCGATCACGACGTTGATCGTCCGGGTCGGCGGTGGGCGGGCGCTCCTGGGGAGGCGGACGCTTGACCGTGTTCAGAGTAGTAGCGTCGGAACTGGGCGACGACATGGAACCAAGCGACGGGGCGCATGGGATAACGGGTGGACGCCAAAGCTGATCCGTTAGACGTCGCGGCTGCAACGATCCCGCGGGTGCTTGGGGATCGTGCTGTTTTCCCGGTGTTCCAGCCGATCATGGAACTCTCTACCGGCAATGTGGTCGGGGTTGAGGCGTTGGCTCGTGGACCGGCCGGTTCGGCGGTGGAGTATCCCTCGGCGCTGCTCGCCGCCGCGTCCCGGGCTGGGCTGTTGCCACAGGTGGACCAGCTGTGCTTCACGCGAGCGGTAGAGATCGCTCGGGATGCGGCGGAGCTCGTTCCGTCCCTGCTGTTCGCCAATGCCGAACCGGCCGTCGTGAATGAGCCGATCTCGCCCGACCTGCTGGCCGCGGTCAGATCAGAGAAGCGATTCCGCATCGTGATGGAGTACACCGAGCGGGGGCTGGCGAGCCACATTTCATCGCTGGTGGGCCTTGCCAGCTTGGCGTACGAGGATGGCAATGCCATCGCGATGGACGACGTCGGAGTGGAGCCGATGTCATTGGCGCTCCTCCCGGTGCTCGAACCGGATGTGGTCAAGCTCGACATGCAGCTGCTGCGCCACCCACACCTGTCGAGTTCGGTGGAGACCGCCGCAATCGTCGCCAGTTACGCCGAGCGCACCGGCGCCGTGGTGGTGGCAGAGGGGATCGAGACGGAGGATGACCTGGCGACCGCGCGGGTACTCGGCGCGCAGTGGGGCCAGGGCTGGTTGTTTGGGCAGCCCGGCCCGCTCACCGCGCTCGCGGGCCGACCGGTGCAGAACACCCCACGGCTGCGGCCGCCTCGACGGGGGACCTACCTGCCCCCAGGTACTCCGTTCGACATTGCGGCGATGGGCAACCCCAGCCGGCCTTGCGACCAGGCCACCATCGACGAGCTGACCGAGTACCTGCTATCGGTGGCGGGGAGCAGCGGTTCCCGCACCGTGATACTCGGTGTGTACCCGGACCAGGCGGTCGGGGAGGCTTGGCTGCCTCGCCTCACGGCCATGGCCGACACCGTCGCCTTCGTCGGTTTGACAGGCGCCGGGTTGCCTGGCCGCAATGCGCACGGCCCAAGCGTGGCGAAGGACCCGGCGGCCGGCACCGAGACGGCACTTGCCGTTATCGGGCCGTACGCCGCCGTCGCGCTGTGTGCCGGGCCCGCCCCTGGAGGAGGTATGGAATTCGTGCTGACCCACGAGGCCAACCGGGTGCATGTTATCGCACGGATGCTGATGAGGCTGGTGGGCGCCACTGCTGATGCACGGGATTCGGCGGCCTCGCCCAGCGGGCACGACAACCGCGATGGCTAGCCAGCACACGAGAAGCAAGACCGTACGTGGCGGCTATCTTGTCGCATCGCTGCTCCTGATCGCCGTGTACCCGTTGCTGCCTACTGCCGGCCGCGACACGGTCGTGCTCTTGGCATCATTGGGAGCCATTCCGGCCGTTGTCGTGGGACCGCCGAATCAGCCCTGGCCGTCGGCGCCCCTGGGTGCTGCTGCTCGCCGCTCTTGCTGTGATCAGCGCCGCCCACGTCGCGACGTCCTCTTCCAGTGGCCCTGCTGGCAGCGTTAGCCGCCTCCTCGACGCCGCGGGCAACCTCCTCGGGCTAGCCGCCGCACTCGCACTCGTCACGCAGCAGGGACGGAACAACCTCGGCAGGGTCGTGGACACCACCATCGCCGCGCTGGCCCTGAGTGGGCTGCTCTGGGATGTTGTGCTTTACCCGAACCTGTCGACTGACTACCGAATTGGTGTGGCTAAGGTAGCCCTACTCCTAGTAGTTTTCGCGCTGTCTGGTGTGCTCGGCGCGCTGGCACAGCTCGTCATCACTCGACCGGTCGCGGCCTTGCGGCCGTTGACCACCGCGATCGCGCTCGCCCTCCTGGCCGACATCATCGTGGCCGCCAACACCGACACGCAGCTCACCACCGCCGCCGGAATGATGCTCGTCGGCGCCTACACCGCGGCCGGCCTCTTCGGTCTTGACCCCACAGCGCCGCAACTCGTCACACCCGCACCAATGCGTCCCGACACGCTGTCACACGGTCGGCTCGTGTTTCTCGGCAGCTCGGTCGCCGTCATCCCGATCGTCGTCGGCGTACGGCAGATCGTGGGTGGAAACCCCGATGGCCTCATCCTCGTCATATCCAGTGCCACCATCGCAACGCTCGTCATCGTCCGTATTGGCCAACTGTCCGCCCAACGGGACCAAGCGGAACGGGCCCTCAGGCACGAGGCCAGCCACGACCCGTTGACCGGCCTGCCGAACCGAAAGGCATTCACCACCCGGCTCGGCGATGCACTCGGGCGCGGCGAGGGCTGCGCGATTCTCTTCTGCGACCTGGACGGATTCAAATCGGTCAACGATCGATACGGCCACGCCCACGGCGATCAGCTCCTCATCGAGGTATCGCGGCGACTACGCGAAAGCGTGCGGACCGACGACCTGGTAAGCCGATTCGGCGGCGACGAGTTCGTGGTCCTCTTCCGGGAAACAACCCCCACCGAAGTGCAGGCCATCAACCGGCGCATCATTGACGCCTTATCGCGCCCTGTCCCAATATCCGGCGAATTCGTCACCGTCGGCGCCAGCACCGGCACCGCCCTCGCAGTCGGAGACGTTGATCCGGAGGAGCTAATCGACCGAGCTGACCACGCGATGTACTCGGCCAAGAACGCCGGAATATCGGGTCCGGCGTAAGGGCCCTCGAGGGATGTCTAGGATTCGACCTTGCGAAGCGGCCCACTCAACTCCATAGTGGACCGATTCTGGTTTCTTAGCCTAGCGGTAGCTGCGCTACGACGATGGGGCCCGCTCGCGTCGACCATGCCGTACCGCACCGGCCGCACGTAAGCGTGGTGGAGGCAGACCCGATTCCTCGGACACGCGTCAGCCGACCGTCCTCAACGTGCACCCTCGGTGACCAACGCTTCCGGCCCCCTGATGACCGCAGGACCAACCGCCGCACGCCGCACAGCTCCTGCACACCATCCATGTACAGACTATCGACGGATATGAACACCCGAGAATGCCCTCATTCAAGCAGATCCGAGTCTTGATCACGTGCCTATGAACGTCGCTTCGACGCCTCGGATTGGAACGCCGCGAGGATCCTCCGTGCGCGACGGCGCGTCCAGCGACGCGAGCCGTTGAAGCGCGGTACCGTCCAGCACATGAACCCCTGCCATGGGCATGGGTGCGACATATCGGTGGTCGAGTCCCCCCTCCGACACCATAGAAGGCCGTCGATGTATTGGCGCCGCTCTGCGAGCTCGGTGATCATCTGTCTGGCCTCCTGCCCGTCACATTCCCGGAGAGTCTTGCCCAGACTCCGGTCAGAGCGCGTTTCCCATTCCGCCCGCCGAACCGGGCGCGACGAGGCCGCTTTCGTAGGCGAAGATGACCACTTGGACCCGGTCGCGGAGCTCAAGCTTTTGCAGGATCCGTGCTACGTGGGTTTTTGTAGTGGCTTCACCGATGACAAGCCGCAGGCAAATTTCTGGGTTGGATAGGCCGCGCGCGAGAAGTTCGAGCACCTCGCGCTCTCGGCCGGTGAGTTCGGCGAGGGCCGGAGGTGGGCCGGGCGCCGGCCTCTGCCGGGCGAACTCCTCGATCACGCTCCGTGTGACGGCCGGCGCGAGCAGCGCCTCGCCGCTGGCGATAAGGCGGACGGCGGCGGCGATTTCCTCCGGTGGTGCGTCCTTCAGCATGAAGCCACTGGCGCCAGCGCGAAGCGCGTCGAACACGTAGCTGTCGAGTCCGAAAGTCGTGAGGATGAGCACGCGGGATTCCGGCCGGTGGCGGACGATCCGGCGGGTCGCCTCGATCCCGTCGAGCACCGGCATGCGGATATCCATGAGCGTCACGTCGGGCCGGAGCCGCCTGGCTACTCGGACCGCGTCCGCGCCGTCGGCGGCCTCACCGACCACTGTGGTCCCAGGCTCCAGCTCAAGGATCTTGCGGAGCCCGACGCGGACGAGCGCCTGGTCATCAACGATCAGAACGCTGGTCATCGGATGGGCAGCAAGACACGGACGGTGAACCCGCCCTCGGGGCGTCGGCCCGCCGTTAAGCTGCCGCCATACATTGCCACCCGTTCACGCATCCCGACAAGGCCATGCCCGCCGTTCGAGCCTGGCCCGTCCGCGGCGTCACCGTCGTCGCTGATCTCCAGCTCCAATACGTCTTCGGCACAGAGGACGCGCACGGTCGCACGCGCGTCATTGGCGTGCGTGAGGGCGTTCGTCAGGGCCTCCTGGATGATCCGGTACGCGGACAGGTCGATCCCGACGGGAATGCCGCGCCGGTCGCCGTCAACGTGCAGCTCGATCGGTAGGCCGGCCGCCTGCACCTGACTCACGAGGCTCGGTAGGTCGTCGAGGCTGGGCTGCGGCGCCAGCGAGTCGCTCGTGTCGGTGCGGAGCATACCCACGAGACGGCGCATCTCAGTCAGCGCACCGCGGCCACTGCGCTCGATGCCTTCGAGCACATCTCGGGTCGACCCGCCCGTGCCGTCGAGCAATCGCCGCTCCGCGCCGGCCTACACCACCATCATCGACACGTTGTGCGCGATCACGTCGTGCAGCTCGCGCGCGATCCGCGACCTCTCCTTAAGCACCGCCTCGCGCGCGGAGACGTCGCGCTCTCGCTCCGCGAGTTCGGCGCGGCGCTCGCGATCACCGACGATCCGGCGTACGAGGATCATGACGGCGGTCGTCACGAAAGCCCAGGGGACCGTATCGATCAGGCTTCCGTTGGTCAACGCGCTCGACCCGAACGCTGCTAGGGCAACCAGCGCCGATCCGGCAATGAACTGGCGCCGCGCCGTCCAGACCGCGAGAGCATACAGCGCAAAGAATGTCGCGATCGGATACCCGATCGACTGAGCGTCCCAGACGGCATGATCAAAAGTGGCCAGCACCGGTACCCCGGTGCCGACCAGCATCGGGTAGCTACGCCGGAGGGCGATCGGTACCGTGATCGCCACGGCGACCACGGTTCCTGACCCTCGGGCTGGTGAGCGTGATCCTGGGCACCGCGTCCGGCGCGCCACGCCAGCGCGGGCTCGCCCGTCGCGGAAGGATCCGGCTCAGCCATCAGGATGCCTGAAGCCCATGGCCCTATGCGGTTCTCCGCCTACGCGGGCACGGCCCGGCGGAGGGGGCCGCATACGCCGCGCCGCTGCGCCTCCGGTGCTCACCGGCGCGGTTTTCGCCGACGCTGTGCTAATTGGTGCCGGCACATTGCGGGCCACGCCCACCCACCGTTCGACCCCGAGCACGTCTGCCCTGCCGCCGCAGCCAGCTTCGCCGATCTGCGCGATACCCTGCGGCGCGCAGCCGAGCCCGAGCTGGTCGTGGTCACCGCGAGCGGCGACCTGCCGGCCGAGCATCCGGCGCTGAGGCATGGCGCGCTCGTCGCCACCACCACGGCTGGACTCCGTCGGATCAGCGGGCACGTCCCGCGAACCTGCACGGTGCTGGCCGTGGGCGACGGACCGCAGTTGCGCATGGCCGACGTGCTCACCACGATCCGCTTCCGCGGACACGCCACAATCCTCACCGAAGGCGGCCCGCGACTCCTCGGACAACTCGTCGGCGACGGCATACTCGACGAACTGTTCCTGACCGTGTCCCCCGTCCTAGCCGGCCGGGCAGACCGACCCCGACCCGGCCTGATCACCGGCATCGAGCTACTCCCCAGCGATCGGAGTGGGCTGATCTCATCAGCGTCAGACAGCAGACGTCCCACCTTTTCCTGCGCTACCGGCTCCAACGTCTCCACCAACCAGACCGGTAACCGGACGCCGGGGACGTGTGTGCGTTGTGGTGGAATCGGGCCCCTTGATGCGGGAGGCTTGCCGCGTGACTGTCGAGCGGCTTTCGTAATCGTCGGTGCCTCGTTGGCGGGGCCAAGGCAGTTGAGACGCTGCGTGCCGAGGGATTCAGTGGCCGGATCGTACTGGTCGGCGACGAGACTGAACTTCCGTACGAGCGCCCGCCGCTGTCCAAGGGATACCTTCTGGGCAGGGCCCAAGGGACAAGGCGTACGTCCACGACGGGAAGTGGTACGCGACAAACGAGATCGACCTGGTGCTAGGCGTCCATGCGACGGCCCTCGATCCGAAGGCGCACACGGTCACCCTCAACGGCCACGTGGAGCCGCTCCGCTACGACAAGCTGCTCCTGGCGACCGGGTCCCGAGTGCGCCACCTGGACGTGCCAGGTATCGACAACGTCGGCGTACGCTACTTGCGCACGATCACAGAAGCCGACGCTCTGCTCGGCGACTTGCGTCAGGGCGCCCCAGGTGCTCGTCGTGGGGGCCGGGTGGATCGGGCCTGGAGACGGCGGCCGCGGCCCGCACGCACGGCGCGAGGGTAACGGTGGTCGAGAGGGACACGTTGCCGCTTCGGAGGGTACTCGGTGACGAGCTGGCGACGATTTACGCAGACCTGCACCGCGCCCAAGGGGTGGACTTCCGATTCTCGTGGGCATTCAGGAGTTCCGCGGGCTCGACGGCCGGCTCAGTCACGTCGTGCTCTCCGACGGCACCACGCTGCCCGCCGATGTCGCGGTGGTCGGCGTGGGCATCCGCCCCGCCACGGAGCTGGCGGACGGCAGCGGACCTGACGTCGACAACGGCATCGTCACAGACCAGAGCCTGCGTACCTCCGATCCCGATGTTTTCGCCTGTGGCGACGTCGCATCGTCGTACAACCCGCTTCTCGGGCGGCATATCCGCGTGGAGCACTGGGCGAATGCGCTCAACGGCGGCAAGGCTGCCGGCAAGGCGATGCTCGATCAAAGGATCGTGTACGACCGCGTGCCGTACTTCTACTCCGACCAGTACGGCTCTTCACCCGGTACAGGCATGGAGTGTTCCGGTTACGTCGAGGCCGGCGCGTACGATCGGGTCGTTTTCCGAGGCGACGCGACGATCCGCTCTGATGCCAACCCGGAGTTCATCGCATTCTGGGTCAAGGACGGGTGTGTACTCGCGGGGATGAACGTCAATGTGTGGGACGTGCAGGATGGGATCCAGTCGTTGGTACGGGCTGGGTACGCGGGCGAGGCCGTGGATCTGGGGAGGCTCGCGGATCCAGGGGTGCCGCTTGATGTCGTGTTGAGCTAGGTCGGGGGCGACTATCGCGTTGCGCGAGCGGGGCGTCAACCGCGTCCTCCCTCGGTCTGACCCGACGTACTTGAGCTCGTCCAGCCCGCGATCGTCGCGCCGCCGCACCCAATGCGGAGATGGGCACTGCGATACCCCGGCCGAGCACGGCCGGAGGCCGTGCGCGAGGTACTAGGGCCTCTCGTTCCGATGCTCCTCACGCGCGGTCGTCGGTGGAATTAGGTCGTCGAGGCTGCGTAGATCGCCGTGATTGAAGCGGCGAGGACCCGATTGAACTCCTCGTCGCTCTGCTGGTGCTGCAAGCCCTGGGTCAGGGCTCGCGAAAAGCTGGCGATCAAGCCTTGATTTCTCGCCAAGCGCGTGTCGGCGTCCTCCTGCGAGTACCCGCCCGACAGCGCGACGACCCGCAGGACCTTCACGTGCCGCATCAGGTTGGCGTAGGAGTCATCCCGTGTGGGGATCGAGAGCTTGAGCATCACCTGCTGCCCGTCGGGCACATCGTCCAGGCGTTCAACGATGCCCCGATTGAGCAACTCTTCTGCCTGTTCCTTCTCGGGGCTGCGGATGTCGACTTCGGGCTCGATGATCGGCACCATCCCGGCATCGAGAATCTGCATGGCATACGCGAATTGCTGATCCAGGACCGCTCCGATGCCTCGGGCGTCCGCACTAAGGATGAACGAGCGCATCTTTGTCCCGAACACCTGCCGGCGAACGCACCGCTCCAGCAACCCCTCGAGGTTGGTGAACGGCTTCATGAGCTGGACACCGTCCGCGCCGACCGCGAGTCCTTCATCAACCTTGACGAACGGGACCACGTTTTTGTGCTCCCAAAGGTACTGGGCAGTTGCAATGCCGCCCACGTCCAGGTCTATCGTCTGCTCGAACAGGATTGCACCCAATATGCGATCACCGTCGAAGGCCGGGGCGGTGATGATCCTGCTGCGGAACTCGTGCATGAACTCGAACATCTCGGCCTCGGTCGAGTACGCCGATTCCGGCACGCCGTACAAGGCCAGAGCTTTCGGTGTGCTGCCCCCGCTCTGGTCGAGGGCGGCAAGAAAGCCCTTACCATCCGCTATCTTAGACCGCTGTGCCTCGTTCACGGCCCGACCCCTTTCTTTGCGGGTCTCCTTGATGCCGAAAGCTTAGGAACCTCGGCGGTCGGACTGCCAAGGAATCCATGCTGTTCACGATGAAGGTCGCCGGCCGGCGCCTCTGTCATAGCCTGCGAGTGTCATCCTGACGGCGTTGGCCAGCTCGCCGCGCGATCCACGATCCGACCATCGGCCGGGACTCGGCCGCCGGACCGCACCACACCGTGTCGCCCACCCGCAGATCGCTCGCACCGCGCCGAGGGACACCGCCGTCTTCCACCAGGTCGGCCTCATCGGGGAGCAGCGCGGCCAGCGCCGCCAGGGCGCCCTGAGCCTGGGCTCTCACGCACACCAGGCCGCAGGGCCCCACGTGCTTCGGGCTCCGCCGACGGCGGCTTCTCGTGCTGGTGCCACGTGACGTAGGGGGCTTCCGTCGGGTTCACGACAAGTTCGCGACGAGCTCAGGCGTCAGCGCGGAAAGATCCGGCACCACCAGGCTTGCGGCGCGAACGGCGTCGGGATCTGGTGGGTATCTCGGGTGAGGAATGGCGATCACGTGAAGCCCGGCCCGGGCGGCAGAGGCCAGTCCGTTCGTTGAGTCTTCCACCGCCGCGCACTGCGGCGGGGTCACGCCGAGTCGCTGCATCACGGCGATGTAGATGTCGGGCGCGGGCTTGCCGTGAGCCACCTGCTCGGTCGACATCGCCACCGAGAAGTGCGGGCCGAAAGCCGGGTCGGATAGGACGACCTCAATCAGGGCGGGCGGCGATGAGCTGGCCATTCCCAGCGGCCACCGCCTGGCCAGTCGGCGAACCGCTTGGGCGGCCCCGTGCATCAGCGGAAGGTGGTCGCGGTACCTTGCCGCCATGCGTTCGATGACGGTGTGTGCTATCAGCTCCGGCGGCAGACGCACGCCCAGATCCGCGCCGAGAAAGTTCGCCCACTCCGCCGTGCTCATACCCATCAGCCGGGACTGAGTGTCGGGGTTCCAGTGTCCGCCAGTCTCGGCGACGACCTGGCGGCGAACGTCCTCCCACACCGGTTCGGAATCGAGCAGCACGCTATCCAGGTCGAAAACCATGGCCTTAATCATGTCCGGCCTACCGCCTGAGCGAGGTGGCGGTGGAGCGCAGGTCCTGGCAGGGCGTGCGCGACCCGGTTGGCCATTCCTTGCTCAGCCGCCTTGCCCCAGGTGCGGGGATCGTCGGCTTCTTGTTGCCGACATACCGAACCTCGCCGCGGCGACCGCGCCGAGTCCTCCGCCGATGATGGCGAGTGCCCAGGTGCATGAAGAATCAGGCAACCCGAGCTCGGTCCGGGTCTTCGGTGGGCGATCGTGCGCATCAGCTGCGGGAGGCCGAGTCGGGTGACCCCGGCCATCTGGGCGACGATCATGACAGCGATGATGGTGGTCGTGGCAAGCAGCCCGAACAGCGCCCACCCCGCCCAGTCCATCCTCACCGTCCAGCAAGCTGGACCGCCTTTGCGCCCAGCGCGTTAAGCACGTGCCCGAACGACTCATGAAATCCCGCCACGCCCCGATCCTCCAGAACGCGGCCCACATCGTCCATGTCGACACCTACCGCGGACAACCGGCTCATGACGTCGGCCGCGGAATCGACGTCGGTGTCAATGGTCCGGGCGAGCGTGCCGTGATCCTCGAACGCGGTGATGGTCGCCTCGGGCAGGGTGTTGACGGTGTCGGGACCGATGAGGCTGTCGATGTATAGCGTGTCCGGCAGGTCGGGGTTCTTCGTGGACGTCGACGCCCACAGGGGCCGCTGCACGTGTGCGCCGTGGGCGGCCAGCCGCTCCCACCTCTCGCCGGCGAAGCGGTCGCGGAAGAGCCGGTAGGCCAGCTTGGCCTGTGCCACCGCGGCCCGGCCTCGCAGCGCGAGCACCTCGCTGGCGCGGGCCCCGTCGGCGGAAATGCTCTGGAGGCGCCGGTCGACCTCGGTGTCGACCCGGCTGACGAAGAACGAGGCGACGCTGTGTACCTCGCCAAGGTCGTCGCCCCGCCTGGCCAGCATCTCCAACCCGGACAGGTAGGCCTCGATCACCTGGTCGTAGCGGGCCAGCGAGAAGATCAGCGTGATGTTGATGCTCCGCCCTTCGCCGATCATCGCCTGGATGGCCGGCACGCCTTCGGGAGTGGCCGGGATCTTGACGAAGAGGTTCGGCCTGGCGATTCGCTCGTGCAAGGCGCGCGCTGCCGCGATGGTGGCCTCGGTGTCTCGGGCGAGCTCGGGCGCCACCTCGATCGACACGAACCCGTCGGTGCCGCCGCTGGCGTCGAAGGTGCCTCGCAGCACTCGGAGCGCCTGCGCCATGTCGTCGAGGACGAGATCCCAGTACGCGTCCGGCGTCGAGCGTCCCGCCGCGGTGAGCGCCGCGAGCTGCTCATCGTAGGCATTGGAACCTTCGATCGCCTTAGCGAAGATCGTCGGGTTTGCGGTCACACCGCGCACACCGTTGTCGACGAGACGCGCCAGTGTGCCATCGCGCAGGTACGGGCGGGTCAGATTGTCCAGCCACGGACTCTGACCCTGCTCGTCGTAGAGCCGCTGCAATTTGGTCATCTTTGCCTCCAGGTCAATAATGCCCGCACGCGAGGGCCACCTGCTCGGACTTGGCCACACAGCGCACGGGTGGAAGGGGATGTCGCGGAGGTGGCCACCGCGCCTTCGGATGCTCGCGCGGCAGGTCGATTGGTGTGCGAAGTACAGTTCGGCTACTGCCGCCGAGGCCGAAGAAGATGCGGAACAATTGGGCATCCGCAGACGTACGAGCCGATGTCCTGGAGGACGCGATGGGCAAGGACGTCAGATACCGAAGGATCTACGACGACGTGTCGTCCGAGAACGGTACTCGGATACTTGTGGACCGCATCTGGCCCCGTGGCATACGTAAGCAGGACGCCCACGTCGATGAGTGGATGCGTGACGTCGCACCGTCCACCGAGCTTCGCCGTTGGTACGGACACGACCCCGACCGTTACGCCGAATTCCGCCGCCGGTACCTCGCCGAGCTGCGCGAGCCGGAGCGACAGCAGGCCCTCCAGCGGCTACGCGAGACGGCCGGCCACAACAGGCTGACCTTGCTCACCGCCTCCCGCGACCTCGAGCACAGCCAGGCCGCCGTCCTCGCCCATTGGCTGAACCGTGCCCCAACCTCACGCGCCTGATCTAGTTCACGTGTAGGGCGAGTGCAGGCGCGGCCGCCGCGTTTGACATCGTGGGCGCCTCCAGCTCAGCCGCACCCGATCACCCGGAGGGGATCATGACTGCGAACAGCTTCGGCGCCCGTGACCGGCTCGCGGTTGGCGATGTGACATACGACGTCTTCCGACTGGATCGGGTGGATGGCTGGGCGCGACTCCCCTACAGCCTGAAGGTGTTATTGGAGAACCTGCTGCGTAACGAAGACGGCAAACCGGTGTCCGCCGAGCAGGTCAATGCGCTCAGCGCCTGGGATCCCGCGGCCGAGACCAGCACCGAGATCCAATTCTCCCCCGCCCGAGTGCTGATGCAAGACTTCACCGGGGTGCCCTGTGTGGTCGACCAGGTGGCGATGCGAGATGCCATGGCCGACTTCGGCGGCGACCCACGGCGGATCAATCCGCTGATCCCGGCCGAGCTGGTCATCGACCACTCGGTCATCGCCGACGTCTTCGGCCGCGCCGACGCCTTCCGGCGCAACGCCGACCTGGAGTTCGAACGCAACCAGGAGCGCTACCAGCTGTTGCGCTGGGCCCAGCAATCGTTCGACGACTTCCTCGTCGTGCCACCGGATACCGGCATCTGCCACCAGGTGAACCTTGAATACCTGTCCCGGGTCGTGTTCACAAAGGACGGTTCGACGGGCACCATGGCCTATCCGGACACCCTCGTGGGCACCGATTCGCACACCCCGATGGTCAATGGGCTGGGCGTGCTGGGCTGGGGTGTCGGCGGGATCGAGGCCGAGGCCGCCATGCTCGGACAACCGGTGAGCATGCTCATCCCCAGGCCGGGCTCACGCCGTACCTGGAGCAGCTCGGTTTCGATCTGGTGGGTTATGGCTGCACCACGTGCATCGGGAACTCCGGCCCGCTGATCCCGGCGGTCAGCGCGGCCGTGAATGAGCACGACTTGACGGCGTGCTCGGTGCTGTCGGGCAACCGCAATTTCGAGGGCCGGATCCACCCACAAACCAAAATGAACTTCCTCACCTCCCCGCCCCTGGTCATCGCCTACGCCCTTGCCGGCACCATGCACGCGGACCTGCTGCGCGAGCCACTCGGAACCGACCGAGACGGCATCCCCGTGTACCTGCGCGACATCTGGCCGACCACGGCGGAAATCAAACGGGTGGTTGACTACTGCGTCGAGGCGAAGATGTTCACAGATGGCTACGCCGACGTGGTCGCGAGTGATGAGAAGTGGCGCGGCATGCAGACGTCGAGCTCTGAAATGTTCACCTGGGACCCTGCCTCGACCTACGTACGCCGGCCGCCATGCTTCGACGGCATGCCACGCGAACCGAAACCGGTGCGCAACATCACCGGCGCGCGAGTGCTGGCCTTCCTCGGCGACTCGGTGACCACCGACCACATCTCGCCGGCTGGTGCGATCAAGAAGGACTCCCCGGCCGGGCACTACCCGATCGAGCACGGCGTGGCGCCGGGCGACTTCAACTCCTACGGGGCCCGACGCGGCAACCACGACGTGATGATCCGCGGCACCTTCGCCAACGTCCGCCTGCGCAACCATCTCGTGCCCGGCGTCGAGGGTGGCTTCACCCGGCATCTGCCAGACGGCGAGCAGCAGAGCATCTTCGACGCGGCCATGGCCTACGCCGAACGGTCCGATCGCCGTGAATCAGAAGGGGTGTCGGCGGTTTCTGGTCTGCGTTGCCAAGGCCACATCCCGGTCAGTTCGACTTCCAGGCTGAAACTCAGAAACGTTCGGACCAGCACAATTCCCGAGAGAACTGCGACGGACTCGAGCGTCGGGGAGATGGCTACGGTTCGGATGATGTCCGCTGCGACGAGGAGTTCGAGACCGAGCAGGATTGCGCGGCCAACCTCCTGCCGAAAGCGGCGGTACACCTGGGGCTCGCGCCGCCAGAGCCGGCCCGCGGTCAAGAGAGTGGTCAAACCGACGCCACCCGCGATCGCCACTACGCCGGCGACATCGACGCCACGACCGATCGCTTCGACCGCCTGGTTGAAGTTCACGCATTCACCTCGTGAGCGATCAATCCATCGGCCGACCGCTCACGAGCCCCTGGTTCGCCTGCAGCCCCGGCGAGCATCTGGGTCAGTAGTGGCTTCCCGCACCCCAGTACCCACGCTCTTCTCCTCGAACTTCAACCGCCAGCCGGGGCCATGTATCCCTCGGTCACCTCGTCCTTGTGCGCCGCGAACGCACTAAGAACCTCCTCCTTCTCTCGCTCGGGCACGCTGAAGGAGTCCAAGGCGCCCGCGAGCTCGGCCGCAACTGCATCGAACTCAGAGGGGGAGATGCGGAGTTTGCGATGGGCTTCCTCGAGGCCGAGGACCGTGCGCCCCGGCCTCGTCGCGGAGAATTCGAATGGTCCCCCCGCCACATTGCAGACCCATAGGGTGCGCATGAATTTCAGACCCGGCAATCTGACCAGATTATTTGTGTGCCATTCCCGGAGTTCTGGGTTCTCCGATCGCTGACCAGCGATGGGGTTCTGCACGACCGCATCGCTGAATCGGTCCACGACCGCTGCGATGGCGAATACCCCACCAAGTCTCTCATAGAGGCTGAGCTCGGCCATTGTTGGACACCTCCGCCTTATTATGCTTGTTAGCTGGACGATAGTACGATACCATGCCTGACCGATGCGTTTCGGTGAAAACCAGAACCATAGGCTGTTCGGGCTTGGTCTAGTGCTGGCTGCTACTGGTGGCCTCACTCGGCGACGGGGCGACCGCGACGGATCGCCGAAGCGCGAGAATTGCACCGGCGTTCTGGCGGTGTGCCCGGATGAAGCGTGATCGGATGCCAAGGATGTCGATTACGTAATGTCCGGACGCTTGGTCGGATGGAGTCACTTGCAGCTGGCCGTGACCTGGATGGCTTTTCCCGATTCTGCGCGGTCGTGACTCCGATGTGGAATCGCCATGGAGAGAGGCTGATCAGCCGGCAGTGGATCGACGTCGAAGAGATCGACCAAGGGAAGCCTCCCGGGGGCGAGATTACGACAGGCGACCCGGCTCGAGTCGGTACGGTTCATCGCCGACCTCGTGTGTCCAGATCTCGAAGGTGACGGTGGCATGGTCCTGTCTCGGGTTGAGCGCCGCGGCGGCGGTGTCTGAGACCGCCGTATCATGTGGCCACGTACGCGATCGTGAGGGGGTCCACGATGACAAAACACCCGACACACGACGACCGTTCGTGACCGTCTCCCGCAAATCCCGCCCATCGGGCGACGACGGTCCGACGGCGTTGAACGGGCGGATAGGAACCGCCTCCGCGCACGCCTCGACCAACGTGCCGCTAGCCCACCCGGATGACTCCGTCGTCGAGGTTCTCGCGGCGATGCGTGGGCGGCGGTTCGACAGTGCGGCCGTCGTTGCGGTGTGCACCCACGACCACCTGGTGGGATTGGCGACAGTAGAGCGCCTGTTCGCCGCGCCGGCCGAGAGCCGGATGGCCGACGTGATGGACAGCCAGCCACCGACCGTGATGCCAAGCACCGACCAGGAGCACGCCGCATGGCAGGCCGTCAAGCACGGCGAGCCGGGCCTTGCCGTCGTCGATGCCACCGGCAGGTTCGCTGGCCTGGTCCTCCCGCACCGACTGCTTGGCGTGCTGCTGGAGGAACACGACGAGGATCTCGCGCGCTTGGGCGGCTATTGCGCTCGACTGCCTCTGCACGGGCGGCGAGTGTCAAGAGCATTCCGTTGCGGCTTTGGCACCGCCTGCCCTGGCTCGCCATGGGCCTGGCCGGAGCCATGATCTCCGCCGGGCTGATGGCCGCATTCGAGACTCAGCTGCAGGCCAACCTTCTGATCGCGTTCTTCGTCCCCGGAATTGTGTACCTCGCCGACGCGGTCGGCACCCAGACCGAGACCTGCCCTTGGTGCTCGGGCTCGCCGCCGTTCACCCGGTGTCCGCGTACGACCTCACGTGTCGGTTGGGGTACGACCTCACGTGTCGGTCCTCGGCATCAGGATGATGACACGGTTGATGCGGCGGGGCTAGTCCGGCTGGCGCGGTCTTTGAGCCGGTAGCTGGGTCCGTTGATGTCTCCAGCTTCGCATTGTCCGCGCCGGTGAGCGCGAATCCTGCCAGTTCCTTGAGGTCATTATTGGTCAACTCGCGTGCCTCGGCCATAAGCACGACCAGTGCGAGAATCTGGTTGGGCGTCAGGCTGGGAACGTCGTCATTGGTGGACATATTGCCTCGTCTCGATAGAGTCGGGGTTGCTGCGCCGCTGGTCCAACAGCTGTTTGATCTTCGTGACGACCGCCTCGACGTCGGATAGCACTTGATCGTTGGTGAACCTGAGCACGTGGTGCCCAATTATCTAAAGCTGCACGTCGCGACGCCGGTCGTCGGCGAACATCAGTCGACCTCGACGACTAGGCGCTCCGTCGGCCAGTAGAGGTCCAGCCGGTATGCCTTGGCCAGCAGGTGCCACTCGTAGGTGTGGTTCCAATGTCGGCCTTGCGCCCAGCTGTGCGTCGCCAATGCGCGCTCGAGTGCCCTCTCGGACGCGCTGTCTGGACGCGGTACGCCCGATCGCGGCGGATACGTCAGTACTGCCGTCGTCGGCGCTGGACCGACCGCATGCGGGGCAGGGGAGGGGTCGACCGACTGGTCGAACGGCTTTCCTGATGCCTCAAGCGGCCGCACACCATCGGCGCTTGGATCGGGATGGTCGGCCTCGGTGAGGAGCCGAGTCAGGAACGGAGGCAGAGTGATCGGTACAGCTCGAACTCGGTCGACCACCTGCAATGCCGCGCCAGCAAGCCAGACTGCTATGCGCGCGTGGTGGGTGAGCCACTCCGACGCGGCGACAAGGGCGCGCTCGTCGCCTGCGGATAGCCCGACGGGAACGTAGATCAGCACGACGGCAGCCTTGCGACCGTATGCAGCCATCAACACCCGGGCAAGGCCAGTCGCTCGCACCTCCGCCGGGAATCGAACCCTCGACCTGACCCTTCGACCGGCTAGGTTGGCATCGCGGTCGCGGATGCAACGGTCAGCCAGGTCGGCGAGGAATGGGGCGAAATGGTTCGAGTCGGCGGCAACTTGAGTTGCCAAGACCTGAACCGCGGCACCGCCAAGACCGGGACGCTCCGTCAAGCTCTCCGCGCCGGGCAGCCAGGCGGGGAACAGCGCCTGTGCCGCTGGTCCAGCTCGTCAAGCAGAACTGCCACCTGATCGCCAATCGACCCGCAGGCAGGCGGACGGAACCACGGCGGGAGCGCCCGGCGGCAATGGGTCGAGCGCAACGGCCAGCAACTCTGGATCGACGCCGGTCAGGAAGGTCACGCTCCGTTCGGCAAGCGCGCTCCACCATTGCGCCGTCGCGTGCGGCCGACGCGTCATAGACAAACGTTACCGACGCCCTTACTCGGACGCGATCACCCAATTGGCGCCAGATTGCCACCCTGACGGCTGCACGGCTCCGATCGCTTGCTAAACCTCGGTGCCGGCCAAAATGCGATGGTTCCGCCGGACAGCGCCACCGCCCCGAGTACCGGCCACGGGATCGGCCCCCGGCGCTGTCGCACTATCAACGTGGTGGTGGTGTGTGACCAACCATCTGCTTGCACGGAGGGTCTCGATGATCGCAAAACGACGCGGGTGGTCGCGTCCAGTCAAGCCTGCAATGGCGGACATCACCGTCCCGGCCGGCGACGGACGTCTGCGCCGACCGCGCTGAGGATGGCCTCGGTGAGGTCCGGCGCACGCGAGTGGTTTACCGAGAACAGGCGGTTGAGCTCGTCTGCGTCGGCGAGCAACTTACGGCAGCGAAGACACATGTCCAGGTGCGCCTCCAACCCGTCGGAAGGTATCCCAGGCTCTTCCCCGTCCATTCGGCAAGACAGCGCGAGACGAACCTGATCACAGCCAAAAGCAAACGGGAGTCTCATGCCTGGATAGTCGCCGGGTGGGGCCGGATAGTTCCTTCCGGTTGGTACGGCGCGAGAAGCCCACCGCGTCGAACAGAGTCGCTTGCGTACTCAGCGGAGCACACACGCGTGTGCTGGTGTGGACCCATGGGCGATGGCCCTTAGGCATATGGCGCAGCAACCGATACGATGCCAACCTGCGACCCGACGGTGCCCGGCGAGGACGGAATGCGTGGCTTTGGCGACCTCGAGGCTGTGATCATGGATCGGTTGTGGAGCTGGAACCGGCCGGTCACGGTCCGAGACGTGTTGGAGGACCTGCGCGCCTATCGCGATATCGCCTATACCACGGTGATGACAGTCATGGACAACCTTCATCGCAAGGGCGCGCTAACGCGCGAGAAGGACGGCCGGGCGTGGCGTTACCAGCCCGTTCGAAGCCGCGACGAGTACGCCGCGGATCTGCTCTCGTCGGTGTTGGACGAGGCCGGCGACCGGGGCGCAGCCTTGATGCGCTTCGTCGGGGGGATGCGACCCAGTGAGGTCGACGCGCTGCGGCGAGCGTTGGCCGAGCGGCAGAGCCGTCGGCGGCGGACATGACCTCGACGCTCCTTCTGCTGGCCTTCGCCGTGCTGGCCGGATTCGTCGGACCTCGCCTGCTGGGGCGATCGCGCTGGCCGCAACGCTCCCCACGGCTGGGAGTCGCCGCGTGGCTCGTTCTGTCCGGCTCGAGCGCGTTTTCAGGTCTGCTGGCCGTGACGACGGTGGCCGTGCCATTGAGTGTCGCCGGCCACGGTCTGGCCGACTGGTGGCGGGCCTGCCTGGGCGAACTGCGCCACTACTACGGAGACGCCAGCCTTACTGTGGCCGGGCTGGCAGCCATCGCGGCAGCGACCGTGGTGGGGCGCTTGGCGTACTCGGCGGTAAGTCACCTGCGGGCGGTGGCCCGAGTTCGACGTCGCCACCAGACGAGCCTGGCCCTGCTGTCGGCCGAAACGGCCGCTCTCGTGGTGCTTCCTCACCCCGTGCCCGCGGCATACTGCGTGCCCGGTCGGCCCGGCCGGATCATTGTGACGGACAGTGCGATGCGCGCGCTCGAGCCCGACCAGGTAGACGCCGTCCTGGCTCACGAGCGGGCCCACCTTACCGGCCGACATGCGCTTCTCGTCGGCACGGCCACCGTGCTGGAGAGAACCTTCGGCGCCCTTGCGCCCGTGTTCGGCCGCTCACGGCGGGAGGTCGCGACACTGGTGGAGATGATCGCCGACGACGCGGCTGCCCGGGCTTGCCCAGCGTCAAGGGTGGCCGAAGCGGTGTTGATCCTTGCCGATGGGACTACACCTATGAGCGCCCTCGCGGCGAGCGGCTCGGACATGCTGCAGCGCCTGCGGCGCCTCGCCACGCCACCACGCCCACTAGGCTGGATCCGAACATCGGCGACGCTCACGACCCTGGCCGTCGGTGTCGCCCTCCCGCTGACCGTCGCTGCCGTGCCTGTAGTCGCGGCAGTCGTTGTCGCGACCTGCGCGCATCCCACTCACGACTGAGCATCTGCGCGGCAACCGGTGCGGCGCTCTTCCACGTGTGCATAAGCGCCGCGGCCGGTGATGCCACGCCAGGAGGACAGCTGCGCGCGGTTCTCGCATCAGCGAATCGCGCCAGCGAGGGCCGGGCCGCCCAGCAGACGCACTCGGCCCGCGATTCCGAACTGACGTAGTAGCGGGGTTCACCTGGGCCGAGGCACTATGGTGCGAAGCCCCACCCACGAGGACTGCCGGTGACTAACCCCCGACCCGGTTTCGGCGTCAAGCTTTCGCCGGAGCACAACGGATGGCTGGAACCGTGGTACGAGGCGGACGAGGGTGAATGGCATGCGCAGCGCACACCCGGACAGCGCGAGGCATACCCCAATCTGCATGGCGGGCCGTAGTCCGCCCGGTGGACGGGTCGGTCACGGCGAGCGGCGACTGCGGCACGGCCGTCTGGATGCGACGCGTCGGCGTCGGCATCCGGCTACGTCGGCGTGCCCCCCCCGCTCGATACGGGTCATAGTTGTATGACGCCACGGCCCGTCGCAGACCGTCGCGGCTACCGGCACCCGGTCGGTTCAATGAGCGAGCACCCGCGGCGATGCAATACAGAACGCAGAACCAGTTCAGCGTCGATAGCACGTCTCAGGGGCTACCAAGTCGGTGACGTCGTGGTGAGGGCGGCGAGCGCCTCGGCGCCCGCCGCCCCTCGGAAAGGCCGCGGTGTCTAGGTCGGGTTGGAAGATGTACAGCCCGAAGTCCCGGTCGCTCGCCAGGACGTACTGATGCTTGCCGATGTTGTGGACCTCCACGCCCCAGAAGTTGTTGCCTCCCTCGTCGATGAAGGCGCCGACCTCTGCGAGTCCGTTGTTGTCGTACTGCAAGATCCGGAATCCGCCGGCGTAGTAGCTCACGTAGGCCAGCTTCTTGCCCGGTGTGGGGTCGATGGCCACCTCGTGTGGACCGAGAGGTCACCGAATCCCGTCGCGAAGGCCGCATCCTGGGCCTCGGGGATCGCGAACGTGTCGACCTGTGTGATCGAGCCTTGCGTGCCGACCTCACCGGGGATGTGCGTCGCAAAGAGTCGGACGTATCCCAGCCGTCGAAGACTGCCTCGATGGTGGTCGATGCGACCGGCGAGCCGGCGGCTGGTGACGCCGTCGTGCAGGCGTTCGCCTCGGTCACGCCGGGAGCCCCGAGGAGCTGGAGCCCGGTGAGGCGGTTGGCGAACACGAACGGGATGGTGCCGGCGGCCAGCATGGTGACCTGGCCGAGGCACGTGGAAATGGCCGAATTGAAGACGACGCTCGCGTCGTACCCCGCCGCCGTGGTGTTGTCGAGCTTCAGCTGGAACGCGCAGACACCGCGTTCGACCAGCGCGACCCAACTCCGGATGGCAGCGGGTCACAGCCGAGGCCGACGAAGGTCGGCGTACCCGAGATGGTCGTATCTGCGTCGACCGGTGGGGTGCCGGAGGCCGACGTGGCGGTGTACCCAGTCCCGTCGTACGGGCCCGACGTGATGGTGGCGATTACGCGATAGGGATTGAAGTCCTCGTCGGTTGCCACCAGGAACTTGGCGTTGGGGGAGAGTTCGGACTGGTGCCCGTTGCCTTCGGGTGAGATCTCCTGGCCGCGGGCCAGCCGCTCCTCATCCAGCTGCGCGTCGTCCGACTCCGCAACGAGCGTGACGTCGCCGGGCGTGGGATTGGTCACGTCGAGCAGCACGTACCCGCCATCCCAGAACGACATGTTCATGACGTACCGCTCGCCGACCCGTTGCAGCATCATGTCGTGCGAGAAGACCGACGTGAGGTTCACCGGCGAATCCTGATCCACCTCGAACGGCGGCTCGGCGAGGTCGAGCGTGTCGTTGACCATCACCGGGTTTCGTGGATCGGTTATGTCCATGATGTCGATGTCGGTCAGCTCTTCGTCGTCCACGAGCGCGAGGTAGGTCCGGTTGGTGGACTGTTGGTCCAGGCGAACTGGCTGTGCGTTTGGTTCGCCTGCGTCTCCAGCGTGCCGTTCGGTGCGGTGTAGTCGCCCGCGTGCGCGACAAGGAGTTCCGGATGCTCGGGGTTGGTGATGCTCCAGATGTTGATGCCGCCGCGGGTTCTCGGCGCGGTTGGAGCCGGTACCCCCGCGCAGGTCTCGTTCGGATGCATGAACAGGACGCCGTTGAAGAACGCATTGTGCATCTCGAGCGTGTCCGAGCCCTTCACCGGCGTAGTTGTTCGTGGTGGTCGGCATGAAGGCACTCTGTACCTCGAACGGGTTGCTTGGATTCGCGATGTTGATCACGTGCGCGCCGGCCTGCTCGCAGGTCGGCTCGCGGAACGCGGTCGGGAACGCGTAGTTGCCGTACGCCGACACGTCCGCCACCCGACCGTCGTTTCCGTCTCCAGAGGGATTCGTCACCTCTGCCTTCCCGACGAGCTTGACACCGCGGCTCACCGGTGGCAGGTGACCCTGTCAAGGGTCGTGCCCGTTATGTCGCAAAAATGATGCAGCATAGTAGACGTCTCCATGCCCGGCATGCACCCGGCTCGGCAACCTGCGGAGAGAACCTGCGAGGTGACTCTCGGTACGTGCGCGCTTATCTGTTGTGCGCGCGTACTCCATCCGCCGACGCTCTCCTAGGTTCCATCGGAGTGGCTGGTTGCGGATCGGGGGTCGGTTCCCTAACGTAGGCACGTCCGACCATCGTGTGGCCGAACCACGGCCGCGGCCGGACGCCGCCTAATCGCCGTAATGGCGAATCGGGGACCCAAGCACCACCGGGGTGAATCCGCAAGTTGTCTTGCGGTAGAGCGAACTTCCCGCCCGAACCCGTCAGCTAACCCGGTCGGCGGAACATGGAAGAAGGAGCTGGACGCGTCGTGCCCGGACGAACGCACAAAACACTCCGTCTCGTCAGCGCCAGTGCCTTGGCCACCCTCGTCGTCATCGTCCTGCCGGGCACCCAGGCGCACGCCGACCCGACCGTGGCCGAGCTCGAGGCCAAGATCCAGAAGATCTGGGGCGAAGCCGAGCCTCTGATCGAGGAGTACA
>JAHRHA010000086.1 GCA_020027875.1 Micromonosporaceae bacterium | reverse complement strand
GACACACATAGCTCGCGGTCGTACCAGTCCGCGTCCACCGCGATCTCGACGGTGTCGGTGGCGACGACGACGCCCGCACCCCGCCAGGCGTCCGTATGCACACCGCGAACTCTAAAGCCATAGTCGTTGAGCGCAGCGAACGCCGCCGCCGCAGCGTTCCGTAGCCGAAGTCCTTGAAAGTTCTCGACGTCTGCCACGCCCGCCATTGTGATCGGGCCCGGCAACTCCATGCGTGCGGTCAAGACCGACCTCGCTCGCTCACCCGTTGGTCATTGGTGAATTACCGAATCTGGCACCACTCTGTGTCAAGTCACAGTTTTCGGTCGCTGAGGGTCGGGCGAGCGCGAAGCGCGCGCTCGCCGGGCCTGCGGCCAGGCGCGCGACTATTTGGGTTAGAACTGGTCGGGCGCGTCGAGCTTGCCGGTAGACCTCCAACCCGACAGAGGCATGCACTGGGCTCAGGCACAGTCACTCTCTTGAGCTTGGTCGCCGGGCTCGCTGGCTGTGCTCCAGACGCGCGCCGCGCGGGGTGGCCGCCACCTCCAGGTCCCAGATCAGTTCGCCGACCCGTTGTCGGATGTCGTTAAGTTGCTCGGCCGGATGGCTCTCGTAGCCGTTCGCGGCGGCGTGCTGTTCCCAGTAGTCGATGTAGTGAGCGAGTGCAGCCGTGATCGTCATGATCTGGCCTCGCGACAGCCGCAGAGTGATCTCGTCGTCAAGAGGGGAACCCACGGAGGGATCGTCTCACCCCTCCCGCAAGGCACCGCGTTAGGTCTTGCTCGCCGGCCTTCCTGGCCTCTGCTCGAGTCCACTCCCTAAGCGCCGCAGACGGCATGTCGGCGACGCCACAGGCGCACGGTTCTGCCGCGTTCCGCTCGCTTCTGGCTGGCGACCGGGCGGGCGGGATTCTATGCCCGCCACCTGGCGCGACGGTCCCGTTTGCGGTAGCGATAGGCATATGCCGAGGTGGCCACGGCTCAATGATCGTCAGCTCGCAGTCCTTCGTCGAATCGCCGCCGGCCAGGATGCGGTGACATCACGGGAACCAACGCTGGCGACGACTGTATACGCACTACGCGGCCGCCGTCTGGTCGAGACGCCGCGACGCGCCGGGGTCTGGACGGCGGTGATGACGGCCGCCGCGAGGTACTACCTGCAGCACGGCCGTTACGCCGACAGTTCGCCGGTCACAGCCAACCCATCGGCTCGACATCCGATCGGACCCGGTGCATCAGGGGACGACGGTGCGAGCCGAGACGTCTCCGCGATGCCGGCCCCGGTCGACCTGATCGACAAGTTGCGGGCGGCCGGCGGCACGCTCCGCGTCACATCGCCCGAGCCAGCCACTCGAGCCGCATGGTGTCGGGTCATACACGCGGCGAAGGAGGCTGGACTTGTCCCGGAGGGGCATCACCTGCGGCACCACGGCCGCGATCGCGGCGACCTCCTGATTGAGCTGAGCCCGGGTGAGCATCCGGGTCAGCTGTATTGGACTCAGCCGCGCCACCGGATCGAGCTTCCCGACGCCGACGCGTCCGTGCATCCGATCATTCAAGCGTTGGCGGAAGACGAACGCAGACTGCGTGTCACATCGGGGAGCCGGAGCCGGGCGCATCATTTGATCCACGCGTTGGTGGCTGCCACGGAGCAGCGCGGGCACACGGCACAGCTGCCCCAGACCTCGGACGTGCCGGGCATGTGCATCGTGGTCGGCCGGTGGACCTATCGGCTCGTCATAGAGGAGGAATGGGACACAATCCGACGGTGGTCGGAGATCGACGAACCGGGCAGCGCGACCTACGCCTGGCAGCGAGTGCGACCAGCGGACGAGTCCTGCCGTCCGGACGGCTCGTGCTGAGCCTCGCCGATGACTCGTACCTTCATCAGGGTCGGCGCCGGCGCTGGGCCGACCGGCAACGGTGGAGGCTTGACGACAAGCTTGCCGAAATCCTTGCGGAAGTGATGGCGCGCGCCGAGATCGACGAGCGCCGGCAGCTGGACCGGGAGCGGGTCGAGCAAGAGGAGCAACGCCCGTGGGATTTGGCCATCGCCGACGCGCGGCAGCGGTGGGCCGAAGACCGGAAGATTCACACAGCCAGTGAGTAGCTCACCGCCTGGCGGCAAGCGGTCGACGCACGCACCTACTGCGCCATCCTGGAGTCCTCCGCCGTGGCAGAGCCAAACGCTGACAGGGCTGCCGAGATTCGATCATGGTGATCGACGGTATGCTACCGATCCGCTTTTAGCAGCAGCCGACGAGGAACAGGAAGGGCCTGATGGGACGCGCCGAGGTTCTGACGACTGTCGCAGATGAGCGAGCAGGGCAGCGAACGGCGCGTAGACTCGTCGCAGGCGCCTGATCCGGTGAGGCCGCGCAGCAGGAGGCCAGCACGTAGGTGCCCCAGCAGCCGATCTCGGCTCTGTTTGACCTGCTCGAGCGGCGATGTCATGTTCATGAAGTTCTCAGTTGATCTCGAGCGCGCGACTCGCGAGGGCGGCGATGTCGCCATTGGAGATGAGACACCTGATGAGCGGACTGATCACTTCGGACACCGGGGGAGCGGCGGTCCACGCGTCGCACAGGCTCGCAGCTTGATCGGGCCGTGAATATTCCGCCTGTTCCCACGAATCTGGCCAGGGCCGCGAGTTGGTCGTGGCGGGTGCTCCTCTGCGGCGCCGCCCTGCTCGCTTTGCTCGCGGTCCTCTGGTATGTGCGCGTCATCGTGCTGCCGGTCCTGCTCGCGCTAACGATCGCGCCGGCACTGTCTCCTGTCGCCCGGGTGCTCCGAAGGCGACTCGGGCGCCCTGCTGCTGCGGTCGCTCTCATACTCGGGCTCGCGGTGGTGGCGGGGCTGATAACGATCGTGGCGATCTCGGTCCTCGCGCAGTACAACGAGCTCGCTGACTCGGTCTCGCAGGCGGTGGACGACATCAGGAACTGGCTCGAAGGGGAACCGTTCAACCTCTCCCTGGACCGTGCCGACGATTTTCAATCGTCGCTAGCCGGTTCCTGGCGCCAGGTGTCGGGCTACCTCGTTTCGGGCGTCCAGGCGGGTGTCGGCCTTCTCGCCGGCCTGGTGCTGGCCATAGCCGTCCTCTACTTCGTTCTTCGGGACGGCACAGCGTTGTGGGAATGGATCCTGCGTCGTCTCACGCCGGAGACGCGCCCGGCGATCGAACGGGCGGGGCAGCGGGCATGGGCGGTGCTCGGCGGCTTCGTCGGGGGCACGGCGCTCATTGCCGCGGTCGACGCTGCGTTGATCGGGATCTCACTCTGGCTGCTGAACGTGCCGCTCGCGTTCGCCCTCGCCGTACTCGTCTTTCTGGGTGCGTTCGTGCCCTTCATCGGCGCGTTCATCTCCGGGCTCGTGGCCGTTCTGGTCGCCTTCGCGGACCGGGGCTGGGAGATCGGACTCGCGGTCCTGGGCGTCGTGCTGGCCGTGCAGTTCGTCGAGGGAAACTTCCTCCAGCCGATCATCCAGAGCCGCACCGTCGACCTGCATCCCGCTGTGATCCTGCTCGCGGTCGTCGCCGGCGCGTCGCTCTTCGGCATTCTCGGCGCCTATCTCGCCGTGCCCGTAACCGCCGTCGTCTTCGCCGTGGTCGTGTCGCTCCGGTCAGACTTGACAGCGCCCGGTCCCGAGGACGCAGGATATCGCCCGTAGAGCGCCCGCCTTTCGCGTAGCGGTCCCTGACCAAAGCATTGCGGCTCGGATCGGGAGGCGCCCACGATACGAGCCCGACCACGCTCAAGGCAGTAGCCGTTAAAGGACGTCGGACCAAGTTAGCCGATCGCACCAGGCGTCAGCCGTCCGACGAGCCGGTCGTCGGCCGGCCTGATCTGATGCTTGGCAATGCGCGCCCTTGCGGAGCCGTTGATCTTCTGTGAGAAACGACCGGATCTGCCGCTGGTCGGTCGCCCCGCGGCCCGCAGCGCTCCGTCGTCTACTCGCGGCGTCGCGTGATCATCGGGCCGGCTGCGGCGTCTTGGCCCGCAGCGTAGCCCGGTGCCTAAGCCCGTATCGTGTCGTCGCCGTCGGTGCCGTTCGCTTCGATGACCGCCGGCAGGCGCGTCGACGCCGATGACCGCGACGAAGGCGCCACGGATGCCGGCCACACGATCGGCGACCCGGCCGGTCAGCGCGAACGTCGGCGGACGCAGGGCCTCCGGTCTGGGACCGACGCGAGCACCAGCAATACGGCCAGCGCGTAGGCGGGCACTCGGCGGGCAGCGACCCGGTGGGTACGCATGCCCACCTCCATCGTGCGGCACAGTCACCCATAGATCGCCGGACCGCCTCAGAACTTAGGGGGCGTGCTGGCCGGTGGGTTGGGATGAGCACGCCGCCAGTCGCGGGCCGGGATTCGATACGCTGGAGTCGGGCCAGGTGGCGTCGTCGGCGAATAGCCGTGTGGTCGTGGGTAGTCAATCGATCAGCCTGGGTAGCGTTGCGGGCTGGGTGGGCCTGGGCCTGAGCCAACAATGATCTTTGGGGGACACATGGGAAGGATCGTCGTTACGGAGTTCGTGTCGTTGGATGGCGTCGTGGAAGACCCCGGCGGCTCTGAGAACTTCAAGTACGGTGGCTGGAGTTTCGAGTTCAGCCGCGGCGATGAGGGCGACAAGTTCAAGCTGGACGAGACGCTCGCGGCGGATGCTCAGCTCCTCGGGCGGGTGACCTACGAGGGCTTCGCCGCGGCGTGGCCGTCGCGTGAGGGCGAGTTCGCCGACAGGTTCAACAGCATGCCGAAGTACGTCGTCTCCCGCACACTCACTCACCCTGAATGGACCAACACCACGGTGCTGGGCGGCGATCTCACCGAGTCCGTCGCAATGCTCAAGGAGCGCCACGACGGCGACATCGTCGTGCACGGCAGCGTGTCCGTCGCGCAGGCGCTCATCGAGAACAACCTGGTCGACGAGCTGCGCCTCATGGTCTTCCCGGTCATCCTCGGGCAAGGCAAGCGATTGTTCGGCGATACCAGCGACAAGAAGGCCCTGCGGTTGGCCGAGTCGAAGACAGTCGGCGACAGCGTGACTATCCTGGTCTACCGGCCGGCCGGATAGGCCTGTCGCACGGGCCCGCGCCGACTTGTACCAGGTCCGTACCGTTCGACTCACGCGCTACTCGCCCGGGACCAGGTGTCGCGCCGTGCGCGCACTCAGTTGCCGCGATCCGAGCCCCGCCGCGGGCGCTTTGCGCAGACTTGGACAGTCGGAGGGCGCCTGGATGTCACCGGACGTGACAGCTCGTGGCTGAGCTATAGGCAAGCACAAGGCCGGATCGCGCGAGGGCACCGAGGTCTAGGACGGTCCCACGTCGCAGGCGCCGCGCTCTGATGGCCACGACCACCGTGCAGATTCGTTGAGATTCGACGCATTGCCGGGACGGAGGTCAGAGCGTGTTGCTGTAGACCTCGGCCGCCGGGGCAGCGCTGGTGTCAGCGTTGGCTCCGTCC
The DNA here is from genome assembly GCA_020027875.1 of Micromonosporaceae bacterium. GTDB lineage: Bacteria > Actinomycetota > Actinomycetes > Mycobacteriales > Micromonosporaceae > JAXIPB01. The sequence goes on along the minus strand of JAHRHA010000086.1, from coordinate 18,238 downwards.
CAAACCCGGACCCGCCAGTATCCCTCGATCAAGTCCTGGTTGGTAGCTGTCCAGCGGGCGACCTCGGCGGCACTGTCGCCGGCGGTGGTCTTCGGCGGGACAAGCGCCTGCCAATCGGCGCCGTCGGCATTGCCGGCTTCAACCAGCACTGTGTACTCGCCCGTGCTGTTCCCTTCGACTAAACCCATAAGATTAATGGTCCTCGGGCAGCGCGGTCTCGTCAGGCGAACTGGATTTGCCGACGGCGCACCGTAGGCGGCCTGCCGGGCGGCGTTGCCGGCGTGCTTCCTCGGGTGGCCCATCACGCCTGTTCATCTGCTGTCTGGTCGTTGTCGCCGAACGTGCGCAGTCCGTTGGCCAGTCGCAGCATCTCGGCTTCCAGCGCGCCCACATCGGGCGGCGGGAACACGCTCAGGCCCGGCCGGGTGCGGAGCGTGCGGGCAGCCACGACCAGTGAGAACGCGGCAACGAACGCGACCGTCGCCTGGTCCCACGCTTCGACGTAGCTCGCGGCCTCGCGGCGGGTCCGGTTGGGCACGCGGGGTCTGCTCGCGCCACTCGGCGAGCGCGCACGGTCCGCAGAGGACGTGGCGGCCGTCGGGCAGGTGGGCACTTTCAGCGCAGGCAGGTTGCTGTGCGGGTCACGGGGTCTCCTCGGTGTCTACAATCGATCTTTCGGGCTGCGCGAAAGGTGTTCCCTGTCCGTGCCTCACAGGCACGGGAACAGGTGGAACACCTTCGCTTCGCTCTGCCGCGAACGACGCAGGGTGTTCTGTCGTTCTGGAATACCTGGAACACCTCCCCGGTCAGCTGCAGCGTTCCCTTCGGCCCGCGCGCAAGCCGTCCACTCTCGACGAGCCGGGTGGTCGCTGTGTAGAGGTCGCGTCGGTTCACCCGTACCCTGCCGCTGTTCAGCAGCCCGTTGGCCGACATGGGCTCCTCGGCCAGCGCGGCGAGGATGCGCCGGTCGTGGTCGTCCACCTTGGACCGCCGGGCCTCCTCGGGCGTCAGCCGGGGCGACGGTGCGTCCAGCGTGATCCGCGTGTCGTTGCCGGGCACCCGGAAGACTACCCCGGCGGGGTCGCTATTGGCGTGCTCACGGCCTATCTCTCGCGGCGAGGTTTGGGTCCTGGTGGCCATGTCCGGAATGGGGCCATCAGTCGAACATCGAGGCGTGCCCCCAGGCGGCGCGCGTCGTCGTGCTGCTGCCCGGAGTAGCGTCGGAAGTGGAGTGGACGGGAAATCGGGTGGAGCGTGGCAGAGGAGTTGACACGATGACGGCGAGCACCGAGACGGCGATCTTGGCCGGTGGATGTTTCTGGGGCATGCAAGACCTCATCCGTAAGCGGCCCGGCGTGCTCAGCACCCGCGTGGGATATTCGGGCGGTGACGTGCCCAACGCGACCTACCGTCGCCACGGCACCCACGCCGAGGCACTCGAGGTCGTGTTCGACCCAAGTGTGATGTCGTTCCGAGAGCTACTGGAGTTCTTCTTCCAGGTGCACGACCCGACAACGCTCAACCGCCAGGGCAATGACATTGGCACCAGCTACCGCTCGGCCATCTTCTACACCAGCGGAGAGCAGAAGCGCGTCGCCGAGGACACGATCGCCGACGTCGACGCGTCGGGGCTGTGGCCGGGCAGGGCCGTCACCGAGGTGACGGCCGCCGGACCGTTCTGGGAGGCCGAGCCGGAGCACCAGGACTACCTGGAGAAGATCCCCGAAGGCTACACGTGCCACTACCCGCGGCCCAACTGGAAGCTACCCAAGCGCTCCGAATCGGTTCGCTGACCTCGACCATCGACGCTGGTCGGGGCGCCGCATCCGTGGGTCGTCCCGGGTCGGTTCCCCCGGCGTACCGCAAGAGCGTGTCGTTGCATTCCCCGCCGATCTACGCGGTGCCGATGCGGCGTCTCCGTACATTGGGCGGTGTTGGGCTGATCGATCGCGGCCGCGCGGCCGCTGCGAGTGGTGCGCCATCGCGCTCAGGGTTGGCCTTCCGGTCGTCGGCGGATTGCATCCAGAGCCTTCATCGTGATCAGTCGTCGACATGACTGGGGGTACTCGATGGCGCGGATCAATTTCGAGGTCAGCTCCGGAGTCCCACCGGAGCGGTTCATCCAGGCCCTTACCGACTTCTCGCCGGCCCGTGCCGAGCTGTGGCCCAACGTCGACGCGCAGCACCTGCAGATGCACGAGGTCGGCGACGACTGGGCCGACGTGACCGAGGGCTCCTCCTTCGCCGGCGGGGTCTGGGAACGCAATCGGTACGACTGGTCGGAGCCGGGCACGGTACGGGTCGAGACAGTCGAGTCAAACACCTGGAAGCCCGGCAGCTCCTGGCTCTACCGTGTCGAGCCGGCTGGTACCGGCAGCCGGATCCGGGTCAGCGTCGACCGCCGGCCGAGCACGCTGAAAGGGCGTTTGGTCGTCGTGCTACTGGCGCTGTTCGGGCGCCGGGTCCTGCGCGCGGATCTGCAGCGGGTGCTGTCAAAGTTGGACGAACATCGTAGCTAGTCATGGCGCCCGATGTGGACTGCCGACAGGGCTCATCGGATGGAGCAGGAGCACGGCGCGCCAAGTTCACGCAGACTTCCACGTCGACGACACAAGCACGCACGCCTCACTGATGGGCCTCTGGGCCAACCGCTGAGGACGCCGCTCGCCGACTCCTCATTGGAGTGATTCCCCGGCGCCGGATTCCTACACTGGGCGGCATGTCACAGGCCAGACTCCCGGTCGGCGAAACCGCACGGCTGCTCGCCAAGGACCACGGCACCTCGTTGAGGGCCGCAGCGGAGGCCGCGGCGCCGTAAGGTGTTTCGACAGATCCTGGCAGGGAAACAGAGTAAGGGGCGTCACGGTCCAACGGGCGCGTTCGCCAGTGCGTCGCCCCAGGCGAGCCGGTCGGCGCCAGCGCCGTCGGCGGTCACTTGGCGCAACTCGGCCAGCTTCTCAAGCGCGGCTTCCCGATCGGTGCCTGCCAGGTATCGACGACGAGACAAGTACACAATGGAAGTGGCCGGCTCCGCCGTCACCGCAATTTGAACTGTCGGCATCCTGGCCTGGACGATTCACGGCAGCGGCCAGCGCGTGGCTAGGCTCAGGGTGGCGAGCGGTCGATCGACCAAGATACGACGTAGCCCTACGAATGGAGCCGTGTCCATGACCGAGTCCGAGTCCGTAAGCGCCGGCGCCGCCGGCACGATCGATGTGGGTGGCGACCTGACCGTCAACCGCCTCGGTTTCGGCGCGATGCGTATTACCGGCGACGGCATCTGGGGCGACCCGGCCAGCCGTGACGAGGCCAAGGCCGTACTGCGCCGCGCCATCGAGCTGGGTGTGAACTTCATCGACACGGCGGACGCCTATGGACCCAACGTCAGCGAGGAGCTGATCGCGGAAGCGCTACACCCGTATCCTGACGATCTCGTCATCGCCACCAAGGGCGGCCTGGAGCGTACCAGCCCGGGACGGTGGCCGGTTAATGGCCGGCCCGAGCATCTGATCGAGGCATGCGAAGGCAGTCTTCGGCGGCTGAAGCTTGAGCAGATCCCGCTATACCAGCTCCACCGGCCCGACCCGTCGGTACCGCTGGAGGACTCGGTCGGCGCCCTCGTGACACTTAAGGAACAGGGAAAGATCCGGCACATCGGACTGTCGAATGTCACCGAAGAGCAGCTCCGTCGCGCCCAGCGGCTGACTCCGGTGGTGTCGATCCAGAACCGTTTCAACGTTGACGATCGCGGGTCGGAATCGCTGGTCGACCTCTGCGAACAGGAACAGCTGGTGTTCCTGCCGTGGGCGCCGATCCAGGATCTCAACAACATCCGAGTCGTGCAGGACCTTGCCCAGCGCCATGAGGCCACCGCGCGGCAGATCGTGCTCGCCTGGTTGCTGGCTCGGTCGCCGTCAATCCTGCCAATTCCGGGTACCAGCTCGGTCGCCCATCTCAACGACAACGTTGCCGCAGTGGCGGTCAGGTTGACCCAGGCCGAGGTCGCTTCCGTGACCAACGCCGCGAGGTGAACCCGGCCCCGGACAGCCGCGCGACCCGGCACCGCCGTGGCCGGGACTCTGCCGAGGTTTCTGGCTTGATACCTACGACTACGCCAGCCTGCACGCCGACGTGCTGGACCCACTCGGCCCGGCGGCTCTCGCAGCTATCGGCCGGCCGTGCATGACCTCAGGTCCGACGAGCCGCTCAACCTGCCGAGTCGGCGCCGGCCGACAGCGCGAGGTCAGCCGCGGTGGGTTGAGAGATAGCGATCCTCGGCCGCATAGTCGAGCATCGGACCGAAGTAGGCGTCATCGGGTCCGGGCAGGATCTCCGCACCATCACCGTCGCGAGCGGCGGACACGAGCCACGCGACCTCATCTGCCACAGTGGTCGCGTAGTCCCCTGCCGGAGTGTATCCGAGATCGATGGCCGCGGTCATGTCGAGCACGATCGGGTGCGGCGTGTCCCAGGGATGTCGGCCCAGAGCCTCATCGGCTCCGTCGTCGAGTAGCACCTCGTCCCAGACGTGGTCGAGCTGCCGTGCGATCGTGCGCGAGATCTCCAGCGCACTTGGCGCGTCGGGATCGGCGCTGTTGAGGATCCGCTGACCCGGTGTCGCCGCCACCAGGTCGATGAGCGCGGCGATGTTCGCGGCGGCCGTCGGGTGGTCCACACCGGCGCCCCGGTGAGCGAGGAGGACGGCGGGACGCCGGTCGAGCACGCGCTTGACGAAGACCCATTCGCGCGGCCTCAGCGCACCCACACCGTGGATCTTTGACGGCCGGAGCACGGTGACGGGCAGTCCGCTGTCGAGCAGAACCTGCTCGGCCGCGACCTTGTTGGCTCCGTAGCCCTCGCGTGTCTGGTAGTCGGCGTCACCGGGAGCCATCGTGGGCTGCGACTCATGGATCGGGCCGTCGAAGTGTGGGGAGATCGCTGAGTTGCTGTGGTGACCAGCGCCGTCGACATACACGGCCTTGCTCGAGATCATCACGGTGGAGCCGGCGTCGCGCACCAACGGGAGCAGCCGGTTCGCGTCATCGGCGGTGTAGCAGATGCAATCGACGAGCAGATCAGCACCGTCGCCAAGCGCGGCGAGCAGCTGATCGGCGTCGTCGCGGGCTGCCGCGACGAACCTTCCTCCGGCGGCGGCGACGTCGGCCGGCAGGTGGGCTGGGTTTCGCCCGGTGAGATCGACACGCCAGCCCGCCTCGAGCAGGCGACGGGCAGTAGAGCGGCCGACCTGGCCGGTACCACCAACAATGAGCGCACGGGGCATCGTGCGACCGTACCTCAGCTGGCGTGACAGGCTTGGCAGGCGAAGCGCCTCACTACTCGGCCGCAGAACTGTGCGTACCCTCGACTGGATTCGAACCAGCGACCCACGGCTTCGGAAGCCGGCGCTCTCTCCGCTGAGCTACGAGGGCATCGCGTTTGGCCGAGACAACGGCCTCCACGTACGCCGCGTGGGAGTCGAACCCGACCACGTCCCGTGTATAAGACGGGCCCCACCAACCGGATGGGCTGCGGCGCCTGTTCACTCTCCTCCGTGGAGGGAGGACTCGAGCTACCTGACTTGCCCGAATATTTCGCATGACCGCAACGCCGGTCAGCGTAAGCCGCTGCGGCGTACTGGCGGTCGACCACAACACGTGACTACTCCGATTGTGTACGGGGCGATGCTTCCCATCGAGAATACGGTCTGGATAGCGCAGTCGGCAACGGTTATTGTCCATGTTCACTGCGCACCGATGTGCCCGTGACACGGTCGTACGGGGTGCGACCGGAACCCACGAACAACGAAACCAGGTAGCCACCTCCGATAACGCAGGCCGCGAGGCCGCAGATCGATGCGGCGGTCATCGCGGCTCCATCGGCCGATGAGGTGGCCAGAACGAAGGCCGCCGTGTGGCCAAGCTCCCAAGGCAGCGCGACTTTGAGCCCGTTGCGCGCAATCGAACGGCCGAACCGTGGTGGCCGTCCATCGTTGGCGTGCACGCGCAACCGCGCTAGGCGCTTGCCGGGCGTGGCGGCTCGCGGTGTCGCCTCCCAGGCCGCGAGCCAGACCGTTACGGGGACGATGAGCAACACGAACGAAATGAGGTTCCACGCTAGCGACGACAATTGGACGGACCGGTCCTTCAACAGGAGACCTAGTGGGACCAGCGCTGCGGCGTACCCGATAATGACCAACCAGTCCACCGACCAGGCAGCGATTCGCCGCACTGCGACTCGCCACACTGGTCCACAGTGGTGTATCACGTTCTCCGTCGCCCAACAATCGCATGAGTCGCAGTGACGCTCACACGGGGGAGTCTATGGTTATGCCATGTCATCACGTCTGATTCTCTACACCGCAAGCTCGGTCAGCACGCCGCCCGGGTACAGCCACGCCGTGCAAGCCGCCGGCCTGATCTTCGTGTCCGGTCAGGTGTCGCTCGATGGTGACGGGTCGGTGGTAGGTGTCGGCGACATCGGGGAACAGGCCCGACAGGCGTTTCGCAATCTCGGCGCGGTACTTGAGGCAGCGGGTGCCTCGTTCGCCGATCTGGTGAAGTTGACCTACTTCGTTCGCGACATCAATACTGTCCGGGCGATCCGAGCGGCCCGAGACGAGTTCGTCAACACCGCCAACCCGCCGGCCAGCACGCTTGTGGAGGTGTCCAGGCTGTTCGTACCCGAGCTACTGATCGAGATCGAAGCAGTGGCACTGGCTCCGCAGCCAACCGCCGGCTCCTGATGGCGTACTCGGCGAGATTGGTCAGCGCCGAGGCGGCAGTCATGGGAGACCGTGACCCCTCCATCAGAGGGCTCGGCCGATGCCGGGCACCGCCTCGGCCGGAGGCGACCCCACAACTGCGGTCTGGTCGATCCGGACGCGATCGATGACCCGGTCGATCCGGTAGCGACGAAACCACGCCGCCGCGTCGGCGCGCGTGCGCACGCTGAGCTTGTCGAGGATGTTGTGCGCGTGGTTCTTCACCGTCGCGAGGGTGATGAAGAGCTCAGCGGAGGCACGACTAAGCTTGGCGACGCTGAGAAGGACGACTTCCGCTACCTCAGCAGGGAGTGGGGCGCGGTCTATCAGCGGCTCGCGGGACCGGCCACGGAACAGCTTGTGATCATCGGCAGCTCGACACCGCAGTTTCTCTTCGCCCCGCACAAGTAGGCGTTGGGAACTCGGCGACGGGCGGTCCCGTCACGGGTCCGTCCTTCGCATCCGTACCGGCCTGACTCGCGCAGGCGAGGTAGCATGATCGAAACATCGCTGCTGCACGATCGGACGTGGACGCAGACGTGGACATGCGACGGGTGCGGGTCGGGTGTGATTTCGCGTACGTCGCGGCGGTCGACACCCCGACGGTCTTCCAGGTGGAACCCCGCGACGCCGCACCGGTCAAACTCGAAGAGCAGCAGTGGGCAGCGCAGCCGCCGGTGCAGGTCCGCCGCTATGCCGACCTCTACCGCAACCCGTGTGTCCGGCTGGTACTCCCCGCCGGGCGGTGCGTGCTCCGCTACGACGCGATCGCGCTGGTGCCCGACGCCACCGAGGATGCCGACGAGCACGCACCGGAGCTGCCGCCCGATGAGCTGCCCGACGAGGTCCTGATCTACACCCTGCCCAGCCGCTACTGCCTGCCCGACATGCTCGGCGACGAAGCCTGGTCGCGCTTTGGCGCCATGGCCCCCGGGTACACACGCGTGCAGGCGATCTGCGACTACGTCCACGGTCACCTGACCTTCAGCTACGGCAGCAGCGATGCGCGGTCCACCGCGGTGGACGTGAACACGTCGGGATTCGGTGTCTGCCGCGACTTCACTCACCTGGCGATCTCGTTCTCCCGGGCGTTGAACATTCCAGCCAGGTACGTCTTCGGCTATCTGCCCGACATGGATGTGCCACCGGATCCGGCGCCGATGGACTTCGCCGCCTGGATGGAGGTCTGGCTGGGTGATCGGTGGTGGACGTTCGATCCGCGCAACAACCGCCGACGCAAGGGCCGAATCCTGATAGGACGAGGACGGGACGCGTCCGACGTGGCCATGGTCACGACCTTCGGCGCCCCGGTGCTGGAGTCGATGTCGGTCCGCGCGGCTGAAGATCCGGGTCATGGTCCGCAGAGTTGACCTCGCGCCCTGATGTCGGGAAGGTGAACCGATGGGCGGAAACGATGAGGTACGGGACGGGGTGTCGCTGACCAACCTCGACCAGCCGATGTTCGATGGAGCGGACGCGACCAAGCGGGATTTGGTGGAGTACCTGGACGCGATTCACGGCCGGATCATCCCGGAGCTGCGGGACCGGCCGTTGTCGGTGATCCGGGTGCTCCGCGGCCAGGCACCGTTCATGCAGAAGAACGTTCCCAAGTACACACCTCCCTGGGTGCGGACAGTGCCGCTGTGGGCGGAGACCTCGAAGCGCGAGGTGTCGTACGCGTTGTGCAACGACCGCCGTACCTTGTTGTGGTTCGCCAACCAGCGCGCCGTGGAGTACCACCCGACGCTCATCCGCGCCGATCGGTGGGACCGCGCCACCCACCTCGTGCTCGACCTCGACCCGCCGTCCGATAACTCGTTCCCGCTGGCCGTCCGCGCCGCGCACCTGGTCCACCAGGTCCTGGCCGACGTCGGCCTGCTGAGCGCGGTCAAGACCAGCGGGGCCAAGGGAGTGCACGTGTTCGTACCGATCGACTCGCAGGCGACGATCGATGAGGTGGCCGCGGCGACCCGTGCGATCGCGGCGCGTGCCGAGCGCCTGGACCCCGCTCTGGCCACCACGGCCTATATCCGGGAGGACCGCGGAGGCAAGGTGTTCCTCGATTCGACCCGAGTCGGCGGAGCGACGGTGGTGGCGGCATACAGCCCCCGCGTTCGACCGGGCGTGCCAGTGTCGTTCCCGCTCTCGTGGGACGAGCTTGATCGCGTTTCGCCGACAGACTTCACCTTGCACACGGCGGCGCGCCTGATCGCGGACGGCGATCCGTGGGCCAACCAGATGCCCGACCCGCAGCAACTGGACGCCCACCTAATCGAGGAGGGGCGGGCGATCCCGGTCGCCCGGGTGCAGGCGATGCACGAGGGCAAGCGGCGCGCTCGCGCTCGCCGCATTGGTGAGTAATCTCGGCCGCGTACGGAGCCAACTCCCAGCCAACCTTCGTCTCCGGCGGTATCGTCGAAGTCACCGTGCGGTCGCATCAATGGCACGCACCGAGACGATTGTGTGTCGAAGCAAGGGGGTTCGCGGTGTTCGTTCAGGTGATTCAGGGACAGGTTTCCGACGCGGGGAAGGCACGCGCAGCGCTCGAGCGGTGGGCCCAGGAGCTCGCGCCCGGTGCCACTGGCTGGCTCGGCTCGACCGCCGGGGTGACCGACGACGGTAGGTTCATCGCGCTCGCCCGGTTCGAGTCCGAGGAGGCGGCCCGGCGCAATAGCGACCGACCCGAGCAGGACCGGTGGTGGGCGGAGACTGCCAAGCTGTTCACCGGAGAGCCGACTTTCCGCGACAGCAGCAACGTCGTCGTCGACATCATCGGCGACCCGGACCAAGCGGGCTTCGTCCAGGTCATGCAGGGCCGCGGCACCGACCCTGACCGCGCTATGGAGCTGATGGCACAGGATTCCGATGAGTGGGCCGCGTTCCGCCCCGACATTGTCGGCAGCGTCGCTGTCCAGCACGACGGCGGGGCTTACACCATGGCGCTGTACTTCACCTCCGAGGAGGCGGCGCGCGAAGGCGAACGCAAGGAGCCGCCACCGGCACTGAAGGCGCAGATGGACGAAGTGAACGCCCTGAGCATCGGCGCGCCGGAGTTCTTCGACCTCAGGCAACCCTGGCTGCACTCCCCACGTTGAGCGCCGCACAGGGCCGCAGCCTTTAAGGCTGCCAATGCGTGGGGCGGGTATGCGCTGACGGCAACTTTGTGTCCACATTGCCCTTCGCCGCATCGAGCTGGGATTGGGTGAGAAATATGCTCCCGGTGAGGTCGGCACCGCTGAGGTCAGCGCCTCTGAAGTCGGCCCCGATGAGGTCGGCCAATCTCAGGTCGGCGCCTCTGAGGTCAGCTCCGATGAGAGATGCCGCTCGCAAGTTGGCGCCTCGGAGGTCGGCGCCTCTGAGGTCTTTGCCGATGAGGTCGGCGTCGCTGAGGTCTTTGCCGATGATGTCGACTTCGGAACTCCGGGCCGCCCCGGCTCGCACGAGTTCGCTTGTGTGTCGCAGTAAGGCATTGACCTCTCGTCGGTGCGCAGTCATGTCCAGTCCCACGAGAGCGTCGGGGCTGTTGTGTGTGAGGAGATCGGTCTCGTCGAGCGCGTGGCCGAGCTCGGCGTATAGCGGGTGGGCTGGTTGGAGCGTCAGCGCCTCGGTCAGGTACCAGAGCAGCTCATGGAGCTGCCGCATGACGGTGAACACCGTGAACATCTGCACTGCGATTCGCGGCGTGCGCCGCCAATCCTGCCCGCCGAAGGTTACTTGAGCGACCTTTTGCCCCGCGCCGAAGCAGTCGTAGACGGCGCAACCCGGGAAGCCCCGCTGCCTGAGGCGGTTGTGAATGTCGCAGCGGAAGTCCGTTTGCAGATGTGGGCACGGGTGCCCGGCGACTTTGTCGATGGCGAAGTCTGCCGAGGCCTTGAAGGCCGGGGCAACACAGCACAGGCCGAAGCAGCGTTCGCAGTCAGCTTGCAGGCTAAGGCGACGCCCGCCGGGGACAGATGCCGGATGTTCGAGTTCCTCGGGCAATGTGGGTGGCCTCCCGTGGTTGGCTGCGTGACCTCCACGCTCGATCATGGCACTCGTCACGAGCGAGGGTCAGGTGAGTGGAGACGGACCCGGCCGGGTGCTGACCGCGGGTGGCGGCCGCGCGTTCGCGTACCCATCAAAAGATCTTGAAGTTCGTGTGTCGAACCCGCGCCGCTCTGTTCGACGCGTAGGTAGACGCGCCGAGGATGTTCACGGAAGACGAGCGCGCCACGAGTGAGAGGAGATCGATGATCGAGTACGACGAGCATCGAGAACCTGACTTATATAGCCTGCCTTCGATTCAACGTAAGGAGCACATCATGCCGAGCATCACCCCGTACTTGTGGTTTGATAACCAAGCCGAAGAGGCAGCAAGCTTCTATGCCTCGGTCTTTGGCAATTCACGAGTTGTGGATGTACAACGCTATGGCGAAGCCGGTCCCGGACCGAAGGGTACGGCCATGGTAGTGACATTCGAGCTCGAGGGCCAGAAATTCATAGCCTTGAACGGTGGCCCTCATTTCACGTTCAACGAGGCCGTATCGTTGTATACGAGCTGCAAGAATCAGGAAGAAGTAGACGAGCTGTGGGAGAAGCTCACCGACGGCGGGGAACCAGGGCAGTGCGGCTGGTTGAAAGACAAGTACGGCTTGTCATGGCAGATCATTCCCACTGCCCTGTCCGACATGTTGAGCGACCCCGATCCGGACAAGTCAAACAGAGTCATGAAAGCCATGCTCGAGATGAAGAAGATTGACATACGGGCCTTGAAGGACGCCTACGACGGGGCATAGGCCTGGCACCGTTCACACCTCGCCACCGGCCGCCGAATCGCGGCGGTCGGTGGCGTATTCATGACGCCGTCATACCTAATGAGTCGCACTCACCCTGTGCGGACCGACGATGAGAGGACCCACAATGACGATAGTCGACGCGCCGCCCCAGGCAGGGCGGCGAGAGTGGATCGCGTTGGCCATCCTTTGCCTGCCAACCCTGCTTACCACAGCTGACATCAGCATCCTGTTCCTGGCACTCCCGCATATCGGCGCCGATCTCGGGCCAGGCGCCACCCAGCAACTGTGGCTCACAGATATCTATGGTTTCATGATCGCCGGGTTCCTGATCACGATGGGCACCCTGGGCGACCGGATCGGCCACCGCACGGTACTGCTGGCCGGCGCGGCCGGATTCATCGCAGCTTCACTGCTAGGTGCGTACTCCACCAGCACGACGATGCTGCTCATCGCCCGTGCTCTGATGGGTGTCGCCGCCGCCACAGTCATGCCCTCCGTCCTGGCGCTCATCAGAGGGATGTTCCCGGACCCCAAGCAGATGGGTGCCGCGTTCGGCGCCTGGGGATCGTCGATCATGCTCGGCGTCGTCCTCGGCCCGGTGATCGGTGGCTTGCTGCTGGACTCCTTCTGGTGGGGCTCGGTGTTCCTCATCGGCATTCCGGTCATGGCATTGGTCGTGGTGATGGGCCCAGCGCTGCTGCCCACGCACAGCAACCCGCAGGCGGGCACGCTGGATCCCGTCAGCCTCATCCTTTCCCTGGCCGCTCTCCTGCCTTTCATCTACGGCCTCAAGGAGCTGGCGCGTAATGGCTGGGGCGCGGTGCCCTTGGTGACCATCGCGGTGGGTCTGGTCTTCGCGGTGCTGTTCCTGGTACGCCAGCGCAGCATGACCAACCCGATGCTGGACCTGACCCTCTTCCGTACTCCGGCCATCAGCGGCGTCATCGTGTTCGGACTCGCCGTCGGGTTCATGCTGGGTGGCAATGGGCTCATGATCGCGCTGTACCTGCAGATGGTGGAGGGATTCACACCGCTGCAGGTCGGATTGTGGTTGCTGGTGCCAACGATCGGTCTCATGATCGGTAGCAACGCCGGCCCGGCAATCGCCCGTAACGTGCGGCCCGCCTACGTCATGGCCGGCGGCGTGGTGGTTTCCGCGATCGGCTCGCTACTCCTCACCCAGGTCGACCGGTCCTCCGGAATCACGCTCCTGCTGATCGGTATGGGGGTCATCTTCCTCGGCACCAGCCTCGGGGGCACACTGGCCAGCTTCCTGATGATGTCCTCCGCGCCCCAGGAGAAGGCGGGAGCAGCCGGTTCGCTCCAGTCCACCGGTGGCGAACTCGGTATCGCCTTGGGCGTCGCCCTCCTGGGCAGCGTCGCCACCGCCATCTACCGCGGCGATGTGACCGTTCCGGCGGAGGTTCCGCCCGGCCCGGCAGCTGTGGCCGGCGAGAGCATCGCGGGCGCAAACTCCATTGCGCACACGCTTCCAGTTCCAGTGGGCACGCACCTGCTCGACTCCGCACGGGACGCATTCACCCAAGCGCTGCACGTGATCGGGGGGGTCAACGCCGTGCTCTTCATCGCCTTGGCAGTCTTCGTCGTGGCCAAGCTCAAGCACGCTCCGGCGATGAGCGGCGGAATGCCCATGCCGGGCATGGCGCCAGCAGGTTCGGACCCGGCCGAGGGCGACGCGGCGAAGGCCGTCCCAGCCGTCAGCCACGAATAAGTCCGAAGTCTGCCGAGCCAGCGCGCCGGCTAGGAGTGAAGGAATGCTTCGATGTCGTCCACGTGGTCGGGCTGCAGGCCGCGCGTCGGGTTGGGCGCGATCAGCAGCGCCCGCCCGTCGGCGGTCAGTTCGTCATGCAGTACACCGCTCGTCGGCACTGCCTCGTCGTCCGTCCAGACGAGGCGACGCCCGCCGGCCAGCACCGCCCGGGCGGCCTCGACCTTCAGCGGCCAACCGTACGCGCCCTTCGGCACCGGAACTTCAGTCAGTGCACGCTCCAGTGGCGGGAGCCGCCACAACCGCTCGAGCGCCTCGGCGTCCGGACACCAGGTGCTGCACCAGCGGACCTCGACCGTGCCGGAGGCGTGCAAGGCTCGGATCCGGTCGATGAGGCCCGGCGCCCAGCGCATCAGGTAGCTCTGGTGGTCGCTGGGTGACCAGACGTGCTCCCTGCGCGGCGCCGTACCCCAGCCGGGACGGCTCGCGTTGATGACGCCATCGACATCGAGCAGCCATACGGGCGGCTCGCTGCTCATGTGCGTCTCCACCTCTGCCATCGGTCGATCATCACATGCAGGTCGCACCGCTTGCATCGGTCGTGCGCGACCCACCTCGAGCAGTGGAGGCGGTCCGGCCCGTCATGGCGCGTTACGGTCAGCTGTGGCCGCCTTCGACCTTCCGCCCCCGTCCCTCATCGGGAGGGAGTTCTCCGACGAGGCTGCCCGCGCGGCTTTGGCCGCGCTATCGGGGCCCTACCTGCCATGGGGCTCCGGTGCGATGCGGCCGGCCGGCCTCGCGACCGTCTGCAACGACATCGTCCTCAATGGGCGGCGCCGGATCGTCGAGCTCGGCAGCGGGATCAGCACGGTGCTCCTCGCCCGGCTGCTATGCCAACGCTCGCCGCCAGGCGGATTCCGCATCGCCGCCGTCGAGCACGACGCCGGCTGGGCCCAGTGGGTCACCGAGCAACTCGACCGCGAGGGCACGGGGTCAGAGGTGGTGGTTGTCCACGCGCCATTGGCCTCGCACCCACGGGCTGAGCGAGGTCTGAACTGGTACGACCACGATGCCCTCACCGCTGGTTTGCGCGGTGCCCTTCGGGGCGACCCCATCGACCTGCTCCTCGTGGACGGCCCACCCGCCTACGCGCCCGGCCACGGACTGGCGCGGTATCCCGCATTGCCCGTCCTGCGTAACTGGCTCGCCCCTGGCGCGACCGTCGTCCTCGACGACGCGGAGAGACCCGGGGAGCGGGAGGTCCTGCGACGTTGGGAGCGCGAGACCGGGCTCGACTTCGACCGTCTGGCCGACCGGGCCGGCGTGGCCGTGGCCAGGACTGGCGGCGCTGGTACGGTCAACGGTCCTCAGCGCGGCTAGGCGCGCCGCTCTCACCCACCGTCAACCACCCCGCGGTAGACGGCGGCGTAATGCTCGGCCACGAGTCCGGCCTCGAAGCGCGCAGCGTATGCGCGGCCCCCATCGATGTCCGTCCGCACCTCGCCGCGAACGATGCCGGCGATGCCGGCCGCGAGCGCCGAGGGGTCCTCGGGGGCCACGAGCAGTCCTCGACCCTCGCCCAACGTCAAGGGCAATCCCTCCACGGCTGTGCCGACAACCGGCACGCCGAGACCCATGGCGATGACCGCCGACTGCGACCACGCTTCTTCACGGGACGGTACGACATGCACCGCCGCTCCGGCGACGTAGCGGGCGGGTTGATAGGTCCAGCCGGTGAATCGGACCCGCTCGGCCAGCCCGAGCTCGTGGATACGCCGCTCCAGTGATGGTCGCCTCGGTCCGTCGCCGACGAGGTAGCAGTGGGGCAGCTCGCCCAGTTCACTGGCGAGCAGCGGCAATGCCTCGACGAGGACGTCTGGACCCTTGTCTTCGCGAAACCTGCCGGTGAAGGTCAGCCGGGGTGTCGCCAGGTCGGGCAGCGGCGAGGCGTCGAGTCCTTCGACGGCCGAACGGCCCTCGTGCACCACACGCGGATCGAGTCCCAGGCTCGCGGCGAACGATCGCGCCGCCGGGCCATGGGCGAAGAACGCGGCCAGCCGGAGCGCGGCGGCCTTCGCGGCCGCGCTGTGATCGCCGTGCGGCCAGGTCATTCCGTTGTGCTCGCTGGCTACCAGCGGCGTGCCGGTGCTCTCCATTGCCGCGGCGGCCGCCCACCACGCGCCGAACATGTGGGCGTGGACCAAGTCGGCGCCGACGAGCCGGGGACGGAGCCAGTCGACGAACGCTTCGTCTGGCGTCCACTGTAGGCACCGATGCTCGTCGAGGGAGAAGGTCTCGATCGCCACGCCGTAGCGGCGGGCAACGCCAACGCCCGCCTCGGTGGCGTCCCCAGCCAACAGCAGCGACGAGTCGATCCCAAACCCGAACAAAGCACGCGAAAGCCGCAACGCGGACAGCTGGGCGCCACCCGGTTCGAGCACGCCGATGATCCGAACAACACGCATAACAGACCCTCCCCCGCTCGCTTTATGGGCACTATCCTGCATGATCTCAGCGTTCGACGCTGCTCGATCCTACGTCTCGTACACGTGGTCGAGTGGTCATTCGGCTACCACGCCGATCAGGTGCAGCGCGCAAGCGGCGACCCGCCGAAGAGTACGTGCCGGTGCTGTGACCGCTATCGACGGTCAGTCCTGCTCGCCCAGTTGGCTGTCGAGGAGCACGGACAGCTCGTGCGCGAGCGTGCCCAGGCTCTCGCCGCGATATACGCCGACGAGCTCGTCAAGCAGCCGAGCCACAACCGCAGCTTGAGCGGCCGTCAGCATCAGCGCGTCTCCGGTAGACCGGCCACTGCCGGTGAGCCGAGCTCGCAGACTCACGGCGTACTCGTCACGGTTGAGCGGGTTGCCGGCCGAATCTCGAACGCTTGCCGTCGGGCGTGGCGGGACCACCCCGGCGGCCGGCACCGTACTGAACTCGGCGTGCTCGGGGCAGTAATCGGTTTGGCGGATCGGGTCGGACGTCCAGCCGACCGCGTGATCACGAGCCCACGACCGTGCGTCAGAGTCACTGCGCCACGACTCGGTAGGAGGCGGCTCCAACTGGACCGGACATCCCGCCACGTCGCAACTGAGCACGACTCGTCGCAGCGCGCCCCTTTCGCTGGACAGGTGGATGCTCACCGCTGCTCGCTCTCTCTTGGTCATTCCAGTGTGCGGGGCGGGCCTTTTGCCCGCATTCGGGAGTTCGCGACCGTACAACCGCGTGGTCAACCCGTCGTGCATGCTACCGCGCAGCCATGCCGCATCCGTGGGCGGCGAAGCCGTGCGTGATCTGTTCAGGAGGTGTCGCCGCCAATGGTGTCGATGAGCGTCTTGACCATGTTCGATCGGGATGGCGAAGCCGACGCCGATTTGGTGTCCCGGCCCGTGGTCGCGATGGCGACGTTAATGCCGACGACCTGTCCGGCCATATTGACCAGCGGGCCACCGGAGCTGCCCGCGTTGATCGCCGCATCGGTCTGGATGAGGTTGGTGAGGCCGGCCTCGCTGGAGTCGACATCCCGGTTGACGGCGGACACGATGCCCGCCATCACAGTGCCCTCGAGGCCGATGGACTGCCGAAGGCGAGCACGCTGTCCCCGACCTGGAGGTCTGCGCTGGTGCCCAGGACGGTAGGAGTCAGCTCCGAGACTCCGTCCGCCAGCAGCACCGCGATGTTGGTCGTCGCGTCGCGCCCGACGACGCGCGGCGAGCACGCGACGGTTCAGGGGGTGAGGCGCCTATGGGTGTTGGACGAAGAACGCGGCGTCAGCAAACTTCGCCGCTATTTCTGCAGGGATCTCTGCGTCCACCCACACCAGATCCCAGTCCTCCCGCAGGGCGCCGTCGCTTGCGTACCGCCATGTGCCGTCGATGGTGCGCTTGTCGTCGGTGCGAATGACCTTGAACTCGACTTCCCCGGCGTCCCTGGGTGGCTGTCGACTTGGCGACTCGGTCCACCAGCCGGCAAACGTCGTGCCGTCAAGGGTGCCCACGGCGCGCCCGTCGTCGTGCGCGTATATGATCTTCATCGTCGAGCCTTCGACGAGGATGTAGTGCTCGCCCCATTGCGAACTGGTCCAATGACCGGCGAAGCCTGGATCGGCGGCCTTGTCGTCGTTGCCACAGGCCCCGAGGGTAGCGACGAGTGCGAAGGCGACGAATGTATGCCAGAGGCGACTCTTGCGGGGCATGATGGTCCTCCTTTGCCGAGATGCCAGCGCCGCCGTGACGACGGTCCAACCTGTTCATCGACTCATGGCTGAACAGCGTTGTCTGCGCATTTCGCCACACAGCAAAGTGGATCGTGGTTCTTGGCGGCGGCTGGGACCACCACGAAGTACCAAGATCCACACGAACCTGACGACGTGTGTATCTTGACTCAATGCCGCTAAGTTGGTCGATGAGCCAGGGGTGTGTTCGAGGGTGGTGCGGCGGGTTGGTGAAGTGGGGCCGCTGCGGGTGTCGTCGAGGGCCTGGCGCGGTCGGTTGTGCTTGACGGTGTTGAGCGGCCGGATCCTCAGGGTTCGCGGTGTCGGCGGCGTGCCGGAGGACGTGGCTTCGGGCCGTTGTCGTGCGTGTGATGTGTGCGTGGTGGGCCGCGACGACGTCGGCCAGCCCCTTGCCTGTTGTCGCACCGAGGCGGTGCTGGGTCTGTGCAGTGTGGATCGATTGTCGCCGTCACGTCGGGGACGGCGCCGGTGGCGGGGGTGCGAGCACGTCTCGGTGGTGGTCAGAACGGTGGGATGTCGTCGGTCGGGTCCGGTGGTGGTGGGGGTGGTGGCGGTGGTGGTGGGCGTGGTGGCGGTGGGGGTTCGGGTTGCATGCTGGCGGGCTGGTCCCAGCTGGGACACCGGTAGTCGTCCTCGTCGTCGCTGTCGCTGTCGGTGTCGTCTGTGGTGATGGGGTCGGGTAGGTCGTGGAGGGTTTTGGGTGGTTGGCGTAGGTAGTGCAGGCCCAGGGGGCTGGTCCA
>JAHRHA010000344.1 GCA_020027875.1 Micromonosporaceae bacterium | reverse complement strand
ACCGGCCGCGTGCTCGAGGTGCCCGTCGGCCCCGCCCTGGTGGGGCGGGTGGTGGACGCCCTGGGCCGTCCGGTGGACGGATTGGGCCCGCTCCACGGCACGAAGAGCCGCAAGGTGGACATCGTCGCGCCCGGCATCATCAAACGGCAGCCGGTGAAGGAGCCGCTCCAGACGGGGATCAAGGCGATCGACTCGATGATCCCGATCGGCCGCGGCCAGCGCGAGCTGATCATCGGTGACCGCGCCATCGGCAAGACGGCGATCGCGATCGACACGATCATCAATCAGAAGGGCGAAGGGGTGATCTGCGTGTACGTGGCGATCGGGCAGAAGGGCTCGACCGTCGCGGCCGTGGTCGAGAAGCTCAAGGAATTCGGCGCGATGGACTACACGATCGTGGTGCTCGCGTCCGCCTCGGAGCCCGCCCCGATGCAGTACATCGCGCCGTTCTCGGGCTGCGCGATGGCCGAGTATTTCATGTACGACGAGAAGAAGGCCACGCTGTGCGTGTACGACGACCTCTCCAAGCAGGCCGCGGCGTATCGCCAGCTGTCACTCGTGCTGCGGCGCCCGCCCGGCCGCGAGGCGTACCCGGGTGATGTGTTCTATCTACACAGTCGCCTGCTGGAGCGGGCGGCCAAGCTGTCGGACCCGATGGGCGCGGGGTCGCTCACCGCCCTTCCCATCATCGAGACGCAGGCGGGCGACATCTCTGCCTACATCCCCACGAACGTCATCTCGATCACCGACGGCCAGATCTTCCTGGAGACCGACATGTTCTTCTCGAACGTGCGGCCGGCCATCAACCCGGGCATTTCGGTGTCGCGCGTCGGCGGCAACGCGCAGATCAAGGCGATGAAGCAGGTGGCGGGTCGCCTGCGGCTCGATCTCGCGCAGTACCGCGAGCTCGAGGCGTTCGCCCAGTTCGGCTCGGAGCTCGACCAGGCGACGCAGAAGCAGCTCGCCCGTGGTGCGCGCGTGGTGGAAATCTTGAAGCAGCCGCAGTACCAGCCGATGCCCGTCGAGCAGCAGATCATGGTCATCTTCGCCGTGACGAACGGCTATCTCGACGACGTCCCGGTGAATCAGATCCGGGCGTGGGAGCAGGGGTTCCGCGACTTCATGGCGGCCCAGCATCCCGACATCGGCGAGGAGATCCGGACCCGCCGGGTGCTGGGCGACGACCTCACCGCCCGGCTGCGCGCCGCCGTGGCGGAGTACAAGCAGATCGCCGCGCGCTGATGGCCAAGCCCCGCGAGCTGCGCCGGCGCATCAAGTCCGTCCAGAGCACGCGCAAGATCACGAAGACGATGGAGCTCGTGGCCACGTCCAAGCTGAAGCGTGCGCAGGACCGTGTCGTCGCGGCGCGGCCGTACGCGGCCGCCCTCGCCGAGGTGATCGGCGACCTGTACGCGCCCGAGCTGGCGGAGCGGTTTCCGCTGCTGCGCCAGCCGGCCGGGGGCGCGCGCGGTCGGCGCGTGGCGCTCGTGGTCATCACCGCCAACCGCGGCCTGTGCGGCGCGTTCAACGCCAACCTGATCCGCGAAGCGCGGCGCCGGATCGAGCAGCTCGAGGCCGAGGGGGCGGGGGTCGACCTTCATCTGATCGGGAAGAAGGGAATCACCTATTTCAAGTTCGCGAAGCGGCCGGCGGCGTCGCAGCGGACCGACATCGGTGACAAGCCCAGCCCGTCGCACGCAGCCGAGGTCGTCGGCCCGCTGATCACGCAGTTCGAATCGGGCGCGCTGGATGCCGTGGAGGTGGTGTTCGCGCAGTTCAAGAGCGCGGTGTCCACTCCGCCCACCACCCTGCGGGTCCTTCCTATAACTCCCCCCAATGCGACTGACCCCGGGCGCAAGCCCGGGGACCCCGGACTCGCGTCCGGGGTCAGTTCGGTGCGGCGGTCCGCCAATTACATTCTCAAGCCGTCCGCCGAAGCGATCCTCGAACAGCTGCTGCCGCTCTACGTGCGCAATCAGCTGTACCGGGCGCTGGTGGAAACCGCGGCGGCGTTCCTCGGCGCGCAGCGCACCGCGATGAAGAACGCGACCGACAACGCCGGCGACATCATCGAGCTGTTGCAGCGCACGTACAACCGGGCCCGGCAGGCGCAGATCACACAGGAGCTGGCGGAGATCGTCGGTGGGGCGGAGGCTCTGAAAGGATAGCACATGGCGACACGAACCAAAGCAGCTCCGAAAAAAGCCGAGGGCGACGCGCCGCACAACGTCGGCAAAGTCGTCCAGGTCATCGGCCCCGTGCTGGACGTGGAGTTCGAGCCGGAGCACCTGCCCGAGATCTACAATGCCGTGGTGATCGACCACCGCGGCAATGGGGAGGGGGGAGGCACCCCGTCGATCCGGCTGACCGCCGAAGTCCAGCAGCACATCGGGCGCAACCAGGTGCGCGCCGTGGCGATGACCTCGACCGACGGCGTGGTGCGCGGCATGGAGGTGGTGGATACGGGCAAGCCGATCACCGTCCCGGTCGGCCAGGCGGCGCTGGGCCGCATTCTCAACGTGCTGGGCGAGCCGGTGGACGAAGGCGATCCGATCCCCCCCGACGCGGAGCGCTGGCCGATCCATCGTGAGACGCCGAAGTTCGTCGACCTGGAGCCCAAGACGGAGGTGTTCGAGACGGGGATCAAGGTCATCGATCTGATCGCCCCGTTCGTGAAGGGCGGCAAGATCGGCCTGTTCGGCGGGGCCGGGGTGGGGAAGACGGTCATCATTCAGGAGCTGATTCACAACGTGGCGATGGGCCACGGCGGCCGCTCGGTGTTCTGCGGCGTGGGGGAGCGCACC
>JAHRHA010000190.1 GCA_020027875.1 Micromonosporaceae bacterium | reverse complement strand
CCGCGGCGGCGGCCGTGGGCACGGTGTCGGTGGCACCGGGCGGATCGGCGGGTGCGGTGCTCGCCTCGGCGGCGACGTCGGTCCCGGTGGCCGGAATCTCGGCGGGAGGGTCGAGGTCGGGGATTCGATCGTCGGCCGGGCCGTCCGGCGCCTGTTGCTCATACGTGGTGTCCTTTTCGGATTCCGTTGTGGGGTTGGCAGTTGGCCCAGGTGGCTCGGTATCCGACGTCGTCGCCAGCGCGTGGGCGTCGGGTTGGCCGGCGGCGGGCAGGCGCCACAGGGTGCGCCCACCGTCGACCCGGTAGCGTTCGGCCCGGCCCTGCTCCTCCAGCGCCCGCAGCTTCGGGGTGGTGGTGGAGTAGGCGAGCCCGGCCAGTTCGGCGATGACGCCGGCGGGCAGGTCACCGTGGGTGGCCATGACGGCGATGATGCGGTCGAGGGCGTCGGCACTCTCGCCGTCGCCGATTTCGTACTTGTCGTCCATTGAGGACTCCTATCTGTGGTTTGAGCTCGAAGGCGTGCACTGCATGCACGCTTCGACGGCACGGATCGTCAAGTCGTGTGGCCGTTCGGGTCGGTCTCGCGCCGCCGGGAGGTGCTGACGGCGGGCGAGGTTCGGATCTGGCCGGCGCGTCCCGACGCGGGGGCGGGCCGCGCCGACGAGCGATGACGCGGTCGGGTCTAGCGCGGCGACAGTGTCCCCGCCGTGTCGAGGATTGCGTCGTCGGCGACGCGCATGACGGTCGCAGGTGGGAGGCTGGCCCGCTCGCCGCTGGCGTAGGTGACGACCCACCAGCGGTCACGGCCCTGCCAGGCGGTGACGACCGTGGTTGGCGCCGTCGAAGCCGACGACCTCGTCGCCATGGCGGAGCCGGTCGACCGGCTGGAGCCGGGTCCCGGCGGCGGGTCGGATCACCCATGGGGCGACCGAGCGTGCGAGGGGCAGGGGTAGGTCGGTGTGGTAGGCCACCCCGACGCGGCCGTGGGCGATGGAGACGATGGTGGCGGGTCGCCAGGCGCTGCGGGCGTTGACGTGCACGACCTGGCCGATGTGCAGGTCGTCGCGGCGGGTGTGGTGCATGACGGGGGCTCCCTTCAGGAAGTGCGGAGTCCCGGGCACGGCCGTGCGGCCGTGCCCGGGGATGCGCGGTGGTGCGCGGGGCGGCCGGGCGACGGCCGTACAAGCCGCATGGGGATGAGGTGCCGGTGTCGCGGGGGGTGGTCAGGAGTGCAGGGACCACTCGCCGGGCTGCGCCTGCCGAGCGGATACCGCGGGGTGTGAACGTGCTCGGCCTCGCGGGTGAGGTGAATGTCGTGTGCGGACGGTCGATGATGTCGGCGAGGTGAGCACGGGTGTCGTGACGGCGGGGTCGTAGTGGCGGCGGGGCGGGAGGCGGAGCAGGTCGAGGCTGGCCGGGGGCGGGCGGTGCCCCACGCCCGGTGGCCCGGTGGCCCGGTTGACCGCGGTGGCCGCGATCGCCTCCCGCTGAGTCGCGGGGCGGTATGGTGCCGGAGTGGTTGGTGCGGCGGTGTCGCCGACCATTGCCGGCGGTGGCGGGCGGCTTGGCCGCCCTGGCCGCGTCGGGTCGCGCGTGCTGGCGTGAGCGTCTATGCAATGCAGGCCCCGATGGGCGCACGAGTCAAGTCGGCACCGGGCCCGCCCTGGCGGGATCGAATTCCGGTTCAGGCGTGGTTCAGAGCGGCTCGCTCATCTTGGTCACGAAGTAGCGGGCCGCCTTCAGGCAGCCGGACCCCCGTACCCTGTCGCGGTGGCGGTTCCCACGTGACCTCGGTGACCTCGGCGTGGGGTAGCGCAGCACGGGCACCGGCGACGGCCGCGTTGAGCGCGCGGCGCAGCGCGGCGGCGAGAGGTGCGTGTCCTCCTGCCGTGGGCGGGGCCGGGCGGTCGGTGGGCTGGGTGCCCATGAGTGGTCTGCTTCCATGGCGGGCTGTTGAGTTGCGAAGGGTCGGGTTCGGTGATGTGGCCGGGTACCGGTCGGTGCCTCGGCCGGCGTCCGGCCGGTGGTCGCGGTGGAGAGTGTTCAGATCGTCATGGCGACGATCTGGTGGCGGCGGCGGAGGCCGTGGATGTGGGCGTGGCCTCCTTGAGGCAGGTCAGGACGTCCACAAAGGAGCCGGAGGCGGGTTGGAGGAACCGGCCGTCGGCGGTGAGCATGGCGTCGCCGGCGACGGCGGCGAGCATGTGGCGGGTGGCGTAGGCCACGTGGCCGGCCTGGAAGCTGTCGAGGTCGTACGGGTGGCGTGCGGTGGGGACCGCGTTGTGGGCGAGCATCGCCGAGACGGCGGGTTGGTGCAGGAACATGCGCCGGGCCTCGTCGAGACTCAGCTTTGGTGGGGTCGGCCTGGTGGCGGGCGAGGTAGGACTCCCACGGGGAGGCCTGGGGGAGGTTGGCGGTGGTGTAGTGCCACGCGGTCCAGCGGGCGATGGCGTCCGACCAGGCGACCTGGCCGGCGAGGGTGAGGTTGAGCCGGGCCATGCGGCCGCCGGCGGCGTAGGTGATGGCGCCGCCGCGGCGGCGGTAGGGGCCCACGAGGTGGGTGGTGAGGAAGCGGGTGATCCACCCGACGAGGCGGCTAGCGGCGGTGCCGGACGATGAAGCGGTGCTGCAGGGTGGTGGGGCCTTCGACGTGGTCGGCGAGGGCGGAGCAGGTGGCGAGCACGTCGCCGACGGTGCCTGCGGGAACGCAGACGATGACGGTGCGGGGTTTGGCGGATGGGTACACGACGGGTTCCTCCTAGCGGGCAGGTGGGTGCGCGGATGCGCGAGGACGTGTTACGCCCGGGGATCGGGCCGGAAGCTGTGTGCGCCGACGGGGCGCGAGGAAGGACGACCGCGGGGCGGCCGGGGTGGTGCTGTCAGGCGAGGCGGTGGGTGACGCCGCGAAGGCGCGGTACGCGAGAGTCGCGGGCCGACCGGCCGGTGAAGGCGGGTGGGCTGGCTGCGGGTCGTGTGGTGCGCGGGCGTGCCCGGGCGGGCCTGAGGTGGTGCGGGATGTGGGACTTCAATGAGTAGGTGTCGACCATAGCCGCCTCACCCGACACCGCAAGTCCTTACATGATCGGCGAAACCGGCCCCGACCTGCGGTGTCAGGTTTTCGCCGGCGCGGTGTCAGATAATCGGGGCGGCGAAGGCGGCCCTGATTGCTTACACAGCGCCCGTGTCAGCTCCCGCGAGGTACAGCCACGCGGTTTTGTCAGATTCGTGTACCGCCCACGACGACGAGCCGCCCGCCGACGCCGAGGCGCCGGCCGGGCGGCCGATGAGATGCCGTCGTAGCAGAAAACCCTGTCGGGACACGGGCTCGGCGAGCGGTTCACGTGCCGTCGTCGTCGTCGGTGTATGAATCGCAGCGATAGTTGGCACCAAGACTGGGCGTCGACCTCGTCGTCACCAGTGGCGCGCCAGCGTAGTTGGCACCGGTCCCAAGGGCTCTTGGCACCGGACGCCCGAGCTAGCCGGAGGACATCCCGCTCTGGCGGTTGCTCGCAATGCTTCATGTGAGATCAGATGTACTCGTCGTTTGACGGCCACGACGGCCCCAGGAACGAGCGCCCAAAATCACACAATTGCGAACCTGACGCAGGCAGCCGTGGAGAAACTATGAGCACCATCAGGGGGAGGACGATAACGATGGGAGCGGCGTCGACGCAGATCGTTGCGGTTTATGAGTTACCAGTCGGCTTGATCATGGCGGGAGAATGCCTTGGCCTAACGGCACAGGCCAGTGTGTCTGGCCACAAGGGAGAAGTCGTCTTACCCAGCGCAGGTTGGTCTGCTGTCGATCGTCCCCCGGGCGACTACCCCTCCGGAACCAGTCGCCCCGCAACTCGATGGTCTGCCAGTCCCTGCCCAGGAGTTCCTTGACGAAATCGCTCGTGATGATCCCGAGGGGATATTGCCTGGCACCGCTTGGGGTGCAGTTCTCGATTGGGACGAGGATGCTAATCGATCCGCTATCGTCGTCCAGCGCCTCGCATTCCGTTTCGCAGGCTTCGATGAGGAGGCATCGAACGGCGCTGCGCAAGATCTCTTCGAGGGAATCGACGCATGGTTCCAGGCCTTGGCGCCCTGGGTTCGTACACTCGTCGATCAGGACGCTGACACCGCAGCCTCCGGCGGCTCGGTACGAGTCCTTGGTCAAGGCATGGAAGTCAGGACCGTCACTCGCAGTACAGTTTCGCCGCCACTTGAATCGCGACGCCGGTTGATGGTTCGGTTTCCTCCCGATCAAAAGCCGCTGGACAAGAAGTCGTGGCGGTATGCGTTGGCAAGGGTTGATGCCGCCGAGCAGCCGCCTCTTGAGTACCTCTTGGTCAGCAACGCACGTATCGACCTCCACCTGAGTCGAACGCGGCGCGCCGTGCTCGACGCCGCCACTGCAGTCGAGCTCGCCCTCAACGCGATCTTGGTCAGTCATCCGACAGCGGCGAACACATCGCCCAAGATGCTAGGCAAGCTGGTGCAGACGCTCGACAACGCCGGCAGTCTTCCGACCGGTGTTCAGGCGGCAACGCTCACGACGCAACTGATCAACATAAGAAACCGCACGGTACACAACGGCTACGTCCCATCGCACGGTGAAGCAGATGCGGCCGTACGCATCGCCGTGCAGGTTGTCGAGGCTGCGGTCCCGTTGCCTCACGGAGGACCTTGAGCTGGGACGCACGCTCCTTCGCCGCCGACTCCGCTTGAGGCCTACTTACGCCGCCTTGGGGGACGACGCGGTTCCGTAACCCTCGCAAGGTGATCTTGTACGATCAGGAGGTCACCTGGGTGCATGTCCACAAGCCAAGGATCCGCTTCGCCGTAGCGCCAAGGCTCCCGGCGCATCACCTTGTCTTCTTAGAACAGCGGACGTCGGCGTAGCGCGCGCGTGGCCGCCTGATCGACCTCCAGATCCATCCACCATTGAGACCGATTTCTATACGCAGCCCGGATTACATGGGCCAATCCGGAAACGCGTCGAAACGGGCGCTCGTACATCCACAGTTTCTCGTCCTCCTTGAGCTGATATTCACGATCAAGTCTGACTGAAGCGACACCAGCGCTTACGAACCAATCCATGTCGACAAGTTCCCCGCGGTCGAGTCGCGTGTCATCTGGGTCAACGGGTAGCCACCACATGGAGAACCACCCTGCTCGGCCGTCGCTCTTTGGTCAACTTGGGCCTATGCGGATTGCCTGGCGCCGAGATCATCGGCGTCCAGGACCTGCGCCGCCGCGCCAGGCTCCACACCCCTCTTCGCAAGCGCGAACTGTCAGTGTCAACTATCGCTCGCCCTGTCAACCATTGCTGGGAGTCACAGTCGGTCGGGCTGGTCGAGGGTGAGCCGCCCGCCGCGCCAGTTGGGGTTGCGGGCGGAGTCGGGTCCGTGGTGGCTGTCGAGCTGGTGCAGGTGGATGCGGGAGTCGACGTCGTGGCCGACCACGGCCCAGGTCGGCCCGGCTGGTCCGGGCGAGGTGGGGTGTCGGGTGGCGGTGGCGATGGGGCAGCGTGAGGCGACACCGGCGAGGCGTTGGTGGAGGTGGGATTCGCGGTCGGGGCTGTGCAGCCAGAACAGGACGGGGTAGGTGGGTCCGCCGCTTCGGGCGAGGCGTTCGTAGCCGCCGAGTTTCTCGACCAGTCGTGGGAGGTCCTCGGTGCCGGTGTCGTACTCGAGGAAGAACCCGATGGTGCCGGTGCCGGCCTGCCACAGGCCGTGCCCGTCGGGGTGGATGCCGCTGAAGCGGCTGGTGGCCTCGGGTTCGGACCACCAGCGCAGTAGCCGCATGTCGGGGTGGTGGCGGGCATGGGCGGCGAGGTCGACGAAGAACTGGTTGACGCCGAGGAGGTGGTCGAGGGTGGGTGACTCGGCCAGTTGGGCGAGGCGTTGCCGGGCCGCCCGTGCGGAGATGAACGGCTTGGCGTGGGCGGCGGCGTGCAGGTCGTAGCCGAGGCGGCCCAGCGCCCAGTGGGCCGGTTGTGAGCCGCCGTCTTGGCGGGTGCGGGGGCGGGCGAACCGGTCGACGAGCTCGAGGGCGTGGAGCCGGTCGAGGCGGTGCTGGCACATGCGCAGCGAGGCGAAGAAGACGGAGGTGATCTGGGTGGTGGTGAGAACCTGGTGCTCGGTGAGGAGTTGCAGCAGATGACGGTCACGGCGCTGCAGGTGGGCGAGGACGTCGACGAGGTCGGACTGGCGACGGGCGGTGGGCATGGGTATCCCCCTTCAGGGAAGACACCCCCCTTCGGTAGGGGTGTCTGGCTGGGCGGCGAGGCGGTTGGCGGCTGAACACGCAGCGTGTGGCCGGTTTCGGAGGCTCGGATCCCGGGCAGCGGGACGACGTGGGACCCGCCGGCGGACGCGACGACCGACCGGCATCGGCATGTGTGACCTGTAAGCGTTGCTGTGTAAGGTTTTCCGCGTCCCGACAGCGTGGACGTGAACCGTTCATCGCCAGCGGGTTCGACTACCGGGTGGAGTCGCGCCTCGGGCCGCGGCGCTGGTCGCGGTCGGCGGCGCGCCGTCTGCCTTCGGCGGCGGTGGAGCGGGCCAGCTTCTCCATGGGTGTGGTGTCCACGACGGGGGTGGCGGCGGTGCACGCCTGCCGGATCGCGGTGGCCTCACCGACGACGGGCGGCGGCTGGCGGGTGGTGAGGGTGAAGGCGGGCAGTTCCCGACCGTCGACGACCAGCCGTGCGGCGGCGACGTGGCGGTCCAGGTGGGCCAGGTCGTGCTCGTCGAGCTCGGGCAGGGTGTGTGCGGACAGGTCCTTGGCGTCTTTCGGGTCGACGGTGAAGAACACCTTGCTTCTGGCGTTGGCTGACGCGGCGGAGGCGACGTCCTTGGGCAGCTGGGGCAGGTCCTGATGGGCCAGCACCAGGGACAGGCGGTAGCCGCGGGCTTCGGCGAGCATGTCCGCCACCGAGCCGGGCAGGTTGAGGAAGTTCTGGCACTCGTCCACGTACAGGGTGGCGTCTCTTCTGGATTGTTCGGGTTGGCGGGCGCGGGCGGTGGCGGCCTGCCATACTCGGGCCACGACGAGGCTGCCCAGCACCCGGGCGGTGTCCTCGCCGAGGATCCCTTTCGGTAGGCGTACCAGCAGCAGCCCGCCGTCGAGCACCTGGCCCATGTCGAAGGAGGAGGTGGGTCCGCCGACCACGCCCTTGACGAAGTCGCGCAGGAGAAAGGCCCGCAGGCGGGCCAGGACGGGTCCGATGACCTGGGCCCGCATCGCGGGGTTCATCGAGTCGTACCACTGCCAGTAGCCGTGTAGTCCTTCGGGGTCGTCGAGGTCGACGGTGAACCGGGACCGGAACTGGTCGTCGTTGAGTAGCGGCGGTACCAGGCTCAGGGTGGGGTTGGCGTGCTGCATCAGGGTCAGGCACGCCACCCGCAACGTGTCGTCGATACGCGGGCCCCAGTGGCGTTGGAAGATGCGGGAGAAGATCCCGACGAGGTTGTCCACCGCGAGGTGCGGGTCGTCACCCTCGAGGGGGTTGAAGTAGGCGGGGCGGTCCTGGTCGGGGTCGATGATGACCACCCGGTCGGCCTTGTCCGCCGGGATCCGGTCGAGGATGTCGTTGACCAGGTCGCCGCGCGGGTCGATGACCACCGCGCCGCGGCCGGCTCTCACGTCGTCGAGGACCATGTGCAGCAGCAGGGTGGACTTGCCGGCACCGGTCTTGCCGACCAGGTGGATGTGGTGGCGGGCGTCGGCGACCGGCAGCCCGACCGCGTGCCCGCCGATCTGGGCCCGGCCCAGCATCCTCACACCCCGTCCCCCGCCCGGCACGGCCACCGGGGCGGGCATGGGCTTGGCCCTGGCCCGGTCCAGACCGGCCACGGCCAGGTCGGTCGGAAGGCCGGCCAGGAACCCCAGCTCGGTCACATTCAGCAGGAAACCGCGACCCAGCCGCCGTCCGGCCAGCGTCGCCACCGGGTGCGGCATCCGCAGCCGGCGCAGCCGGTTGCGGCCGGTGTGCGCGGCCAACGCCGACG
>JAHRHA010000189.1 GCA_020027875.1 Micromonosporaceae bacterium | reverse complement strand
TCCGCCGATACCCCCAGGTCGGATTCTCGGCTGCCAGGCGCAGGACCAGCTCGCGGACCTCCTTCCCGGTCCACGGGCGGCCGCCGTTGGTCGATCGGTAGGTCCAGCGCCGCGCGACCAGGCCACGATGCCAGCGCAGCAGGGTTGCCGGTGAGACGAAAACGCCGGCCACCGCGGCCGCGGTAGGACGCGGGACAGCGCGGCGAGCAGCATCCGGTCGCCGAGCTGCAGTCGTGGCCGCGACACCTGTCGGCGCAGCACCGCAACCTCGTGCATCAGCACCAAGATCTCAACATCCTTGCTGACGTCCGAACCGCGCGCGATCAGCACGAGCAAGTCAAGCACACGCCGCAACCAGATAGACCAACCGGACAGCCACCCCGCGCATCCTGCCGCATCAACCGGCGAACGCGCAGCTCAAAGCCCACACCCAGGTTCTGGGCACCCACAGCCCGAGCCTCCAACGCCGACGACACTGATACTTCCCGAATACCCCGACACGTACCAGTACATAAAGCGCACGGACGACAACGCGGTCACGCTAACGCCAGACTCCATCCCGGCCGGAGCGGAGGTGTTCATCGTGGAGGACGAGGCGGTGGAATCAGTGTGATCACGTTCGGGCTGGTGCCGGCGCCGGCACCGACGTGCTGGGCAGCCAGCTGATCCGACGGACCTCCACCCAACTCTGACCGGTCAGTTTTCCGATTCTTCCCGAAATTCGGCCGCAGAATCTGGGCCGAGGGACCGACGAACCGGCACCCGCCGTGACGTCGTCCGGGAGGAGGACAACGCATTCTAGGCATGGGCTTCCGTGGAAGTCCTGCGCAGCACGGGCATTCGCGTCGAAGAACTTACCGAACTCTCGCACCACAGCCTCGGCCGATACCGGCTGCCGACCACCGGCGAGACCATCCCGCTCCGGCACATCGCCCCATCCAAAACCGACGAAGAACGACTGCTACCCGTTGACTGAACTATGAGTGCCGTTTTCCCAGGTCAGTAACCCTGTGGGCGTTTCTGTCGTTGGGGCTGCTGTGCAGGAAGCTGCGAGAGATTTGGCGAGGCTGGCCGTGCCACTGGTTGGCGGGTTGGTCGCTGTGGACGACGTGTGGGAGCCGTTTCGGCTCATCGATGGCGGTGGTGCCGTTGTCGTACCGGTGCGTGAGTACCTGCGCGATCTGCAGGCCGCGGGGCGTTCACCTGCGACGTTACGTTCCTACGGGCTGGATCTGCTGCGCTGGTTCAGATTCCTGTGGGCGATCGACATCCCGTGGAGTCGAGCGACGCGGGCGGAGGCGCGGGACTTCTGCCGCTGGATGCTGGTGGCTGGCAAGCCGTCCCGGCCACATTGGCGCAGCCGTAGCAAGGCAGTGGAACCTCGATCCACTGTGGAGGCTTACGCGCCGTCGGTGCGGGCGCACTGCGAGACGGTGCTGCGTTGCTTCTACGAGTTTCACTTGGGCGCGGGCAGTGGGCCGATCATCAACCCGTTCCCGCTGGACCGCGCGCGGCGTGGTGGCAGAGCGCACGCTCATCACAACCCGATGGAGCCGTTCCGCAACGAGCGGGGCGGCCTCTACCGGCCGAGGGTCCCGTCTCGGGTTCCAGGCAGCGTCCCGGATGACGAGTTCAACGAGATCTTCGCCAGGCTGCCCTCCCATCGCGATCGGGCACTGGTCGCCTTCTATGTCTCGACCGGCGCCCGCGCCTCGGAGCTGCTGTCGGCCACGCTCGCGGGCGTCGACCCCGGGCGCCAGCTGATCACGGTGGTGCGCAAGGGAACCCGAGAGCTGCAGGAGTTGCCGGCCTCCACGGACGCATTCGTGTGGTTGCGGCTCTACCAAGTCGAGATGCAGGGGCAGATCCCCAAAGGGCGACGGCAGCCGCTGTGGTGGACGCTGCGCCGCCCGCTGCGGCCGCTCACCTATCACGCGGCGCACCGGATGTTCGAGCGGGCCGGCGAGGCTGCTGGAAGCACGGCGACGCTGCACTCGCTGCGGCACACTGCCGCGTACCGGATGGCCGAGGACCCGGCGCTGCCGCTCACCGATGTCCAGTTCGTTCTCGGACATGCCCTTTTGAGCACCACTCAGATCTACCTGACGCCCCGCAAGGAGGAGGTGATCCGCCGGGTCCTGGCCCATCACGCCGAGCAGACTCGGCAGGCCACCGAGCGGGCGCATCCGGCCCCTGCTCCCGGCTACCGGCCAGAGACGCTGGAGGTTCTGTTCGGGGGCCGGACGACGTGACGGAAGTGATCGCGTTTCCGGGCATCGCGTCTCGTCCTTCAAAGGCCCAGCGTGAGTCGGCGCGTACGCGGTTCCCCCCGCGTCCCGTGGCGATGGACTGGTCCGCCACCAGGCAGCAGCGCGGTGAGGCATGGCAGCGGCTCACCAGTGGGAAGTTCGTCCTGGGCAACGCTAACAGCCAGGAGAGGCGCATCCGAGGGCTGGCCT
This sequence comes from Micromonosporaceae bacterium, assembly GCA_020027875.1. Lineage (GTDB taxonomy): Bacteria > Actinomycetota > Actinomycetes > Mycobacteriales > Micromonosporaceae > JAXIPB01. The sequence goes on along the minus strand of JAHRHA010000189.1, from coordinate 5,612 downwards.
GGCTGCTGGACTGGCTGGCCGACCAGCCGGGCGAGACCTGGCAGCAACGTTGGATGGCCAGCGGCGCTGACGATCTCGGTGGCGCTTGGCGGCAGGTGCCGATCGGCTGGCAGCGGGCGCGCGGGAGGGAGTCGCGATGGCTGTGGCATGAGCTGTCGGGTGCGCTGGTTGTCGCGATCTGCGGCGACCTTGTCCGTCCCTCGCTGGGCTGCCTTGTGGCCGGCGCGGCCGGCAAGGGCTCCTTGACCCGCAACCTGGCCCGCCATCGTGACCCGCAGGGGTTCGCGCGCCTTCGCCAACTGTGCGAGGCCGACCCCCATGTGTCGGACTTTGCCGCAAGCCTCACGCTGCGGCGCGGCGCTGAGATCATTGCAGCCAACGGCGGCATGTTGGCCGACATCACCATCGGCGACGCGCTGGAGTTGATGGACCGCGAAGCCGAGACTTTCACCTGCCCGACCAGGGATCACAAGGTCTTCTATCGGATGCTGCGCGAATTGGGGGTCTTCGGAAGCGAGGCGCCGCAACGGCTGCGGGCGTTCCGCACTGCGGGCCAGCTCACGCCGGAGGAGCTCGTCGACCGCTACAAGCTGAAATGCTGCCCTGTCCGCGACCTGCTCGTGGAGTACCTGCGGGAACGCCAGCCCGCCATGGACTACACCAGCCTGAAGAACCTCGCCTACTACCTGGCGCAACGGTTCTGGGCTGATCTTGAGCAGCATCACCCCGGGATCGACAGTCTGCGCTTGCCCAGAGACGTCGCGGAGGCGTGGAAGCAGCGCCAGCGCACCAAACCCCAGGTGGTCACCACGGCGACCGGTGAGAAGAACGTCGTCACGGTGGAGAGGATCGGCTACCGCCAATGCCTGACGCCGGTGCGGGCCCTCTACCTCGATCTGTCCCAGTGGGCGATCGAGGACCCTGCCCGGTGGGCCCAGTGGGCAAGTCCTTGCCCGGTCGGCCAGGAGGAGATCAGCCAACGCAAGTTCCAGCGCCACCGCAAAGCACGCATGGACGCGCGCACCCGGGAGCGGCTTCCGGTCCTTCCTATCCTGGTGCGCACCGTCGACGAGCGGCGCAAGAACGCCGCCGAACTCCTACAGGCCGCCCGCCAGGCCCCGCCCGGCCAGACATTCACCGTCGCTGGCCAGACACTGACCCGCTCGACCACCAAGACCGCCGAGAAGGTCTGGGCCGACGATCCGGCAAACGGCAAGCGCCGCGACCTCAGCAACGAAGAGGACCACGCGTTCTGGGCCTGGGCCGCGGTCGAAATCCTTCGCCTCACCGGCTGCCGGGTCGAAGAACTGCTGGAGATCAGCCACCACAGCCTGATCCAGTACCGCCTGCCCACCACCGGCGAGATCGTGCCCCTGCTGCAGATCGTCCCCTCGAAGACAGATGAGGAGAGGCTCCTGGTCGTCTCCCCAGAGTTGGCGGACGTGTTGTCGACGGTCATCCGCCGGGTCCGTGGGCCTGACGGAGCAGTGCCGCTCCTCCCTGTCTACGACCGTTATGAGTGCGTGTGGCGTCCACCGTCCCCGGTCTTGTTCCAGCGGCGGTTCCCAAGCGAGATCCGGGCGATCAGCGACAGCTCGCTGCGGACCATGCTCAACTCCGCGCTTGTCTACACAGGACTGAAAGACCCGGCTGACGGGCTACCCCTGCACTACTCACCCCACGATTTCCGGCGAATCTTCATAACCGACGCCGTCATGAACGGCTTGCCACCGCATATCGCCCAGGTCATCGCAGGCCACCGCGACATCAACGTCACCTTGGGCTACAAGGCCGTCTATCCCGAGGAGGCCATCCAAGCCCACCTGGCCTTCCTCGCCCGCCGACGGTCCTTGCGCCCAGGCGAGGAATACCGCGTTCCCACCGACGCCGAATGGGAAGAATTCCTCGGCCACTGGGAGCGTCGCAAAGTCTCCACCGGCCTGTGCGGCCGAGCCTACTCCACCCCATGCATCCACGAGCACGCATGCTTACGATGTTCGATGCATTGGCCGGATCCTGCCCAACGACCCCGCATCGCCGAGATTCGCGACAACCTCCAGGCCCGCATCGCGGAGGCCGAACGCGAGGGCTGGCTCGGCGAAGTCGAAGGGCTTCAGATCAGCCTCGCCGGCGCCAACGACAAGCTCGCACAGATCGACCGACGACCCACCGGCCAACCCTTCAATCTGGGCATACCGTCGCCGCGACGGCCCAACAGTCACCTGATCGATAGATGTTGATAGTTCAGAGAATGGTCATCAGCCCCGAACTCGCCGACGTCCTAGCCACAATCCTGCGGCGTGTCCGCGACCACGACGGAGCGGCCAACCTACTCATCGAGAAAATCCGTCGCGTCGGGCATGGCCACCGCAACTTCACCAGCTACCGGCTACGACTGCTACTTCACTGCGGAATCGCCCGGGATAAGGTCTTGACACCACGGATCAGAACGCGGCCAACCACGCATAGCTGCGTAGAGCCGGATACGCAATGATCAGCCGTCGTTGTGGAGTCGGTGCTTCCGGAGGTGTGCCTTCGGCTGCCGGCTGAGCTGGAGCGGGTTGACGCCTGGTTGGACGAGGAGAGGTTCTTCGCGCCGTTCCGGAAGCATTTCGACGCGAGGCTGGGGTCGGCCGAGCCTGCCGTTGGAGACGTACCTGCGGTTGATGTTCCTCAAGTTCTGCTACCGGCTGGGCTACGAGACTCTGTGCCGTGAGGTCGGCGACTCGATGTCGTGGCGGCGGTTTTGTCGTATCGACATCGACTCTCGGGGCCGCACCCGACCACGCTGATGAAGATCACCACCCGATGTGGTGACGACACGGTGCGGGCGTTGAACGAGGCGTTGCTGGCCAAGGCGGTTGAGGCGCGGGTGGTGAAGACGGGCAAAGTCCGCGCCGACACCACCGTGGTGTCGGCCAACGTTGAAACGGGTCAACAAGGAAATCAAGCGCAGGGCCCGGGTCGTGGGCATCTTCCCCAACGACGCCGCCGTGATCCGCCTCGTCGGCGCGATCCTGGCCGACATGCACGACGAGTGGCAATCAGGCGAGCGCCGCTACCTCTCCGAAGGGTCCACGGCCATGCTCAGACCCACCAGCGATACTGGCATCATCGCCGCGATCGACAGCGGCGAGTAGACACCGAGGATCAACCTCAAAGCCCACCACTCCGCGGGGCACGGCCAGCTTCACTGGACGAACGTCCGACTGAGGCACGGTGTCATCTGCCGGCTTCGAGCAGGTTCTTGAGGATCTGGCAACTCTTCGGTGCCCGCATTCGTGCCCGCCTACGGGTAAGCGAGACGAGCGGACATCATGCCATGTCCGTCGATGTCGAGTGCGAGTGCCACGCGCGAACGCGAGCCCCCGTCGAGCAACTCGACGGGACTCTGTGCTGGCTCTCTACGGATGGCAGGCGCCGCCGTGGCCCCCTTACTCCACGCAGGAACACGAGACGCGAGCGCCATGTCCGCGACCGGCGACTTGGAACGCTGGCCACCCGAGTTGCTGGACGAGCTTCTCCAGCGCTGAGTCGACACTCCCAGCGGATAGGTCGACCGGGACGAGGCCTTGTTCCACCCGGCGGCGGTGTTGCGGCGGTCAGTCCGGAAGTACGCGCGGGTGCATCGCTTCGGGATCGCCAGCTCCACCGGCGTGCCATCTCCGCGACATCGCGAAGAAGCGGAGAGCGGTCGGCTGCCCTGCGGTGAAGCGAGATGGCGTCCACCCCACCAACGTGCCGAACCTATCTGGAGCCAACGGGTGTTCCATCGTTGACACCGACTAGTCGGCTCTGTATAATTGAACCCGGATACATCGGAAGGGCAGTCATGGCGCATCGGAAGGTCAGCAATCCGCTGGCGTTGGCAGTCCTGAGCTACTTGACCCAGGGTCCGATGCACCCGTACGAGCTTGGCCGGACGCTGCGCGACCACGGCGACGAGCGCAGCATCAAGTTCAACTACGGCTCGCTCTACATGGTCGTGCAGCAGCTGGCGCGTGCCGGCTTCATCTCGCCACAGGAGACTAGCCGTGAAGGGCTGCGGCCCGAGCGCACCGTCTACACGCTGACCGATGCCGGCCGCACCGAGGTCCGTGATTGGTTGCGCGACCTCGTGGGCCAACCCAGGTACGAGTTTCCGCATTTCGTCGCCGCGCTCTCGCTGATCGGAGCGCTGCCGCCGGACGAGGTCGTGGCGCTGCTCCGGCACCGGCTGACGCGACTCGCCGAGCAGCGAGGCGACGTGACCGGCCAGATCATGCAGGTCACGGGAAACGGCGTACACCCGCTCTTCGTCATCGAGGAGGAGTACCGGCTGGCGCTCCTCGATGCCGAAATAGCGTTCGTCCAAGGCTTCATTGACAAGATCACTAACCCAACCGACGGCTGGGGTCCGCAATGGGCCGAGTTCCACGCCGCGCGGTCGCAGACTTCCTGAAAGGTCGTATCGTGACTAATCCCACCACCAACCCGCCGGTGACTACCGGCGAGGTCACCTCCGACGATGGCACGACGATCGGATATCGCCAGATCGGCTCCGGCCCTGGCGTCGTGCTGATGCACGGAAGCATGTCGTCGGGCCTTCACCACCTGCAGCTCGCTCGACTGCTGGCCGACCAGTTCACTGTGTACCTGCCCGACCGTCGCGGTCGCGGGCTCAGCGGCCCGTACCGTGCGACTGATGACCTGCAGACCGAGGTCGGCGACCTTGCCGCGCTGCTGGAGCACGGGAGTATCCACAATGTCTTCGGGCTGAGCTCCGGCGCGGACATCTGCCTAGAGGCAGCACTACAGCTGCCGACGATCCGGCGACTGGTCGTCTTCGAGCCGGCGCTGCTCCAAGACCAGGCGCTGGCGCGAACGGTTCTGGCCCGACTCGACCGTGCCATCGCCCACGGCGACATGAGCCGCGCCCTCGTCATCGGCATGAAGGCGGCGCAGATGGGGCCTGCGCTCATACGCATGATGCCCGACGGGCTGCTCGTCCTGCTGGTCGAGATGGGCATGAGGGCGGAAGCGAAGAAGTCGTCCGAGTACCCGTCGATGCGCGTGCTCGCGCCGACGCTGCATTACGACTTCCAGGTTGTCGCCACGCTGAGCGGACAGGCGCAGCGCTTCGCCGCGATTACGGCGGACGTGCTGCTCATGGGCGGAAGCAAGAGTCCGCAGTTCCTTAAGGACGCGCTCGCATCAGTAGAGGTGGCACTCCCGCGGGCGAGGCGGATCGAGCTGCCCGGCCTGGACCACGCTGCGTCCTGGAACGAGGATCAGCGCGGCAAACCCGGCCCGGTCGCGACCGAGCTGCGCCGCTACTTCGCATGACGCCGCCCCAGGCCCAAGCCCGACATAGCTTGATATGTGATGGACTTCAGGTCCATCCGCTACTGTGCGCACCCAACGCTCGGCGTATGCGTTGGACTAAGCCGTCAATCGCACCTTATGAGCACGATGGGCAGCGGCTTGTTGAGGTGACGCACCCGTTCCACCCGCTGTTCGGCCGCCGGTTTGCTTTCGTCGACCGCCGCCGCAACTGGAGTGAGGACCGGGTCTACTTCCACGACGAGCAGGGTGCGTTGTGCTCGGTGCCGACGGGCTGGACCGACGACGCC
>JAHRHA010000343.1 GCA_020027875.1 Micromonosporaceae bacterium | reverse complement strand
AACTGACAGGCTACCTCTTTTCCGTGGTCCAGATCGAGGAAGCCATCTCGCGCGAGATCGTTGCCGAGATATTCGTGCGGATCAACTCCGAAGGTATAACGCTAACGTCCTCGGACTTCATCCTGACTTGGATGTCCGTGTTCTGGGAGGGAGGCCGCATGCGGCTAGAGGATTGCGCGAGGAACTCACGATTCACGCCGGCTTCGGCGGCACAACTCCTCAGCCCGTCGATCAAGTGGACGCCGTACAACGCCTACATGCACTTCGACCCCGGACAGATCCTCCGCGTCGCAATCGCAGTACGACGACTTCCTTCAGCAACGCCGAACCCTCATGGCGCGCGTCACGTACGAGGGCTGGAAGCGGCTGAGCGACCCAAATTACGAGCCGGACCTGACGAGGCCAGATCTCGAGGAGCCCGTGCCGACGCTCAATCTGCCCACCTCGAGCAAATGATCTCCGACGGCTGCCTACCAGTCGGCACCATCCTGGTCCCAGCCGATGGCCGCAACATCGCCGCCGAAGTCGTTGAGGGTGGCTACGTCCAGGTCGGCGATCACCTGTGTGAGACACCCGACAAGGCCGCACATCTTGCGGGCGCCGACGTCGCCTCAGGCTGGGACTACTGGCTGGCAGGCCTGACCGGTGAAGCGCAGCCGGTCACGTTGGCCGAACTCCGAACGAGGGCGCCGACAAGCGCCGCTGACTGAGCCCGCATGTGGCGCATGCCGCCGTGCAACGCGTCAATGTTGCGCTTGACCACGAGGCCCAACCGGGAGCGGGCCAAACCCGTGCATGTTCCGATCTTTCCGCGCGCGGGCATCGGGGGCGGTTTCCCGTGCATTGCGCGGCCACATCCTTGAAGGCGCGAGGAAGTAGGCGTCGGATCGCGTATCCCACGCCACGGCTCTGACCTGCGCTGTTAGCACCGATGTCGGGGTCTTGCCGGGGATGGCCGCGCGACAAGGCCGGAATGCCAACTGCCAGCCGGCGCCGGATCCTGCGCCCACATGGCCCGTTGGTGAGTCTGATCGAGGCGGCAGCCGATGCTCCCCTGCATGCGCGTCACAGCATCGTCTTCTTCGCGCCTCATTGATTCGATCCGCTGGTGCAGAGCTCACCTGGCCGTAGCCGGCGGCGAAGCCGATCAGCAGTTGACTCGCTGACGGATGTCGGCAGGCCAGGCCTTGTACATCTCCCGCTCCTCCTCAAGGAAGCACAACGGACCGGTTCCGCCGTAATGGTCGAGCTTCCAGGCGCCGTCGACGAAGTGCAGGACGGTGTGCGCCGTCACACAACCCATTGCAGGTGTCCGCTATGACGGCGGCTGTGGCGTAGGCCCAGTCGCCCGAGCACAGGATCGATCCCGGGTTCACGACCACCCTCTCGTGCCTTGAGGCCTGCTCGGTCACCACGCTCTCGACCGTCGCCGCACTGGGACAGGTTGCCGTTGCTGGGTGTTGGGGTCGGACCCACTGCACCCAGGAAGCCCAAAGAGGACAATCGTCGCACCGCACAGCGCCACAGTCGACTTCATCATCATGGGGCGCAACTCACACCACCTTTGGTTGAGAATTCACACACTGCTGACGCGTAGGCAGTCGCGGTCGGCGGGAACCGAACCCCCGACGTAGCGCGCCCACTCTGTCTCGGTGAGGTCCCGTCCGACGGCGGCGCAGATCGCGGTAATCCAGGCGGACGGGTCGAGTTGCCACCGGACGAGCCGGCCTTTGCCGGTCTTGGCGACCAGGTCCTCCTCGGTGGCTGTGACCAGCTCACCGCCGTCGGCCGTGAGCGCTATGGCCGTCTTGAGGCCTGGGAAGTCCTGGAGTGGAACTCCCCGATCATCTCACCGTCGGCCAGGCTTGTGATCACCACGGAGCTACCGCTCTGTTGGGCGACGACGGCGCCACCCACGGCGGGCGGGGCGAACTGGCTTCCGCCGATGGATCGGCCGGCTTGGTCGATTGTGCGGAACAGCCTGGTGCCCTCCGCGTCCCAGACCTCCAGGATCGCGCCACGCTCGATCGCCAGGTAGTCATTGCCGATCGCGACCCGTAAGGCGTTGCCGCTCCCGACGGTGCGCGCGGTTCCGGCCGTGAGGTCGACGATCCGGACCGACTGGTCCAGCGTATCCGACGACTGGATGAGCTGCGCGAGCCAGCGGCCGTCCGGGCTCACGGACGCGGCGACGGTTCGCCCGGAGACGACGGCTGCGAGCACATGGGTGATGAGGCTGCCGGTCGCCAGGCTGCGGACGTCCACCCGGGTGTCGTGCTCCCAAACCACGCGTGGTGGATCACCGATCACCGCGATCGGAACCGCACCCGTGGGGGCGCCCTCGACTCCCAAGTCCAGGCCGGTTAGTGGGTCGTACGCCCGGATGCGCCCGCCCGGCCGCGCCACGTAGAGCCGCGAACCGTCCGGTGACCAGCCCACATTGCGCATCTCTTCGAGCAGGTTGCCCTCGACCAGGGACTCGGTGCGGCGCGCGTAGTCATACATCGCCGCGGCGCTACCGTCGCCGTCAACGACGGCAGCGCCGGTGGCGTCGGCCCTCAGCGTTATGACCGGGCCGTGGCAGGCGCTGCAGCTCAACCGGATTGTCACATCCGCCGGCGCGGCGATGAGGGCGGGCTGGTCGAGGTTCCATAGCGCGAGCTGGCCGCCCGACGCGGAGACCAGATGGCGGTCGTCCCCGAGGAATTGCAGCTCCGACGCCCCGCCGCCGGGAAGCGCGAGGGTGTCTCCGATCGGTCCCGCGGCGCCGGTGTGGGAGACGTAGATGGTGTCGGTGTCGGCGACCGCCACGCGCTGGCCGTTGCTGCTCAC
>JAHRHA010000342.1 GCA_020027875.1 Micromonosporaceae bacterium | reverse complement strand
GCGAGGGCGCGAAACGACTTCCAGGCCTGCCCGTAGGCCCGGTTTACCAGGGCGATCGACAGCGCAGCCATGGGACCGTAGTCGGGTGAGACGATCATCGCGCCGACGATCAGCACGGGGTTGTTCGTGACGACGGCGATCGCCGCGATGACGCCGGCCAGCACCATCAGCGCGCCGAAGCTCACCGAGAACGCCGAGTCGTCACTGGTGCGAGCCGAGACCTCCTCCCAGACGATGGTGTCGATCTCCGGGGTGAGGATCTCCGCTTGCGCGCGGTCCGCCGCCGTGGAGATGACGGCCTCCAGCTCGGTCATCGTGATCCCACCGCGTTCAGCCACGCCGGCCGACCGGAGCCGCCGGATCAGCGGGTTCACCGACGCTCGGACGACATCGCACGAGACGAGGTCACCGGGAGGCTCGGCGGCGGCGCCTCGGTCCGCGGTGATGTGGGTGACGCCGGGGTCTTCGGCCAGCTCCTGGAGGACCGTCGCCGTGAGGTCGGGCGGCGTGATGATGCGGAGGTGGAGCATGGCCGGGGAATCCGTGCCAGGTAGCTCTCAAGCTTCCGAGGCGCGCCTGCCTGGGATCTGGTTGCGCTGGCTGGCGCCGGCGGCCCAATGCCCGATATCCAGGATCGCGGCGAGCACGACCCAGAACCAGTCCCAGCCGGTCAGCCCTCGACCCGGTGTGTACAGCAGCAGATAGATCAGGGTCGCGAACGGCAGGAAGATGATGCCGAGGAGCGGCCAGATGAAGGTGCTGAACGCGGCGTCGACCCGCTCCGGCCGTGCGATCCACAGAATGAGCACTGCCAGACGCGGGAAGACCCCGGCGAACAGCGCAAACAGACAACCCATCTCATCCTCCAGTCTTGTCCCGGCAGTTCCACAAATTCACCACCGAGTCGCCCCCTTGCCCTGGATCCGGCGGGCCCGTACCACCACCCGGCGCCGACCTCCCGCCCCGGGTCCTCCTAGATCCCATGATGCTGCCGCCACCGGGAGCGCCGGTCTTCACCCCAACGGGATGATTCGTCGCCAGCGACCGCCGCAGGCGACGTCGAGCGACTGGCGGCATCGCTCCTGCGTAGGGAAGGCAGTCCCGGACGCCAGCCATGGGTCATGCGACGTGGCGCTCCCAGGAAAACAGCACCGCGACGACGAAGTCGTTCTCGCGCACGTGGTGAGAGACCTGGAACTCGAGATGGACGAAGCCGATATCGTCCGGGGTGAACACGTGCGTGCTGTAGTCCCGGTCGCTCGACGGACGACGCTCTGCGCCGGTGCGCCAGCCGGCGACCGCCTCAGTGGGGAAGCCCCACTCGGCGGCGTACTGGGTGATCAGCCGCTCGGTTGCCTCGAGGCCGGCGGATGGAAGCTGCACCGTCAGCCGGTCGGGATCGCCAGCGCGGCTTGAGCTCAGCATCACCGCCAGCTCCGCCCGGGCGCGATAGACGCGTCCGCCAGGCAGCGCGACCGCGACGTCGAACGGTCGGCGGTTGGGGTTCATCCAGATCCGGCTGTCGGTGCCCTCCGGGAAGCCGACGGCCTCGCGGGTGGGTGGGCCGGACAGGTCCAGGACCGTGCCGCCCGTCTCGGCCGCCAGCAGCGGCTTGGTGCCGGCGACGGCGAGCGCACGCGAGTGGGCCGGCAGGGGGCCGACGTCCACGTCCCAGCGCGTCAGCGCAGCGGCGACGAGCCGGTCGGCGCGGGCCAGCAGCCGGTAGCGGGTCGTCCGCTGGGAGACCGGGGTGGCCACCAGCGCGCGCGCCTCGTCCGCGTGGTCGCGCACGAAGGCGAGGTAGTCCGGCAGCGTGTCGTCGTCGATCAGCTTCCAGCGATTCGCGAACACCGCGATGTTGCCGTCGGCCAGCGGCGTCCGCACACTGACCGCGGCTCGCGGCAGCCGCGCGACGAACGTGAGCGGGTACCGCTCAGGGTAGGAGTCGGCGCCGGGCACCGACGGCGCCCCGGCGAGCGTCAGTAGATAGGTGAACGCCGGACCCTCCGGCCAGTGGTACCGGAGCATCTGGAGGTAGAAGCGGTCAATGATGTCGAACTGCTCGCGGAACAGCAGCGTGCGGTTGCCGCGATCGACCAGCGCGGGGTCGCTGTTGCGGCGGCCGGTGTCGATCTGCCGCCACGCTTCGAGGGTGGCGGCGTCGATAATCCGCGCGTGGTAGAGCTCCTCGATCTGCCGGGTGCCGTGGGCGACGTAGGCCTCGTGCATGGTCGCCTGGTCCTCGAAGATCTTCTTCTGCATGGTGAGAAACGTCGTCTCGTAGAAGCCGAGGTCGCCTGCGGCGCGCCTGGCGAGGCTTCGCGAGGCTCGCCCGAACACCGCGTGCAGCGCCCTGCGCCAGACCTCCGGGACGAATCCGAGGTCCCTGAAGCCGGCGTAGAAGGCCGGGCCGATCATGTTTGCCATGCCGGCCCACTGGAGGTGCGGGTGGTCGAGGAACAGCCGCCCGTAGTAGTCGTAGACAGCCTCGACCGTTCGCCGGTTCTCATCCACGCCGCGGGCTGGTCGCCAGTCGGCCCGCTCGATACCCGCCCTGTCCAGCGCCCGATTGAGCAAGGCCTCCTTCAGCTCGTGCGGTTCCATAGCCACATGGTTACGGCTCACGGCACCACAGAGCAACGACCACACCGGACGGCACGAACACCTTCCTCCGGTCGGGGCGCCGACGCCGCATGCCGCCGCCCAGCAGCAGCGCAGCGATCAACCGGATCTGCGCCAACGTGATCCCCCCTCGCTTCGCACGCACGCTGGCCGAGTCGATGCTCGGTTGAATCTGGAAGGCCGCAGGCTGAGATTGGCACCCTCGGTACGCAATCCG
>JAHRHA010000085.1 GCA_020027875.1 Micromonosporaceae bacterium | reverse complement strand
CGCACCGGTGCGCGCCCGCCGGGAGTGAAAGGTGGTGGTCAGGCCAGCCCCGATTCCTTGATGATGGCGACCGTCTGCTCCAGCGAGTCCAGGTCGTTGAGGTCGATCGCCGGAGGCTTGAGGTCGGCAAAGGCGGGCAACCCGGCGGCCGCAGCGACTCCGGCGATGAGCGGGTACTCCCACACATCGGTGGCGAAGTGGGTCTGCGCCTGCGTGCCGAGCAGGTACTCAACCAGGGCTAGCGCGTCCGGGTCGTTGCCGGCCGAGGCGAGCACGCCGACGCCGGAGAGGTTAACCAGGTTGCCCGCATCGCCCGGGGCGAAGAAGTGCAGCTTCGCCTTGAGACTGTCCGGCGCGACGCCCTTCTCCTTGGCGATCTCGTGCACGTAGTAATGGTTGACTAGGCCGGCGGCGAGCTTGCCGTCGGCGACGTCGAGCACGATCTGGTCGTTGTTCGACCGGATCGGGGCGGCGTTTGCCTTCAGGCCGGCCAGGAACTCCCGTGCCTTCGCGTCGCCCTGGCCGATTCGGATCGCGGTGACAAACGCCTGGAATGAGCCATTGGTCGGGGCGATCCCGACCTTGCCCTTCCACGCCGGGCCGGTGAGGTCGAACACCGAGGCAGGAAGGTCGGCCGCGGCAACCAGGTCCGGGTTGTATACCAGCACCCGTGCCCGGCCGGTGACCCCGACCCACTGTCCGGAGCGGGCCCGATACGCGTCTGGGACTTTGGACAGCAGCGCGTCGGGCAGGGTGGCGAACATCCCCTGCTTCGCCACGGCACCCAACGCTCCCGCATCCTGGGCGAGGAACACGTCCGCGGCGGTGCGGTCACCCTCCTCCAGCAGTTGAGCCGCCATCTGGGCGGTGTCGCCGTAGCGTGCCTCGACCGTGATGCCGGTGGCTCGGGTGAACTGGTCCAGCACGGGTTTCGCCAACGACTCGCTGCGACCGCTGTATACGGTGACCTTCTTGTCCGACGCCGGCGCGGTGGTGCCGCTGGCTGGCTCGACGCCGCCACAGGCGACCAGGGTCGACGTCAGCGCACCGGCCGCGGCCAGGGCGAGCGCGGCATTAAGGCGGGGGTTCCGCACGAGATCCACTCCTCCAGTGATAGTTCGGCGAGGCTAACCTTAATTAGGACAGCCTAACTTGTCACGTGAAGGGCGAAGGAAGGTTTGAGGAGAGTTCCGGTGGGCCCTCTCGACGCGAGCGTTCAGCTGTTCGGGTACGGCGCCCGGGGGGCTACGACGCCGGCGATCGTTGCTGCCGCTGCCGGTGCGGATGGGGCGCCATAGCGCGGCAGCCCTATCGCGAAGGAAGCCGGTGGGGCGGTGGCCGCGGCCAGATCTGGCCAGACCGTAGCCGCCCGGCTACGCACGGCGGCCAGTTGGCGGATCGCGCGCCGGTGGCGTTCGGCATGGACGGCGGCCAGGTAGGCCCATCCCGGCGTGTTCTCCGGTGGGGGCGGGTTCGTCACCGCCGCGACCTCACGCGCTAGCCGCTGTCCTAGCTGGGTGCGGGCCGGCTCACGGATCTGTCGGTTGCGGGCGAGGAAATGGCGAACCGCGAGGGCCAGATCGTCGTCGAGGCCGGCGAGGTCGAGCGTCGCCGCCCAGCCATCCAGGCCCGGTGGCATCTGCGGGACCCAGCCCCATGCCGCCGGCGTCCGCTCATGAATAACAATCGTGCCCGCCACATGGTCACCGATCCGCTTGCTCTGCGGGCTGGCGATCATGGTCCAGATGGTCGCGAGCCACGTGAGCGGTGCACCGATGAATCCCGGCCACTCGATGGCGACTCCGACGAGGCCGCGGCTGAGGGCCTGCCGGAACGTCACCGGTCCGCCGTCATCTCGGACGACGCGCAGTCCGACGACGAGCTTGCCCATCGTGCGACCGCGGGTGAGCGTCTCCAGAAGAACCGGGTAGCCAATGAAGGCGGCTACGAGCACCACGATGTACATGATCTCAACGACGGCGAAGTCGGGCTGCACCAGACCCACCGCTGCCCCCAGGAGGGTCAGCAGGCCCAGGAGGATGAGCAGGGCGTAGACGAGTACCAACTGGATCACGATGTCGATGAGGCGGGCGAGCACGCGCGAACCGAGCCGGGCGACGCGGACGTCGAGGTGCACGGCCTCGCCGGTCAGGAACCGGGTTTGGCCGGTCTCTCCGGTTGCCGCGATGGTCGGCGTCGCACTGAGGGTCACCTCGACAGTGTCTACGACGAGTACGCTCGGCGGGGCCCGGGACCGGGGCACAGCAGATGGGAAGCGCTTGTGGACCTTGATGCCTTCGTCAGCGAGCATGGTGGCGAGTGGAACCGACTGCAGGTGCTGTCCGGCAAACGACGCCGCAAGCTGACCGCGGCCGAGATCGATGAGCTTGTCGTGCTGTACCGACGCACCGCCACACACCTATCGGTGGTCCGCAGCCGCTCGGCCGACCCGACCCTAGTGGCCTGGCTCTCCCGGCTGGTGCTGCAGGCCCGCTCGGCCGTCACGCCCTCCAGCGGCTTCTCGATCGCCGCCGTCGGGCGGTTCTTCAGCGTCTCGTTCCCGGCGGAGATCTACCGCGCCGGGGGTTGGTGCCTGGGCGCCGCAGCCGGCTTTCTCGCCCTGAGCGGAATCCTGATCGCCCTCGTCGCCGGCGACGAGCAGATCGCTCTGACCTTCATGGGCCAGGAGGAGATCGACCAGCTTGTCAGCAACGATTTCGAGGCCTATTACTCTACCTATGCTCCGCAGAACTTCGCCGCGTTGGTGTGGACCAACAACGCGTTCGTCAGTGCGATCTGCCTCGCCAGCGGAGTGCTCATCCTGCCCACGCTCTACCTGCTCTGGGCCAACGCCTTCAACGTCGGGCTCATCGGCGGCATCATGGTCGGCAACGGCCGCTCGGACGTGTTCTTCGGCCTCATCGCGATCCACGGTCTTCTGGAACTGACCTGCGTCTTCATCGCCGCCGGCGTCGGGCTGCGGGTCGGCTGGTCATGGATTGCTCCGGGTCCACTTCGCACGCGCACGCAGGCGCTGGCCCAGACCGGCCGCTCCGGCATGGTGGTGGCCCTCGGCCTCGCTGTGCCGTTGTTCGTCAGCGGATTGGTCGAGGCCTTCGTGACTCCGCTGCCGATACCCATCCCCTTCAAGCTTGTCGTCGGCGTGCTGGTATGGCTCGCATTCCTCACCTACATCATCTGGTTCGGCGCCATGGCGGCCAGCGTGGGTCAGACCGGAGACGTGGAGATCCACGAACGCGAAGCCCTGGCCCCCACCGTCTAACTCACCCCGTCGCACGTCCGCAGTCCGCCCCCGGCTCGTCGATCTAGGTCCTAGCGACGTAGGTTGATCTCTAATCACGTCGCTAACCCCTAGATCGACGAGGGTGGTCAAGGGGGCGGGTTAGAGGCGGCCGGCGGCCTTCAGGTTCAGATAGGCGTCGGCCACGGCGGAGGCGAACGTCTCGGCCGGCGCGTCGACGACGTGCACGCCATATCGGGTCAGCGCGGCGCGTACCCGGCGGAGCTCGCTGAGGCCCCGCTCGGCGGCGGCCGCCGTGTGTAGCACTCCCGCGCCCCCGCGGGAGGCGGCCAACGCGTCCAGGGCGGGGTCGTGCACGGCGGCGACGACGAGGGTGTGGCGGGAGACGAGGTTCGGCAGTACTGGCAGCAGCCCTTCGCCCAGGGCGCCGGGATCCAGCGTGGTGAAGAGCACGACGAGGGCGCGCTTACGCTCGAGCGAGAGCACCTCGGCGACCACTCGGCCGAAGTCCGTCTCGACGAGCGCCGGCTCGAGCGACGCCAGCGCGTCGAGCAGTTTGGGCAGCGATCGCTTGGACGAGGTCGACACGTTGGCATGGGTCTCGGTGTCGACAGCCAGCAGGTCGACGCGGTCGCCGGCGTGCGCGGCCAGCGTCGCGAGCAGGAGGGCGGCGTCGATGGCCAGATCGAGCCGGGGCTCACCGCCCTGCTCCGGCGACGTGGGTGCCCCGATGTTGGCGATGCGTCCGGCGCTGGTCCGGCCGGTGTCGATGACGCAGAGGACACGGCGGTCGCGCTCCGGTCGCCACTGCTTGACCACGACGTGCTCGCGGCGAGCGCTGCCACGCCAGTCGATCGAACGTGGGTCATCACCGATCACATAGTCACGGAGCGAGTCGAACTCGCCGCCCTGACCGCGCCCGCGGGTGACCACCTGGCCGTCGATGATCCGCAGCCGGGAGAGCTTCTCCGGCAGGAACCGGCGCGATCTGAACTCCGGCAGCGTCCGCAGCGTCCATGGTGGAGTGATCTGGTCTGCTCGCCGGCCGGAGGTCTGACGGAAGGCCAGACCGAACGGACCATACGAGCGGATCGTGACCCGGGCCGCGCGACGGTCTCCCCGCCGGGTAGGGGTGAGCGTGGTCTCGATTGTCGCGGTCTCGCCTGGGTCGAGGTCGAGGGAGTGCGCGTACGGGCCGACCGCACCGGCCGAGGGTACCCACGCGTCGCGCACGAGCGCCCGCATCGTCCGTACCGAGTCGTTGGTCACGGCCAGGGTGACCGTGACGGTCTCGCCCAGCCGCACCTGGTTGGGGCCGACGCGGCGTAGCTTGACGTCGCCGGCCGGCGCCGCGAACACCCAGTCCGTGACGACCAGCAACGCCACCAGACCCACCACGGCGGCAAGAGGGAGCCATGGCGAGACCGACAGCACGGCGCAGACGATGACGGTCGGCAGCCCGAGCACGACGAGTAAGGCCGGCACCCGCCAGCTGATCATGTCGACTACCGCGGAGTCGGGACGGTGGCGAGGATCGAGTCGAGCACCGCGTCGGCCGTGACACCCTCCAGCTCCGCCTCGTGGCGAAGCCGGACGCGGTGGCGTAGCGCCGGCCGGGCGACGGCCTTGACGTCATCGGGCGTGATGTAGCTCCGCCCGGTTAGCCAGGCGAACGCCTTCGAGGCGTTGAGCAGCCCGGTGGCACCACGCGGCGAGGCACCGAGCTCGAGCGAGGGTGCGGTGCGGGTGGCCCGGCACAGGTCGACGATGTAGGCGAGCACGACGTCGGCGACCTGCACCCGCAACACCCCGCGCCGCGCGGCGGCGAGGTGCTCCGCCGTCGCGACCTGAGTGATGCCGGCGGCGGCCAGGTCGCGGGGGTCGAACCCGTTGTGGTGTGCCCGCAGCACGCCGAGTTCCTCGTCGCGGTTCGGCAGGGGCACGGTCAGTTTGAACAGAAACCGGTCCAGCTGTGCCTCCGGCAGCGGGTACGTCCCCTCGTACTCGATGGGGTTCTGTGTGGCCGCCACGAGGAACGGGTCGGGCAGCGTGCGTGGCCGGCCCTCGACCGATACCTGACGCTCCTCCATGACCTCCAGCAGCGAAGCCTGGGTCTTCGGTGGCGTGCGGTTGATCTCGTCGGCGAGGAGCAGATTGGTGAACACCGGGCCCTCACGGAACTCAAAGGCCGCGGTACGGGCGTCGAAGATCAGCGAGCCGGTGACGTCGCTGGGCATCAGGTCGGGCGTGAACTGCATCCGCTTCGTGTCGAGCGCCAGCGAGGCCGCGAGTGCGCGGATCAGCAGGGTCTTCGCGACGCCTGGCACACCCTCGAGGAGCACGTGCCCCCGGCACAGGAGCGCGATCACGAGGCCGGTAACGGTCGCGTCCTGACCGACGACGGCCTTGCCGATCTCGGCCCGCAGGCGCCCGAGTGCCTCACGGGCGCCGGCCTCGGCTGGGTCACCCGCGGTGGAGATGGCGGTCGGCTCAACCGCGCCTCCGCCGACCATCTCGGCTGTCTCGGTCACGGTGTTCCTCCTTGGGTTTGTTCAGCTGACGGTTCGGCCGGGGAAGGAGTGTCTCGCATTACCGCCTGGACGAGCGCGTCCAGGTCGGCGACCGCACGGTCGAGGCCCTCGTCGTCCTGCGGCGCGGGTCCATAGAGGATGGCCCGCACGGCGTGCTCCGGGGCTGCTGTGCGCGCGGCAATCTGCGCGATGAACGTCTCGGCGGCGGGTGGTGGGCCAGCCATGCCCCGCCCGACGAGATCGCGCTCGGGCGCGGCTCCACCGAACGGGTTCAGCACCCGGGCGATCCGGCTGATCGCAGCGCCACGTAAGGCGTCCAGCGTGGCCTCCCGCGCCCGGATGCGCCCATAGAGGCGCCCTCGGCCGGTCACCGCCTCCGCCGCCGGCACCAGCACCGGCAACGGTTCCGCGACCGGCGGACCTAGCCGTCGGGCGCGCGCGAAGGCGAACAGGACGGCCGCAGTGAGCGCCAGAAGAAGGGCGGCCCAGAGCACTGATGGAAACGCGTCGATCGTTGGATTTCCGGTGCTGCCGCGCTGCCGGTCCCCCCGGCGGTACTGCGGCAGCTCGGGATTGGGCACGTCGACCGGGGAGAGCGTGACCGGCTCGCGAGCGTGGACATCGACCCAGATGACCCGGCCGTACATACCGAGCAGGCCCACCGCCAGGGCCGCGTTGCCGTTCTCGGAGATCCGGTCGTTGCGGAAAGGGTCGGTGGCGCCGACGTAGATCGTCTGAGTGTCCCCATCGCTCACGCCGACGACGCCGCCGGAGTAGCAGTCGACGCTCGGCGCTAGGCCATCGACGACGTACCAGTCGTGCAGCGCCGCGGCCGGTCCGGCCTCGACGGCATACGCGGTCGAGCAGCGCGGCGCGACTGACGCCGTGGCCCACCGTTCGTCCACTTTGACAATGGGGATCCCGGAGAAGATGAGCGTACGCAGACCGGGCTGAACGACGACGACGCGGTGAGCGCCGGGGACATGGGCGACGTAGGACGCGAACGTCGGATCGATGTAATCGGGCGCCGGCACGAAAACGGTCGCGTCGCCGGTGGCGGCCGCCTGCAAGGCCTGCAGCCCGGACGTGACGCGTTCCACCCGGACGCCGCGGGCCTGGAGCAACTCGGCGAGCCGGCTGGACCCGTGACGGCCGGTGCCCAGCGGGGAGAGCGTGCCGGGCTCGTCGAGATCGGGTTCCTCGATGGCATGGGCGACGCCGGTGAATGCCCAGATCGCGAACAAGACAGCGAAGGGCGCCACCGCGCGGATCCACCGCCTCGATCGTCGGCGTCGGGGCGGCTTCGACGCGGCTGCCGGGGTTGCCGGCGTTGCCGCGGCGGGCGATGGCGCGGTGGCAGTGGTCATGCGCCACCTCCCGGCACGCCCACCGGCTCGGCGATGATCTCCTTGATGGCTCCTGCGTGTGTGCGCATGGCGGCATCGTCCTCGATCCGGGCGGGGCGCAGCCCGTACCAGATCTCCGAGAAGACGTCGACGGCGCCGCGCAGCGAAGGCGCGAGGGCGGGCCGCGCCTGGGTCGCCGCGGTGGCGAGCTCCGTCACCGTCCAACCAGGAGTGTGCGGGAGTACTCCCCGCTCGATGAGGTCACGAACGATGGCCCGCAGCCGTTCTCGTACCGCCTCGGCATAGCGACCCGCGGCGGCGAGCTGATCCGCCGTGAGCGTGAGCACATCCGCGGGGAGATCGGGCAGCTCATCCGCGGGTAGGTCCTCGGCTGGCTCGGGCCGGCCGCGCTTCTTGCGCCGCCAGCGCAGCCGCCAGCGCCACCGCAACGAGCCGAATCGGAACCGCCACCCCCGACCTTTGGCCGCGCCCGCCCGGGAGCCCGACCCGCCTGAGCCGGATTGGAACCGCCAGTTCCACGGCAGCCAATGCGGCCAGAAGTACCACGCGAGAGCGATGAGTACGGTGGCGATGAAGGAGAAGAAGGCGAGACCGGGCACGCCTCCCCACACCACTTCGGCGAGCGCGGCGATGGCTTCGTTCCACCATCTGATCATCGCGGAACTGCCAGCGCGGAGTCCGTGGCGACGCCGCGCCGCAGGGACCGCCGCAGCGCGATGTCGAGACCCTCGGTGCGCATCCGCGCCTCGATGTGCAGGGCCACGTCGAGGCAGCCGAGCACGGGATACGCGAGCGCGTTGACGAACAGCCAGGTGCCGCCCATGAGCAGGTTGTCCACCGTCGGCGATGGCGAGGAGTAGAAGATCCCGACGACGGCGATCGTGGCGATCGACAGACCCAGTCGAATGAATAGCCAGACCAGGTAACCGAGGTCACGGATCCACATCGCGCGCATGACGTTGCGTGCGGCGAGCCTGACCGAACGCGGTAAGGCACGGACTGGGCTGAGTTCGTCGATCACGACGGCGGGTGCGGCCAACCCGACGAGACCGTACGCGAATGGCCAGATCACGAAGGTGGCCATGACCGCGAGCACGAGACCCAGTACTTCAAGGGGCACGGGAAGGACGAGGAAGGTCCAGGCGGACGCGGCGCAGATCAGGGCCGCGACGAGCCCGACGACGATCACGGAGCCGAGGCGCGATCCTCGCGCACGCGGCGCGGCGGTGCCCAGGAGCGCCCGTGGTGCTTCGGCCGAGGCGACCCCGCCGAGTAGCGCGATGCACAGCGCCTCGGTGGCGAAGCCGACAACGATCAGCACCCCGAACTGGGCCAGCAGGTCCTCGCCCGGGAGGAAGGAGTCGTCCACGTCGGCGAGGCGGCGAAGCGGGAACAGGATCGCCTGCTCCGCGAGGGCCAGCAGCGCCCCTAGTCCGATCAGCTTCCCGGCCCGGGTACGCAGCAGCACCACCGCGGCATCGAGCAGTTCGCCAGTGGTGAGTGGCCGCAGCGGCAGAGCACCCGGCTGGGTGAGATCGCGCAACAAGGCTCCCGGGGTTGATCGGGCCTCATGGTGTCATGGCAGCGCCGGACCAGCGACCCCACCCGCTCTCGCCCACCCCTCCCGTCGATCATGAACTCCAGGTCATGATCGACGCTATTTCGCGACGGTCAGCTCATGATCACGGAGATCTTGGGGCCTCGAGGAAGGCGGCGGCCTCGGTGGCGGCGAGATCCGGCACGCGGGCGCGGATGGCTTCGACCAGCCTGGCGTGGTCGACGTAGCGGTCCGCGGTCAGATCCGGGCCGATGGCGTCGGCGAGGCTGGCGCGTAGTGCGGCGGAGAAGTCCGCATACAGCTCAGCGAGGATCCGGTTGTGCGCCGCAGCGACGATCGTCCGGTGAAGCACGACGTCGGCTTCGACGAACGCGCCGGCGTCGCCCGATTCCCAAGCCGCCTCGCGAGCCGCCAGTGCCGTGTCGAGGGCGGAAAGATCGGCAGGTGTACGCCGGAGGGAAGCAGAGCGGGCCGCCTCGACCTCCAGCGCCCGCCGGACCTCGAGCACCTCGGCGAGGAGCGCGTCGGCGACAAGCCGCGCCACCGCTCCTGTCAGCTCATGAGACCCCACGACGTAGGTCCCCGAGCCCTGCCGTCGCTCCAGCAGCCCGGCGTGCACGAGAGCCAGCACCGCCTCCCGAAGTGTGTTCCGCCCGACACCCAGCGCGGCAGCCAGCTCCGGCTCGGGCGGTAGGCGCGTACCCACGGTCCACTCCCCCGAGGTGATCTGCGCCCTGAGCTGCGCGATCACCTGGGGGACAAGCGACGTGCGTTCGGCGGATCGCAGTGGCATAGGTTACAAAACCTGTCCAGAATTCATCCCATGATTCTATGATCGGATCGTGCTCCGCGCCAGTACCTCCGCCGTGCTCGATCGGCCGCTCGCTCCGAGCCGGACCCCGAGCCGGCTTCCGAGTCGGCTTCCGAGTCGGCTTCCGAGTCGGCTTCCGAGTCGGCTTCCGAGCCGGCCGCCGACGGCCTCGCCCAGCCGCGCGATCGAGCGGGCCAACGGCGGCGTGCTGGTACTCGTGGCGATCCTGCTGGTGGCCGTGAACCTACGCGCCGGGGTGACGAGCCTGGGGGGCGCTGCTCGACGACGTGAACGGCGGCCTCGGTCTCAGCCCGACGATGCTGGGTGTGGTAACCACGCTGCCCACAGCCGCATTCGCCGCCTTCGGTGCGATCACGCCCCGCCTCACCCGGCGCTTCGGCGCCACGAAGCTTCTTCTCGCCGCCATGGCGTTACTCGCCCTCGGCCAGGCGGCCCGTGCACTCACCCCCTCGACCGGCGTCTTCCTAGTGAGCAGCGCGGCGGCCCTCGCCGGCATCGCGGTCGCCAACATCCTGATGCCGGTGCTCGTGCGGCGGTACTTCCTCAGCCGGCTCGGCATGGTGACCGGCCTCTACACCACGGTCATGATCGCGGGCAGTACGGTTGCGGCGGCCGCGTCGGTCCCGATCGCGCAGGCCAGCGGGTCGTGGCGGGTTGGCATCGGCGTCTGGGCACTGCTCGCGGCGGTGGCGGTTGTGCCAGTGCTCGCGCTGTGGCGTACCGGCGAAACGCCTCAGGCCACCCGCGGGCCCGGTGCGCCCGGTGCGCCCGGCGCCGCGGCTCCGATCCGGGTGAGCCGTACCCGCCTTGGCTGGGCACTCGCGCTCTTCTTCGGATTCCAGTCGTTCAGCGCGTACGCGATCATGGGTTGGCTGCCCCAGATCTACCGCGACGCGGGCTTCTCGGCCGGGGCCAGTGGGCTGTTGCTGGCCGGGGTCATGGCTGGCAGCATCCCGATGGCGCTAGCGATGCCGGCGCTCGCCGCCCGCCGGCCCGACCAGCGGCCGCTGGTGCTCATCCTCGCCGGGACGATGCTCGCGGCCTACCTCGGCCTGGCGATCGCCCCGCACGGCGGTGCGCTGATCTGGACCGCGCTGCTCGCCGTGGGTCAGGGCGCCTTCCCGCTGGCGCTCACGCTCATCGGCATGCGCGCTCGGACCTCGGCCGGCTCTGTCGGCCTTTCCGCCTTCGCCCAGAGCACCGGTTATCTGATCGCGATGGCCGGACCGCTCGCGGTGGGGGTGCTCTACGAAGCGACCGGAGGCTGGGTCGCCTCGATGGGTGTGTTGCTCGTCGCGCTGGTGATCCAGGCCACAGCGGGCCTCGCAGCTGCCCGACCCCGCGCGCTTGAGGACGAAACCGGCACCGCCCCGGCGAGCCGCCGATCGACCGAATTGTCGGCGTCGACACAGGTCTGACCGATCGGCCCTCCACCGGCGTTCCCACTTCCGGCGTAAGAGATGGAATATTGGACACTATGAGAGCCCGCGTACTGGTGGTCGACGACGATCCTGCTCTCGCCGAGATGCTCGGCATCGTCCTGCGCAGCGAAGGCTTCCTGCCCTCGTTCGTCGCCGACGGCGAGCGGGCGTTGTCGGCGTTCCGCGAGGCGCGCCCCGACATCGTGCTGCTCGACCTGATGCTGCCGGGCATGAGCGGGATCGACGTGTGCCGCGCCATCCGGGCCGAGGCCGGCGTCCCGATCGTGATGCTGACCGCGAAGACCGACACCGTTGACGTTGTCCTGGGCCTCGAGTCCGGTGCCGACGACTACGTGGTCAAGCCGTTCAAGCCGAAGGAACTCGTGGCCAGGATGCGGGCCCGGCTGCGGCGCGGCGAGGATGTTGCGCCGGAGATGCTCACGATCGGCCCAGGTGGGAACCAGATCACCATTGACGTGCCGGCCCACACCGTCCTGCGCAACGGCGAAGAGGTGAAGCTCACCCCGCTGGAGTTCGATCTGCTCGTCGCGCTCGCCCGCAAGCCGCGCCAGGTGTTCACCCGCGAGGTGCTGTTGGAGCAGGTGTGGGGCTACCGGCACGCGGCCGACACGCGTCTGGTGAATGTTCATGTCCAGCGTCTGCGCGCCAAGATCGAACCTGACCCGGAGCGGCCGGAGGTGATCCTCACCGTGCGCGGTGTGGGCTACAAGGCGGGGACGGCCTGACCGGCCAACCACTATGCTTCGACCCTCCCGCCCGGCTTCCCTTCTCGCCAACGGCAAACGCGCCTGGCGGCGATCGCTGCAGGTTCGTGTGGTCACCATCACTCTGGTCACGTCAGGTGTGCTCGTCGCCACCTTCGGCTTCGTGGTTGGTGGCCTGATCACCGAAGGTCTCATCGACGCGAAGACCAAGAACGCCAAGGAGACGATCGTCGACAAGGGCTCGGAAGAGGCCTTCCGCCAGCTCAACAGCCTTATCTCGAACGACAACGATCCGCTGCTCGGCGCGAGCGTCGGCGAGGTGCTCCGGACGATTCGTGGGCGCGAGAGCGCGATCGTGAAGATCATCCCAGAGGACAATCTGGTCGCGCAGCGCCACGGCCTCACCGTGCCCGGCCTCCCCGACGAGCTCAGAGAAGCGGTACGACGTACGCAAGGGTTCTCCGAACAGCGTCTCAACCTCGACATCGACGGCAGCGGCACGAAGCTGTACCTCGTCTTCGGCCGGCAGGGCACGCTGACCTGGGGCGACGTTCAGCTCTACTACTTCTTCCCTCTCGATGAGGTGGTCGAACAGGCCTTTCTGGTTGGCAACATCGTCACCATTACGGGCATCGCGCTGGTCCTGATGCTCGGGCTCGTCGTATACATCGTCACGCGCATGGTCGTCCGGCCGGTCCGCGTCGCCGCCCGCACCGCACAGCGGCTCTCCAACGGCCTGCTCGATCAACGCATGGAGGTCAGCGGCGAGGACGACCTCGCCGCGCTCGCCGCCTCCTTCAACCAGATGGCGGAGAACCTGCAGCGGCACATCCTGCGGCTGGAGGAGATGTCGCGCCTGCAGCGCCGGTTCACCTCGGACGTCTCGCACGAGCTACGAACGCCACTGACAACCGTACGCATGGCGGCCGATCTGATCTTCAACACGCGCGACGAGTTCGATCCGGCCATGGCCCGCAGCGCCGAGCTGCTCCAGGCCGAACTCGATCGCTTCGAAAGTCTGCTCGCCGAGCTGCTCGAGATCAGCAAATTCGACGCCGGGTTCGCCGCGCTCGACGCCGAGCCGGCCAACCTGGGACCACTCATCGAGCGCGTGGTGGCCCGGCTGAGTCCGGTCGCCGAGCGGGCCGGGGTGGCGGTCGAGGTCGATCTACCGGCTGAACCGGTCGTGGCCGAGGTCGACGTCCGTCGGGTCGAACGCATCCTGCGCAACCTGATCGGCAACGCGATCGAGCACGGCGAGGGCAAGTCGGTCAAGGTTCGGCTCGCGGCCCGCGACGGCGCGGTGGCCGTGACCGTCCGCGACCACGGCGTCGGCCTCAAGTCGGGTGACGAGAAGCTCGTCTTCAATCGCTTCTGGCGCGCCGACCCGTCACGCGCACGTCATACCGGCGGAACGGGTCTGGGCCTATCCATCAGCTCGGAGGACGCGCGTTTGCACGGTGGGTGGCTGGAGGCGTGGGGTGAGCCCGGACAGGGCGCCCAATTCCGGCTGACGGTGCCGGCGTGCGCCGGCGACAGGCTCGTCTCATCGCCCCTACGCCTGGTCCCGACCGACTTCCGGCCGCCGGCCGTAGCCGAGCCCGAGCCTCGCTCCACGAGGTTGCCGGTTCGAGGGGACTCCGCCGTCCGAGCGCAGTCCGTGGCCCGTGCCCAAACGCCGAGTCGGGCCGAGTCCGCGGCCACAAAGGAGCCTGCTGCCCAGCCCGATCGTGATATTGCGCTCGAGCGTGATACGGAGCCAGAGCCCGGTGTTGAACCTGAGTCGGCGGCGGTTGGAGAGGGGAGCCGAATTGATGTCTGACCGCGCCGAACGACGTCGCCTCGTCGCCATCGCGCTGACGCTCGCCATCGCCCTTGTCGCCAGCGGGTGCGGCGTGTCCAGCTCCAACGCGCCCGAGGATGTTGGGGATCCGTGGGTCGCGGAGACGTCTCTGGGCAGCGACATCGTGCGGACGGCGCCGGACCCGAACTCGGCCACCTCCGCAGAGGACCTCGTGCGGTCCTTCCTCAAGGCGGCGGTCGGTGGCGGCGAGGCATCGATTACCCAGGTCAAGATGTTCCTCACCGAGCGGGCTAAGCGCGCGTACGACCCCCGGGATCCCAAGAACCCGCCACTTACGGTCATCCGACTGGTGGGCTCACCAACCTTGGGAGCGTCAGACGAAACCCGGACGCCGGTCACTGTGCGCTACCAGGTGGTTGGCCCCCTCACCGACCTGGGCCGGGTCGATGAACTCGCCGAGCTGTCGACCCGGCCCAGATCAATGACCTTCTGGGTTACCCAGCCCGAGCAGAGCTCCAGCAGGCTGCGCATCGACGAGATCGTCGGCGCCCCGGCGGGACTTCTGCTGAGCGATGACGCGTTCAAGGACCTCTATCGGATCCAGCCGGTCTACTTCTGGGACGCGGCAAACAAGCGACTCGTACCGGATCTTCGTTACCTTCCCCTCACGCTCTCGACCCAACAGCGGGCGCGCCAGATCCTGCAGTGGCTGCTCGACGGCCCCTCGCTGTGGCTCACGGGTGTGCAACGCCTGCCCACCGGCACCGTCCCCAAGGCGGCTGTGGAACTCAACGGCAACGGGGCGTTCGTCGTCAAGCTCAGCGCCCAGGCGGGCGCTGGCGGCCCGGATGCCGTCCGCCGCCTCTACTACCAGCTCCAGTGGTCCCTGCGCACCGGTTCGGTGCCCTCGATCGAGCTGCAGATCGAGGACAAGATCGAGGAGATCCCCGGTACTCCAGATGATTACCTGCAGTACAACCTGACCAACGACGTCGGCCCAGTGGTGCAGAAGTTCGACATCGTGGAGCAGCGCGTCGTCCCGCTCCTCGGGGCGGGAGTAACCCCACCGCCAGTGCTAGCGGCCAAGGAGAACCAGAACGTGGTCTTCGCGGCGATCAACCGTGGGATGAAGCTGGCCGCCTATGTTCGACTCGGAACGGACGGACGCACGAGCCTACAGATCATCCGCGAGGGCAAGGCGAGCAAGGTCAACGCCAAGAACATTCCAGAGGGCTCCGACATGGGCCGTCCGGTCTGGATCCCCGGCAGCAATGATCAGCTGATCCTGCCCTCGGGCGGGCGGCTGTACGTGGTGAACGCCGCCAATGGCAACAGCAGCGATGTCACGCCGAGCCAGTTCCGCGGCGACATCTCCGCGATCGCCGTCGCCCCGGATGGACGGCGGGTCGCATTTGTGGCGGCCGCACAGGCATACGTCGCATCGCTCAAGTTCGACGGCCAGACGGTGACCGTCGGCCTGAACCCCCGTCGTGTGCTTGCCGGACAACTCACCGCCAACGCGATCGCCTGGGCGAGTGAATCGTGGCTCTACGTCACCGGCACCGTGGGCAGCGCGCCGGCGATGTGGCGGGCCACCGCTGACAGCGTGGTCGCCGAGAACCTGTCCGAGGCTCTGAAGGGTATCCGTCCGGTCGATGTCGTCGCCCACCCGACTGGCCCGTCCTCACGGCAGGGCGAGCTCATCGTCCTCACCGATGAGCCCGGCGCGCGCGTCTTCGTAACTTCGTTGGGAGCCCTCGAACCGGATACGTTCGCGCCGTTCTTCGCTAGCTGACCTGCGGGTTCGCGACGGGCCGTTTTCCACAGGCAGCCTGGTTGTCCACAGGGGACGCCGCGGGGTTAGCGTTGACGCCGCGAAGTAGGTAAGGCTCGACGGCGTGTCAGAGATGCTCGGACGATTTGTGGCAGCGGGTGCCCGTACGCTCGCGTCCTTGGTCGATCTTGTTCTGCCCTGCGACTGCGCGGGCTGTGGGTCGGTGGCCGGCCTCGCCGGTGTGTGTGCCACCTGCCTCGCCATCCTGGCCGAACCGCCGGCCGAGACCCGACCCACGCCGGCACCCGACGGCCTGCCCCGGTGCGTCGCGGTCGGGGACTACGACGGGCGGCTGCGGGAGCTGATCTTGGCCTACAAGGAGCGCGGGCACCGCGGCCTGGCCGCTCCGCTGGGCGACGCGCTCGCCGCCGCGGTCAACGCCGGAGTACCAACATCGCGCCCGCTGGCGCTGGTACCGGTACCGGCGACCGCGGCCGCGGTGAGGGCACGCCGGGGCGACCACATGCTGCGGCTGGCGCAACGGGCGGCGCGCCGGCTGCGCGAGACCGGACGGCCGATCGGTGTGGTGACTGCGCTGCGGGCGCTGCCGAGGACCGACTCGGCCCACCTGGATCGGCACGCGCGTGCCGCCACCGCACGCGCTGCGTTCGAGGTGCGGCCTAGCCGGGTAGCCGCGGTGCGGGCCGCGGCCGAGGCGGGCGTCGAGGTGGTGCTGCTCGACGACGTACTGACGACGGGCGCCACGCTCGCGGCGATCGCGCGTGTCCTGGCCGACGCGGGTGTGGCGGTCGGGTTCGCCGTGACGGTAGCGGCGACCCGCCTGCGCCACGTCCCGTCGCCGGAGGCGATCAAAGCGGCCACGTTGTTCGACCGTGGCGGATCTTTGTCGCCGATTGCGCAGATCTCCTGGGATGGTTCTGGAGATGGGGGTGACGGGGGGCCCCGGAAGAGTTAGCGTCGATGACCACGGGCAGTTTGTTTACTCGCAGGGGAGGACGCGTTCATCTGCCCGACTGGCCGCGTTGATCGCCTCAAGCGAACAGCGCAACGTTGATCGCCTCCGGCGAAGGGGCGAACTTGCAAACTCACGAGAGACCGTGGGGGAGGTCAGGCGTGGACATCGTCGTCAAGGGCCGAAACGTCGAGGTGCCCGACCACTACCGAGTGCACGTTGCCGAGAAGCTTCACAAGATCGAGCGCTACGACCACAAACTTATCGAAGTCAACGTTGAACTACTCCACGAGCGCAACCCGCGCCAGTCAGACCACTGCCAGCGGGTGGAGATCACCTGCGTCTCCCGGGGGCCGATCGTGCGGGCCGAGGCCCGAGCCGGTGATTTCTACAGCGCCCTCGACAAGGCGATCGACAAGCTCGACACGCGTCTGCGTAGGGCCGCCGACCGACGCCGCGTGCACCGCGGGCGCCACGCACCCGTCTCCGTCGCGGAGGCCACGGCGCCGCTCGCGTCCCTCAACTCGGGCTTCACGCAGGCCACGTCGGCAGTCGCGCTGGCCGAGCGCGAGGCCGAGGAGAACCAGTACGACGACCAGCCGTGGCATATCGTCCGGATGAAGGAACACCCGGCCGATCCGATGACCGTCGACGACGCCCTGTTTCAGATGGAGCTCGTCGGGCACGACTTCTATCTGTTCTTCGACAAGGACTCTGGCCGCCCGAGTGTTGTCTACCGCCGCAAGGGATATGACTACGGCGTGATCTGCCTCGCCGCCGTGTGACGCCAGCCGTATTCACTTCACGCGGTTTCGCGAAGCGCGCCTTCATCGTGGGCTGGGGAGCGATCATGGGTTGGGAGCGATCGTGGGCGGGAGCAGGGCGTAGAGGATGTCGTCGATGCGAGTGCCGTCCGAGCCGGGTAGGCGCGATCGTTGGTAACCCTCGCGGCGAAATCCAGCCCGTTCGAGCACGCGCTGCGAACGCACGTTCTTCGGAGCCGTCCCGGCCACCAGCCGGGCGATGCCAACGGCGGAGAAGGCCCACTCGGTGACGAGCAGCGCGGCTCTCGTCGCGTAGCCGCGGCCGCGCCACCCGGGCGCGATGCTGTAGCCGATCATTGCCTGCTGGGTTGGGGGCTCCAAGTAGTAGAGGCCGATCTCGCCGGCGTAGTCGCCGGTGGTGGCGTCTCGCACGGTGAGATCGGCGCGTTCGCCGGCGAGCCAGCCGGCCTCCGCCCGGGCGCAGGTGCGGGACACGGCATCCCGGTCCGGCCCGACCGGCGGCACGGACGTGGCCACGACGTCGGCCAGACTCCGCAGGGCATGGGTATCGTCGGTGTCCGCCGCACGCAGTGGTCTGAGGGTCACCACGCCGTCGGTCAGCTCACCATCGCTCCACCGCCCGCCATCCAGGCCACGACCGGGCAGGTCGGGTAACAACCGGCGGGTCGGCTCATCCGCGTCTGTATCGAGCCGCGCCCAGACGATCTGGTCATACCTGCCGCCGTCGCGATCGCGTCCGCCGCCACGCTCTACGCCCTCGCGAGTGAAGCCGGCCGCGATCGCCACCCGCTGGCTGGCCGCGTTGGCCGGATCGGTCCGCAGGGTGAGTCGCTCCAGCCCTTCGGAGAAGGCATGGGCCGCCAGCATCCTTGCCGCCGCGGTCGCTGCGCCCCCGCGACGCGCCCACGGGGCCACCCAGTAGCCCATTTCGGCCGCACCCGCGTGCTTGCGGCCGAAGCCCGCGCCACCGAGCACCCGGTCGGTCGCCGGGTCGGCGATGGCGTAAGCGGCGCCGCCCGCGGCGAGCGCGGCGGGCGCACCCTCGGTGATCCACCAGTTCGCATCGGCTCGTGTGTAAGGGCTCGGCAGAAACGGCAGAAACCGCTGGGTCAACGGGTCATCGCATCCCGCGGCGAGATCGTCAGCGTCCTCACCGCGCCACAGTCGCAGCACCACACGGTCGCCGTGAATCACATCACCACCACCTGCGGACATCCGCCTGCCGTTCCGCCATCCAGCCCATCCCGCGATCCTCCCCTACCCGACGAACCGGCGCGGGTTGGGCGGTCGCTCCCGCCCGACGCACCCCGCTGGCGCTCGCTATGCCGACGTGCGCCAAAGTACCGGGTACGCTGGGTGTTTTGTCGCGTTCGTTGGCGGCCGGGCAGGCGCGGGGGGCAGGCGCCCCCAAACAACGCATACGATGGTCGCGGCAGAAATGGTTAGGGAGAGTTGACCCGTGACGATCATCGATAAGATCCTCCGCGCCGGCGAGGGCCGGACGATTCGTCGGCTGAAGAACATCGCCGACGCCGTCAACTCCATCGAGGAGAACTACACCGACCTGACCGACGCCGAGCTTCGCGCGCTGACAGACACCTACAAGGAGCGCCGCGCCGACGGCGAGACGCTTGACGACCTGCTGCCAGAGGCGTTCGCGACGGCCCGCGAGGCAGCTCACCGCGTGTTGGGCCAGCGCCCATTCGACGTGCAGGTGCAGGGCGGGGCCGCGTTGCACTTCGGCAATATCGCCGAGATGAAGACCGGTGAGGGTAAGACGCTGACCAGCGTCTTACCGGTCTATCTCAACGCGCTCGCGGGCGAGGGTGTGCACATCGTCACGGTCAACGACTACCTGGCCCGCCGCGACGCCGAGTGGATGGGCGCGGTGCACCAGTTCCTCGGCCTCTCGGTCGGGGTGATCCTGCCGAACCGTCCCTCCGCCGAGCATCGGGTTGCATACAAGGCCGACATCACTTATGGGACGAACAACGAGTTCGGCTTCGACTACCTGCGCGACAACATGGCCTGGTCCCACGACGAGTTGGTGCAGCGCGGTCACCACTTCGCCGTGGTTGACGAGGTCGACTCGATCCTCATCGATGAGGCCCGAACGCCGCTGATCATTTCGGGCCCGGCGGAGCAGTCAGCCAAGTGGTACGGCGAGTTCTCCCGCGTGGTCAGTCGGCTGCAGGCCGGCGAGGGCGCCGACTACGAGGTCGACATGGCCAAGCGGACCGTCGCGATCACCGAGCGCGGCGTGTCCAGGGTCGAGGACTGGCTGGGCATCGACAACCTGTACGAGTCGCTGAACACCCCGCTCGTTGGCTACCTCCACAACGCCCTGAAGGCCAAGGAGCTCTACAAGCGCGACAAGGACTACATCGTCAACGACGGTGAGGTGCTCATCGTTGACGAGTTCACCGGTCGCATCCTCTACGGCCGCCGTTACAACGAGGGTATGCACCAGGCGATCGAGGCGAAGGAAGGCGTCGAGATCAAGCAGGAGAATCAGACCCTCGCGACGATCACGCTGCAGAACTACTTCCGCCTCTACGACAAGCTTTCAGGCATGACCGGTACTGCGATGACCGAGGCCGCCGAGTTCAACAAGGTCTATAAGGTCGGCGTGGTGCCGATCCCGACCCACCGGCCGATGGTCCGCGCGGACAAGTCCGACGTCATCTATAAGAGTGAGAAGGCGAAGTTCAACGCGGTCGTCGAGGACATTGTCGAGCGTCACCAGAAGGGCCAGCCAGTGCTGGTCGGCACCGTCAGCGTCGAGAACTCCGAGATCCTGTCGCAGATGCTGCGCCGGCGTGGTATCCCGCACTCGGTGCTGAACGCGAAGTATCACCAGAAGGAAGCGGAGATCGTCGCCCAGGCGGGCCGGCGCGGCGCGGTGACCGTGGCCACCAACATGGCCGGTCGCGGTACGGACATCCTTCTCGGCGGCAACCCAGAGTTCCTCGCCAAGGCGGAGTTGCGTAACCGCGGCCTCGACCCGGACGAGCAGCCGGACGAGTACGAGGCCGCGCTGGAGGACGTGGTCCCACGCTGGAAGAAGCAGTGCGACGAGGAGGCTGAGGAGGTCATCGAGGCCGGCGGTCTCTACGTCCTGGGCACTGAGCGGCACGACTCGCGGCGCATCGACAACCAGCTGCGCGGCCGGTCCGGGCGGCAGGGTGACCCCGGCGAGTCGCGCTTCTATCTGTCCCTTCAGGACGAACTCATGCGCCGCTTCCGCGCGGGCGCGGTCGAGGCTGTCATGGACCGCCTCAACATCCCCGAGGATGTGCCGATCGAGTCCAAGATGGTCACTCGCCAGATCAAGAGCGCGCAGACCCAGATCGAGGCGCAGAACGCGGAGATCCGCAAGGACGTGCTCAAGTACGACGAGGTGCTCAACAAGCAGCGCCAGGTGATCTACGCGGAGCGGCGTCGAGTCCTCGCCGGCGAGGACCTGCACGATCAGGTGTCCCACATGATCGACGACACGGTGCGCGCCTATGTGGTGGGCGCCACCTCGGAGGGCTACGCCGAGGACTGGGATCTCGACCAGCTGTGGACCGGCCTCAAGCAGCTCTATCCGGTCGGAGTCACCGTCGAGGAACTCGAGGAGGAGGCGGGCTCGCGGGCTGGTGTCGACGCCGACTTCCTGTCGCAGCGCCTCATCGAGGATGCGCACGCCGCCTACGAGCGGCGCGAGGAGGAACTCACACCGCCGATCCTGCGCGAGCTGGAGCGCCGGGTGCTGCTTGAGGTGATCGACCGCAAGTGGCGCGAGCACCTCTATGAGATGGACTACCTCAAGGACGGCGTCGGCTTGCGGGCGTATGCGCAGCGGGATCCCCTGGTGGAGTACCAGCGCGAGGGCTTCGACATGTTCGCCCAGATGCTCGACGGTGTGAAGGAGGAGGCGGTCGGCTTCCTGTTCAACCTGGAGGTGCAGGTCGAGGAGGCGCCAGCCGTCGAGATCTCAGGTGTCGGCGCTGCGCCGGTGGCATTGCGGGCGAAGGGGCTGAGCCCCGCGACGCAGCGCAGGCAGCAACAGCTCCTCTACTCCGCCCCGGTGATCGACGGCGAAGCCGGCAGCGGGGGTGCCGTCATGGTGGAGCAGGCGGCCCCGGCGCTCGGCGTAGGCACGGCCGGCGGAAGCAAGGCTGCCGGCGGAATGAGCGCTGGCGGAAGCAGGGCTGCCGGCGGAAGCTCACCGGGTGCGCAGGCCGCTAACCGTCGACCGTCTCCGGGCCAGGCCGTGGGCTCCGGGCCGTCGCGCAACGCTCCGTGTCCGTGCGGGTCGGGCAAGAAGTACAAGCGCTGCCACGGCGCCCCGACCGCGGGCTGACCCCCCCGACCGCGGGCTGCCCCCCCGACCGCGGGCTGACCCCCCGACCGCGGGCTGACCGCCCGACCGCGGGCTGACCGCCCCGTCGGCCGCTCACGCCGCGACCGGCCGCCGGTATTTTGCCGTGCGCTGACGCCCTGGCCGGGCCTGGCGTTGGATCCCAGAGCGCCCACCGGGTCTGGCCGCACAGTGGGCGCTCCGGGTGCATCGTGTTGTCGCGGTCAGACGACTTCGAGGTGCGTGCAGAGCCACCGACCACGGTGAAACTCCAGCCGCAGCGCCATGGCCCACACCTGTTCCCGCCGGGCGAGCACGACCGCGACCTCGGCGACATCGTCGATCGCCTCGCACACCTGCACCCGACGAATGGCCACCCGGTCGCCGGGACCCGTCTGATGCGCTCTCCCCGTGCGCGGAGGGGCGCCGGTGATCCGTCCCGTGACGGGCGTCCGCGCGCCGCCGGCAAGGCCAAACCCGCGAGACCGGTTGGGCGGGCCGACCATGCGTCCGGTGAGCCGTTCGACGATGTCATCGAACCGGTCCGGTAGGCAGAACGGTCGCAGCTGCGACGCCGGCCGGAAACCGCCGATCACCTCCAGACAGGTGGCGAGGAGGCGACGGATGGCGACGCGCGCCGGCGACGGCCCGGCGCTCCCGGCCGGCGCGGCCGGCGCGGTTGACTCCACCCGCGGCTCTGCCCCCGCCGGGCCGGCGGGAGCAGGTGGAACCGCAGACCCGCGTGGAACAGCTGACTCGCGTGGGAGCGCTGCACGAGCACCACCGCTCGATCGGGAGGGCCGATCAAGCAGTGACCCGTGCGGCAGGTCGAACGGCAACTGCGGTGCTGTCATCGGCGGCACATCCAGGCCCGCGGCCAAGAGCTCGTCGTCTGTGGGCGGCTCGGACCGAGGCACCGGCACCACGCGGATCGCTTGCGGGGTGGCGCGGCTGGCGGTTGCTGGGTTGACGGCGAGCGTCGCGGGCATCGGGCCTCCAGTCGACCTTGCGTTTGCCTTCGTTTGCTTACATCGACAGTTGTACGCGATCGGCACGGGTGATCGCAAGATGCCTTCGTTTGCTTTCGTTTGGGGATGGCGGAAACCAAGATTCCCGTGATCATGAGCTCACCGTTGCGAAACAGCGTCGATCATGACCTCCAGGTCATGATCGACGGGAGGGGCTAGTCGTTGGCGTGGTCGATCAGCGGGTTCGCACGTACGAACACGGCCGTATCGTCGTACTTCTTGGCGATGTACTCCTCAAGTTTCGCCCGCTCTATGCGCCACTGACCTCGGCCCCCGATCTTGATTGCGGGAAGCTCGCCGCTGCGTACCATGTGGTAGATCTGCGACACCGTGGTGGCCAGCTCATCGGCCACGTCTTGCATGGTCAGAAACCGGGCGGCCATGGCGCGAACCCTACTCCCGAAGTCAGTTGATGCTTAAGCTTGCCACTGGTTGCGTTCGCATTGGGTGTACGACGTACGTCGGCGCACGAGGCGACAAGCACGGCCACGTGAGGAGGCCTGGTTGTCGGGTCAAGTGACGCGGGTCTATCTGCCCGCGACCCTTCCGCTGCTCGCCGGTCTGCGCGCGGAGGGGCAGCTGGCGCTACCGGAAGGGCTAGCAGGGCATGCTGTGACCCCGGAGCTTCGCGAGTGGTATGCCGAGGGCGACGACGAGGAGTTGGAGTACGTTGCCTTCACCCGCGCCGCTCAGGATTCGCTACGCCTGCTCCGCCACGATCCGCAGGCTCCGCGACGCCGGGTCGTGCTCGCTGCCGATGTACCCGACGATCAAGTCGTGGCGGTCGACCGGACCCTGGGGTCGAGCGCGGTCCGCACGGGCAGCCGGGTGGCGCTGGCCGAGGTCGCGGCCGTCCACGTCGATGGCAAGGTTGCGGAGGCCGATGTCGCGGCAGCGGCAGATGTGGTCGAGGCGGCGGCGGCCGGCGATCCGGACGCCCAGTTCACGGTTGACGGCGCGGAGGACCACGAACTCGAGTGGTACGACGTCACGGAGTTCGATCATCTGCTGACGGGATGAGGCTGCCGACGTGATCAGGCGTTCGGGGCGGAGAGCTCATCGTTCGGGGCTGAGAGCCCATCGGTCGGGTCGGTTGCTCAGGTTGGGTCGGTGGCTGGCGCCGACTCGTCCGGGCGACGCAGTGTGCGGCCGACTGCGATCATCGCGGTAATACCACCCACGAAGCCGACAATCAGCGCTCGCTCCATCCGGGCCTCGATGAGGTAGTCCAACACCGCCCGGTCCGCCGGCGACAGGTTCCCGACGAGGCTTAGCAGCCGACCGCCGCCCAACTGGGTGAGTCCCTCCGCGACGAGGGCGAGCAGCCCCGCCGCCGATCCTGCGATCAGGTACGAGGGCCACTTCTGCCCCGGCCCACGCCGGCGCAGGTAGATGAAGGCGACCAGACCCGCGACGAGGCCGCCGACCACGGCGGCCGCGTACGAGAACAGGCGGGCGGCGGAAGCCTGTGAGGCCACTGTGTCACCCGCACCGAGCAGCGACTTGAGCGGCGACTGGAACAGGTTCAGGATCACGCCGATGAGGAAGACCCCCAGGGTGGCTGCGATAGCAGCGGCGAGCACCGGCGGCGGCAGGACGGCGGCGGCCCCTCCCAGCAGCCCGGCGACGCCGACCGTGATCGCGAGCAGTGCCACCGAGGAGTTCGCGCCGTAGGCGAAAAGGATCACCCCAGCCGCGATCACCCCGCATCCGGCGCCAGCGGCGAGCCCAACCAACGCACGGCGGGCCACAGCCCGGCGCCCGGCGCGGTGCCCGGCGGCGGCGAGGCCGGTGGCAGCGAGG
>JAHRHA010000188.1 GCA_020027875.1 Micromonosporaceae bacterium | reverse complement strand
CAACGGGCCTCGTGCCCGTTCTACCCGACCGGCCGGAGCCCTGCATCCCACCGCAACCACCACGACATGCTCGTCGGGCTGGGGCGAAGCCCCGTTAGCCCTCGCACTGTCAAGGGCGCCTGAATCACCTAGATCCGGTGACGCCCTCTCACCCGGCGCGAGATGAGTCTTGGTGCATCGCACAGGCTCGCACGACCGCGCAGGGACGTGCTCAATCTTCCAGGGAGACACCGTGACAACAGCAGCCACCGGCGCGAGCAGTGCCCTAGACCTGCCCGACTACGCACCGGTCCCTCCGTCCTCACTCGGCCCGGCCCTGAATGATCAGGGGTATTACGTCGGGCGGGTCGAGCGGAACCTCTACTGGGTCACCGACGGTACGTACCAGTCGGCGTTCCTCACCACCCGGGACGGCGTCGTGCTGTTCGACGCTCCCCCCACCATCGGCCACAACCTGCGGCGGGCCGTCGACGAGATCGCCGCCGCCGAAGGCGTGACCAACTCGGTGACCCACCTCGTCTACTCCCACCACCACGACGACCATGCCGGCGCGTCCTCGCTGTTCGACTCGGACGTCGTCCGCATCGGGCACGAAGAAACCCGGCAGCTGCTGCTGCGAGACAACAACGCGACCAGGCCGGCGCCCGAGGTGACCTTCCAGGACCGCTACACCCTCGAGGTGGGCGGCGAACGCGTCGAGCTCGCCTGGCACGGACCCAACCACTCGCCGGACAACATCTTCATCCACTTTCCCGACCACGACGCCCTCATGCTCGTCGATATCGTCAACCCCGGTTGGGTGCCCATCAACAACCTCAACCTCAGCGAAGACGTACCCGGGTACATCCAAGCCCCGGCCACCGCGCTGGGCTACCCGTGGAAACACTTCATCGGCGGACACCTCGGCCGACTCGGCAACCGGGATGACATCCAGGTGCACCAGCAGTACATCGCCGACATCGAGGCAAGCGCGCGGCAGGTCCTCACCACGGTCGACCCGACACGATACTTCGTGAAGTATGGACCGAACGTCTGGGCCGCGGTGAGGACCTATTTCGTCGAGCTGGCCAACCGCGCCGCCGCACCTGTCATCGCGAAGTACACGGGCGTGCTGGCCGCCGCCGACGTCGAGGGACCACCACCACGTTCATGATCCTGCATTCAATGCGCCTCGACCTCGGGCCCAGCGCACCGATCCACCCGTGACCAGGGCAGCCCGACTACACGCGGAACGACATCACGAAAGGTTGACCACGGTGACCATTTCCGACACCACAGTAGCCATCGTCGGTACTGGCAACATCGGCAGCAGGCTCGCGGCGAACTTCGCGGCTGGCGGCCAGGATTTCCTCCTGGCCGGTCGAGACCAGGAGGCCGCCCGGAAGATCGCGTCCACTTTGGACGATCATGCCGAAGCGGTGAGTATTGACGAGGCGATCGAACGGGCCGACGTGCTCGTGCTCGCCGTCTGGTTCGACACCTCCAAGCAGCTCATCACCGAGTACGGCGAGCGACTCGTCGGCAAGGTAGTCATCGACCCGTCGAATCCCGTCGCACCGGGTGACGACGGCGCATTCCACAAGGTCATCGGGGACCAGGAGTCCTCGGGCCAGATCCTGGCCAATCTGCTGCCGACCGGAGCGCGGCTGGTTAAGGCCTTCGGCACGCTGTCGGCCGACACACTGTCCACGGCCGCATGGCGGGAGCCCGAGCGCGCGGTGCAGTTCTACGCCACGGACGACGACTCCGCGGGCGATCTCGTGGCTGAGCTGATCCGGGCCGACGGCTACGAACCGGTCCGCGTGGGCGGTCTGGACAAGTCCATTCGCATTGAGGCCTTTGGCGACCTCCACGAACTCGGAGCCTTGGGCAGGGTCGTGACCAGACCGGAGGCGCTGACGACGCTATGACATGGTCAGCCGCGACACCCGGTCGCGTGGCAGCATCCCGGCACCATCCGGATCGAGATTGGCCCGGGAACCGGGATGCTGCCCGGGCAACGGAGGACGATGGTGCCCAAAGATGGCCGGAGTCACGTTCTCAAGGCTTGGGAACGTGGAAGCATCGTGCACGTACCGGGCGTACACGGAGGGCACCACCATCGGCACATCTGACCTGAGTACGAAGCGCCTGCGGGGTGCGGCCGCCAGGCCGGAGACGAGCCGCCGCCACCCGGTTGTCGTTGCTCAGCCGCCGATCAGCCTCAGGGTGCCCGGTGCCAGGTAACCTGCCCACGGTCATCGGCGTGCACGGGGCCCGGCACAACAACCTCCAGAACATCGACGTCGACGAGCCGCTGTGGCGGACGGTCGCGGTGGTCGCCGTCTCCGGGTCGGGCAAGACGTCGCTGGCAATTGGAACGCTGTACGCGGAGGGCATGCAAAGGTTTATGGAGAGCCTGAGCACGTACCGTCGCCGGCGGCTGACACTTCGCTCCAATCGACAAACCCGAGTCCCCCGTGGACATCCTCGCGCGGCGACGGCCGCGCGAGGACGACGGGCCTCAAGGTCGTCTCAGGCTGGGAAACCATGTCTCCGGTACCAAATGCTGCCGAGGCTGATGTCGAGTAGGCTCAACGGTCAGCCCGCTTCGAGCACGCGCTTGAGGTTGGCGAGGAACTGCACGTTGGCCCTGCGGATCATCGACTTCATCATCGGCGCCATCAGGCGCATCAACCCGGCGGGCTCGAGCTCGACGGTCTTCGTGACCCGGCAGCCGCCCTGGCCGTCAGGGTCGATGCTGTAGCCGCTGATCGGTGTCAACTTGCCCATTTGGACGGTGTGCGCGACACGGCGGTCGGGTTCGTACTCGGAGATCGTGGACGTCGCTTCCGACATGCCCATGAACGGCTTGAGCCGGATCCAGAACTGGGTGGCCAGCCCTATCGGCTCGGCGCTCGTCAGCCTGGCCTCCAGCACGTCGGTGTGCCACTGGCCCTCGTTGCGCTGGTCGGCGAGGAATACGAAGACCTTCGCCGGCGGCCGCGCGATCGGCTCACTGGTGATGTTGACCTTCATGATCGACACTCTCCTTATCGGACGGTCGTACGGGTGAATCCGCCATCGTGGACCGGTTTCCAGGTGGTGACGACCTCGGGTGAGTCCCACTGCGCCAACGTCGCCGCCAGGGCGGGCGTCGGGGTGCCGAAGTACTGCTGGCTGATGACGTGGTCGATGTAGTCGAAGGCGTTGCCGAGGTGCTCGGAGATCACCTTCATGTGGAACTGCATCGACTCGGCGTCCTGGTGCACCTGCACGACGCTGCCGGTGCGCTCCTGCTCGTTGACGAACATATGGAATGCGATCAGGCGTGGCTCGTTCGCCTCGACGTGTTCGCAGTGCGCCGCGAGCCACCTCCGTGCCTCCTCGAAGTGCTCGTCCCTCAGCTTCCACGTGCCGACGTAACAGAACGGTCCGGACATGGTGGCCTCCTCGGTGACTGCCCGCCCGGTGCGGGCTTTCAAGCACAGGCTCGGAGACGGCGCTAACGGCTCACTAAGGCGGCTTGGGTGTACGTTCGAGCCGCTGTCGATCCAATGGGGTGGCTGCGTGGAGTTCCGGATCCTCGGGCCGGTGGAGGTCCGCGACGGAGGCCGTGTGCTCGACATCCCGGCAGGTCGGGCCCGCTCCCTGCTCGCGCTGCTGGTGCTCCGCGCGGGGGAGCCGATCCCGGCGGAACGACTCATCGACGAACTGTGGGGCGAGCGGCCCCCTGCGACCGCGTCGACTGCCCTGCAGGGGTTCGTGTCGCGGCTGCGCAAAGTTCTTGAACCCGGCCGCGATCCGGGCGAAGAGGCCACCCTGTTGCAGACCGTCGGCACCGGCTACCGGCTCGCGGCAGCCGCCGACCAGGTCGACGCCAACGTCTTCGCACGCATGGTGACCGAGGCCGCGCAACTGCCTCCTGAACAACGGGCAACGCACCTCGCCCACGCCCTTGCGCTGTGGCGAGGACCAGCTCTCGCGGCGCTCGGCTACGAGCCGTTCGCCCAGCGCGCGGTGACCGCGCTGGATGAGCTGCGCCTGAACGCCCGCGAGGAGCACGCCGCAGCCCTGCTGTCGGCCGGAGGCGGCGCCGGCGCGATCGCCGACCTCGAGCAGATGGTCGGCGAGCACCCCTACCGTGAACGTGCCTACGGCCTGCTCATGGTGGCGCTGTACCAGGCGGGTAGGCAGGCGGACGCACTCGACGTCTACCGCCGTGCCCGGGAGACCTTGATCGAGGAGCTGGGCATTGAACCCGGCCCTGAGCTGCGTGACCTGGAGGCTGCCGTTCTCCGTCACGATCCGGTGCTGCACCCTGGACCTCAGGTCCGGCCCGCTGTGGCGGAGGGCTGGTTGCCCCGGGAACGACGCACGGTGACCGTGGTCGCCGCCGACCTCAGCCGGCCCGACACGGCGGGTGACCCTGAAGCGGTTGTTGCGGAAGGCATGGCCACCCGGGAGCAGGCCGCGTCCGTCTTCGGCCGGTACGGCGGGCGGATGGAGCAGGTTGTCGCGGGCACGGTCATGGGTTTCTTCGGCTTCCCGGTGGCGCACGAGGACGACCCAATCCGCGCGGTGCGGGCCGCCATCGACCTGACCACCCACATGGGTGCCCGGGTCGGTGTGGAGACCGGAGACATCCTCGTCGAGGGTGTCGGCGGCTCAGTGTTGGATGCCGTCGGGGGCCCGGTCGTGAGCACGGCGTACCAGCTACTGCTGAAGGCGGGCTTGTCCGAGACGCTCATAGGCCCGTCCGCCCAGCGGCTGACCAGCGGCACGGTCCTCGTCCTGCCCGCAGGCCACGACAACGCGTGGCGGGTCCTCGACGTCCTCGACACGAGCACCGCATCCGCCCGCCCGGGCGGCGCAGTGTTGTTCGGGCGGGACAGGGAGCTGGCGGCCTTGCGGACCGCGTGGCGGGCGGCGGTCAAGTCCGGATCGCCGCGCCGCTGTCTCGTCGTTGGCGAAGCGGGGATCGGAAAGACGCGCCTCGCTGCGGAGCTCGCGACCTCGCTGGGAGACGCTGCGCAGGTGCTGTCCGGTCGCTGTCCTGCGTACGGCGAGGGCACCACCTTCCTCCCGCTGCGGGACCTACTCGACCGGATCCCCGGCTGGACCGACCAGAGCGTGCCAACCCTGTTCAGGGAGGTCCGTGGTCTCATCGAGGCAGTCGCCAGGCAACGTCCCGTGCTGCTCGTCCTGGACGACGCGCAATGGGCCGAACCGACTCTGCTCGACCTCGTCGACGACATCGTCCGCCGCACTGCGGCACCGATCATGCTGCTGTGCCTGGCCAGGCCGGAATTGATCACCAGACGCCCGGCGTGGAACGACAGTGCATTGGTGACA
Organism: Micromonosporaceae bacterium; assembly: GCA_020027875.1. Taxonomy (GTDB): domain Bacteria; phylum Actinomycetota; class Actinomycetes; order Mycobacteriales; family Micromonosporaceae; genus JAXIPB01. The sequence continues at coordinate 2,798 of JAHRHA010000188.1, read as the reverse complement.
CTGACCGCCCTCGATGACGCCGACGTCGCCCGCCTCGTCCTCGTCCGCGACGCGGGCGTGCCCCCGCAGCAGGTCGACCAGATTGTCGCCGTCGCGCGCGGCAACCCGTTGTTCGCCGAACAGCTGCTCGCAGCACACGACGCGGTTTCGTCTGACATGGTGCCACCATCGCTGCGCGGCCTGCTGGCGGCCCGCCTGGACGCACTCGGCCCCGGCGAACGGGACCTACTCCGCTGCGCATCGGTGATCGGCACCGAATGCACCCACGACGCGCTCAATGCCATCCTCCCCGAGGCGGCGCGCGAGTTCATTGTTCGCCACCTGGCGACACTCGAGCGCGCGCAATTGGTGGTCCGCACAGCGGACGGGCTCGCGTTCCGGCACGTCCTCATCCAGCGGGCCGCCTACCGCAGCATGACCCGACACGACCGCGCCCGGCTGCACGAACAGTTCGCCGCCTGGCTCCAAGAGCACCCACCACCCGAGGTTGACGAACTCGTCGGATACCACCTCGAGCAAGCCGTCACCCACCGGGGCGCGACAGGCACGACGGCTGCCCCCGACCTTGCGTCGCGGGCGGGGTCCCGCCTCGCCGACGCGGCCCAGCGTGCCGTCGCGCGATACGACCTGTCCGCCGCGCACAACCTGTTCGCCCGGGCGCAGACACTGCTGAGTCCCGAGCACCCACGCTGGCTCGCCATAACGCAGCGCCTGGCCGAGGTCAGCCTGCCCCTAGGCCGGTTCGCCGACGCCCAAGCGATGCTGGCGGACCTGGTCACCTACGCAGAGCATCGGGGTGACTCCGCCGCGGCACAATTCGCGCGACTGGAACGTGACCGCATCCAATGGCTGATCGGACCCGACCCGGTTCCGCTCGCGAACATCCGGGCCACGGCTGAGCGCGCCGACGCCTACTTCACCGCCAAGCACGACGCCGCAGGCCAGCAGCGGGCGACGTTCTTGCTGGGCATGGTCGACATGCGTGCCGGCCGGATGATCAGCGCCCAGAAGCAGTTCCGCCGCAGCGTCAGCCTCGCCGATCAGGTTGGCGACGCCCGCGAACGGCTCGCCAGCCGCTGGCTGCTCGCCGAAGCGCTGGCCGGGGGTCCCACCCCGGTCGACGCCTGCGTCACGGAATGCCACACGCTCGCTGCGTCCGTCGGCACCGACGCGCCGGTGTTGGTCGAACTGTCGGTGCTCCAAGCCATGCAGGGCCGTTTCGACGAGGCACGCGAAAGCGCCGCGCGAGCCGCCCACATCTTCACCGAGGAGCAGAACGCGCCCCGGCTCGTGCGGTTCGTGGAACGGTCGCTTGCGCAGATCGAACTGCTCGCCGGTGATCCAGCAGCGGCCGAAGAACATCTGCGCGCGCTGCTGGCGATGGCCCAAGACAGCGGAGAGCGGTGGCACCTTGCGCCCGCGGCGGCCCGGCTCGCAACCGTGCTGTGCGTACAGGGACGCCCGGACCACGCGGCCGAGTTCGCGTCACTCAGCGCGAGGCAGGCGCCCGCCGAAGGGGTCGAGGCTCAGGCATTGTCCCGAGTCGCTCGTTCGGAGGTCCGTTCCTCAACGGGCGACCACGACCATGCCGTAGAACTCGCCAGGGAGGCGGTCGAACTCGTCCCGGACACAATGCCGAACCTGCTAGGAGAAGCCCTGAGGACACTCGCTCAGGTCCTTGCAGTGGCGAACCTCCCTGGCGCCGACACCGCGCGCGCCGACGCCCTCGCCTGCTATGTGCGCAAGGGGAACCTCGCCGCAGTGTCCACAATTCGTACGGACGGCGGAGGAAGGATGGGCAGCTCATGAGAGCTGTCGCCGGATTTGCGAGATCCCGGTTAGTCCAACGGCGTGCAAGCTGCACGCGGCATCGACCCACCGGGTCAGTTCGCCGGTGCCTACCAGGTCAGGCAGAACGGGTGGCCGGCCGGGTCGGCGTAGACGCGCCAGTTGCCGCCCTCGCCGGCGACGCGGGTCGCGCCGATCGCGAGCGCCGGTGGCTCGGCGGCCTCGATGTCGTCGACCAGGACATCGAGATGGAACTGCTGCGGGTAGGCCGGGTCCGGCCATCGAGGCGGCCGATGCTCTGCGATCTGCTGGAACATCACCTGTCCCTGGTCCTTCGCGCCGATGAGCGAGCCCTCGTCGCCCTCGTACTGGACCTCCATGCCGAGCAGCTCGGCGTAAAAGTGGCTCAGCTTCTTGGCGTCCTCGGTGTCCAGCGTCACCGCGAACAGCGACACCGGTGCGCCGGCCTCGCCCCGGCACAGGTCAAACGGGTGTCCCGCGGGGTCGGCGAGCGTATGCCAGGTCTCGCCCCCGCCGAGGCGGATCGCTCCCGCCGCCACCGCGCGCTCAGCGGCCGCGTCGATGTCGGGTGCGTACAGGTCGAGGTGTGCCTGCTGCGGGTACGCCGGATCGGGCCAACGCGGCGGCACATGGTCGGGCGCGAGCTGGAAACAGATCCGCGGGCCATCCGGCGTTGTGAGCGTGATCCACTCGTCGTCCGCGTACTGCTGCGGCCACCCCGCCATCCCGGCATAGAACGCGGCCAGCCTCGCGATGTCGGGTGCGTCGAGCACCACTGATTTCAGCTTTCCGATCATCGGTTCAGAATCCCTCCGTCAGGTCTGCGCCCCATCCTTGCTGGGGGGTGTGACAGATTCCCCGACCCGCCGCCCAACCAAAGACGCGTTGATCTAGTGGTGTGTCTCAGTTTTGAGTTTGCACTTGCTGGAGGGCGACTCGGCCGCGGCTTACCTTTTCGAGGATGTCGTCGGCGGATGCGGTCCAGACGA
>JAHRHA010000018.1 GCA_020027875.1 Micromonosporaceae bacterium | reverse complement strand
CTGGAGGTCATGATCGACGCTGTTTCGCGACGGTCAGACCGTGCTCGCGGGGATCTTGGGACGGGGCGGCGGTAGATTGACCGGAATGCCGGTGCGCCGCAGCGCCGGCATGCGGTGGGAGGTCAGATGACCACGGCCGACGTACTCGAGCTGGGGCGGGCATCCTTCGCCCGGCAGGCGTGGGGAGATGCGTACGCCCAACTCTCCGCCCAGGATCGAGAGTCGCCGCTCGCGCCCGATGACCTGGAGCTCCTTGGCAAGGCTGCGTACTTGTTGGGCAAGGACGAGGAGAGCTTCGGCCTGGGGGAGCGTGGCTACCACGAATGGCTGCGCCGGGGCGACGAGGTGAGCGCAGCCCGGCTCGCATTCTGGCTGGGCTTCGGTCTGATGAATCGGGGCGAGACGGCCCGCGCCGGTGGCTGGCTGGCCCGGGCTCGCCGCTTGCTTGACGAGGGTGAACACGATTGCGTAGAGCAGGGATATCTGTTGGTGCCGGTCGCGTTGCAGGGCCTGTTCCAGGGCGATGGCGCGGGTGCGTACGCCTCGTTCGATCAGGTAGGCAAAGTCGGCGCGCGGTTCGGCGATCGCGACCTGATCACTCTGAGCCAGCTCGGCCGGGGCCAAGCGCTGACCATGCTGGGGAAGCCCGGCGAGGCGATGGCGCTGTTTGACGAGGCCATGGTCGCTGTCACGGCGGGCGAGGTATCTGTGATGGTCGTCGGGATCGTGTATTGCGCGGTGATCGAGGCGTGCCAGGAAGCCTTCGATCTGCGCCGGGCGCAGGAATGGACGGCCGCACTGAGCCGCTGGTGTCTTTCTCAGCCAGACCTTGTGCCCTACCGGGGGCAGTGTCTGGTCCATCGGGCGGAGATCATGCAGTTGCACGGCTCGTGGCCGGACGCCATGGACGAAGTGCTGCGGGCGCGCGAACGGCTCTCGCGTCCGCCAGGCCAGCCGGCGGTGGGTGCGGCTCTCTACCAGTTGGCCGAGCTGCACCGGCTGCGTGGGGAGTTTGGGCCGGCGGAGGAGGCGTACCGGCAGGCCAGCCAATGGGGACGGGAGTCGCAGCCCGGTCTCGCACAGCTTCGACTTGCCCAGGGCCAGGTTGACACAGCTGCAGCCGGCGTCCGCCGAGCCTTGGACGAGTCGCCGAACGGCTCGGCACGTTCCAGGCTGCTCGCCGCGTACGTCGAGATCGCGCTCGTGGCGGACGACGTTCTGGCTGCACGCAGCGCCGCCAACGAGTTGGCGGAGATCGCTGCGGGCTTCGACGCCCCACTATTGCGCGCCGTGGCGACCCAGGCACAGGGGGCCGTGCTCCTCGCTGAGGGCGACTCACGCGCTGCTCTCGCTGCGCTGCGAAAGGCATGGAGAGAGTGGCAGGAGCTCGACGCTCCGTACGAGGCCGCGCGTGCTCGAGTCCTCATTGGACTTACCTGTCGGAAGCTCGGGGATGAGGACGCCGCCCGGATGGAACTCGACGCCGCGAGTTGGGTCTTCGAGCATCTCGGTGCGGCGACCGAACTCGCTCGGGTGGAGGCGCTTTCGCAGACGCCATCCATCCGGACGGCGGGCGGGCTGACCTCCCGGGAGGTGCAGGTGCTGCGCCTCGTCGCATCGGGCAAGACGAACCGGGCGATCGCCGCCGACCTGTGTCTCAGTGAGAAGACGGTCGCTCGCCATGTGAGCAACATCTTCACCAAGCTTGCCCTTTCGTCCAGAGCCGCGGCGACCGCTTACGCCTACGAACACGAACTCGTGTAACCGCGCCTACATACAAAGACCCACCCGGAGAAGACGCTCCGATTTGGACATTTGTCCCGACGCGCCGACGCCTGCCGCTCCGCAAGGCTATGGGCATGAGTCTTCCAGTCGTGGCCGGTGCGATCTCCACCGTGATCTTCGCGCTCAGTGCGCTGCCCATGCTGGTGAAGGCGGCACACACGAAGGACCTGAGGTCCTACAGCCTGGGCAACATCCTGCTCAGCAACGTGGGTAACGTCATTCAGACCATCTACGTCTTTCATCTGCCCATGGGCCCCATCTGGGTGCTGCACACCTTCTACCTCGTCAGTACGGCGCTGATGTTGTTCTGGTACGTGCGCTACACAGCCCGCTACACAGAATTACCCACGCCGCAGGAGCGCCCGGAATTGGTTGTTTCGCCCGAAGTGGCGACGTTGACCGCTCTCTAGCATCAGCTCAGGGTCGGGCGGAGGCGAGGCTGCCGCGGACACCGTCCACGTCGTAATCCTTTCCCGACACCGGCGTACCCGGTTGCTGGCGCCAGCTCTGGTCAAGGGTGCCAGCGTCGACTGGATCGAAGCCGAGTTCGTCCACCACGACCATGACGGTGCGTTTGGCGTCGTCATCGTCACCGGCGACGGGCAATGCGAGACGTCGGTCATCGCCGGCCGGACGGCCGTAGTCGGCCAGGTGCTGCGCCATCATGGTGTTGAAGGCCTTGACGACGCGGGCCCCGGGAAGTCGCTGAGCGGTCCAGCGACTCGAGGTCAGACTCTTGTCCGCGATCTCGGCGATGTCCCCGTCCCGTTGCGGATAATAGTTGTTCGCGTCGACGACAACCTTGCCGCGGAAGGCCTCGGCCGGGAGGTTCGGTACTGCCGCCACCGGCACGGCGATTACTACGAGGTCCGCACTCTGCGCGGCAGTCTCGACGGTGCCGGCGTTGGCACCCGTCTCCTGGGTGAGCTCCGTGAGTGACTGCGGACCACGTGAGTTGGCCACCGTCACGTCGTAGCCGAGCGACCGGAGGCGACGCGTGAGGGTACCGCCAATGTGGCCGGAGCCGATGATGCCTATCTTCATGACCCTAGTGTCGTACACCGTTCGCTCGCTGAGAGCGCGAACGGACCTAGAGCGCCCCCAGGTCAGCGGGAAAGGCGGCTCGTCAACGGCGGTGGCAGACTCCTGGCATGGGTGGCGAGATGCGGGTACAGGGCGGCGGACGTGGCGAGCCGGTTCTCATGCTGGTGCATGGGCTGGGCGCGACCGGCGATGTATGGAACGGCTGGCGGACGCTGTTGGCCGAGCGCTGGCCGGGCCGATGGTTTGCGCCGGATCTGCCGGGCCACGGCGGCTCGGCCCCATTGGATCAGTACTCGTTCACCGCCCTGGCAGCCAGCCTCGCCGAGTTGGTCGACTCCGATCGGCCGTTGGTCGTGCTGGGGCATTCGCTGGGTGGTGTGGTGGGCCTGAGCCTCGCCAGCGGTGAATTCGGGTTCCAGGTCGATGTCGTCGTCGGGATGGGAATCAAGGTGGCCTGGACGGACGACGAGCTGGACCGAGCACGGACGTTGGCGCAGCGGCCCATCACATGGTTCGCGTCCCGTGACGAGGCGGCAGCCCGCTACCTGCGGGTGTCCGGCCTCGATGGTCTGCTTCGGGAGAGCGAAGACGCGGTCTCGGCCGGGCTGCGCGAGGAGGACGGACGCTGGCGCCTCGCCCTGGATCCGTTGGCGTTCGCGGTCGGGGCGCCGGACATGGCCGGCCTGTTGGCGGCAGCTCGCGCGCGGGTCGTGCTGGCGCGAGGCGAGCATGATCAGATGGTCAGCAGCGCACAGCTGACCCGCCTGCAACCCTCGGCGGTCACCCTCCCGGGCCTGGGACACAACGCGCACGTCGAAGATCCCGAGAGGGTGCTCAGCCTGCTGGAGCCGTACCTTGTAGCGGGCGGTTAGCTCGGGGTGCTGTTCACCAAGCGGGGGTTGGCTTTGACGAATGCGTCGAGCTTGTCCTGGCGTAGCGCGGAGAAGTATGAGGCCTGGATGCCGGACAGGTTCTCGCCGATGTACCGCCCGCCGCTGTACGCACCCCCGCCGGGCAGCCCGACCAGGGTGAGCGCGTTGGCCTTCAGGTTGCGCAGGGCGTAGACGAATTCGGTCGGCTTGCGGCCGCGGCCGTCGAACACCACCGCGCTGCCAAGCGAGGCAAGCAGGCTGTCGAGCTTAGTTGCGTTCGTCATGATATCCGTCGAGAAGATCTTGGCGACCATCGCTTTGATGATCTGCCGCTGGTGGCGTCCGCGGGTGTAGTCGCCCCCGGGGATGTAACGCTGCCGGGAGTAGTCCAGCGCCTGCCAACCGGTCATGTGCCGCATGCCGACGTTGTAGACCATCTGCGGACCGGAGTACCCGTGTGAGCAGCCCCCGCACGGAGCGCGGTGCTTGCCGTCGGGGCGTATGTGGATCGAGACGACCTTCATGTCGATGTACATATCGATGCCGCCGATCGCATCCACGACCTTCTTCATTCCGCCGAAGGTGAGCAGAGCGCCAGCGTCGAATCTAGTGATGCCGGTGTAGCCGCTGACGGCCTTCGCCACCAGCTGGAAGCCAAGCTTCGGGTCGGGGGTCTTCTTGCCCGGGATCTTGCTGCCGTAGCTCATCGCGTGGGTCAGCTTCGTCCGGGAGCCACCGAACCTGGTCGGCGCGAAGGCCGGGACATTCACGACCAGATCGCGGGGGAGCGAGGTGAGGTACGCCTTCGTGAGGTCGGCGTTGACATGCATGATCATCACCGCGTCGGCGTGCGGGATCCAACCGGGGTAGCTCGCCCGAGTGTCGACACCGACGATGAGGATGTTAAGCGGGCCCTTGATGTCCGCGCCCGGCTGGGACGTCGGACTGCCTGCCGGGGAGGGGCCTGCCGTTCCGTTCGCGGTGGTGGGCGTAGCCGAGCCGAAGAGGTCGGCCTGGGGGATCGCGTCGTTGACCCGGTCCGTCAGCAGCCGGAATCCCACGAACACACCCGCCCCGAGCAGCACAATCACCGCGCCCAGCACAGCGAACAGACGAACCGATCGCGTCACAACGTCCTCCCTGACGTCTATTGGCCTCGCCGGGCTCAACCGTATACGGCGTCGGAGGTCTTCGGGTGCGCCTGCGGACCACTCTGGCGAGTGACATATCCCGCGTCGCTCTGCGCACGAGGACGCAGACGGTGACGTGCCGCATTCGTACCGTTGCCTCAGAGACCCGAGGCTGAGTGCTATCCGATCGCCAAACATGACGTCCGGTACTGACCCGAGAATGTCGGTCGTTGTCCATACGCTTGGCTCATGTCTCGTAGCGGATCTCACCGGCCGGTCGTGGTGGGCGTGCCCATCGACTGCATCGGCGCGCCCAGCCCGGATGGAGCGGCATTCGGCACCGAACTGGCGCCCGCAGCCTTGCGGGCCAGCGGCGTCATCGGGGTGCTCGGCGCGGCCGATGAAGGGGATCTTGGGGTGCGGCTGATTGGTCGTATCAGGGATCCCGCGACCGGGGTGCTGGGGTGGCCGGGGGTGGTGGACGTAACGGGCACGGTGCGCGACAAGGTTCGGGAGGTCGTGACGGGCGGGCGTCTGCCGGTGGTCCTGGGTGGGTGCTGCACGCTGTTGCCCGGGGCGCTGGCCGGGGCCCGCGATGCCCTCGGCTCGGTTGGGCTGGCCTACCTCGACGGACATCTGGATCTCTATGACGGCCAGACATCGCCGACCGGCGAGCCGGCCGACATGTCGATAGCCGTGGTTACCGGACTTGGTCCGCGGGCGTGGTCCGCGCAGGTTGAGGCACCGGTCGTCGCGCCCGATCGGCTGGTCCTGCTGGGTCCGCGTGACCGGGAGGAGGCCACCTCGCTCGGATCGGCTCTGCCGGAGCAGCTTGGACTATCCGCCGAACTGACCCCAACCAGCCTCAGGTCGTACGGCGGTGCGGCGGCGGGACGGCACACGCGTGACCGGTTGACCGACTCGGACGGGCGCTACTGGGTCCACCTGGACGTCGACGTTCTCGATGAGCTCGAGTTCCCGGCAACCGACTACCTGATGCCCGCCGGACTCACGCTGGCTGAGCTCACCGACGTGCTGAAGCCGCTCATCCGGTCGGAGGGCCTGGTCGGGTTCTCACTGGCCTGCTACAACCCGCAGAAGGACCCACAGCAACGCTCGGCGCACCACCTTGTCGAGCTGCTCGCGAACGTGTTCGGTTCGTGACCGCGTCCTCCGGCGCGGCGAAGCCCACCGTCGTCCACGGTGGACTCGGTGGGCTTCGCCGGGACCGGCCCGCGGGGGCTACCGGGCCGGTCCCCGGTGTCCGCCGCCGAAGGGGAGAACCCCGGCGTCGGCCGCCTTGAGGATGGCGTCGGCCTCCGCCCGGGTCAGCTTGCCTTCGGAAACGGCCTTGTCCAGGCGGGTCTTGAGATCCGCGGCCCGATCCGGCTTGGCCAGATCGGGCCTGGCCGCGGCCCGCTCGGAGTCGATCTTCGCCAGGGCGGCGGCGACCTTCTCCTTATCGACGCCGAGCTCCTTGGCGAGTGCTTCGGCGAGTTCGGCCTGGCGCTGCGCGTGCTTGGTGGCGCGGTCGGAGTCGGCCGACGCGGACGCTGAGGGGGTGGGACTGCCGCTGGGGTCTTCGGCGAAAGCCACGCTCGGTCCGGTCAGCGCCAGGGCGAGCGCGCCCGCGGCGCCGGTGACGCCGACTGCTGCCAGCGTCGCCTTCCGTCGGATCGATCGGGTCATGGGGGAACCTCCAAAATGGTGTTGACGTGCTGGCGTCAAGATTGGGAGGACCACCTGTCCGGACGCTGTGGCCAACCCATGAACGCGCTGGTAATCAGGGGCAGCAACGCCCGTACTTGCAACCGCTGGAAGGGATCCGGCCGATGGCTGACGAGACCACGACGCCCTTGCTCCCGTGCTCCGACGTCGACGAGATCGTCGCGTTCTATGAGGCTCTGGGCTTCCGGACGACATATCGGCAGCGGCGTCCCAACGGCTACGCGATTGTCGTGCGCGAGGACTTGCAGCTGCATTTCTTCTCGATGGACGGGTTCGTTCCCGCGGACTCGTACGGGTCGTGCCTCGTTGGGGTCCCCGATGCCGGCGAGCTCTACGCGGCGTTCCGTGAGGGCATGCGGTCCCTCTACGGGAAGGTTCCAACGAGCGGGATCCCCCGCCTCACCAGGCCACCGAAGCAGCAACACGACGTGGTGGGTTTTGCCCTTATCGATCCCGGTGGAAACTGGATCCGCATCTCCGAACAATCTCGAACACAGGACACGGCCAGCGGAACGTCGCAGAGCACTGCTGGTCGTTCCGCTCTGGCAACGGCGCTGCACGGAGCCACGCTGCTGGGCGACTCGAAGGGTGATCCGCAGGCCGCGGCCCGGCTGCTCGACAAGGCGTTGGCTCGAACGGAGCCGGCGCCGGTGGCAGACCTGATCGCGGCCTTGGTGTACCGGGCGGAACTGGCAATCAGTCTGGGCGACCGCCCTGGAGCAATCTTGATCCTGGACCGGATGCGAGCGATTCCACTCGACGAGCAGGCCCGCGCCGCCGTGCTGGAGGATCTTGAGCGGGCGGAGGACCTCACGCAAGCTGAATGATCCCGCGGACTACCGATCGGCCAGGTACGCCTCCAGGCGGTCGGCCAGTTCGGTGGGGTAGCCATCGTCTGTAGTCCTATCAGTCTGCCGATCGGTCTGCCGAACGGGTTGCCTTCGGCTCATGGTCGGCGGCCGACGAACAGCTCCCGTGGCGTACGGTCCTCGGTGGTCTCTTCGGTGACCGCGCTCGGGTCGAAGCCAGCGTCGGCGAGCAGCCGGAGCCAGACGTCGCGGCTGAACAACCCCGTGCGATGTGTCTCATGTACTACGCGCACCGAGCCGTCCGCCTCGCGAAGCAGGAACGCATACTCCGTCACGATCCAGGTGTCGGCCGGATCCGGATCCCAGGTCCAGTCCAAATAGCGCACCCCGCGACCGTTCGGGTCGTCGGTGCCGCCGTGATCGCTCGCGGGCTCGAAGGTCTCCGCTGTGTGGTCGGGAACGAACACGGCGATGCCGCCAGGACGGCAGTGCACGAACGCGGTCTCGATGGCTTGGTGGAGATCGGCCTCGGTGGTCATGTAGTCCACGGCGTCGTGGACGAACACCGCGTCGAAGGTGTGGCCAAGCCGCAGCGTACGCATGTCGCCCTGACGGTGGTCGCATTCGGGGTTGAGCCGTCGCGACACCGTGAGCATCTCCTCCGAGATGTCGACGAGCGTCATCGCGAAGCGCGCCTTGAGGTGGACCGCGTTATGGCCGCCGCCGCTGCCCAGCTCCAGGACCTCGCGCGCCGGAATCGATGCCGAGCTGAGCACGGCGGCCGCGAAGGCGGCCTCCTCTGCGTACTCCTGCGGTGGCGAGATCAGCGGCCACCACACCGCCAGGTCCCCGTAGAAGAGGCTGTCGGGCGGAATGTCCGTCATGCTCAACATCCTTGCTCAAAGATCCCGGCCGGACTCAACTGTCGTCGCGCGACCATGGTGTGTTCGCCCAAGGGTCATAGTCCACCTCGAGGGGCTCCTGCATCGGACGCTCGGCGTCCGGGACATGCCGGAGGTTGACGCGGATCCGATACCAAACGGAGCTTCGACCACGCATGCCATCCACCAGCGTGTCGGCGGGCTCAAGGTAGTGGGTAACGGAGGGGTGCCTGGCCTTCCACCGCTCCAACCCTTCCAGCGCCTCCTCTTTGGACTTTGCCCGTGCGATCTCGATGAGTGGCATCGTGGACTGGCGACGACCGGTGCCCTTGGGTGGCTTCTCGGCCGGCCCCAGCCGATCGGCCAGGTCGAGCAGCGCCGCCAACGACCCCGACGAGTTCTCGATGCCATCCCACGGATCCCCGATCGCGGCATGACGGTCAAGGACGAAACCCAGCGTGTACTCCTGTGGGTTGCATCCCGGCACCTCGGCCCACGTGAGCGGGGTGGAGACCCGGGCGTCGGGGGTCGGCCGCACCGAATAGGCCGAGGCGACCGTGCGGTCCTTGGCGTTCTGGTTGAAGTCCACGAATACACCGTGCCGGTCCTCCTTCCACCATTTGCTCGTGGCCAGGTCGGGGGAACGATTCTCCACCTCGCGAGCGACGGTCTCCGCCGCCAGCCGTACCTCGCGGAACGACCAATGAGGGTGGATGCGCGCGTAGATGTGGAAGCCTCGTGATCCCGAGGTCTTCGGCCAGCCGGTCAGGCCGTGGTCCTCGAGCACCTCTCTGGCCACAAGGGCGACCTCGACGATCTGCGTCCAGTCGATGCCGGGTACCGGGTCAAGGTCGATCCGCAGCTCGTCGGGATGATCGAGGTCCTCCGCCTGCACCGGATGTGGGTTGAGGTCGATGCAACCGAGGTTCACCACCCAGGCCAATTGGGCGGTATCCCGGACGACCACCTCATCGGCCGAGCGCCCGGAGGCGTAGTTCAACTCCGCCACCTCTATCCAGTCGGGTCGACTGGCCGGCGCGCGCTTCTGGAAGAAGGCCTCCTCGTCGATGCCCTTGACAAACCGCTTGAGAATCATCGGGCGGCCTGCGACGCCGCGCAGGACGCCGTCGGCAACAGCCAGGTAGTAGCGCACCAGATCCAGCTTGGTGTGGCCGCCGGACGGAAAGATCAGCTTGTCCGGGCTGGTGATCGTCACCTCACGTCCGGCGACCTCCAGGATCAGCGACTTCGACACGCAACCACGATAGGTCGCTCAGCCCGGCGCAATCGCCAGCTTCTCGGCATACGCGTCGCGCAACTCGTCCCAGCCGTAGTTCCGTGCGTCCGACCCGCGGATTGGACCGATGGGCCGGCCGTCGAGCAGCTGGTCGGCGACGACGAGGCAGATGTGCCAACCGGCTGCCACCTTTGGGACCCAGTCCCGGCCCTCGATCGTGTGTCGTAAGGTCAGCCGCGTTCCGGCGTCGATGGCAGCAAGCTCCCAGCGCAGCAGGTCGCTGCCCCATGTGTACTCGAGCAGCGTCGGCGGTTCCGTGCGGCTCACAGACGCCGGCAGATCCACCCTTGTGTCGCCGTCGATCATCGTCAGGGTCGCGTCACCGATGCTGCCGAGGTTTCGGTCAGCGGCAAACGGCGACCACTCGCTCAACTGAGCCGGCTCGGTCAGCGCCGCCCACACCTTCTCCGGTGGGTGTCGCAGGTCCCGGACGAAGACCAGCATCCAGCGGTCCTCGCTGGCACGGCAGTCGACCTCCGCGAGCGGGCCGGGCTCGAAGGTACTTCGGTTCATCGCTACTCCTGGTTGTCGAGATGACGCTCGAGGGCGTCGAGGTGCCGGGTCCACAGGCGGCGGTACGGCTCGAGCCACTCGTCGAGGACCTCGAACGGACGTGCTTCGATCCGGTAGATGCGCCGCTGTGCCGCAGTACGGCAGGAGACGAAACCGGCTTCGCGTAGCACCTTCAGGTGCTTGGACATGGTGGGCTGGCTGACGGTGAGTGCTTCGACGAGCTCACCGACGCTGCTGTCGGATCTTCGGAGTTGGTTGAGGATCCGGCGGCGGGCCGGCTCGGCAAGTACTGCAAACGCGTCTGCGGGCACAAGCTCTAATATGCCCCTTTGAGCATATGCCTGTCAAGGACTATAGCCGCGTCGGCGTGCCAGCCGAGAGCGGGAGCACCCAAGCGGTTTAGCCGCCATGGGTGGGAGAGTGGCGAACGTGGGTGATCCCTTGAATGACCAGGCCGAGACTCTGGCAGCCCTTAGGCAGGTGATCGACGCAGCCGGGCCGTACCTGGACGGGTTACCGGAGCGGCTGGTCTACGACCGCGCCGCCGAGCCGCTGCTCGGGGAACTGAGCGGGCCACTACCGGAGCGCGGCTCGGGAACCCAGGCCACCGTCGAGACGCTGCTGCGCATTGGGACGGCGACCGCAACGGCTTCGTCTGGGCCACGGTTCTATCACTTCGTGATCGGCGGCTCGACGCCCGCGGCGCTCGCCGCCGACTGGGTCGTATCCCTGTTGGACCAGAACGCTTTCGTGCGGGCCTCGTCGCGCTTCGCCGATGCGGTGGAGACGGTCACGCTGCAATGGCTACGCGAGCTTGTCGGCCTGCCACCGGGCTGGGGCGGCGCGCTGACCGCCAGCGCCACTTTCGCCAACCTCACCGGTCTGGCGCTGGCCAGGCACTGGTGGGCGGAGAGGCACGGCGTGGACGTGACCTCGGTAGGGCTGGCTGGTCTACCGCGGATGCCGGTGTTCTCCGGTGGGTACGTGCACCCCAGCGCGCGAAAGGCAATGCAGATGCTTGGCCACGGCAAGGACACGGTGGAGGTGTTCACCGGCGACGACGTTGGCCGGGTCGACCTGTCCGCGGTACGGCGACGGTTGCGTGCACTCGATCGTGCTCCCGCCGTCCTGATCGCCACCGCCGGCGAGCCCAACGCGGGCGATTTTGACCCGCTGGCCGACCTCGCCGACTTGGCCGAGGAGTTCGGAGCCTGGATGCATATAGACGCAGCGTTCGGCCTTTTCGCGGCGCTCTCCCCGCGCACGGCGTACCTCACCGCAGGAATTGAGCGGGCGAACTCCATCGCCGCCGACGCCCACAAGTGGCTCAACGTGCCGTACGAGAGCGGGTTTGCGCTCGTCCGGGAACCCGACCGGCTCGGCTCGGCGTTCGGTATGCCGGGCGCGGCGTACTTGCCGGGTCCGGACGATCCTCGGGGCGGCTACGGCCTGCTCGGCCCGGAATCCTCGCGGCGGGCGCGCGCCCTGCCGATCTGGGCCACACTCGCCGCGTATGGTCGCACCGGCTATCGGGAGCTCGTCGAGCGACACTGCGATTTGGCCGCACACCTCGCAGCGACCGTCGATGCGGCACCCGACCTGGAGCGCCTGGCCGAGGTCCCGCTCAACGTGGTCTGCTTCCGGTATCGCCCGGCCCACCTAACCGAACCGGAGCTCGACGAGGTCAATCTCCGGCTTGGCGAGATGCTGCTCGACGACGGCAGGGTGTTCGCCGGCACCACTGTCTACCGTGGGCGAAGTGCGCTGCGCCCGGCGATCAGCAACTGGCGCACGACGGCCGCCGACCTCGACCTTCTCGTCGAGGTCGTTCGCGAACTGGGCGCCATCGCCGCGAGCGCCCGATGACGACCACCTGCACGCAATAGTTCGTCCGCGTCCATCACGGTGATGGCGCGCTGGGCCGCTCCAGGTCGTCGGCGGGGCTGACCATATAGATGACGTTCTCGTAATGCTCCCGGGCGGCCACCATCAACGCGTCGCGGATCTGCAGCGCCCGCTCGTGTTGGCGCTTGAGGTAGGTCAGCTCCCGGTCAAGCTCGGCGCGCTCGGCCCGCAGCCGCCGCACCTCGGCCAGGAGTGCGGGCACGTCCCGGGCGAAGTGCTCCCGCACCGCCAGCGGCAGGTCGTCGCCACGTTGCAGCTGCCGGGCCTTGTCGTCGAGCCAGAGTTTGGCCTGGTGGGCGCGCGCCTTGACGGCGTCGATGTCGATGGTGCTCACGGCCATGTCGCCTCCCGTCTTAAGGTGAGCGGATCGTGCGGCCAGGCCATCTCCGCCCCCACCAGGTGTAACTCAGCGGGCGGCCAAGCCCTCCACGCGAACCGCGGTGAATACGCCCTCCTGGCCGTCCGGCAACCGCAGCGTCGCGTGGCCCACCCGCAGCGTGTTCCACAGCGCCTGCTCGTCATCCGCCGTCAAGTCGCCCCGCCACACTTGCACGCCAGCGGCCTCAGCCGATTGCAGATACGCGGCAACGGGGAACACCGTGCCGTCGGGAAGGATCACCGTCGCCGGCCCTAAGTCACTGCCCACGATCCCCCGCGTCGGTCAGGCCGCAGCCGAACATCACCTGTCCGGATGATCCTATTTGAGCTGGCTCGTGCCGCAGTGGAGGCGCGCCGCCACAGGATGGCGCGAAAAGAGGCGAACGCCGGGTTTCCACCGCAAGACGGGCCCGCCGGGGTCAAAGCGTAAGGGGCTCTTCTGCGCGGGAGTTACGGTCCAGGGGTGCAGGTGTACGTCAGTCCCGACAAGGAGTACCGGGTTCAGGTAAGCGACAGCGGACCGTGCTGGATCTACCAGTCCGGCAGCAAAGTCCACACATGCTATAGCGAGCCCGATGCGGTCAGGTGGCTGATCGCGCGGGGTGTGAAGCGGCTGGAGCGCGACTAAGCTCGCCTACACCCCGCGGCGGTGGCGTCCCCTTTCACAAGGGCATCTATCAGCGATGTGGAGGCGACTGCCCGGCGGACCGGTGCCGCGTCCACGAGTGGGCGTTCGCGGTCGAGCTGCCCGCTAGACCGGACGGCAAGCGCCGCCAAGTTTCGAGGGCGGGTGCGACACGGCCAAGGAGGCGGCGGACGCTCGGGCCGAGGTGCGCCGACAGCACCGCACGGGCACCCTGCCGGCGAATGGTCGGCTCACCGTGGCCGCGTGGACTAACCAGTGGGTCGAGGATCGCTCGCACTCTGGCGCGCTCCGTGAAGGGACCGCCGCCAGGTGAGCGAGGCCGCCGCGAACCTGGTTCCCATGGCCCGCAGCGGCTCGTGAACAAGATCCCTGACATTCCCCTGACACTCAGCCAAACAACGCCGGACGAATCAGGATGACGGATCACGTCAGCAGGTCGCGGATGTGCGCCCGGCAGGATTCGAACCTGCGGCCTTCGGATTAGAAGTCCGTTGCTCTATCCGCTGAGCTACGGGCGCGCGATGCGGCTCAGCGCGAGAGTACCGCTTGCCTGGTCCCTAACGTTTCAGCGAGGAAAAAGGTTGCATGGACAAAACGCACATAGCACGCTCGGGACTTTCCGTTCGGGCCATGAGCCGCTAGGTTCCCTCTGTGCAGGTGACGCGCGCCACGTTCATTCCCCTTCTGGCACCAGCAATCTCGGATCGTGTGGACCCGGGTGTCGTGCGGGATGAGTACTGCGGCGACCTTACCGTCGTCTACACGTTCGGGCCCCAGTTCGGCCGGCGTGTCGTGACGCACGCCGATCTCGAGCAGATGGAGTTGTCGCCGCGCGTGCTGCGCCGCTCCGCGCTCGATCACCTTGAGGTCCTCTCCTCTCGCGCCGAGTTCCACGGCCAGCCGCCCGCCCTGATGCTCTCGTTCGAGGGTCTCGAATCAAGCCTGCTGCTCGCCAACGATTTCTGGACCAGGCTCCAAGGCGCCGTGCCAGGCGAGCTGGTCGTCGGCGCCCCCGCGCGTGACGTCGTGATAGTCACCGGATCGCAGTCGGTGCCGGGTCTGGAGAAGGTGCGGCGCTGCGTCGATCGGGTCTTCTTCGCTGGCGATGAGCACCTGCTATCGCGCGGCCTGCTTGTCCGCCGTGGCGGCGCGTGGGAGCCGTTCGATCGCCCGGCCCGTCCGGGCGGGCGTCCCGGCCACGCTGTTGCGCACCAGCACGGACGCGGCCAGCCTCCGCGCCAGTACCAGGAGCACCCGTCCTGGCCGGGCGAGCGCGTGCCAGTCGCCACCATGCGGCCAATGAGCCCGATGGTGCCCGGCGGTCCGGCTGGCCGGCCGATGCACCCCGGCCCCCCGCTCGCTCCCGCGGCCCAGATGCCGGCGCCCCACATGCCGGCGGCCCCGATGCCCTCGTCCCCGAGGCCCGCGGCAGCCAGCATGTCGCCGACCGGGATGACCGGCGCGATCCCCGTCGGCCCGATGCCCGGAGGCCCTCCGCCACCGCCAATACCGGTGCCGCGTCAGCGTCTTGGCTCCGGTGGCCGCCCCATCGAACACCCACCTCGCCCGGCCGACATCGCGCAGTACTCGGCGATCCCGTACTCCGCGGTGCCCTACTCGGCCGTTCCGTATTCGGCCGTTCCGTACTCGGCCGTTCCCTACTCGGGTGTGCCCTACTCGGGTGTTCCCTACTCGCAGCCGGGTCGCGCGCACAGTGCTCAGCGACCGTCCTTCACGGAGGCAAAGCCGGCCTATCGTGACGATGTGTACTCGACCGGCTCGTACCCGAGGCCGCTCTATTCCGAGCGTGCGCCAGTCAGCGCGGCTCCAGCGCCGGCATCGCGCCGGCCCGGCTACGAGCCAGCGCCCGCTTACCAGCCAGAGCCGGAGCCGGAGGCTCAGCCGCCGGTCTACCCCGCGTCATGGGGCTACGCGCCCGAAGCGTCGGGCCGGTCCGAGTGGCGAAGCGGGCCTAGGGCGCGCTTTTCTCGGTAGGCGAGTCAACGCCGAGCGTTGACCGGAGCCAGCCATCCAGCGCGGCGAACAGCCGTTCCCGCGCCGGCGGCGGCGACAGCGTGAGGTCGTGTTTGCCGCCTTCGATCCGCACGACCGCAACATCGCGGCCAAGCCTCGACGCGTACTTCGCGATGTCCTCAACGTTCAGTACGGAGTCGGCGTCGTGTGCCGCTTCGGGGGAGCGACCGCGGTAGCTGCGCGCCGAACAGGCCACCAGGACCGGTACGTCGATGGCGAGGCCGGCCTGCGCCTGCTTATGGGCGCGGCTCATCGCGCGTACCCAACCCGCGTGGATCTTGTACCCGTTCAGGGGCTTCCAAGCGAGGTCGTAATCCCACTCACCGAGGTGGTCACGGTGGATGCTCTTGCCGTACGTCGTACCAAGCTCCTGCGGCATTTTCTGCTTGGGCCGCCGACCTCCGACGACATTCACGATCGGGGTGAGCCCGTGCCGGATGATCCAGGGTTCGTTGAACTCCAGGAACGGGCTGTTGAGGAAGAGACCCTGGACCAGGCCGCGACCCCGCATCCGGTCGGCCCAGAGCGCAGCGATCAGCCCACCAGTGGAGTGCCCGTTGACGAGCAGGGTGTCATGCCCGTCCTCTTCGCGGATGATCTGGACCGCCTCGTCGATCTCGGGGTAGTAGTCGGCCACGTCGCGGCAGAAGTTGGGCGACTGATGGGCGAGCAGGCTGCGCCCGTACTTGCGCAGGTCCAGCGCGTAGAAGTCATACCCCCGGGCGGTGAAGAACTCGGCCAGGTGGGTTTGGAAGAAGTAGTCGACGTACCCGTGTATGTACAGCACGGCTCGGCCGGTGGGTGCCCCGCCGCGGAGCCTGACCAGAGTCGCGACGACCTCACCCTCGTCATCCGGCTCGAGGACGATGCGGCGTTGTTCGTACGGTGTTCCTAAGACGTCAGTCTCCACGGATGCGACGGTACCCGTCTCAGAGGAGAGTGGGAACGCCCCGCGCGTGGCGTCGGGTCCACCCGGAGGTGAGCGATGATTGAATCTCGCAACGGGCGCCGGGTCGTCATCACCGGTGTCGGGGTCGTTGCCCCGTGCGGTACTGGTGCGGACGCCTTCTGGGATGGCCTTTCCAAGCCGGTTGAGCCGGCCGTGCTTCGTCGGGTCATCGACTTCGACCCGGAGCGATGCGGCCTCGGCCGAGTGGAGGCCAGGCGACTGGACCGATTCGCCCAGTTCGCGATCGCGGCCACCGCCGAGGCCCTCCTCGACGCCGGATTGCTGGCCGAACTGACCGCAGCGGGCGCGCTTGTTGGCGTGGACTCGGAACGGGCAGGGGTACTCGTCGGCAGCGGCATCGGTGGGGCGATCTCCTGGGAGCAGCAGGCGCTGATCCGTCGCGACCGGGGCGAACGGGCGGTGTCGCCGCTCACTGTGCCCATGGTGATGCCCAACGCCGCCTCGGCAGCGATCTCGATGCGTTGGCTGCTCTACGGACCCTGCGAGACAGTCGCGACCTCGTGTGCGACCGGCACACATGCCGTGGCCAACGCGGCCCGCTGGATCGCCTCGGGCCGCTGCGACGTCGCGATCGCGGGCGGGGCGGAGGCGTGCCTCACCGACACGAACCTGGCCGGCTTCACCAACATGCGCGCGCTGTCGCAGACCGGGATCTCCCGACCGTTCGACGTAGACCGCGACGGATTCTGTGCGTCGGAAGGCGCGGGCGTGCTCGTGCTGGAGGAGGCGTCGCGGGCGGCAGCGCGGGGCGCGCGGGTGTACGCCGAGGTGGCTGGCTCGGCCTCAACGGCCGACGGCTACCACATCACCGCGCCGGCACCCGGCGGGCGGGGCGCGCTCGCCTGCATGCGGCTTGCGCTCGACGACGCCGGAATAGCGCCACGCAACGTGACCCACATCAATGCGCACGGGACGTCAACCCCGCTCAACGACGCCACCGAAGCGGCCGTGATCGCCGAGCTTTTCGGACCATCTGGTACGCGGCCCGTGGTGAGCGCCGTCAAGGGCGTCACCGGCCACTCGCTCGGGGCGGCGGGGGCCATCGAGGCTGTCGCGCTCGCGCTCTCGTACGCTCACCGCGAGCTTCCGCCAACGGCAGGTACCGCCTCGGTGGACCCCGTGTGCGACATCGACGTCGTGCTCGCGCCGCGGGCGTGGGACCCGGGCCCGGCCCTGTCGAACTCGTTCGGCTTCGGCGGACTCAACGGCACGCTCGTCCTCGTCCCCGCCTAATGCCCTTCGCGGGCCGTGGGCGTTGGACGCCTGGCCGCGCAGTTCGGGCATTTGAGCACAGGTAGCCGACCAATGCTCGCCTCGACAAGGTAGAAACGGGGTGTGGCTGACAAGCTGTCGCCGTACCGCCGGAAGCGGTCTGCATCCCGTACCACCGAGCCCGTGCCTGCCGAGGGTCCGCTGCCCCAGGGCAATGACGACACGTTCGTCATTCAGGAGCATCATGCGCGGGCACTGCACTGGGACTTTCGCCTCGAGCGGGGTGGGGTACTCGTGTCCTGGGCGATCCCGAAGGGCCTCCCGCTGGACCCGAAGACGAATCATCTCGCCGTGCAGACCGAGGATCATCCGTTGGAGTACGCCGCCTTCGAAGGGGAGATCCCCGCGGGCGAGTACGGTGGCGGCCCGGTGAGGATCTGGGACCGCGGCACGTACGAGTGTGAGGAGTGGACCGACCGCGAGGTGAAGGTCGTCCTGCACGGCGAGCGTGCCCAGGGGCGCTACGCGCTGATCCATACGGGCGGCAAGAGTTGGTTGATCCACCGCATGGATCCGCCACCGGTGGAGGGGTGGGAGCCGGTGCCGGAGCTCATCCGGCCGATGCTCGCGACACTGGGACAGCTGCCGACGCCGGACGAGGATGCTTCGTTCGGCTACGAGACCAAGTGGGACGGCGTGCGGACAGTCGTGTACGTCCAAGGTGGACGGGCGCGGCTGATGACGCGCAACGACCTGGACGTCACCGCGGCGTACCCCGAGTTGCAGGCCCTCGGGAAAGCGCTGGGCGCGACCCCGGTCGTACTGGATGGTGAGGTCATCGCCGTGGACCCGGCGACCGGTCGCATCTCCTTCGCCGCGCTGCAGCCACGGATGCACCTTCGCAACCAGGCTCAGGTACGGCGGCTCGCGGCCCAGGTGCCGGTGACGTACTGCGTCTTCGACCTGCTGTACCTCGACGGGCACCACACCACCGGGCTGCCGTACCGCCAGCGGCGCGAGTTGCTGGAGTCGCTGGACCTGCGTGGGTCGCACTGGGACACCCCGCCATACACCAGCGGAGGCGGCCCGGATGCGCTGTCCGCCGCCAAGGAGCATGGGCTCGAGGGCATTGTGGCTAAACGGCTCGACTCGGTGTACGAACCGGGTCGGCGGTCCAGGGCGTGGATCAAGTTCAAGAATACGCAGACGCAGGAGGTCGTCCTCGGCGGGTGGAAGCCCGGAAAGGGCATGCGCGCCGGGACTATCGGCTCGCTCCTGCTCGGGATCCCCGGACCCGAAGGCCTGGATTACATCGGCCAGGTAGGCACCGGGTTCACCCAAGGCATGCTCGACGACCTGTACCGTCAGCTGCGCCCGCTCGAGCGCAAGACCTCCCCGTTCGCTGGCGCATTGCCCTCGGCCGACGTGAAGGACGTGCACTGGGTGACGCCAAAGATCGTGGGCGAGGTCGAGTTCACGGAGTGGACGCCCACAGGCCGGCTACGCCACCCAACCTGGCGCGGCCTGCGACCGGACAAGTCCGCTGACGAGGTAACCCTGGAATCACTGCCCTAGCCGCCCATACCGCTCGGGCTCCCGTGTCGGCCGGCGCCGGCGGCGAACCGTGCGGCGCCGGCCTGGCCGTCGACCGCGAGCGACTCCAGCCCCAGGCGGAACTCCTGCGCCATGGCCTGATCCTCCGGCAAGCCGTGCTGCCCGAGGGTGGAGCTGCGGTCGTTGCGCATGCACGTGGCGGGAAAGCTGGCGATCTCGGTGGCTAGCTGTTCCGCCGCTGGCCGGGCCTGACCGGGCTCGACGATCCGGTTCACGAGTCCCATCTGGTGCGCCTCCACCGCCGGCACCGGCCGGCCGGTGAGGATCAGATCCATCGCTCGGCTGAGCCCGATCAAATGCGGCAGTCGCACCGTGCCGCCATCGATGAGGGGGACACCCCAGCGCCGGCAGAACACCCCGAATATCGCGTCCGATTCGGCGACCCGCAGGTCGCACCAGAGCGCGAGCTCCAGGCCGCCAGCGACCGCATGTCCGGCGACGGCCGCGATCACCGGCTTGGTCAGTCGCATCCGCGTCGGCCCCATCGGCCCGTCGCCACCCGGATCGATCCGATTGCCGCGCGGCGTGCCAACGGCCTTGAGGTCGGCGCCGGCACAGAACGTGCCACCCTCGCCCCACAGCACGGCCACCTGCGCGGCGGGATCATCCTCGAACTCCCGGAAGGCGTCGGCGAGCGCGAGAGCGGTCGGGCCGTCCACCGCGTTGCGGACGTCGGGTCGGGACAGGATCACGGTGGTCACCGGACCGGTGCGCTCCATGCGGACAGACATGCCGGCCATGGTCGCACGGGCTACGGTCTGGAGTGGGACGGCTGGAATTACCTCGTGGGAGGCGGGATCGTGGACATTGGGATTGGGCTTCCGAACACGCTGAGTATCGAGGGGCCGGCCATCGTGGATTGGGCACGGCGAGCCGAGGACCGGGGCTTCTCCACGTTGGCGACGATCGATCGGATCGTCTATCCGTCGTACGATTCCCTGACCACACTGGCGGTCGCCGCGGGCGCAACGTCGAGGATCGGGCTGTTCAGTGACGTCGTGCTGGCGCCGCTGTATCCGCCGGTATGGCTAGCGAAGGCGAGCGCGAGCCTGGACGCGATGTCCGGTGGCCGGCTCACCCTGGGTGTCGCTGTCGGTGGCCGGGCCGACGACTTTGCGGCGATGGACCGGCCGTTTGATCGCCGTGGTCGGCTGATGGACGAGACACTCGACCTTCTGCACCGCGCGTGGGCCGGCGAGAGCGTGACTGGGGACGAGTTCCCGGTCGGGCCACCCCCCGCGGCGGGCAACCGGATACCGGTCCTGATCGGCGGCCAAACCGACACCGTGGTGCGGCGCACGGTGCAGTACGGGGAGGGGTGGACCGCCGGTGGTGGCGGGCCGGCCATGGTCGCGCCGATGGCCGAGAAGGTGCGCACGGCATGGCATGAGGCTGGCCGCGAAGGCGAGCCGCGCATCGCCGCGTTGATCTACTTCGGCCTCGGCGATGACGACGCGTCGCGGGCATCGCTGCGCCGCTACTACGCCTTCCTGGGCGACTGGGTCGGGGCGATCGTCGAAGGGGCCATACGCTCACCCCAGGCCGCCAAGGACGTGGTCCGGGCCTTCGCGGATGCCGGCGTCACCGAACTGGTCTTCGACCCGACGGTCGCCTCCGTCGACGAGGTGGACCGGCTGGCCGACGCCGTGCTGTGAGCGGGTGATAGCGACCCCGCCGATACGGCCGAAACGGTGGATGTGCGGCGTTCACCGGTGGGAAACAATCTGATGCCATGGACTCGGCATTGACCCTGATCGGTCTTCCTGTCGCGCTCGGCATCATCATGCTCGGCCTGGGACTCGGGCTGACGGTGGACGACTTCCGTCGGGTCATGCAATACCCGAAGGCGGCGCTGGTCGCGCTGGCCTGCCAGGTCCTGCTGCTCCCGGCGCTGTGTTTTGGACTGGTGATCGCCTTCGATCTCGCGCCTGAGCTTGCCGTCGGGATGATGCTCCTGGCCGCCTCCCCCGGCGGCACCACGGCCAATCTCTACAGCCATCTCTTTGGCGGGCATGTTGCGCTCAACGTCACACTGACCGCCATCAACTCGGTGCTGGCAGTCATCACCCTGCCGATCGTCGTCAACCTCTCCGCTGCCTACTTCCTCAGCGACGCTGCCTCGATCGGTTTGCAGTTCGACAAGGTGCTGCAGGTTTTCGCCATCGTGCTCATTCCGGTGGCGCTCGGCATGGCCATCCGCGCCCGGTTCCCCGACGCGGCGAACAAGCTCAACAAGCCGGTGAAGATCCTCTCGGTGATCGTCCTCGTCGCGGTCATCGCCGGCGCGGTGCTCAAGGAGCGCGAGAACATCGCCGACTACTTCCTTGCGGTCGGGGTCGTCGCGCTGGTATTTAACGTACTGAGCCTGATCATCGGGTACGGCGCGCCGAGGCTGGCTGGCGTCGACCGGCGCGCCTCCATCGCGGCAGGGTTCGAGATCGGCATTCACAACAGCACGCTGGCGATAACCATCGCGCTGAGTCCCGCCCTGCTGAACAGCACGCAGATGGCTATCCCGGCGGCCGTCTACGGCATCGTTATGTTCTTCACCGCGGCCGTCTTCGGTTATCTCGTCACCCGCCTCCGGACCCCAGTCGTGCCGGCCGACGCCGTGCGGTAAGCATGGTGAGCGGAGGCGCGGATGAACAGGTGGGCTGGGGCGGCGATCCTGGGCGGTGGTGCGGCCGCTTTGTATCTGGGAGTGGTCACTGGGGCGGTTAACGTCGATCTCGGCGTCGGCCGCCGGGTGCGCCCGCTCGGCCCGTTGAGCGTGGACATCGAGGCCTCCCGCGAGCTGGTCTTCGACGTCCTTGCCGAGCCGTACCTCGGCCGCCAGACGCGGGTGGTGGCCGAGAAGATCACTGTTCTGGAGCGCGGCAACGACATGGTCCTCGCCGCGCACCGTACCCCAGTCCATGGCGGCCTCACGGCGGTAACGGTGGAGACAGTTCGTTTTACCCCGCCCGGGCGAGTCGACTTCAGGCTCGTGCGCGGCCCGGTGCCGCACGTGGTCGAACAGTTCCTCCTCGAGGAGCAGGAGAGTGGCTGCGAGCTGTCGTACATCGGTGAGCTTGGCACCGACGGTTGGGCCCTCGGCGCGGCGTGGGGCAACGTCGTCGCCCAGCGGTGGGAGGCGGTCGTCGCCGCTACCTTCACCGCGGTCAAGGCCGAGGCGGAACGGCGCGCTCGCCGATAGCCAGGCCCACGGCGATACCCGTCGATCATGACCTGGAGGTCATGATCGACGCTGTTTCGCGACGGTCAGCTCATGATCACGGGGATCTTGAGGCGCTGCGCTCGACGTCGACGCGCGTTGGCTGTGGCCCCACTTGACCTGGTGATCGACGTGACGGAACTCAATGCAGTGACGACGTGGCTCGTCGGCTAACGATGACTCGACGACCCCGTGTCTGAAGTAGACAGTCAGTCAACGGAGGCAGAGGCTCCGGTTCCGTATCACATCAACGCATTGGTCAACCGGTAGATTCTACGTGGTCCAGGCTGCCTTCGTAGAGGCCGAGATGGGCGGGCTGCTGGATGGCAACTGGGGCCAGCACAGGCCGGTCAAACTCACCCGGAGATCATCGCGTTCCCAGCCGCGGCGCCGCCGCGGGCCAACGGAGCACAGCTGGGCGAACAGATCGAGGCCCGCTACGGCATCCGGCCGCGCCACGCACGGTGGAACGGGCCCCGCTCGCAACGAACGCGCCCATCCTGGAGACGCCGGCGACGGTTACGGCCGTACGCTCCGCAAGGGACACTCTTCGTCGCTGGGCGAGCGTCGGTGCAGACCTGAATCGTCACTCAGCCAAGATGCGCTGGTCGTCACGGATCACGGCTCCCGGTGGGTTATCCACACCCCACGAAGTTATCCACAGATCCTGCTCGGCGTGGTGACAGCGCCTCAGCGGACGTACACGCTTGTGCCTGGATCGATCCAGCAGCGTCCAGTGTGGATTCGAGATCTGGGAGAGGCGATGTTCGATACATATGTCACGATCGTCGGTACGGCGTTACAAACGCCCGAGCGCAAGTTGATCGAGAAGTCCAACGCGGTCGTGGCGAGCTTTCGGGTCGTCACGAACGCCCGCCGCTTCGACCGGGAGAACCAGGTGTGGGTCGACGCGGCGAACCTGCGCATCAAGGTGAACTGCTGGCGCCGCCTGGCCGACGGCGTCGTTGGCTCGGTCTTCTCCGGTGACCCTGTCGTCGTCTACGGACGGATTTCCACTCGCGAGTGGAAGAACGAGCAGGGAGAGACGCGCATCGCGTACGAGGTCGACGCCGACACGGTGGGTCACGACCTGTCGCGCGGACGCGCGGACTTCCACAAGATGAAGCCCGACACCGTGCGGTCGGTGATCGAGGACGAGGACTCGGAGAGTCGCGTCAACGGTGAACTCACCCGCGCCGTTCCGGTCCCAGGCAGCACAATCTTCGGCCAAGTCAACGGGGACCGACCGGCGGGGGAGTCCGCGGAGGAGTCGTACCACGACTTTGGCTACGGCGAGAGCTACAACGGACCGGACATCCCGGACACCGACGTCGAGGCGATGGCGATCCTCCGCAACGCCGGCCTCGACCCGACGAAGACGGACGAGGAGAGCGGCGAGGACGACACAGACGAGGGGGAGACCGCTGGCGCGGACGCCGGTTCTGGCGGGTCCGGCAGCCGCAGCCGCCGGCGCGGGCGTCAGCCCGTACCGGCCTGACGATCCCCTTCAGGTCCGGCGGAGATGCGCGGGGTGGTCGGCCCGCACATCTCCGCCGGATCGTCCGGCCCGTGGCCCGGCTAGGCTGCGTGGCGTGCGAGCCGGTGTGATCGTGGTGGGGCTGGGCAGCATGGGGGCCGCCGCCGCCTACCATCTCGCTGCGCGGGGCGTGCGGGTCGTCGGTGTGGACCGATTCGCTCCGCCGCACGAGCGGGGCGCGCACGGGGGCGGGTCACGGATCATCCGGATGGCCTACATGGAGGGCGCCGAGTACGTGCCCCTGGTCCGCCGGTCGTATGAACTATGGCGGGCGCTCGAATTGACGGCCGGCGAGACCGTGCTGACGACGACAGGCGGGCTGATGCTGGGCCGGCCGGAGTCGGCGGCGGTCGCCGGTGCGCTGACCGCCGCCCAGGCGCACGGGTTGCCGCACGAGTTGCTCAATCCGGCCGAGGTGCGGCGCAGGTTTCCCTCCTTCACCCCGGCGGATGATGAGGTCGGACTCTTCGAGGAGATCGCCGGCCTGGTGCGTCCGGAGCAGGCGATCGCCGCCCACCTTCGGCTCGCCGCCACTGCGGGAGCAGACCTGCGCATCGGTCTGGCGGTCGAGGACTGGAGCGCAACCGAGGACGGCGTCACGGTGACGACCGCCGCCGGTGACCTGCACGCCGACCGGCTCGTGCTCGCCCCCGGCGCCTGGGCTCCGGCGCTGACCCGCTTGCGCGTGCCGTTGCGGGTCCAGCGCCGGGTGCAGCACTACTGGCGCGCTGCGGACGGGACCTGGTTCGAGCCGGGTCGGTTCCCGGTCTGGATCTGGGAGTACGGACCGGGAAAGACCGCGTACGGCCTGCCGGCGGTGGGCGGCGCGGTCAAGGCGTCGCTTCATCACGGCGACGAGGCGGTGGACCCGGATGCCGGCGCCGCCCCGGTTCGCGAGGAGGAGATCTCTGCGATGCGCGCCTGGCTCGCGACGCGGTTACCCGCGCTGGCTGCTGGGGATTGGCTCGGCTCGAAGCCATGCCTTTACACGCTCACTCCCGACGAGCATTTTGTGCTGGGCCTGCATCCCGCCCACCCGAATGTTGCGGTGGCGTGTGGGTTCTCCGGACACGGCTTCAAGTTCGCGCCAGTGGTCGGGGAGATCCTGACCGACCTGGTCACAAAGGGCTCCACGCCGCATCCGATCGCTCTCTTCGATCCCGCCCGCTCGTTCGTGGATCTTGGATGATTATCGGGGTGGGGACACCGAAAAGCATCCAAGATCGCCGTCAGGGCAGGGCGCGCGCGATCGCTAACGCGGTTGGGCTCGTTACCGGCTATGCGCTCGACGCCGCCCTCGGCGATCCGCGTCGGTTCCACCCGGTCGCGGGGTACGGCCGGCTGGCGGCGGCCCTTGAGCGTCGGACGTACGCGGTGGACCGGGCAGCTGGAGCGCGGCACGCCGCCATCGCCGTCGGCATGCCGGTGCTGGTCGCGTGCGCCGCGGCCATCGCAACGCAACGCCGACCCATCGCCCGCTCTGCGCTCGTGGCCGCGACCACCTGGGCCGTGCTCGGCGGGGCCTCTCTGCGGCGCGAAGCCGAGGCGATGGCCGATTCCCTCGACGCCGGAGATCTCCGGGCGGCCCGCAGGCGGCTGCCGAACCTCTGTGGGCGGGATCCCTCCACACTGGACAACTCGGAGATCGCTCGGGCAACGGTGGAATCCGTCGCGGAGAACACGTCCGACGCTGTCGTCGCGCCGCTGGTCTGGGGCGCCATCGCTGGCCTACCCGGCCTGGTCGGCTACCGCGCGATCAACACGCTGGACGCGATGGTCGGGCACCGGTCGGCCAAGTACGCCCGGTTCGGCACTGCCTCGGCCCGGGCAGACGACGTGGCGAACCTCGTCCCGAGCCGCCTCACGGCAGCGCTCACCGCGGTCGCCGCTCCGCTCGTCAGCGGATCACCTGGCCGGGCCGCGTGGGTCTGGCTACGCGACGGCAACCGCCACCCGAGCCCCAACTCGGGCCAATGCGAGGCCGCCGTGGCTGGCGCGCTCGGGGTCAGTCTGGGCGGCCGCAACGTCTACTTCGGACGCGTGGAGGACCGCCCGGTCCTCGGCGACGGACCACTTCCGGTCGCGCGGGACGTGCGGCGAGCGGCCCAACTCTCGGCCGCGGTTGGAGCGGCCGCCCTGGTCCTGTGTGCCGCGCACGCGCTCGCGAAGCCATGGCGCCGGTGCCGGTGACCGGCCGGGGTCTGCTCGTAGCCCATTCGGACGCGGGCAAGAGCGTGATCACGGCCGGAATCTGTCGATGGCTGCGCAGGCGCGGGGTGAAGGTCGCGCCTTTCAAGGCGCAGAACATGTCCAACAACTCGGCCATCGCTATCGATGCATCCGGCCGCGGCGGAGAGGTCGGTCGGGCGCAGGCCATGCAGGCCGCCGCGTGTGGTCTGGAGCCGGACGTCCGGTTCAATCCCGTGCTCCTCAAACCCGGGCCCGACCTGTCGAGCCAGGTAGTGCTGAACGGCCACGCCGTCGGCCACATCACGGCGTCGAACTTCCGCGAGCTCAAGCCGATGCTCGCCTCCGCCGCCCTCGACACGCTCGCGGAGCTGCGCGGCGAGTACGACGTCGTGGTCTGCGAGTGAGCCGGCAGCCCGGCCGAGATCAACCTACGCGACTCGGACTTCGTCAACATGGGCCTTGCCCGAGCCGCGCACCTCCCAACCATCATCGTCGGCGACATCGACCGCGGCGGCGTCTTTGCCTCTCTCTTCGGCACGCTGGCCCTCCTCGACGCTGAGGACCAGGCACTCGTCGCCGGCTTCATCATCAATCGATTCCGCGGCGAGCTCGATCTGCTCCACCCCGGCCTCGACATGCTGCGCTCGCTAACCGGACGTCCCACCTACGGCGTGCTGCCCTTTCACCTCGACCTGTGGCTCGATGCCGAGGACTCGCTGGCATACGGGCGCCTGCTCGGCCGGCCCGAACCTGCTCTAGGCGGCGAGTGGCTACGCGTTGCGGTAGTCCGCCTGCCCAGAATCTCCAACGCGACCGACGCCGAAGCGTTGGCCATTGAGCCTGGCGTCCGGGTGCGCCTCACTGTGGAGGCCGCCGAGCTGGACGAGGCCGACCTGGTCGTGCTACCCGGTTCCAAGTCCACAGTGGATGACCTGGTGTGGCTGAGGGAGTCCGGACTGGCGGATGCCGTGGCCCGGCATGCGGCCGCCGGCAAGCCGCTTCTTGGCATCTGCGGCGGATTCCAGATGCTCGCCGAGCGCATCCACGACGACGTGGAGAGCCGCCGTGGGACAGTTGCCGGGCTCGGACTGGCACCGATCGAGATCACGTTTCGCTCGGCGAAGACCCTGGCCCGGCCGATCGGTACCGCCGACGGGCGGTTCGGCCGGATACCGGTGCGGGGGTACGAGATCCACCACGGTTACGTCTCGCGGCGCCCCGAGGAGGTCCAGCCGTTGCTGTGCTACGCCGATGGCACACCCGAGGGTGCCAGCCTAGCCAACGTGTTCGGGACCCACTGGCACGGCGTCCTCGAATCGGACGAATTCCGTCGGGCGTTCCTCACCGAGGCCGCGCGGCTCGCCGGAAGGACTGGATTCACCGTGGCCCCGGACACCAGATTCGCCGTCGTCCGTGAGCGCATGCTAAACCTGCTCGGCGATCTCGTCGAGACACACCTCGACACCGACGCCCTGTGGCGGCTGATCGAGTCCGGCCCGCCGCCGGATCTTCCTCACGAGGGGTGCGCGCAGCTGGGCGATTGGGGCGGCCGGCGAGTGAGACGGTAGGGTCAGCCGGCGTGAGCGGGAGCGGGCGAGTGAGAGTGCGCGGGAGCGTCGAGCGTTACGAGCACCTGGCCGCGACGATCCTCGCGGAGCCACCCCGGCTAGGGCCCGTGCGGTATGTGGCCGTCGACGGACCGGCGGGGTCGGGGAAGACCACGTTTGCCGGGCGACTCGCGACGGCTCTCCGCGAAGCAGGCGCCGACGTAGCCGAGATCCACACCGACGACCTGCTGGAGGGCTGGACCGACATGGTCAGGTTCTGGCCACGACTGAGTGAGTGGATCCTGGTGCCCTTGAGCCGAGGGGAGCCCGCTCGTTATCGCACGTACGACTGGCATCGCGGGTGCTTCGATGACGCATGGCAGGCGGTGCCCGTACCCCAGGTGCTCATCGTCGACGGAGTCACCAGCGCCAGGGCGGCCACTTCCCCGTACCTGGGTCTCAGCGTTTTCGTCGTCGCCGACCGCGACCTTCGCCTCACGCGGGGCATCGAACGCGACGGTGAGGTCCAGCGTGACGAGTGGGTGCGGTGGATGGCGGATGAGGAGCGGCATTTCGCGGCCGACGGCACCGCCGGCCGAGCGCGTCTTGTGGTCGACGGTGCACCCACACAGCCGCACGATGCCGAGCGCGAGTTCGTCCGGTTGGCACACTGACCGGAAACGGGGGACGATCCGAGAGGGAGTCCTGAGGGGGGAGCGATGAGCGCCGAGGAGAAATTGCCGGCCCGCCGGCGTGTGACGTTGACGGGGATCTCCTCGCGGGCGTGGGAACATCCCGCCGATCGAGGAGCGCTGACCGCCCTGCGCGAGTTGCGAGGCTTCGACGACGTACTCAAGGCATTGAACTCGCTGTGGAACGAACGGGCATACCGCCTGGAGTTTCTCGGCGGCGCCATCCGGGTCGACCATCGGCAGTACCCGCGGGTGCACCGGCTCTTCGCCGAGTCGGCTGCGGCCCTGGACCTGGCGGAGTTGCCGGAGCTCTACATCCAGTACGACCGGACGCTCAATGGCATGTGTGTCGGTATGTCCAAGCCGTTCATCGTGGTCAACAGCGGCGCGTTGGAGCTACTCGATGACGAGGAGCTGCGGCACCTGCTCGGGCATGAGATCGGGCACCTCATGTCGGGCCACGCCGTGTATCGCACGATGCTCGTGATCCTCACGAACTGGGCCGTCGCCCTGGCCTGGCTGCCGCTGGGCTCCCTCGCGATCCGGGCCATTATCACGGCGCTGCGTGAGTGGTGGCGCAAGGCCGAACTCTCCGCGGATCGGGCCGGGCTGCTCTCGGGGCAGGACCCGGCCGCGGCGCTACGGCTGACGATGAAGCTCGCCGGTGGCGGTGATCTGTCCGAGGTGGACACTGCCGCGTTCCTGGAGCAGGCCGCCGAGTACGACCGGACCGGGGACCTGCGCGACAGCTTGATCAAGATTCGGATGGTGGTGGGGCGCAGCCACCCGCTGCCGGTCGGCCGCGCCGCCGCGTTGCGCCAGTGGGTCGACTCGGGCGCGTACGCACGGGTGCTCGGCGGCGACTATCCGCGCCGCGACGACGATAGGACTGCTTCCGCATCCGCCGACGCGAAAGCGGCCGCCGATTCGTACCGCGAAGCCTTCGCCACGTCGCAGGACCCACTCGTCTCACTGCTGCGTCGCCTCGGTGACGGAGCGTCGGGCTCGGTGGGCGACTGGGTCGGTGCCGGTGCGAGCCGTCTCCGGGACTGGATGGGTACAGGTACCGCGCCGGATGGCTCGCCGCGGCGCGACGGCGACGAGGCGGACGCACCGCCTTCGGACGGTCGATAGCGCCCGCCTACGATCGGAGACCATGAGCCTCACCGAGTCGCAGCTGCGCGCCACCGTCGCCGCTCACATGCCGGGCGTACGTGCCGACCTAGACAACCTTGTCCGCATCCCCGGCATCGCCTTCGAGTCGTTCGACCATGCCGAGGTCGACCGCTCGGCCGAGGCCGTGGCTGTACTGCTGCGTGAGGCGGGCCTGCCGGACGTGAAGATCGTCCGCGCGGGCGGGCAGCCGGCGGTGATCGGGCGCCGACCCGCGCCGGAGGGTGCGCCGACGGTGCTGCTCTACGCCCACCACGACGTGCAGCCGGTGGGTGACCGCACGGCCTGGCTCACGGATCCCTTCGAACCGACGGAGCGCGACGGGCGGCTCTACGGCCGCGGCGCGGCCGACGACAAGGCCGGCATCATGGCACACGTGGCGGCGCTGCGGGCCTTCGGCGACGAGCTACCGGTGGGCGTCGTCGTCTTCGTGGAGGGCGAGGAGGAGTTCGGCTCGGACTCGCTCGAGGAACTCCTTCTCCTGCACCGGTCGGAGCTGGCGGCCGACGTTATCGTCATCGCGGACTCGGGCAACTGGGACATCGGGCAGCCGGCGTTGACGACATCGCTACGGGGGATCGTCAACGGGTTCGTCGAGGTGCGAACTCTGGATCACGCCGTCCACAGTGGAATGTTTGGCGGGGCCGTGCCCGATGCGCTCACTGCCCTGTGTCGACTGTTGGCAACGCTGCACGATGATGCCGGTGACGTCGCCGTGGAAGGGTTGGTACGCCGAGAGGCGGCGCCACTGGACTATCCAGTGGACCGATTCCGCACTGAGGCCGGTCTCTTGGATGGGGTGTCACTCATCGGCACCGGCCGCCTGGTGGAGCGGGTCTGGACCCGTCCCGCGATCTCGGTGCTCGGCGTCGACGCGCCGCGCACCACCGAGGCTCCCAACGCGCTGGTACCGGTGGCGAAGGCGAAGGTCTCGGTGCGGATAGCTCCGGGCGACGACCCGAAGAAGGCATTTCTCGCGCTGGCAACACACATCGAGCGCAACGCCCCGTGGGGAGCCCGCGTGACGGTGACCCTCGAGCATGATGGTGCGCCGTGTGTGATCGAGTCGTCCGGGCCCGCGTACGACGCGGCGCGGGCCGCGTTCGGGGCGGCCTGGGATG
Organism: Micromonosporaceae bacterium; assembly: GCA_020027875.1. Lineage (GTDB taxonomy): Bacteria > Actinomycetota > Actinomycetes > Mycobacteriales > Micromonosporaceae > JAXIPB01. The sequence continues at coordinate 30,553 of JAHRHA010000018.1, read as the reverse complement.
GCGTGGTGCCCGTCGACATCGGGGTGGGCGGCTCGATCCCGTTCATCGCCACCTTCCAGGATCTCTTCCCCGAAGCGGCGATCCTCGTGACCGGCGTGGAGGACCCGGATTCGCGGGCGCACGGGCCGAACGAGAGCCTGCACCTGGCAGAGTTCGAGCGGGTCTGTATCGCCGAGACGTTGCTGTTGGCAAACGTCGCCCGGATGCTGCCGTCGCGGGGGTGACGGCGCGATCGGTTCGGCGTGTCGCGACACGTCGAACAAAAGTTCGGCTACGGTCTTGCTAAGCGTGTTCGAATCGACTACCTTCTAGCACATGAGTACGAGAGATGTTATGGACCAGCTTCACGCCGCCATCGCCGCTCTTGGGGAAGAGGACGTTCGGGCCCTTCCCGAGGCCACGCTCACCGAGCAGATCGACCAGCTCGTGGCCGTCCTCCACCAGCTCGATTCCCACCTAACGCGGGTCGCCAACGCCGTGCTCGCCCGCACGTTCACCATCTCCGAGGTCGTCGCCGCGTAGGGTGCGACAGCCGATCCTGCTGGGACGCGGATGTCGTACACCGCGGGCATGATGAGGTGGTGCTGTTCGCAGATCTCGCCGCGACGTCGGCGGCGGTTGCGGCGACCTCTGGTCGGCGGGCAAAGATCGAGTTGTTGGCCGGCGCGCTCAAGGGGCTCGCGCGGTCGGGCGACTCGCGGGAAATTGAGGCCGGTGCGGCGTACCTCGCGGGTGAGATGCGCCAGCGCCAGATCGGGGTTGGTTGGGCGAGCCTTCGCGACCTGCCACCCTCGGCCGATGTAGCGACGCTAACTGTGCGCGACGTTGACGCTCGGTTGGCGGAGATGGGCACCGTGGCGGGTGCCGGTTCGCAGGCACGGCGACGCGCGTTGGTACAGAGCTTGTTCGCCGCGGCGACGGCGGACGAGCATCGACTGCTTAGCGGGATCATCTCGGGCGAGGTACGCCAGGGCGCACAGGCCGGGCTGCTCGCCGACGCGATTGCCGTCGCCGCGGGCGTCGCACCGACGGTCGTGCGTCGTGCGCTCCTGCTATCAGGCGACCTCAAGATGGTGGCGGCCACGGCACTCATCGGTGGCGTGGCAGCGCTCGGCGAGTTCCGCCTGACCGTTGGCCGGCCGTTGGCACCGATGCTCGCCCAGGCCGCGAGCAGCATCGAGGAGGCCTTGACGGCCACCGGTTTGCCGGCGTCCGTCGACGCCAAGCTGGACGGCATTCGGGTGCAGGTGCACCGCGATGGCGACGATGTCGCGGTATTCAGCCGGAGCTTGGACGACATCACCGCGCGCGTGCCCGAGATTGTCGCGGCGGCACGAGCCCTGGCCGGGCGGGTCGCGGTGCTGGATGGGGAAGCCCTGGCCGTTGATCAGTCGGGCCGGGCCCGACCGTTCCAGGAGACCGCGAGTCGTGCGTCCCGGCTTGCGCCGGGCGCGCTTGCGCCGTTCTTCTTCGATGCGCTGCACCTCGACGGCACCGACCTCATCGACGAGCCCGGCACCGTACGGTGGGCTGCGTTGGACGCGGCGGTTCCGGCGTCGTTGCGCGTCGCGCGGATCACTGTTGAGTCGCCGGCGGAGGCTGAGGCCGCATTTGCGGCGGCCCTGGATCACGGCCAGGAGGGGGTCGTGATCAAAGCCGCCGGGGCGGCCTACGACGTGGGTCGCCGCGGCGCTGCCTGGATCAAGGTCAAACCGCGCCACACCTTGGACCTCGTGGTGCTGGCGGCCGAGTGGGGGCATGGGCGCAGGCGCGGCTGGCTGTCCAACCTGCACCTGGGCGCACGCGACCCGGCCGGCGGATTCGTCATGCTCGGCAAGACGTTCAAAGGCCTTACCGATGCAATGCTCGCGTGGCAGACCGCTCGGTTACAGGAGCTCGCCATCGATCGCGGCGAGTGGGTGGTCACCGTCCTGCCAGAACTCGTTGTCGAGATCGCCTTCGACGGAGTACAGGCGAGCACGCGCTATCCGGGCGGGGTGACGCTGCGCTTCGCCCGGGTGCTGCGCTATCGCGAGGACAAGTCCGCCTCGGATGCCGACACGATCGCCGCCGTCCGCGCCCTCTCCCACGCCGCCCATCTCCGCCCGTCCGACCTCGTTCTCCCCGCCGACCTCGATCTTCCCGCCGATCAAGGAGAAATGGTCGAGGAATAGAGATCCGACCACGGCCACAGGTCCTTGATCGACGGCAAGAACGGCGAAGGGCAGGGCGGGCCGGCGGTCAGGGTGCGGGGTCGCCGCGACGGACGTTCGACTCGATCTCGCCCGCGGCGTACTCGAGGAGTTCGTGCGCGAGATTAGATAGCGCCCGAGCCCCCGCCACCTCCTCGCCGATTCGCGGCAGCGGCCGGTCGACCGGGTTGCGCCGAGACTGGCCGTGACCATGCAACTCGCGCCCGTCCGGCGTCCGCAGGACAGCCATCGCGTGTGTGCGGTCGGGGTCCTCCTCGAAGCGCATCTCGATCGTCCAGGTCGCGGTGGTCGTCATCGTCGCCATGGCCCACCCCCTTGTGACTCGACTGACTTGTGACTCGACTGACCTCCGCCGAGCGACGAACGTCGTGGCTCGACCGACTCCATTCTCGGCTGGCCGGCACCGAACGCGCCAGCGATCGGCGAACCGCGGCGGTGTCGGTCAGAGCGCGGGCGAGATTGGCGCCGCTTCGAGGCCGCGACCGGTGACCGCAGCCGGCGCGCCTCCGCCGGGCCGATGCGCACGTCCCTCCCGCACCACGAGGTAGCCGAGCCCGACCAGAGTCAGTGCGGCGAACAGCCACCACTGCACGACGTAGCCGGCGTTCATGCCGGCGTTCTCATAGTCGGGCGGGATCGAAACGTAGGCCGGATCTCCCGGCGGGGTCTGGCTCTCCAGTGTCAGGTAAGCCCCGAAGAGCGGGTAGGGGAGGGCGGGGGCAAGAAGCTCGGGCGCGACGCGGCGTACCGCCATCCAGTCGCCGAAGGGTTCGGCCGCGGCGGCTCGGCTCTCAGGCGCGTGGATACGGCCGACGACGGTCACCTCACCCGCCGGAGCGGCCGGGACCTTGGGTGGCGCGGCGGCACCGGCGGCCGATGGCGGCACCCAGCCCCGGTCCACGAGCACCGCGGTGCCATCGGGGAGCACGAGCGGCGTGAGGATCTCGAACCCGACGCGGTCATGGACGGTGCGGGCGCGGGCCAGAATCTCGTGCGTCGGGTCGTACCTGCCGGTCACGGTGACCCGCGTCCACGACGCCGCTACCGGCGGCGCCGAGCCGACCACGCCGGCTCGCACGGGTGCGGGCGCGGCGAGCACCTGCGCCAGCGGAAGGGGATCCCGGACGCCGGCGGCGTCGATGCGGGCATTGATCTCGCTGCGATAGTGGTAGCGGTCCAGTTGCCACAGGCCGAGGCCGACCATGCCGGCGGCGGCCAGAGTCATCAGCAGGCCCAGGCCGATCCAGCGCGGCGACAGCAGAAACCGGTACACGTCACGGCAGATTACTCCGGTGATCCGCGACACTCGGCGCGCCGTTGCCTTCATCGACCCTGGGACACTCGCCTCCCCTATGTCGTCTGGGGTCTCCGGCGCCATCCGACGATCCCGCGCCAGCCACGTCCGCCCTCGTCCGGCGCGGATGCGTCCCGCCGCCCGCCGAAGCGCAGGTAGAGGGAGGGCGTCACGAACAGGTTCAGCAGCGTCGAGGTGACTAGGCCGCCGATGATCACCACTGCCATGGGGTGCTCGATCTCGTGGCCGGGAAGGCTTCCCAAGACCACCAGCGGGACGAGGGCGAGTCCCGCGGCCAACGAGGTCATCAGGATCGGCGAGAGCCGCTCCTTCGCGCCCCGCAGGACGAGGTTCGGGCCGAACGGCTCACCCTCCTCTCGCTCGAGATGCTGGAAGTGGTTAATCATCAGGATGCCGTTGCGGGCGGCGATGCCCAGCACCGTGAAGAAGCCCACCAGCGAGCCGAGCGAGAGGATGCCGCCGGTGAGGTACGCCGCGAAGACCCCACCTACCAGTGCCATCGGCAACGTGAGTAGGACGAGAAACGCGAGCCACCAACTGTTGAAGGCGGTCACCAGGAGGAAGAGGATCCCGATCAACGCGACCCCCGCGAAGAGCGTCAGCCGGTCTTGGGCGGCCTGCTGTTCCTTGTACTCACCAAGCAGCTGCGCGTGGTAGCCGGCGGGGAAGTCGACCGTGGCAAGGCGCTCCTGCACCTCGGCCGCGACGTTGTCGAGGGCGAACCCGTCGGCGACGTTGGCGCCGACGTCGATGCGGCGGGAGCCGCTCTCCCGGAGGATCTGGTTGGGAGTAGACACTATCTTCACGTCGGCCATTTCGCCCACAGGGATCTTGCGGCCGTCTGGCGTGTCCATCAGCAGCTCACGCACGCTGTTGACGCTGAACCGTGCCTCCGGGACGCTCCAGACATGCACCTCGGTGTTCTTGCCGTTTCGCCAAATGTCGCCCGCCTCTTCGCTGGCGATGAATGTGGCGGCCGCGCGCCGTACGTCGCCCGGCTTGATCCCGTATCGGGATGCCTTGGCGAGGTCGACCTCGACCTGTAGCTGCGGGATGTTGGACTGCAGCGTCACGTGTTCTTCGATGATGCCATTGACGCCGGCCATGAGCTCCTTAACCTCGTTGGCCTTCTCGCGGAGCAGGTCGAGGTCGTCGCCGAAGATGCGGACGACGACGGCGTCGCTCGACCCAGTCAGCACCTCCTTGGTGCGCTCCTTCAGGTATGTCTGGACGTCCCGTTGGATTCCTGGGTAGCCGTCGACCACCTTCTGCACTTCGGCCAGCGTCTTGTCGTAGTCGACGGATGGGTCGATGCTGATCCAGTTCTCGGTAAAGTTCATGCCGACGACCTCGTCCGAAAGCGTGCCCTGTCCGATGTGGGCGCCGAAGTTGCGTACCCCGGGTATCGCCCGCAGCTCCTTGCTGGCCTGGACAGTAATGCGAACACTCTCCTCGCGGGAGGTGCCTGGCTGAACCACCCAGTGCATCAGGAAGTCCCGCTCCTTGAACGCCGGGAACAGGCTCTGACCGAGCAGCGGCAGCAGCAGTACACCGCCGGCCATGACGAGTGCAACGGTGGCGTAGGCCACTTTGGGACGCGGGACGATGCGGGCGAGCGCGGCGGTATACCCACGCTGGAGCCAGCGCACGAGTGGCGACTCGCGTCTCTCGATCGGAGCCTTTGCCAGCAGGATCAGGGCGAGCGCTGGGATCACCGTCAGGGCGACCAGCAGGGAGGCCAGGATCGCTAGCCCGTAGGCCAGCGCCATCGGCCGGAAGAACGAGCCGGTGAGCCCGCCGAGCAGGAAGATCGGCGCGGTGGAGACGAGGATGATCATCGTGGCCTGGACGATGGGTCCCCGGACCTCGATCGAGGCCTCGAGGACGATGGATGCGGTCGACCGGGTGCTGCCTTCCAGTCGATGTTGGCGGATGCGACGCACGATGTTCTCGACGTCGATGATGGCGTCGTCGACCAGCACGCCTAGCGAGATCACCAGACCGGCCAGGATCATCGTGTTGATCGTGGCCCCGGCCCAGTTGAGCACGAGTCCAGCCGCGACGAGTGAGAGCGGGATCGAGATGGCGCTGATCAGCGCGACGCGCCATTCGAAGAGGAAGAGTACAAGAATGAGGACGACCAGAAGGAACCCGATGATCATCGCCCGGCCGAGGTTGTTGACCGACGTCTCGACGAAGGTTGCGGGTCGGAAGATCTCGGTGTCGACGGCGATGCCTTCCAGCCCGGGTGCCATGTCTTTGAGCGCCGCCTCGACGTTGCGGGTCACCTCCAAGGTGTTGCCCCAGGGGAGCTTTTCGACGATAAGCATCAGCCCTAGGCCGTCGTTGATGACCGCGTCCCCAACGAGCAATGATCCCGGTGGCTCGTCCACGTCCACCAACCGGGCCACGTCCTTGAGGTAGATCTTCTTGGCCCCCGGTGGCACGTCGATCGGAATTCCAGCCAGTTGCTCGGCGGTGAGGGCAGGCAACTGGTGCTGCACCTGGAGCCGCTGATTGGCCGTATCGACCCAGCCACCGGTGCCGATCTCGAACCCACCCCGGAACTTCAACTGGCCCACGTCCACCGCATCCCCGGCCGCGTTCATGACCTGTTCCAGCGTGACGTTGTGCTGCCGCATCAGCTCCGGATCCACCTGGACCTGCTTGACGTGCCAGCGGTCGCCCCAGATGGCCACGTTCGCCACTCCGGGGACCCGCATGAGCCGGGGGCGCACCGTCCAGTAGGCGGTCAGCGCCATGTTGACGTGCGCGGCGGAGGACTTGTCCGCCTGTGACATCCCGATCTTCATGACACGGCTCGTCGACGACAGGGGTTGGAGCATGAACGGCGAGTTGGCCCACCGTGGCAGCCGCGGCGTGATTGCGGTCAGGCGTTCCTGTATCAGCAGCCGGGATTTCATGAGGTCGGTGCCGGGCTTGAAGATCAAGAGAACTGAGGAGAGCTGGGAGACCGACTTTGAGCGCATGACGTCGAGGCCCTCGATCCCGTTGAGGCCCTGCTCCAACGGGACGGTGACTAATTCCTCGACATCTTGCGCGGAGAGACCCGTGCAAAGCGTCTGTATCTCCACCCGCGGAGGCGCGAACTCGGGGAAGGCATCGATCGGCATGTCGCTCAGCTGAAGGACGCCGAAGAACATCAGCATCGAGGCCCCCACGACCACGAGGAACCGGAGCTTCAGGCTGGTTCCGATGATCCAACGCATCATGGTGTGGCGCCCCTACCCTTGCTCGCTTCCGACGTGACGGATTACTTGCCGATGCCGAGTTCGGCGCCGTACAGCTCAATCACGGCCGTCTTGACCACCGTCGTGCCAACCGGCGGCCCGGCCGAGAGCACCGCGTCGGTCCCTTGTGGACCGCCCACGGTCGCGACCACGACCTCCTCGCGAACGTAGGTGAGGGGCTCCGGGACCGTGTAGACCCAGGTTTTGCCGCTTGGGTCGTACACAACCGCGGAGTACGGGACAGTCGTCGTCGACGGGCCCGGTGTGGTACCGCGCGGAAGCAGACTCGCCGGGGCGACGGCGATCGCGATGGTCTCCACGCCGATCCGCGTTGCGGCCTGCTCGGTCAATGTCACTGTCTTGACGGCCTTGCCGGGGATCGCCTCGACCTTGGCTGGGGTGACCTTTCCGGAACCGGTGGTGCTCGACGCGGTACGGTCGCACCCCGCGAGCCCAAGGCTCACCGCGATGAGGGCGGCGACCATCCATCGAGCACGACCGCGCATCGGGTCGCTACCGTGCGTGCGCATGACGATTCCTCCTATGTCCCGGCTCAGGCCGGGGCCGGGCTGGTAGATGACTTCTGCTCTGCTGCGCCGGCCCAGGGTTTGGCCGCGAACTGCAGGTAGAGGATGGGAAGTACGAAAAGGTTCACCAGCGCCGTGGTGATGAGACCGGCCACGATGATCAGGGCTAGCGGGCTGGCGATCTCGAGCCCCGACACACTGCCGTAGACCACCAGCGGGACCAGGGCCAGCCCAACCGCGAAGAGGCTCGTCAGGGTTGGGAACAGGCGCTCGCGCGATCCCGTCAGGACTAGCTCGACGCCGTGCTGCTGGCCCTCGTCCTGCAGTCGCTGGTACACCTTGATCTGCAGCATGCCGCCCCGAACGGCCATGACCAGGACGGCAAGCAGTCCGAGCAGCGCCACCACGGAGACGGCGCCGCGATCAATGGCAGCCACCAGCAGTCCGCCCGCCAGTGCCACCGGGAGGAGTAGGAAGTACAGCGAAGCGAGACGCCAGCTTCCGAAGCCGGCCTGCAGCAGGAAGAAGATCAGGATTGCTGCACCGATCACGTAGGCCGCCAGGCGGAGGTCGGAGCTCGCCTGTTCCTGACCCTCTCCGAGCACCTCCAGGTGGTGCTCGCGGGGGAACGTGACCTGCCGGAGGCGGCTGTCGACCTCGTCAGTGACCGCGGAGAGACTCCGCCCACTCACGTTGGCGACGACGTCGACGCTGCGCGACACCTGGTCATGCGAGATGACCTCGGGCTTGGCCACGATTCTCACGTTGGCCACGTCGCGCAGGCGGACCTGAGTCGCGCCGCCACCCGGGCCACCGGTGGGTGCGTCGATCAGGAGATTCGTGATGGTGTTGAGGTTCTGCCGCACCGCGGGGACCCCCCACACGACGACCTCGAACACCTTCTGCTCATCGAAGAGGCTGCCCGCGACGGTGGCCGAGACGAGAGTGGCGGCCGCCCGGCGAACGTCGCCTGGCTTGAGGCCATACCTCGCCGCCCTGTCGACGGCGACCTCGATCTCCACTGTGGGCGACATCTGGGCCGAGATCACCCGTGGCTCGGCGACGCCGTCGATTCCGGAGACGATGCCGAGCACCTCCTGCGCTTTCTCGTTCAGGATGCCGTAGTCGTTGCCGTAGATGCGCACGACGAGGTCCTCTGCGACGCCTCTGGTCACCACCTCGCGAATTCGCTTGTCCGAGTACGTGATCACGTCGCTGTGCAGCCCGGGATAGCCGTCGACGACGTCCTGGACCGCGGCCACCGTGGCGGCGTAGTCGGCCGCCGGGTCGATGCTGAGCCACACCTCGCCGGAGTTGATGTTGACGACCTGGTCCGAGGCGAGGGCCCGTCCTGTGTGTGCGCCGACGTTGCGTACCCCCGGGATGGCCCGTAGCTCCGTAGTGACCGCTGACGTGATGCGGTTCATCTCCGGTCGAGACGCGCTAGGCGCGGCCTCCCAGGCGATGAGCAGGTCCCGCTCCTGGAGAGTGGGGGACACCGGCCGCGAGCCGAGGAACGGGATTGCTACGAGGCCCGCCAGCAAGAGAAGGCCCAACATTCCGTAGGACCACACGGGCCGCCGGACGAGTTTGGGCAAGAGCGCGGCATACCCGCGCTCCAACCATTGAGCCACCGGCGAATCACCGTGTTGCAGTGACTTGCGCGAGAGCAGCAGCGTGGCGAGCACCGGGGCGACGGTGAGCGCGACGACCAAGGAGACCACCGTCGCCGCCAGGAAGGCCTGCGCGACCGGCGTGAGGAATGCGCCGCTCACCCCGTCGAGAATGAAGAGCGGCACCACGGCGACGGCGGCGATCACGGCTGCGACAAAGAGCGGGCCCCGCGCCTCGAGTGTCGCATCTCGAATGGTGTCGGCGATGGGCGCTTCGCTCTGCTCCTCGCGGCTTTGTTCTTCGCGGCGTTGCCGCAGCCGTCGACGGACGTTCTCGACGCCAACAATCGCGTCGTCGACCACGATGGCGAAGGCCATCACCAACCCCGCCAAGGACATCACGTTGAGGCCAACCCCGAACCACGACAAGACGAGTGTCGTTACCGCCACCGACGTCACGATCGCCACCAGGCTGACCAGTGCGGTGCGCCAATTGAAGAGGAATGCGCCGATCGCGAGAACCAGCAGGATCGCACCCAGGATCAGGGTCCAGGTGAGGTTGTTAACCATGGACTCGATGAATGTGGCCGGCCGGTACACCGTCGTGTCGATCTCCACGCCCGGCATGCCTGGTCCCAGTTCGGCTAGTGCCGCCTCCACGTCCCGGGTCACGTCCGCGACCTTGGCGCCGGGGAACCGCTCCACCACCAGGAGGAGGCTGGGCGTGTCCTTCACGACCGAGTCGCCGATGAGTAGCTGGTGGTCCTCTACGATCTCAGCCACGTCGCTGAGGATCACCCCTCGGCTCTCGGCGCCCTGGATGGTCACCTTCGCAAGATCCTTTGCGGTCTTGATCGGCTGGTTGTGCTGGATCTCGATCCGCTGGTTCGCGGTGTCCACGAAGCCACCGAGTCCAGGTGTGGACGCCTCCACAAAGGTCAGTGGAGAGACCCAGAGCGCGTTCGCCGACGAGCGCAGAACCTGGTCGAGCGTTACGCCGTGCTGCATCAGCCTGGACGGATCGACCTGCACTTGGAGCTGACGGTCGCGGAACCCCCAGATAGATACGTTCGCGACGCCGGGGACGCTGAGCAGGCGTGGGGTGATCGTCCACCGGGACAGGAGCGACATGTCGATCAGGGATCTCTCCGTAGAGGAGAGTCCGATCATCATGAGCCGGCCGGTCGACGAGAGTGGCTGCACCACCAAGGGCGGTTTGGATGACGCGGCGGGAAGTGCGGGTGTCATGGTCAGGCGCTCCTGAACCACCTGCCGCGCACGGATCGGGTCGGTCCCCGGCTCGAAGGTCATCTCCATCGAGGCCAGCCCGGGGATAGTTCGGGACTCGAGCTTTGCCAGCCACGGGATGCCGTTGAAGAACTCGTTCTCCATCGGGTTGGTGATCAGGTTCTCGACCTCTTCGGCGGAGAGACCGAGCGCCTCGACCTGAACGTCGACCCGCACCGGCCCGAACTCCGGCAGGGCCTCCATCGACGTATTGCGAAGCTGCACGAAGCCGAACGCCACCAGGGCCACGGCGACGGCGAGGACCAGGCGTTGGTACTTCTGGCTCGACCCGACGATCCAGCCCATCATTGCCGGAGACCTTTCAGTGGGACGACCCATCCCCGAATGCGCGGCTTACGCGACATGATCGACCGTTCCAGCACAAACAAGGTGGGATAAGTACAAATCGGCTGAACATCAGGATTACGGAGCACGACGATCATGTAGGTCGTTTCACCGAAAATCTCGCAAAAAAGGTGAGGCGGGCGTTCCGGCGGCCAGCGGACGGACCACTTAGGAGGCGCCGTGGCGGGCGGTGTTGCGCGTCGGTGGGGTGAAGAACGTCACGGGTGTACCCGCCAGAGCACGGCGCAAGAGACCCGACACGGTCTGGATGGGTTTCCACGAGTTCCCGTCGCCGGCGACGTGGAATGGGTTGTCCGGGTCGGCGATGAAGCTGGCGGCGGCCAGACCAGGGGTCATGCCGACGAACCAGGCCGACCGGGTGTCGTCCGTCGTACCAGTCTTCCCGGCGACCGGCCGGCCGACCGAGCCGTACACGCCGGGCGCGGTGGACCAGCCGCCGCAGCCGCCGGCGGAGGCCCCATAGCCGGTGACGCAACGGGCGGCGTCGACCGCGGCGCGAGCGACCTGCGGGCGTACCGCCTGATGGCAGTTGGGTGTCGCGGCGGCCACGGGTTGGCCGGCGGAGTCGAGGATGCTGTTCACGGGCAACGGCTCGCAGTAACGGCCGTCGGCGGCCAGCGTGGCATAGGCATTGGCCATCTCGAGCGGGGTCGTATCGGCGACGCCGAGCGTGAAGGCGCCCCAACCGTTCGCCCGCGCCGGCGAGGCCATCGTGCGGTCGATGTCGGTATGCCAGGTCATGCCGAGACGCTCGGCCATACGTACCGCCCGCTCGGCACCGATGGCCTGTTCGAGCTTGACGAAGAAGGTGTTGACCGACTTGCCGAAGCCGGACCACATGGTCTGGACGCCGGTCATCGACTTGCTGGCGTTGCGGGGGCACCATCGGTCGCGTCCGCAGCGGCTCGGGTCTGACTCGCCCGCTGGATAGATCGACGTCAGTCGCCCGGGTGCGTTGATCTTCGTACTGAGCGGCAGGCCAAGGTCGAGGGCCGCCACCAACGTAAAGATCTTGAACGTAGAGCCGGCCTGGTAGCCGGGCATGTCGCCGCCGCCGAGCAGCGGCACCACCGTGTTGGGGTAGTTGCTCGCCACGTGTGCCTCTCGCTTGCCCCAGTCGCTGTGGGGGCCGTTGTTCCCCTGGTCAAGCAGGTACCTGCGGTTCACCGCGGCAGCCTTGATCTTGCCGGTGCCGGGCTCGATCGCGACCACGCCGAGGGCGTAGGAACTGCGGATGCTCTGCTTCGACCTGACCTCACTCATCGCGATCTTCTGGGTGCGCGGATCTAGGGACGTGACGATGGTGTAGCCACCGCGGCGCAGGTTCTCCTCGCGTTGCTGTGGCGTCGCGCCGAACGCCTCCTGCTGGCGCCACCAGTTCTTGAACATGTCGCAGAAGTAGCCCCAGTCGTTGTGCTGGGAGTTGACCGAGACGCAGTCGTTGGGCGGGTCGATCAGGCGCAGCTGGATCTTCTGCTTCTTCGTCTTGGTGGCCAGGGCGGGCGAGACGTACTGGATCTCCGTCATCCGATCGATGACGTAGTTGCGTCGTTCGAGCGCGCCGGCCTTGTTCGGGCCCGCCGGGTCATACGCGGACGGCGCCTTGACCAGCCCGGCCAGGGTCGCGGCCTCGGCGAGGCTGAGATCCGTCGGTCGCTTGGAGAAGTAGACCTCGGCGGCCGCGTAGATGCCGTACGCGCGGTGGCCAAAGTAGGCCACGTTGAGGTAACGCTCCAGGATCTCTTCCTTGGTTAGTTCCTTCTCGACCGCCACCGCGAGGCGCATCTCCCTGAGCTTGCGGACATTGGACTGTTCTGTCGCCTCCTTGACCTGTTGCGGTGTCTCGGCCGAGTCGCGTTGCACGTTGCGGACGTACTGCATCGTGAGGGTCGAGGCGCCCTGTGATACGCCGCCGGCCTGCTGGTTGGCGACGAAGGCACGAACGACGCCCTTGACGTCGACCCCATTGTGTTCATAGAACCGCGAATCCTCGCTCGCCACGATCGCCTTGATCATGTAGGGCGAGATCTGGGTCAACGGCACGTACTTGCGGTACTCCTCATAGAACTGGGTGATCAGCGTCTTCCCGTCGGCCGCGTAGATCTTCGTGACCTGCGCCGATGGGGCCGCCCGCAGCTTGTCCGGCATCCGATCGATGAGGTCGGCCCCGGCGAGCGCGCCGAGTCCACCGATCGCGACGAGCGGAAACGCGACCGCGGCCACGGCGATGCCGGTGATCAGTCCAGCGCGTAGGAGTGGGGCAAGATAGCTAGTGACCTTGAGGGTCCGCTTCAACACCCCTAAAAAGTAGGATAAATACCGACGGCATGGGCGCGACTTCGATGAACCTCCCGCATTTGGCGACCGAGTACGGGCACCTGGCGTACGGCGGCGATGGGCTCCGACACCACGGCGACGTGGAGGTGGCGCCCGGGCTGGTCGACCTCGCCGTCAACGTCCGGTCCGCGCCGCTGCCGACCTGGCTGGCCGAACCGCTCACCGCTTCGCTGGTGGATCTGGCGCGATACCCCGACCCGGCGCCGGCGCGCACAGCGGTCGCCCAGCGGCACGCCCGCGGCCCAGAGGAGGTTCTGCTCACCGCCGGTGCGGCGCAGGCATTCGTGCTACTGGCCCAGGCGCTGCGACCGCGACACGCGGTTGTCGTTCACCCCCAGTTCACCGAGCCTGAGGCGGCACTGCGGTCGGCCGGCCACGACGTGGAACGGATAATCCTGACCGAGCCGTTCCGGCTCGACCCGGCGCGGGTACCGGCCGATGCCGACCTCGTGGTGCTCGGCAATCCCACGAATCCCACCTCGATCTGCCATCCCGCTGAGGCCGTCGCCGCGCTCGCCCGGCCGGGCCGGGTGCTCGTGGTGGATGAGGCGTTCGCCGACACGGTTCATGTGCCGGGGGCGTCCGGTGAGCCCGCGTCGCTTTCGCACCGGCGCGACCTGCCGGGCCTCGTCGTCGTCCGAAGTCTCACCAAGACGTGGGGCCTGGCCGGGCTCCGGATCGGCTACCTGCTCGCGCCGCCGGATCTCGTGCGTCAACTCGCGTCGGCGCAGCCGTTGTGGCCCGTCTCCACGCCGGCGCTGGCGGCCGCCGTGGTATGCAGCGCTCCGGTCGCCGTCGCCGAGGAGCGCCGGATCGCGGCCGCCCTCGTCGCCGACCGGTCACATCTGGTCGCCGGCCTTGTGGCGCTGCCCGGAGTATCGATGGCGGGCGAACCGGCGAGTTCCTTTGTCCTGGTACGCGTGGACGGGGGCCTCGCGATCCGGGCGGCCCTTCGGGAGAGCGGCTTCGCCGTGCGCCATGGCGACACGTTCCCTGGGCTGGGCCCAGACTTTCTTCGGATCGCCGTCCGAGACCCCGCGACGTCGGATGCGTTCCTGTCCGCGTTCGCCCACACGCTGGCCGCGCGTTAGCCGGTCTGTGAGGCGCAGCGGGTGGGCGCCGTAGACTCCTGGCCTGGCGTGATGGCGTGGCGTTACGGGAAGGTAGGCACGTGCGGCTCAACGATGCAGTCACCGTAATCCAGCCGCTCGATGAGACCGCGATGGTCGCGGCGCGGGAGCGCCAGACACGGCTGACCAAGCCGGCCGGCTCGCTGGGTGCGCTCGAGGGTCTGGCCGTACGCCTCGCCGGGCTCGCCGGTCACTGCCCGCCGCCGATCCCGAAGCGGCCGGCCGTCGCCGTCTTTGCCGGGGATCACGGCGTGCACGCCCAAGCTGTCACCCCGTGGCCGCAGGAGGTCACCGCGCAGATGGTGGCGAACTTCCTCGCCGGCGGCGCCGTGGTCAACGCCTTCGCCCGACAGGTCGGGGCCGCCGTCACCGTGGTCGATGTGGGCGTTGCCAGTCCCATCCTCGCCACCCCGGTCCGCGGTGGGGAGACCGTCGGGCGAGGCGGGGAGCTGTGGGCGCGCAAGGTGCGGGCCGGCACCCGCGACCTCGCCGTGGAGCCGGCGCTGACCCCGGCGGAGGCGCTCGCCGCGGTCGAGGTGGGCATCTCGGTGGCGCAGGATCTGGTAGTCGAGGGGTACGACATCCTGGTCACCGGCGACATGGGCATCGCCAATACGACCCCGGCCGCGGCCCTCATCGCCGCGTTCACCGGTGCCGATCCCGCTGACGTGACCGGTCGAGGTACCGGCGTGGATGATGCCACGCTCGCGCACAAGACCTCCGTTATCGCGGCTGCCCTGGATCTGCACCGGCCGGACGTCCACGATCCGATCGGGGTCTTGGCGGCTGTGGGCGGTCTCGAGCACGCGGCGATCGCTGGCTTCATCCTCGGCGGTGCCGCGCTGCGCGTACCCGTCGTTCTCGACGGTGTCATTGCCTGCTCGTCGGCGCTGGTTGCGGCCGCGATGGCGCCGTACGCGGTCGGCGCCATGGTCGCCGGGCACCGCTCCGCCGAGCCGGGCGCGTCGGTCGCGCTCAGCCACCTTGGACTCGCGCCGCTGGTCGATCTCGGTCTGCGGTTAGGGGAGGGTACGGGCGCGGTGCTGGCCCTGCCTATCGTCGCGTGCGCGGTGCGGGTGCTGCATGACGTCGCCACGTTCGACTCCGCCGGTGTGGCGAAGAAGTGAACCCGTACCCCCTCGGGCTGATGCTGGCCGGCCGGCGGGTGCTCGTCGTCGGCGGCGGGGCGGTCGCGACCCGGCGCGTCCCGGCCCTGCTCGACGCGGGCGCGGAGATCGTCCTCGTCTCACCGGACATCACGCCGGCGCTGCACGGTCTGGTCGATGCGGGGCGTCTGCGATGGGTGGCCCGTCGCTTCGAATCCTCCGATGTGGAGGGAGCCTGGCTGGTGCACGTCGCAGTGAACGACCCCAACGCGGCGGCCGACGTAAGCGCCGCGGCGGACAAGCGTCGCGTCTTCTGCGTTCGGGCGGACGACCGCCACGCGGCGACCGCCTGGACGCCGGCAACGACGCGCCACGGCCCGGTGACCGTCGCGGTGACCGCCGGTGGCGATCCACGCCGCGCCATGGCCGTCCGGGACGCGATCCACGATCTCCTCGCGTCCGCACCGACGGATTCTCCACCGATCGGTGATCGGGAGCTTGGTGGGACCGTCGCGCTCGTCGGCGGCGGGCCGGGCGACCCGGAGCTGATCACCGTCAAGGGTCGACGGTTGCTCGCCTCAGCCGACGTCGTCATCGTGGACCGGCTGGCGCCCGGCCTACTCCTCGACGAGTTGCGCCCAGAGGTAGAGCTCATCGACGCGTCGAAGATCCCGTACGGGCCGGCCCGAACCCAGGACGAGATCAACCGGCTGCTCGTACAGCATGCGAAGGCGGGCCGGTTTGTGGTGCGGCTCAAGGGTGGGGACCCGTTCGTCTTCGGCCGTGGCGGCGAGGAGGTGCTCGCGTGCACCGTCGCCGGCGTACCGGTGGTGATCGTCGCGGGCGTGACCAGTGCCGTGGCAGCGCCCGCCGCGGCCGGCATTCCGGTGACCCATCGGGGCGTCGCGCACGACGTGGTGGTCGTCTCCGGCCATCTTCCTCCGGATCACCCGGAGTCCCTTGTGGACTGGCTGGCGCTCGGGCAGATGCGGGGAACCATCTGCATCCTCATGGGCCTCAAGAACCTCGACGTGATCACTGCCAGCCTGGTCGCGAATGGACGGTCGCCGGAGACTCCAGTGGCGGTGATCCAAGAGGGTACGACCAGCATGCAGCGCTCGCTGCGGGCGACCCTGGCCACGGCGGCGGCCGAGGTGACGATTAAGGGCATCCGTCCGCCCGCGGTGGTTGTCGTTGGCGACGTGGTCAACGCCCTCCTCCCCGCGTCGTCGATCTAGGGCGTAGTCGCGTGGTTGGAGATCGGCTCACGCGACTACGCCCTAGATCGACGAGCGAAAATGGGACGGCGTGACTGTCCGCGGGGCATACGCCTAGGATGGGCCGGGGTCGGGGGCGGCCGTGTCGTCCCCGGCAGGACCCCGACTCCCAGGAGTGCCCTGTGACCGACGCGCCGCCGACGCTGTCCCCCGACGAGGTCCAGGGATTCGCCGACATCGCTGCCCGCCTCACCACGAATGTCGCATCTGTGGTGCTCGGCAAGCCTGAAGTGGTACGGCTGGCGCTGACCGGACTCTTCGCCGAGGGGCACCTGCTGATCGAGGATGTGCCGGGTGTCGGCAAGACCACGCTCGCCCGGGCCATCGCGGCCTCGGTGCGCGGGCAGTGGCGGCGCATCCAGTTCACGCCCGACCTGCTGCCGTCCGATGTGTCCGGAGTGACCATCTTCAATCAGGCCTCACGCCAGTTCGAATTTCACGGCGGACCGGTCTTTGCGAACATCGTGATCGCTGACGAGATCAACCGAGCATCGCCGAAGACCCAGTCGGCGCTGCTGGAGGTGATGGAGGAGCGGCACGTCACTGTGGACGGTCACCGCCACGGCGTACCCCGTCCGTTCCTCGTGGTGGCCACGCAGAACCCGGTCGAGATGGACGGCACGTACCGCCTGCCCGAGGCGCAGTTGGACCGTTTCCTTATGAAGCTGTCGATCGGCTACCCGGAGGAGTCGGTCGAGGTGGAGGTCCTGCGCGGCGCGGCGGCGGGTCGATCGCCGGACTACCTCGGCGCGGTTACCGACACCGACAGCGTGGCTTCGCTGATCCGACTCTCGCATCGGGTCTTCGTGGCGGACCCGCTCTACGCCTACGCCGTGCGCCTCGCCACGGCGACACGGGACCACAAACAGGTACGCGTCGGGGTGAGCCCTCGCGGCGTGATCGCCCTGAGTCGGGCCGCGCAGGCGTACGCCCTCACCGATGGGCGGGCCTACGTCGTCCCGGAGGACGTCAAGGCGCTCATCGAGCCGGTCTTCGCCCACCGGCTCCTGCTCGCCCCGGATGCGGCCATGCGCGGTGTCACGGCGGCGGAGGTGCTGTGCACAGTGGTGGAGTCGGTGCCCGCGCCAGCGCCGGCCGCGTCGCGGGCCTGATCAGTGCGGCTCACCGCCCGCGGGATCGGGTTGCTGGTAGCGGGCGCGCTGCTGCTGGGTGCCGGCTTCCGGTTCGGCTACCCAGAGCTGACGGTGCTCGGGTGCGCCGGCCTCGTGGCGGTGGCGGGCGCGCTGGCGTTCGTGGCGTGGCGCCCACAGCTGAGCGTCGATCGAGTCGCGGACCCAGACCGGGTCATGCGCGGCGAGTCGAGCCGGGTCACGCTGAACATCGCCAACGCCAGCCGGTTCTTCGGCGCGAGCGTGGTGGCCCGCGACCGCCTACGGCACGGTCCTTGCGGGCACCGCGGCACGGTGCCGGTACCGCTGGTTCGGCTCCGTCCCGGCACCATGACGAGCATCGATTACCCGGTGCCGACGACGCGGCGCGGCGTAGTCGAGGTGGGCCCGCTCGAGATCACGCGGCGCGACCCGCTTGCCCTGGTCGGGGGGGTCCGGCGCTACGGCGAGGCGGCCAAGGTCTGGGTACGCCCGCGTGTGCATCCGATCGCGGCGGTGCCGGTCGGGCTCTCACGCAGCATGGACGGCCGCGTTGACAAGGTGCCCCATGGCAGCATCACGTTCGCCGCGCTGCGGGAGTACGTCGTCGGCGACGACCTGCGCCACGTGCATTGGCGCACCTCGGCCCGGGTCGGTGAGCTCATGGTGCGCGAGCATGTGGACACGAGCGTCCCGCGGGTGGTCGTGCTGCTCGACGACCGGGCGAACGCGCACGGTCGAGGCCAGGATGGCGACTCGACCTTCGAGGCGGCGTGCGAGGCGGCGGCGTCGGTGCTCGCGGCCGCGGTGCGCGAGGACATCCATGTGGAGATCCAGTTGGTGTCCGGGACCGCCGGGGCCGGTGGCCATGCCGAGGTGGGCCCGCTGCTCGACCTGCTCGCCGAGGCGACTCTCGTGCCCGGGCAAGCGCCCGAGCAGGCGCTGGCTGCGCTGCGGGCAGCGGCGGAGCGGCTGCGGGTACGGCGGATGGGCGACACGCTGCTCTACCTGACCGGGCCGCCCAACCAGGACGACCTCGGCGCCGTCGCGAGCCTGCGCGGGGCGTACCCGTCGATCATCGCGGGAGTCTTCGGACCGGTAGAGAGTGGACTCGCGACCACCGCGGGACTGCTGGTGGTGGGTGCGGCGGACGGCGCCGACTTCGCCGCGGCATGGGATGGCGTGCGAGCCTGGTGAGCAGCGGATGGTGAGTCGAGCGTGGTGAGCAGGGTGCTGCAACGACTCAGTGTTCCGCTGGTCGTGTCCGGGCTCGTGGCGCTGGCCGGACTCTCCCTTGGGCGCGTCTACAATGGACCTCTGCTGGTTCAGCTCGTGGCCGGCGCGGCGCTGGGGTCGGTGCTCGTCTCGGCCGGGCTTCGGCGGTTGCCCGGGTGGGTGGTCGCGCCGGTGTCAGTAGCGGCGCTCACGGCGTACGCGCTCTGTGCCATCATGATCGCGGCCTACGCGGGCGGGGTCGGCGGTGACCTGCCGACGTTAACGATCGATGCCGTGCGAAACGTCGTGCCCCGGCTGCTCACCGCGCTCATTCCGGTCGAAGCGCAGCCCGACACGGTGCTCGGCCCCGTGATCTTGGCCTGGCTGGCCGGATTCGCCGGGGCGGAGTTGGCGGCGAGGGCTCGGCGTTCGGCGGTGGCCCTCGTACCGCCGACCCTGCTCTACGTTGGGGCGCTGGTGCTGGTGGGTCCGAACGCCGACGTGGTCGGATGGCAGCCATTGGCGTTCGCGGCTCTCGCCGCACTGGGCCTGGTCATGGGCGGCGCCACCTCGACAGCGCCCGGCCTGCCGGGCATCGGCGTGCGCGTGCGAACGACCCTACGTCTGCGCACCGCGACTGGATTCGCCGTGGGACTGGTCGCCGTCCTGGCGGTCGTTGCGGTCGTCGCGCCACTCATCGCGCGGGCGGTGGACCGCGCGCCGATCGACCCGCGGCGCTACGTTGAGCCGCCACGTCTGGACGTGCCCGACCAGAATCCGCTGATCCGCATTTCGGGCTGGGCGGCGAACCCAGATCAATTGTTGTTCGAGGTAACGGTGCTGCGGGGGGCGGACCGTCCGGCGCAGTCCGCCGCGGCGCCGGCTCCGGATGACGCTGTGGACCGGGGCTTCTACGACACCCGGCTACGGCTGGCCGTGCTCTCCGACTGGGACGGCGTGACGTGGCATGTGGATGCCGACTACCGCAATGCCGGCCGCGTCCTGCCCCCTGTTCCGGCGCCTCCGGGCCTGACTTCCGACGCCACCGGAGTAGATGGCCCGTCAGACACGCCCCCTACGCTCACGATCGAGGAGCGCATAACGGTCGCCGAGCTGCCGGGCCGGCTTCTGCCGGCGGTGTCGGCACCGAGTCGCGTGGACGGCGTCCGGGTGGCATACGACCAAGCGACCGGCACGCTGCTGCACGCCGTACCCCTCGGTCCGGGTGTGACGTACACCGTGACGTCGGTCAACCCGAGCGTCGACGTCAACCTCCTGCCCGCTTCGGACGTGCCCTCGGGTCCAACGGTGGCGCGTTACCTCGCGGTGGGAGACACGGTTCCCGCCGACCTGAGCCGCCTGGCCGAGCAGATATCGACGGGAGAGAGTTCGCCATACCTACGCGCGCTGGCGTTGGAGACATTCATCGCCGAGCACTACCGGTACGCGGTCGACGCGCCGAGCGGTCACGCGTACCCCAACCTGCGTTTCTTTCTCTTCGATGACCCTCGGGCAGGCGGCCAGCAGGGGACCTCAGAACAGTTCGCGACGGCGTTCGCGACGCTCGGTCGACTGATGGGTTTGCCGACCCGGGTCGTGGTGGGCTTCCGGACCCCGGCCGGTAGTGGACCGATCACGGCAGCGGACGCGCTCGCCTGGCCGGAGGTCCTCTTCACCGGCATCGGCTGGGTCGCGTTTGATCCGCTGCCGGAGGCGGACACGCCGCCGCGTCCGTTGGAGGACGAGTTTCTGCCGAAGCCGACGCCCCCCTCGTCGCCGCCAACCTCGGTGGAGCCCCCGGACGAGTCGACCTGGTCGGCGCCGCCCCCGCGTACCGAGGCCGCGGTCGCTCCCGCCGGCCCAGGGGTCGGCGTGGTCGCGGGCGGCGTCGGCGGTGGGCTGCTGACACTGCTTGCACTCTTCCTTGTCCTCGTGGTGCTGCTCAGGGCAGTCCGGCGTCGTTCGCGGTTGGATCGTGGTAGCCCGCCGCAACGCGTACTCGGCGCCTGGGACGAGATTCTGGACACGCTCGCGCTCGCGGGATCAGCGCCTCCCGCGTACCTCGCCGCGGCCGAGGTAGCGGCCTACGCGGCAGAGGTTGCCGACGCCACGCCCGGTAGGCGCCACGCCCGCCGTCCGCGCCCGGCCGCGCCGCCGCTCGACGACCTCGCGGAGAAGGTGAACGCGGTTGGGTTCGCCGGCGGGACGTCTGGCCTGCCCGGCGGCGCGGACGAAATGACCGCCCACGCGGCCAAGGCGCAAGCCATCGAGTTCGCGCGGGCGCTGCGTGCCCGCCGGTCCTGGTGGCGCCGTCTGCTGTGGAGGGTCGACCCTCGCCCGCTACGCCGCCGCCACAGACCCCCTCCCACTCTCGCCTCCCACTCTCGCCGATCATGACCTGGAGGTCATGATCGACGCTGTTTCGCGACGGCGTGGCCGTGATCACCGGGATCTTGAGGACTCTGTCGCGCGGTGGTAGACGGCCTAATGTGGTCAAGCTGTTACCGCGGTAGGAATGGCTGACTCGACGCAAGGGATAGCCCATCCATCTGACGCTGCAAGATCGCAGTGATCATGAGCTGACCGTTGCGAAAAGCCGTCGATCATGACCTCCAGGTCATGATCGACGAGAGTTGGGGGGTGCTAGGCGGCGGGTGCAGACCTCGGTGGCGGTCGCGACCCGGTCGACGGCATAGACCGCGCCCACCACGAAGCAGTAGTTCTTCAGCGAACTCAGGCCCGCAAACGTGACCGTCGTCGTTCCCCGCGACACCGCCTTGGTCTCCAGCTCCTCGCCCGCAGGTCCGGTCCCGACGACGACGAAGGAGACCGTGGCGGACGTGGGGTCGGTCCAGGCGATCGTCACCGCAGTGCCCCGGTCAGCGGTGACCCGTACGTCGCGTGGCGCACCGGCAGCCTGCGCCGTGATGAACCTCGTGGGGGTGCCAGTCGCGGACGGTGGGGCCACAGTTTGCCGGTCCCGCGCCGTCAGCAGCAGTGTGGACGCGCTCGCGACCGCCAGAACGGCGACGGCCACGAGAACCAGTACGAGTCCGTTGCGCCGGTCCGAGCCGGTCGGCATGGGGTCGCGTCCGTCGAATCTCCGCGTCGGGAACGGCGCCTCCGTCGTCGAGTCCGGGTCGGCGCGCCACGACTGCTCCGCCGCGTCCGTCGCCGGACCGAGCCAGCCGCCCTCGTCGGCCACGACCGGAGCGGGCACCGGCGTCGGGGCCGGGTCCGGAGCCGAGTCCGGGGCCGAGTCCGGGGCAAGGGCAGGGGCAGGGGCAGGGGCAGGGGCCGGGGCGGCGGCCGAGGCGGGGGAGGCAGGGGGCCACATCGGCGGGGGTGCTGGCAGCGGCGTCGGCTCGGGTGCTGGATACGCCTCGACCGGCACACCGGACACATGCACCCGGCCATGGGCCTGCGCCGGCACCGAGCGCGGCGCCGAGTGCGAGGCGAGGCCGAGCGCGCCGCGGCGAACCGACTCGGCGAATTCGAGCGCGCTGGAGTGGCGCTGCGAGGGCAGTTTCGACATCGCCCGGGTCAGCTCACCGACGAGCCAGGCGGGCACATCGTCGCGCGGCATCGCCGGCAGTTGCTCGTGGAGGACGCGGTCGCGGAAGGCGTACATGTCCATCGCCGGCTTGGTCGGGTCCACAAAGGGCGGATGTCCAACGAGCAGCGTCCACATGGTGGACGCGAGACTGTACACATCGGAGATACCCGACTGGGCCTGGTGTAGGAGAGCCTCGGGGGAGGCGTGGTGTGGCGTCATCATCTCCCGGGTGAGGGTGCCCCCGAGCTCGTTCGGCGCCCGAGCAATGCCGAAATCGGTCAACGCTGGGCCGAAGCGAGAACGGAGGAGGTTGGATGGTTTGACGTCGCGGTGGACGACGCCGGCCGTATGAGCCGCGTGCAGGGCTTCGCCGATCTTGATGCCAACCTCGAGAACGTCATCGACGGCTAGCGGCCCGCCGTGCCGCAGGATTTGTGCGTAGGAGCCACCCTCGCAGTACTCCATGACGATGTACGGCCGATCATCTTCGGTCACGCCGGTGTCGATGATCGAGACGATGTGGGGCTGGCTCGACAGTGCCACCGTCGTCGCCAGCTCCCTCGCCGCGTTGATCGGGACTGATCCGCTGTCCGCTGTGATCACCTTGATTGCGACCGGCCGGTTGAGGTTTCTCTGGACCGCGCGGAATACGAGTGCAGTCGTGCCGTGGGCTATTAGCTGCGGATTGTCGTACCCCGGGAGCGCGGGCAGCAGCGGCGCTTCCATCCACGAATCTCCCCACGTCGCGGGCGTATCGGACGACAGCGTAGTCCAACCGGCGGCCCTATTGGCGTGTCGTGGCGTGGGCGCTTCCATAGGATTCGCCGGCCACTTTCTCCGCGTCGCCGCGAGGTCGACCCACAGTGGACCGCTGCCGGCGGCTGAACCTGCCGCCCAAGGGGGTTTAAGGGCTGAGCCCGACGGGCGATGGCGGATGTGGCGCCCGAATGACACCCTGCAGGCATGTACGAGCAGGCGCCGCCCGGCCGTCGGATCGGCCCCGCCCTTATCGCGGTCCTCGTCGTCTTGGCCGGGGCGGCGGGCACCATGGGCTACCTGGTCGCGCGGCAGATCATCGCTGGCCAGGGCGGCGATACCGGTACGACCTTGCCAACCAGCCCGGGCGGTCGGCCGACCGGAACCGGCGCCACGGATCCCGGCACCAGCCCTGGCACGAGCCCCGGCACCACACCCGCGGTGACCGAGGACCCGGCCGACCCGGGCACGTTCTGCCCGGCCATCACCGAGAAGGCCGTGGTTGACGCTGGGCTCGCCGGCGAGCTACGGCTGCTGCGCTACGTCGAGGGGAAGCGAGCGGGTGCGGCGGGCGCCGAGGCGTGGATCTGCCGGAACAAAGATGGAGTGCTGATCTACCAAGGCCACCGCAAGTCGGGACCCTTCAACGCTGCAAGCAGCAACGACACGATCCTGCTCGGGCGCGGAATCCTCGGCAAGGTCGAGATGGAGGGGGCCGACGGCTTCGTCGCGACGAATCCTGAGGACCCCAGCAATCCTGACGATCCGACCCATACCGAGTACCACGTCGGGCCGAACACGTTCTTCCTGGTAATGAAACCGAGCGATAACAAGACCGATTACACAGTGACCAGGACGGTGCCCAAGACTGGGTGAGAACGGGGCCATTGGCGGCGGTCGGGACACCTCTGGGAAGATTGAGGTAGGCGCCCGTAGACCGTGGGCAGGCTCAGACGAATCCCGATCTTGGAGGTTGGCCGCACCGTGGCCCTGTACATCTACACGCTCGAGAAGGCGCGCAAGGCGCACGGCGACAAGGTCGTGCTCGACGATGTCACGCTCTCCTTCCTGCCGGGCGCCAAGATCGGCGTAGTCGGCCCGAACGGTGCCGGTAAGTCCAGCCTGCTGCGGATCATGGCGGGCCAGGACCGGCCGAGCAACGGTGAGGCCCGGCTCATGCCCGGATACACCGTCGGCATGCTAGCCCAGGAGCCGCCGCTCAACGAGACCAAGGACGTCCTCGGCAACATCGAGGAGGCCGTGCACGACACCAAGGTCAAACTTGCCCGCTTCAACGAGATCGCCGAGCTGATGGCGACCGACTACTCCGACGAGCTGATGGAGGAGATGGGTCGCCTGCAGGAGGAGCTCGACCACTCCGAGGCCTGGGACCTCGACGCACGCCTGGAACAGGCGATGGACGCGCTACGCTGCCCGCCCCCGGACGCCGACGTCACCCAGCTCTCCGGGGGCGAGCGTCGCCGCGTCGCCCTCTGCAGGCTCCTGCTCGAGCAGCCCGACCTGCTCCTGCTCGACGAACCCACCAACCACCTCGACGCCGAGAGCGTGCTCTGGCTCGAGCAGCACCTCGCCAAGTACCCCGGCACCGTCGTCGCCATTACCCACGACCGCTACTTCCTCGACAACGTCGCTCAGTGGATCCTCGAGATCGACCGTGGACGCACATACCCGTACGAGGGCAACTACTCCACCTACCTTGACAAGAAGGCGCAGCGGCTCGCGGTGCAGGGCCGCAAGGACGTCAAGATGCAGAAGCGTCTCACCGAGGAGCTGGAGTGGGTCCGCTCCAACGCCCGCGCGCGGCAGACGAAGTCACGGGCCCGGCTGGACCGGTACGAGGAGATGGCCACCGAGGCGGAGAAGACCCGCAAACTCGACTTCGAGGAGATCCAGATCCCGCCGGGTCCCCGCCTGGGCAACACGGTCATCGAGGTGAGCCAGCTGCGTAAAGGGTTCGGCGACAGGGTGCTCGTCCAGAATCTGTCGTTCTCCTTGCCGCGCAACGGAATCGTCGGCATCATCGGGCCCAACGGCGTGGGTAAGACCACGCTGTTCAAGATGATTGTCGGCCTTGAGCAGCCGGATGCTGGCACCGTGAAGGTTGGTGAGACGGTCAAGCTGTCCTACGTGGACCAGTCGCGCGCGGGCCTCGATCCTAAGAAGAGCGTCTGGGAGGTTGTCTCCGACGGCCTGGACCACCTCATGGTCGGCAAGGTCGAGATGCCCTCGCGCGCCTACGTCGCCGCCTTCGGTTTCAAGGGTCCGGACCAGCAGAAGCCGACCGGCGTGCTGTCCGGCGGTGAGCGCAACCGGCTCAACCTCGCGCTCACGCTGAAAATCGGGGGCAACGTGATCCTGCTCGACGAGCCGACCAACGACCTCGACGTCGAGACGCTGTCCTCATTGGAGAACGCTCTGCTCGACTTCCCGGGCTGCGCCGTGGTCATCTCGCACGACCGGATGTTCCTCGACCGGATCGCCACCCACACCCTCGCCTGGGAGGGCGACGACGAGGATCCGTCGAGGTGGTTCTGGTTCGAGGGCAACTTCGAGGCGTACGAAAAGAACAAGATCGACCGCCTCGGTGTCGACGCCGCGCGCCCCCATCGCGTCACCTACCGCAAGCTCACCCGTGACTGAGCCACAGCTCGCTGTCTACCACGCACAGGTGCGGTGGTCGGACGCCGATCTCATGGGCCACGTCAATCACGCGCGCTACCTCACCTTCTTCGAGGACGCACGCATGGAGCTGCTGGCGCGCTCGCCGCATGGTCTCGGTGACTCGGTTCGCGGACACGAGGGCGGAGGCTACATCGCCGCCCGGGTCGCGGTCGACTATGTCGCGCCGGTGGAATTCAGACCCGGCTTGACGCTGCGGGTACGCACGGGCGTGGCCAAGATAGGGACGTCGTCGTGGACGCTGGCGGGGGAGATGGACGACGACGGCACGGTCGTCGCGCGCTGCGAGGTGGTGATGGTCGCCTACTCGTACGAGCAGGGCCGCCCCCGGCCTCTGGACGATGACGAGCGGGCCTACTGGGAGACGTACGAGGCCCAATGAAGTACATCTACCACAGCCCGCTTCGCTGGTCGGACATGGACGCATACGGCCACGTGAACAACGCACGTTTCCTTACCCTGTACGAGGAGGCGCGGGTGGCGTTGTTCTTCACCGGCGCACGCCAGATGGGGCTGACTTCGTTCGAGGACGGCATCGTCATCGCCCGCCATGAGATCGACTATGTGCGCCCCGTCGACTACGGCGACCCGGTACGGATCGAGATGTGGGTCGAAGAGATCAGGCACAGCCGATTCACCATCGCCTACGAGTTGATCGACCGAGAGGTCGTCGCGTCCCGGGCGCGCTCGGTATGCGTACCCTTCAATCTCGAGTTCCAGCGGCCCAGGCGGATCAGCGAGGCCGAGCGGGCGTTCCTGGCGGAGTGGATGGCGCCGGCGTGATCGGCGAGGCTGGGCGTGCGGACGCGGGCGCGTTCCTCACCCGCCTGCTGCGCCTGGATCCGAACGCGGTGGTCCGGCTGCGCCCGGCCGGCCGGGATCGAGCGGAGATCTGGGCGATGCTGCCGTTCAGGGTGCTCGTGGTGCGTACCCTCGCAACGGGCCTGGACGCCGACGCGACGTTCGGCGCCGCCGCACTCCTCGACGCGCTGGCTGACCCCGCGGCCCCGGTACGCCGGCGGGACGAGGCGTGGCGGTGGCCGCTACCGCCATCCCGAGGGCGGATCATCGAGACCCTACCGGCCGAGGAGGTCGCGCGGGTCGCCGCCGCCGCGTCACAGACACTCCGCACCGCCTCGGAGCAGGGCGTCGGAGGCCGGGCGGTGGGCGAACGGGTGGTACGCGACGCGCTGCTCGACCACGTTCCGATCGTCGTCACCGGCGCGGCGGGCGAACATGTCGACGTGTCACAGCGTCTGGTTCAGGCCGTGGTCAGGATGGGATTCCTCGGTCCGGCCACGGTGGGCCCGTCGGAATCGGTGACCTTTGGTGACAACTTGGTAACGGTCAGGCTCGCTGCGGCATGGATTTGCCTCGATGCTTCGTACGGTTCCGCCTGGTATCGCCTGACTTCACCGCTGCAATTGAGCTGAGGGGTTGACGTGGGCGCTGGCACGTTCAGATGATGTCGGTTCATACGAAAAGCTTGCCCCGGCACTTCTGGGTCTGCCGCCCGGCGGCGAATCCGAGTAGCGTCGGCGCGGGCTAAGTTCGACCGGTTCAACAGGATTGGTCGGGTGCGCCGACCAGGTGCGATGGAATGGGGGTCCGGGGCGATGCCTTGGTGGCCGTTGTGGGGGGCTCAGCGCGGTCGATCGGGCGCGCGCGACACGGACGTCCGTGCGGGCAAGGCGATGGCGGGCCTGGTCGGCAGCCACGCGGCCACGGTGGAGACGGCCACCCGTCCCGAGATTCCGGCCCAGCGCGGTCCTGACTGCGTGGCCCGGCCGGTCACCATGAAGCGGATTTCCGAGGCGCTCGACCGCCTGGAGATCCGCTACTTGACGGACGGTGACGGCAGCCTGCTGGCGATGTGGGAACGGCACGCGCTGCTGTTCGCGCTCGAGGGGCCGGACGACGAGATCCTGGTCATGCGCGGTCGACCGCATGGCACCGTGCCGCCCGACTGGGCGGACCGCTCGCATCGGGTAGTCAACGAGTGGAACCACACCCGCCGGTTCTGTAAGGCGTACGTCGGCGACGCCACCGAGCGGGGCATGCTGCCCATCTACGCCGAGATTCAGGTGCCCCTGCTCTCCGGTGTCCATGATCCGCTCCTCGACGAGCTGCTCGACTGTGCGGCGGCGGTCACCAGCGCGTTCGTCGAGTGGCTCTACGACGAGGGCGGCCTCCTCTAGCCGGGAACGCCGCCGACCAAGATTGCTGTTTATGTGCGTGACGCAGCGGCTTTCCGCACATCCGCCACGCAAACTGCGATCTTCACGGGCATCCCACGGCGCCCACCGAGAGATGGCCGTTCTCCGGCAGAATGTAGAGCGAAACTCAGCGATTCGCCGGAACGCGGCGATCACCGCGGCGTCCGCTCGCCACAGCCGCGGGCGCAAAGTCAACGGCATTGCATCTAGCCCGGGTCGCGGCCGGCGTCAGGCGCTTGCGCGGCGCGTTGTCGGACTCTGCCTGGTTGTCGGATCGACGCCGGTGCGGGCCGTGGCGAGCTCGGCGAGGGCCTTGGCGCCGTGGCTGAGCAGGCGCTCCTCGGCGTCGTCGAGGAAGGCAAGATCGGCGCCGACGTGGCGGGTGGCCGCGGCGAGCAACAGCGAGACGACCGGATCGACGGCGTGCTCGGCCCTTAGGTCCTCCAGGTTTCGGAGTTCTCGCAGCAGGAACGCACGCTGGGCTCGCAGCACGTCGGAGACGACGTCGGGGTCGCGGCTCTGCGCGGCGGCCATCACCTTGAGGAAGAAGTCGTCGCGGAAGCCTGCGGTGCGCGGGCTGGGCGCGGCCATCCACTCGGCCAGTTCGGCCCGCCCGGAGTCGGTGATTTCGTAGACGACTCGGTCCGGCCGAACCTCCTGCGCCACTCGGTGTGAGCGGACGTGCCCGTCGCGGGCGAGCCGGTCGAGCACCTGGTAGAGGTGGCCGATGTTCAGCGGCCCCCACTGTGGACCGACGGCAGACTCGAAGGCTCCCTTGAGCTCGTAGCCGTGGCCGGGACCGTCCGAGAGCAGGGCCAGCACCGCGTGGTGGATGGGCACGGCAGTCTCCTCAGGCGACGGGGTTGCGCGGGTCAGTCTATTGCCGCACTATGCATTGTGACAATATACGGGGAGGTGCTGGCGTGGCGAGGATGATACTGGCCGGACTGCGCCGGCGCTGGGGTCGGGCTGCGGCCCTGCTGCTGGGCGTGCTCATGGCGACGACGGGGTTCACCGTACTTACTGGAAGCACGGCGACGTCGCGGCTGGTCGTGGAGGGGACGGTCGACGAGCACGCTCGGGGCGCGTACGACATCCTGGTCCGGCCGGCCGACGCCCGGACCAATTTGGAGGCCGGCCGCGGGCTGGTCAAGGCCAACTTCCTGGCCGGCCTGTACGGGGGCATCACCGCCGAGCAGTGGCACCGGATCGAGGCGATCGACGGGGTCGATGTGGCCGCGCCGATCGCCATGCTGGGCTACGTCACCGCCTTCGTGGGCGCTGTGACGGTCGACGTGACCGAACTGGTCGATCCGTCGCTGGAGACCCAGCTCATCCGGGTCAATTTCACCTGGAGCGGCGACCGCGGCCTGACCAATGCAGCCGAGCCGGCTCCGGCGATCATCTATGTCACGAAACGGCCCCTCGTCCGCCTGAAGGAGCTTCCGGCCGCTGGCGAGCCAGTGCTCTACGACGACGGGGTCTACCGGCCGCAGGATGAATGCGGACCAGACTCATTTGCTGCGATCTATGAGGTTCAGCCAGACGGTCGCACGCTGCCGCTCTGCCTCGGGCGATACCCCGGGGATCAGCGCGGCCGGGTCGGGGGTGCGGAGGCGCAGTTGACGCCCCGTGGAACGTTCATATTCCATGGCGCCGAGACACCTCGACTATTGGCCGAGATCATCGCGCCGATGCCGATGCTCGCCGCCGCGATCGACCCGACCACCGAGGCGCGGCTTGTCGGGTTGGATCGCGCGGTGGTCAAAGGCCGGTATCTGACCGGAAGCGAGGCGGCCACGGCCGACGGAATCGGCGCGCCCGTCCTGCTGGCGGCCGACCCCTACCTGGACGAACGCGCCGACGCGGTGGCCGAGCGAATCGCCAACCCCGACCTGGCCGGGCTGGACAACCCTGGGGTCAGCCGCCTCGTGGCCGCCGCGACGCCGCAGGCCGCCGCTCCGGCCGAGGGCCAAGCGGTCCAGGACCTGTATCGCAAGAGCACGGTCGCGGCGAGCCTCGACCAGGCGGATGGAGCGTCTGTTGTCTTCGTGCAGCTGCTGCGAGCCGAAGCCGCTGATTACGACGTCGAGCCCGACGGCGCGCTGCGCCCGCGCACCGCGCCCGATACCGCGGCCGCCGCCTTGACGTCTGCTGCGAACAGCGGTTTTACGGCGATGCCGTGGTTGGCCACCGACAGCGCACATCGCGCGACGAGCCCCGCGAGTGACACCACAATGGGCCTTCTTCACTTTGGTCAACCGGTGGGGGTCTTCGACCGCGCGCGCCTGGCCGTCGGCGATGGACTTGGGGCGCCGTTGGAGACCTACACCCAGTCGTCGGCGACCGGGGCGGATGAGCGCAGCCGCGATCTGCTGGGTGGGCAGCCGCTGCTACCGACGAGCAACATGGGCGGGTACCTGTCCACCTCACCGTCGGTGCTGATGGCGCTGGATACGCTGTGGCAGCCCGGCGGGGCCGCCGATGCGATCAGCGCGGTGCGGGTGCGGGTGGCCGGCGTGACCGGGTTCGACGACCTGTCCCGGGAGCGGGTGCGGTTGGTGGCCGAGGACATCGCC
>JAHRHA010000341.1 GCA_020027875.1 Micromonosporaceae bacterium | reverse complement strand
GGTCAGATCTTCGCCGACCCAGGCTCCCAACGCGAGCGGGATCCCGGCTCGCAGCGTGGTGCTGTTCCTGCCGAACCACCACGGGGCATGGGCCGTGCCCACGCGGTGTCCGAGGCCTGGATCGACGACCTGGGCAGGGTCGTGCTCGACGGTCAGAACGGCATGTATTGGGTGGATGCCGACGGTCGACCGCTGGGGCTCCTCGAGCTGCGACGCCTGCGGCACGCCCGGGAGCCTGGCCGGCAAGAAGCCGGCCGAGTCCCCAGCGACGCTTGGTGGCCCTACGTCCACACCGTGGGGCCGACCGGTCTGATGATCTCGCCACCGCCGTACGCTCCGTTGCTTGAGCGGGTTCATGTGCAGTCGTTCGATCAGCTTGTGCGAGATACCGCGGGATCTTCTTGAGCTGGGCATAGGAATCACCGACGTGGGCGGCCAGCCGGCGCTGGTGCCGACAGCAGACACCCGCACGCCCGCGGCTTCGAGTTCTCGCTGGCTGACCGGCTGTGGCGGCTTTCCTTAAGCGGCGGCGGCTGGCCGATACCGACCGACGTCAACGGCCAACGCGCCGCTGCCGTAGCCACGGTCACCGACTACGGGACGCACCGCCCGTGCGTGCTGCGTTTCGTCGGGCGTCGACCGGAGGGCGGCTGATGATCACCGTACGGATGGTGCCCGACGGTGGAGGCGTCTCGATACACTGAGCCGCGATAGGTTTACTCCCTTCGGTCGCCCGCCGCCGAGGTGCTCATGACCGGCGCATCCATATCGCAGTTCACGGTCCGATTGGTGATCCCTGCCGGTGGGCCCGTCGACGCCGGCGAGCTCGAGGAGATCGCCGCCGAGCTGCGGCACGAGTTGCTTGCCCTCGGCGTCGCCAGCGTTGATCGCGTGCCCGACGAGCTGGCTCCCCCCGGAGCGAGGGCAATCGAACTGGTCGCGGCAATCGGTTTTCTCGTCTCGGCGACCTCGACCGCCGCGTCCTTGACCACGATTCTCGAGTTCCTGCAGCGATGGCGTGCGAGGCATGCACGGGCCCAGAGCGTCGCGGTCACGGTGGACGATATCGAGGTCGACGGGGACACGGCCATTGATGCACACGCCACGGCTCGCGTTACGGGGCTACGCGGGAACAGGGCGCAGCGCACGACGGGGCGCAGCGCACTTATTGTGGCCAACGCCGAGTACCGTGACCCGGCCCTGAGCCAGCTCCGCTCGCCCGCTCGGGATGCGGACGTGCTGGCCGATGTGCTTCGGGATCCGCGCGTCGGCGGCTTCGACGTCCAGCAAGTCTTCGACGCGGATGAGCGGACGGTTCGTCGACGCCTCGCCAGCTTCTTCGCCGATCGACACCGGGACGACCTGTTGTACGTGCACTTCTCCTGCCACGGTCTGAAGGACCGCCAGGGACGGCTCTATTTGGCCGCGGCCGACACGGAGCTTCGATCACTCGGCGCCACGGCCGTGCCGGCGTCCTTTGTGGCCGAACAGATGAGCGAGACCGGATCGGGCCGTGTGGTGCTGGTCCTGGACTGCTGCTACAGCGGTGCGTTCGCCCGTGGCGCGGCCATGCGCGGCGACCGGACCGTGCACGTCGCCGAGGAATTCGGCGGCGGGACGGGTCGGATCGTGCTCACGGCCTCGAGTGCCACCGAGTACGCCTTCGAGGGCGATCAGCTCACCCACGAAGAGGCGCGCCCGTCCGTGTTCACCAGCGCGCTCGTCGCCGGGCTCCGAAGCGGGGAGGCCGACCTCGACGGCGACGGCGAGATCTCGATCGACGAGCTGTACGACTTCGCGTACCGGCATGTGCGTGAGGCGCGGTCGAACCAGCAGCCCATGAAGTGGAGCTTCGGCATGGCCGGCTCGCTCGTCGTCGCGCGGAGCGTGCGACCGGCCGTGCTGCCCGAGCAGATCCGCACCGACCTGTCCAGCGACCGGGTCGTGCTGCGGATGGAGGCGATTACCGCATTGGGCGCTCTCCTGGCGGGCGAAAGGCCCGGGTTGCGAGATGCGGCCCGAACGGCCCTGGCCGAACTGCGTGAGCACGACGACAGTGCACGCGTGCGCGGCGCGGCGTCCGACGTTCTCGGCAATTCTGCACCGCCGGTTCCTCGCGCTCGCCCCGAACCCTTGCCGGCGGCAACATCCCCGCCACCGGCACCACCATCTGCGGCACCTGCGTCTGCGGCACCCGTGTCTGCGGCACCAATGTCGCCGGCGCCTGTGTCTGTCGCACCGACATCCCCGACACGACTATCGCCACCGCCGCAGGCACCCGTCCCGAGTTCACCGATACCACTATCGCCACCGCCGCAGACACCTGTCCGGATCGCCGCCAGGGCGGCCGTAGCGAGCCCCGCGATCGCATCCGCGACCAAGGAGCGTGGTCCGTCCTCCACCGGCGCCCCCGATCCGACCGCCATGACGTGGTTCCGCCTCGCCGGCCTGTTCGCGGTGGCCGGGGCGCTCACGTGGTTCGTCGGCGCCTCGCAAGACGAGGAGACACCCAGCCGCAAGGCCTACGCGGCCAACGTCTTCGGTGCCGACCACGTCATGTTTCTAGCTCTCATCGCCGTTGCGGCGGCGCTGCTGTGGGCGCCGTGGCGGTGGCGGGCGGTCACCGCTGCGGGCCTCGTCGGAGGCGCCGCCTGGTACGGGCAGCGGGCGGCCTCGCTGATCGCCGACGTGGTGATCGAGGACCGTTACTATCTTTCTGTGGTCGGAGCGGGTTGGACGCTCGACCTGCTGGGCGATCTCGCTATCGTCGCCGCCGCCGGGGTTGCGGCGTTCGGGCTGAGCCGGGTGGCGTCGTGGCGTACGGGTTTCAGCGTTCCGTTGGTCGCCGTCGCGG
>JAHRHA010000187.1 GCA_020027875.1 Micromonosporaceae bacterium | reverse complement strand
CGACACCCAGATCGTCGCGGCCCAGGCCCGCGCTGTCGTCGAGCGGGAAGCCACACTCAACAGCCCACCAGGTGGGGCCAAATCAGAGGAGAACTCCCCACCCGCCCAGCCCGCGCGGTGGGGCCAAATCAGAGAAGAACTCTGGGGCCAGTTCTGGTTGACACAGCCAGCCCGCATGAATGCCTCCAGGGGCAGCCAGAGAAGCTGCTCCCACGCCGTGGTCGACAAGACCGTGCAGCCCAGCCCCGTGTAGTCGCGATCGAGCAGCAGCAGGATCCGCGTTGAGTAAGGGCGGCACCTCTGGACTACTCGTGGGGCGCTTGACTAGTCGTCGGCTTGGTCAGCTTGGTCATGTCCAACCAGGCCCGTCTGCCACCGTTTCGGGCGATGATCTGGTCGATGAGGGCTCGGGCCTTCGCTTCGCGATCGAATTGGCGACGCCACACGCGGGCGTCGGCGCCGCCTGATCGGGCACCCACGATCCAGATCTGGCCATTCTGCCACAGCCAGAGATCCTTCCTCGCGAGTCGGCCGTGGAGCCGGTTCCACCAACGCCCACGTTGCGCTTCCATCAGTTGATGTTAGGACGTACGTTCGAGGCAGTCAAACATAGGTCGGCTGACCGCTGTCCAGCGCCACAACGCTCCCGGTTCTCACGACGGCTTACAGGCCGGTCGCGCAACAAGCCTTGAGCAGGTTGAACACGGCGTGGTGACTTCGGCTGTCCGCGCATTCTCCGCGGCGAACCGGTGGCGCCACCTGCCGACCGCGACACTGTCACAGCCGAGCTCGTCGGCGATCTTGGTGTTCGGCCTGCCGTCCGCGCAGGCCAGAACGATCCGCGACCGCAACGCCAACGCCTGCGACGACGAATGCCGTCGCGACCAGCGCACCAGCGTCTCTCGCTTTTCATCGGTCAGCTCGATCGCGACCGTCGGTCGACCCGCACGTCCCATCACCGGCTCCTTCTGTCGAGGCTCTTGCCTCCTCAGAACCAGCTCCGGACTACGAAATCCCGATTCCAGGAGAATTCGTCGACGGATCAACCTGACAGGACAACTAGGAGTCTGCCAGCCACGCCAGCGAGCGGCCCTGCGACCAGCAGCGGCCAATGGCCTCGGCGCGCAGAGTCGACCGGTCGAACACCGCCAGGCCGATGATGCTGTGGCCAGAGGCGCGGCGATCGGCAAGTGTCGGTATCGTCGGTGCGACTCCGACCCCCTCCGCTGACACCCACGCCACCGCCCGGCCGGCCGCCGCTTCGTCGAGGCGGTGCAGGAAGCGCAGGCGACTCTCGAGCGGGAAGCGCGACAGCGCCCACGTCGTGGTGACGACAGGCAGGGCGTCCGCGGGCACACGGGCGAAAGCGTCGGGCACCACCTCGACGGCGTCACCTTGCAGCAGCAGCGGAGGGGCCGTCGCCGCCAACGCCATCTCCGCTTCGAGCCTCGCGACCCGCTCCGGCTGATCCGGCCACAAGCAGGCGCGCAACCATCGGGCGTCATCCGCGTCGGTCACGTCGACCGGATCGAGGTCGACGCCGACCCGGGCGACGACCTCGGGCATCGCCCGCGTCGGGATGGGCCGGTCTCCCACGATCGAGGACGACAGCTGGACCGGAGATGACGGGTCGCCCAGCGATTGTCCGTTGCCGTAGGTGATGCCAACGCGATCGACATTGAGATTGAGCCCAGCCGAACAGCCCACGTCGATCAGCCCAACCGCATTCGCGCCTACCCGGCGCGCCGCCTCGGCAATGGCCGGATACAGCACGGCGCAGCGTCCGGTCTCGTTGGTCCGCGTCTGCCGGCGCACGGCGATGGCCACGACCGAGTCGGTCATTCGCAGCAGCGTGTCGATCGCTGCGCCAGCGGCAGCGTCGCCGTCCGCAGCGGCATAGGCCGCGGCAAGCGCCGGGGCGCGTCCGGCGAGGGCGAGGTCGTGCAGCGCGGCGAGGATCACCGTGGGGTGCCGCTTGCGCGCCGGCGCCGCCTCGATGGCGCGCAGCGCCTCGTCGGACTCACTCAGGGCGACGGCGACGCGCTCGTACAGCGGCGATGTTTCGGCGGCGTCGACCTCACCGAAGTGTCGGTACACCTGAGCGAGTGTGCGGGCCCTACCCACGGGTACGGCGCTTCCTCCGGTCGGCCCTGGCATCCCGACGATTCTAGTCATCGGAACGACAACCTCCGACCCTTCACCTGGCACAAGAGCGCCGAGGAGATACTCGACCGACTCGCCGGCTGCCGCCCCCTCAACAAATAGCGAGCGCTCCAACTTGACAGGAACGCTAGGCAGTCACAGCGCCCGCTTGGACGGAACGGCGAGATGAGCCAATGCTGCTTCCGTGTCAAGGATCTCAAGGCCATTGATGATCCGCCTCGACTATCGCCTCGACCTGGTAGTTCGTCTCCGCGCGGTCGTCCACGTCTGCCGGCATTCAATGCCGTAGTCACTCAGTTCGTCACTCAGTAACTCGTGCGTCTCCCATCGCGGGGGTGGCGAGAACGCGCCCACAGGCGGCCCGGACGGGTGCTAGGCACACCCGCGACCCGGGCCTTGATCAGGAACGGAGCTCCTGACCCATGAGAGAATGTAGAGGAAATCGATTGCCGCCAGCTTGGTGCGAGCGTCACTGTTGTCACTCAGATTGTCACTCAGCGGCCGTTGCTTGGCTGTCTCGCCGTCCACGACCTAGTGCGCGGCGCATTTGACCCCCAGGACGTAGCGGTTGATGTCTTCGCAGGTCAAAGGTATCGGCGGGGCGTGTCCGAGGGTCTCGGTTCAGGTGAGGTGGTGCTGCTCGTGAGGACCGTGTGGTCCCCCGATGGTCCCCGGTTCGTGCACCGTTCACGGTGCCTTTTTCTTCCCGAACTTGCTGGCGCGGAGGTCGACGATCTCATCCAGGGTGTGGGAGTAGTGCGGCATGTCTGCAAAGCTCACTGACGCGGACTCCGGCAAGTCGATGAGCGGGGTCATGTCACCGTCAGCCACGTCGGAAGCGCCCAGGCTGACACCCTGAAGTGATTGCAGGTTTCTCAGCGGCGCAAGAGAGGCAAGCCGTCCGCACCGCTGCAGGTTGAGCCATTCGAGCGAGGCAAGCTGACCAACCGGTCCAAGGTCAAGCGTGCGCTTCGGTGCTCGCCGCGGGCTGTCAACGTACAGGTATTGGAGGCCCGGCTGTGCCTGCAACCCCGATAGGCTTCGCGGCGTCATCGAGTCAATCCAGCAGACCCGAAGACCCTCGGGACCATCAAGGCCATCGAAGGTAAACTCTTGGCCGCGCCCTTCGACCCGCAGATACTCAATGGGCCGAGCATCGCCCACAAATGTAAGGTTGTCGCCCTCCCATCTCGCTACTCTCAGAAACCTCAATGAACGACACTCGGATACTCGCTCGATGTCTGGACGACTGTCGGTCACCAACTGCGCGAGATTCTTAAGATTCTCAGGATTAAAGGGTGTTACACCGCGGTTAGCGAGAACCAGACACACAAGGTCGGGGACCTGAAACACGACGTCATCTCGACGAGGTCCACGGTCAATCTGCACTCCGTGCAGCGGTTGGAGCTCCCTGAGAAAGCCAAGGTCAGACCCACGGCGGCGTGGCTTCGACCGGATTCGGCATGCGTTCCTGTTTGTCCGCACGTACCGGGAGTGGTCGTTCTCAGTCCAAGGCAATTCGACGTCATACCAGCGAAGATCGTCGCCTGCATATCTAAGATCTGTGAGCTTGAATGCCATTGCTGCCCCATCACTACGTGGGTGCCGTATCGGGTGAGCCTAGCGGCTGGTCCCAAATGGGCGACCGATCCACGGTCCCAACTGCCGTACCTCGCAACGCGACGCATTGGGACTGGGTGGTCCAGGCCTTGGACTATCACCACCATCGCTCGCCATGAGCGGTACTCCGGTGATCACGCAGACTCGGGAGACCAACAAGTAGTCGCCCCACGGCTGGATCCGGGTTCTTAGGGCCGGAGGTCCTAAGCCGCCGGAGGCAGGTTCCCCCGGGTTGTCTGGGTCCACGGGCCGGAGGCCCTGGCCGCCGGGGGCTGGTTCCGGGTTCTTAGGGCCGGAGGCCCTGAGCCGCCGGAGGCGCTGTCCGTGTGGCGTTGTAGCCGGACGGGCGCTGTCGCGGTGGGTAGCCACGAGCTCGTCGTGGTCCTGGACGTGATGGTCGCGGCCGCGGTTGAAGCGCGCCCGGCCGCGGCGGTGACATGCTTACGGACGGCGAGTTCTTCAGCCGACCGCCGGGTCGGCGAGCGCCGTGAGCGAAGCGGCAAGGCGCCGCCGCGCCCGGTGGAAGCGGCCCGACAGGGCCGCCTTGAAGACGTAAAGAAAGTTCTCACCGGCTCGGACCGGTTCGCCTGTCCGACTCCGGTTGATGCTTGACGTTGTGGCCTCGGGTGATGCCTTACATGATCTCCACACCGCACGGCTCGCGGCAGAAGCGTGCGGCCGTCGGCCTCGCCATTCCGCGCGCCGGGAGTCACGACAAGACCCGGGGTGGTTCGCTCCACGCGATCAATCGCCGGCGCGGATCGCGGCGAGCAACCCGGGGCGGAAGCGTTCGAGGCCGTCGACGTTTTCAACAAAGGGCTCGTCGTCGCGGAAGTCGATGCGCACCACCGCACAGATTGGTCCGGCGGCGACGGCTATCTGAATCTCGTCGGGCCAGTCGCGCCGGTCCGCCGCTGCGGCGACGATCGCGGCGTCGCGATCGTTTGGAAGCTCGACGACGTACACGCTTAGCGGCTGGTACGGGCCCGAGTCCATAATCGACTCAACACGCACAGCGGCGGTCTGGCGGCGGGCGGCTTCCACTGCTGCCAGGTCCACATGGTCGCCTTCGTCATCGAAGGCGTACAGCATCAGCTCATCGGCAACGGTGATGGACTCCACATGGTATCCGTCGGCCTCGAGGTCTCCCGCAATGATGTACGCGATCTCTATGAGGTCGACGCCCGGCGCGTACGGGCGTTCATCGTCGTGGAGGAACACCCGCCCGGCTCGGGTGGTGACCTCGCGGACACCCGAGTCGAAGAGGAGTCCGCTACTCTCGCCATCCAACATGGACTCAAACGCCTGCTGGACCGTACCGTCGGCCTGGGTGAGCAGTGTCTCGATGTCGGCGCGGTCAATGCCGCCGACTCGGCGGTAGGAGTAACAGACGATCCCGACGACGGTCCAGATCACGCGATCGTCACCTATGGCGGCCTCGGTGACCAGCGACATCGCGGTTATGGCACTACGCGCGAGCGCGGGATCCTCACGCCGGACGGCTGCGAATGCGCTGCGGTTCGCGTAGACGAGCAGCTCACCCTGGTCCTTCCGGGTGAGTGTGGCCCGGGTCGCCTCGCGCGCGGCTGAGTCGACGCTGGCGAAACGTGCCACGAACTCGCCGATCGCTTCGTCGGCCTGCTCATCGACCCAACGCCACAAGTCCTGCGCTCGTGGCCCGTACTCCACGGACAGCACCACCGGTTCACGCTCCTCGTCGACGCATGGCCTCGCCCGCGGTCTTGAGCGTACCGGCGGATTCCGCACTCAATTTCGGCATGAGCGGATCTATCCCGCCCGACCGGTAGGAAGGCGGTGGCGCGACCGGACTCAGCGTGATCATGTCAAGCATCAGCCGAGGCCGTTTCGTCAAGCATCGTGTGAGACCAGGCATCGGACCGGTTCGCCTGTCCTGTCCCGGTTGATGCTTGACAGTCTTGTCCCACCTGATGATCGGCATGAGGATGCGCGACCGCGCGCACAGCGGCAGATGAGGCGAGACTGATCTCGACTACCGTCAGGAGCATGCCTGCTGACGACCGCGATCAGCCTACGCGGTGGGATTTCATCGCCTCGCGGCGTCGGCATGTCTCCGATCTTGTTTGGTTTGGACTTGGACTACTCGTTGCCGGACACGCAGGACTCTTCGATCTGTCAGGCTGCGCAAGGATAGTGTCGGGGGCCGTCGTGCTCGCCGGCTTGGTGATGATCGCTGCGGGGATCAAACGGCGCGTACGCGCGTGGCGCCGGGACGAGACCCGACAGGCATCCGGCCAACATGATCCAAACCACCGTCGCAAGGGCTCCGACAGCCACGCTGACTAAACCGTGGCGCGGCATGACCGCGCGGTCAGCAGATGCGGGCGGCAATTGAGTAAATGCAGCGGGACGCTTCGGCGCCCAGGCGTACGACGGTGGGCGCCGGCTTCGGCCGATTCCCGTCCCGCATGTTCGCGACAAACTCGCGCCGCCTTCGGCAACTAGGCTCGGCGGCATGAGCTGGGCGGAGTCCTACCACGGCAAATTACGCGCGTTGGTCGGCGACGAAGAAGTGCTGATCTTGGTCGGCGCTCGCTGCCTGCTGCGCGACGACCAGGGCCGCATCCTGCTGATCAAGCGTAGCGACAACGACTTGTGGGCGGTGCCGGCCGGCGGCATCGAGTTGGGCGACTCGGTTCGGCAGTGCGCGATTCGCGAGGTGTACGAGGAGACCGGCCTGACGCCGACCAAGCTGGCGCCGATCGCGATCCTGAGCGGCGCCGACTCCACGGAAACCAACATATGTGGCCACACCTATCAGTTCCACATCACCGTCTTCCTCGCCACGGCATGGACGGGCGAGCTGGTGACGCAGACCGACGAGACCACCGACGCCGGCTGGTTCCACCCCGACCAGCTGCCCACCCCGCACACGCCCATCGTGAAGATGTCCCTGCAACTGCTGGAGCAGTACGACCGCACCGGCGAGCTTGTGGCGCCGTGACGGCGCTGACGTACCTCGAGGTCGGCGCCACGCAAGCACGGCGACTTGCTCATCTCGGCATGACCGCGCGCATCGCGGCATGACAGTGATGTTGACCTCGCTGGTTTGCACGCGCCGGCTACTCGGACGTGGGTGTTACTAGGCCCGACTCGTAGGCCGCGATGACGGCCTGTACGCGATCGCGGCAGCCGAGTTTGCGGAGCACCTCGGAGATGTGGGTCTTGACCGTCTCCTCGCCGATGACTAGGTCAGCCGCGATTTCGGCGTTGGACAAGCCACGGGCGGCGGCGAACAGTACCTCCCGCTCGCGCCGGGTGAGGGTGGCGATCCGTTTGGCCAATGGCCCTGAAGGGGTCGGTTCGGCCGGGCGCGATGGTGCGCCGTCGGGCGGCGTGGACGGTTCGGCGGAGTCCGCCATCGGCTGTGCGGACGCCGCGGCCGCGCGAGTGGCCCGCCGTGAGCGCGCCGCTGCTCCGGTGAGCGCGCCGGTCAGTCCGACAGCGCCAATGGTGCCTAGGTACGCCGCCAGGTAGGACAGCCGTATGCCGTCGAACCACCGATTCGGGTCGCGGCCATACAAGGAGACCGGCCCGACGAGCGGCGCGTTCCAGTGCACCCCACTCGTGCAGTAGACCAGCGCCAGGGCGACCACCAATGCTGCGATCCACAGCGCGCGTCTGCGGGCCCCATCGAAGACCGCAACCCCCAGTACGGCCAGCCCGGCGAGCCACCAACCCCACGCCATCGTTGCGGCGACAGGCGAGAGCACCCAGGGAACAGCGGCCAGTGCGCAGGCCAGCCCGAGCCGGTACCGGGAGAGCGCGACCGCCATGATCGCGGCGAGATTGGCAAGCCCGAGCGCGACGCGACCTATATCGTCAGCACCCAGCACAGCGCCGGGGAAGTCCCCGAAGACATCTTCCTGCGGCGATGGGGTCGCTAGGAGTACGAGCCCCACGACGAACGCGAGAGCCAATGGCGCCGTCCACGCAGCCAGGGCCGCCCGCAGGCCGACGCCCGACACGGCCAGGTGGACAGAGCGCCCCAACGGTACAGCGCCCGACGGCGAGTGTGGGTGTTCCGGGTGGGTCATAGCTGCGAGCATGACAGCGGTTCGGTGGCCGACGCCTCCCGGACTACGGGGATTTGCCTGTGGGAACGCCTCCCCCGTGCGGGGGAGATCCGGTCCAAAGACCTCGCTCCACCCGCACGAGCACATCGTTCCCACGACCCGACACAGGACGATGTCGCCGAATTCGGGCGGCTCGACCGGGCCAACTGTGGCCGCGAGCTCCGAACGTACCAACATCGGCATTATGCAGGTAATCGCTGTCAAGTCGATCACGATGCTGATTCGTCGATGCGGGTGAGCAACCGGTCGAACAGGTCGACACGGTGGCCCTGATGG
>JAHRHA010000340.1 GCA_020027875.1 Micromonosporaceae bacterium | reverse complement strand
CGAAGGACTTGGGCCGCAGGATGGGTACGCACAGCCCCTTGGCGCGATACCCCACGCAGAGCGCCTCCGCCTCGACCTTGGCCTCGCCGTACGGCCCCACCCCGTGCAGCGGATCCTCCTCGCGCAGGGGATGGTGGTCGGGGATGCCGTACACCGCGGTCGAGGAGACGTGCACCACACGCTCGACCCCGGCCGCCAGGGCCGCCTCGAGGACGTGGCGGGTGCCGTCGATGTCGGTCGTGCGGATGTCGTGGGGCGTGTACAGGGGCAGGGCGGCGGCCGCGTGGACGACCCAGCGGGCGCCCGCCATCGCCTGCCGCACCGCCGCCGGGTCGCGGATGTCGCCGCGGACCACGCGGATCTGCCCGCGCACGTCGGGGTACTCGAACTCGGCGAGGTCGAGCGAGGTGATGGCGTGACCGCGCGCGAGCAGGAAACGGATGAGGTTGATGCCGAGGAAGCCGGCGCCGCCGGTGATCAGCACCCGATCGCTCGTCATGCCCAATTGTTATACTGATCCCGCCATGGCCTACAACGCTTGGTTCCAGTGCATCAACGGGTGTCCCGGTCAGTTCGACCTCCGGGAGGTCATCTACCGCTGCCCCACGTGCGGCGACCTGCTCGAGGTCCAGCACGACATGGAGGCCCTGAAATCGAGGTCGGCCGCCGCCTGGATCCAGCTCTTCGACGACCGCTACCGGCGCAACGTCTACCCCTACGGCTCCGGCGTCTGGGGCAAGAAGGAATGGGTGGTGCCCTTCATCGACAACGAGAACATCGTGTCGACCTACGAGGGCAACTCCAATCTGTTATGGGCCGACCGGTACGGCAAGCACCTGCACGTCGAGGACCTGTGGGTCAAGCAGTGTGGCAACTCGCACACGGGGTCGTTCAAGGACCTCGGCATGACGGTGCTGGTGTCGGTGGTCAAGCAGATGATCGCCGGCGGCGTGCCCATCGACGCCGTCGCCTGCGCCTCCACCGGCGACACCTCAGCGGCGCTGGGCGCCTACTGCGCGGCGGCGGGCATTCCCTCCGTCGTGCTGCTGCCGAAGGACAAGGTCTCCATCGCCCAGCTCGTGCAGCCGCTCGCCAACGGCGCGCTGGTGCTGTCGCTCGACACCGACTTCGACGGGTGCATGGCCGTCGTGCAGGAGATCACGAAGGAGAAGCGGATCTATCTCGCCAACTCGATGAACAGCCTGCGCATCGAGGGGCAGAAGACCGCC
This sequence comes from Micromonosporaceae bacterium, assembly GCA_020027875.1. Classification (GTDB taxonomy): domain Bacteria; phylum Actinomycetota; class Actinomycetes; order Mycobacteriales; family Micromonosporaceae; genus JAXIPB01. The sequence continues at coordinate 1,643 of JAHRHA010000340.1, read as the reverse complement.
GCCATCGAGATCGTCCAGCAGTTCGACTGGGAGGTGCCGGACTGGATCGTCATCCCCGGCGGCAACCTCGGCAACGTGCACGCGATCGGGCAGGGCTTCGTCATGATGCAGGAGCTCGGCCTGGTCAACAAGCTGCCGCGCATCTGCCTGGCCCAGGCCGAGCGCGCCAATCCGCTCTATCGCTCGTTCCAGGACGACTTCAAGACGTTCGAGCCCATCACCGCCCAGTCCACGCTGGCGACGGCCATCCAGATCGGCAACCCGGTGAGCGTCAAGCGTGCCATCCGCACGCTGCAGCGGTTCAACGGCGTGGTCGAGCAGGCGACCGAGCAGGAGCTGGCCGACGAGGCGGCGCGCGCCGACCGTACCGGCATGTTCAACTGCCCGCACACCGGGGTGGCGCTGGCCGCCCTGCGCAAGCTGGTCGATCGCAAGGTCATCCGGTCCAGCGAGCGGGTAGTCGTGATCTCGACCGCCAACGGGCTCAAGTTCGCCGATCAGAAGGCGGCCTACCACATGGGCGCGCTGGAGGGCATCAAGCCCACCTACCGCAACAAGCCCGTCGAGCTGCCGGCCGACGCCAAGCGGGTGGCCCGGGCCATCGCGCGCCACGTCGAGAAGGCGAAGATCCTGGTGTCGTGATGAGCGACCGCGTCGATCCGCCGAAGAAACCGCTCGGGCCCAGCACGCTCTCGGTGCACGGGGGCGAACCGCGCCCCAAGCCCGCCCACGCGCTGGCCACGCCGATCGTGCAGACCGCCACCTTTACGTTCGCGAACACGCAGGAGCTGAAGGACCACTTCGACGGCAAGATCGAGCGCGTCGAGTACGGGCGCTACGGCAACCCGACCCAGAAGATCGCCGAGGCCAAGCTGACCGCGCTGGAAGGCGCCGGCGACTGCCTGCTGTTTTCCAGCGGCATGGCGGCGATGACCACCGCGCTCTTCGCGATGCTCTCGCGCGGGACCCACGTCGTCGTGACCGACGACAGCTACCGGCGCACGCGCCAGTTCCTCAACCAGACCCTGTCCCGCTACGGCATAGAGGTCTCGACGGTGCCGGCCGGCGACTACGAGGCGCTGGAGGACGCGATCCGGCCCACCACGCGGGTGTTGCTGAGCGAGTCGCCGACGAATCCCTACAATCGCGTGCTCGATCTCGAGCGGTTCGCGGCCCTCGGGCGGAAGCACCGCGTGACGACCGTCATCGACGCCACGTTCGCCACGCCCTACAACGTCCGTCCGCTCGAATGGGGCGTGGACCTGGTCATGCACTCCGCCACCAAGTACCTCGGCGGCCACAACGACCTGCTGGCCGGCGCGGTGCTCGGCTCCCGCGAGCTGGTGGGCGCGCTGCGGGGCATGCAGGGTATCACCGGCGCCATCGTCGATCCCTTCGCGGCCTACCTGCTGATCCGCGGGATCAAGACCTTCGCGCTGCGCATGGAGCGGCAGAACACGAATGCCCAGGCCATCGCCGAGTTCCTCGTCGCCCACCCGCGCATCGCGGCCGTGCACTACCCGGGGCTGCCGAGCCATCGCGAGCACGACGTGGCCAAGCGCCAGATGCGCGGCTACGGCGGTGTGGTGTCGTTCGAAGTCCGCGGCGACCTCGACGCGGCCGCCCGGGTGGTCGACGCCTGT
>JAHRHA010000339.1 GCA_020027875.1 Micromonosporaceae bacterium | reverse complement strand
CGACCGCAGCAGGCCGTAGGCGGCGCCGATGCCGAGCCCGACGCCGTACCCGAACAAGGCGCCGAGGCCGCTGTGCCGGTGCCGGCCGACTCGCTGTCGTTGCCGTCGGCGGCCAGCTCGACACCGGCCCGCTCGGCCAGGGTGCCGGCCACCTCCGCCGGCGTGGAGCTGGCCGGCCGGGCGCGCACGATCATGTCCAGGTAGGTGGCGACGTCGAGCGCGATCGTCCCGACCGCGCCGGCGGCGATTCCCCAGAGCAGTGGTTTTCGCATCCGTCCTCCTGGATGATGCTCGAGGGCTGCCCCGGAGCCGGGCACGGCAAACGACGTGGAGGGCCGAGATGACGACCGGTGCCGTGGGGCAGGGCTGCCCCATCAGCTTCCCCCCGAACAGCTTCTTCCGGGGCCCGCAGGCGCTGTGGGCCCGCCGCAGCTGAGCGGATGCGACGCCACTGGTGGTGGCGACCCGGCTGGCGGCCCGGACGGCGCCTCTACGCCTGGCACCTGACCTTGCGCGACCAGACCGTGTCCCGGGGACAGGCGGACCTGCGCCAGGTGGTCGGTGCATCTTCCTGGGCCGCGACACCCACCTTTACCGGTGGGAGACCCTCGCCACGGTCCCGCTCGGCACCGGGGCAATTCGTGGAAAGCACGCTCGGCCTGTCCGTAGTAATTAAGCGCGCAAAGCGGTCCCGGTTGCGTTGATACGAGCGAATTTGCCTTTCCGCGCCTCTTTCCCTTAGATTCCCGCCTCGGCGTACTCGCCCAAGTCTCTATTGGGCCGCCTGTTCCAGCGGGGGGGGCGAGCAACCGCCCAACTCCTCGAACCGGCCACACCGCGCGCCAGCGCGTCGTGGCTATCGAGGTGGCACAGGCGTATCTGCAGAAAGGCTGGAGCGCATGAAGCACAAGATGGCGACGATCCTGGTGCTGGTCGTGGCCCTGGTCGTGGCGACCTTCTTCGCATCGACCACCACCACTCCCGCGGCGAAGGCGGACGGGGTTACCTGGCCCATCGATATCTACGGCACCCCGCGTGAGAGCGACGACGCGATCCTCAAGTGGAACGAGCAGCTGCTCAGCACGATCCGGGCGTATCCCGCCCAGACGGGTCCGACCGTCACCGCCCGCGCCCTCGGCGTGCTCCACACCGCCACCTACGACGCCTGGGCGGCCTACGACCCGGTCGCCAAGGTCACCCGCCCGGACGGCCCGGCGCAGCAGCAAGCGAACAGAAACACCCTGCCCAATAAGACCGAGGCGATCAGCTACGCCGCCTATCGCGTTCTGAACGATCTGTTCCCACCTGGCAATTTCCCCTGCGTGCCCAACACCTGCCCAACCGACGGCTCGGCCAGCTATCTGACTCCCGACGAACTCCTGATCAAGCAAGGTTTCGACCCGGCCAACACCACACCGGCCAGTCCCACGAATACCGCGGCCACCCCGGCCGGAGTCGGCAACCTCGCTGGCAAAGCCGTGCTGGACTTCCGCCACAACGACGGCTCCAACCAGCTCAACGGCTATGCCGACACCACCGGGTACACGCCGAAGAACACCTGGGACCACGTGAATCCGCCGGACGGCCAGTGGCACTGGCAGCCGTTGTGCGTCCTGACCGCCGCTGGCGTGGCCGCCGGCAAGCCGCCGACGCCGGCTGACGGCAACTGCGTGGCGCCGAACTACGGCATCCAGAAGGCCCTCACCCCGCAGTGGGGAAAGGTCATCCCGTTCTCGCTCGCGGCGTCGTCGTACCGGGTGTCGGGGCCGACAAAGAACCCGGACGGCAGCTACAGCACCGCGGACATCGACCTGCAGCTGCAGGAGACCAGCAACCTCGATGACGTCGCGAAGGCCACGGCCGAGTACTGGGCCGACGGGCCCAAGTCGGAGTTCCCGCCAGGGCACACGGCGCTGTTCGCCCAGGCCCTCTGCCGAAAGAACAACTTCAACCTCGACACCGACGTGAAGATGTTCTTCGCGATCGGTACCGCGATGATGGACGCGAGCATCGCGGCGTGGTACCAGAAGTACAAGTACGACTTCGTGCGGCCGATCACCGGCATCCGCGAGCGCTACAGGGGCCAGTACATCACCTCGTGGAAGGGGCCGAACCAGGGTTATGGCTTGGTCCTTGGCGAGCAATGGATGCCCTACCAGGCGCTCAACGTGGTCACCCCGCCGTTCCCCGAGTACGTCTCGGGCCATTCCACCTTCACCGCGGCCGGGGCGACCATGCTGGCCGCGTTCACCGGCAGCGACACCTTCGGTGCGACCGTCACGATCCCCGCGCACTCCTCGAAGTTCGAGTCGAACACTCCGGCCATGGACGTGACGCTGTCGTTCCCGACGTTCTCGGACGCATCCAACCAGGCCGGCATGTCGCGCCGGTACGGGGGCATCCACTTCCAGACCGGCGACTACCACGGTCGGGCGCTGGGACGGCAGGTCGCCCAGTTCGTCTGGGGCACCGCGCAGAACTACATCAAGGGCTATATCGGCAAGTGAGGTTCCCCTCGATCGACGCGGCGGTGAGGATTACACCACGACGATGGTGATCCATCTCTCGGCATGCGCTGAACCCATCGAGGCGGTGGTCAAGTCCGCCGTCGCCCGTGCCCTCCCCGCGTCGAATCCGAAACCAGTGATGGTGACGCCGACCCTATGGGTGTTCCCATCACACACGACTATTTGCGGACCCGAGCCAGCCCCCACCGGGTACGGCGTTTGAGGCGCAGCGAACGTATAGCCCGACATCAATCGTGGTGCCTACAAAGTCGTAGTCCGCGTGCTCTTGGATGGTTACGCTATTCGACGTTCCGGTAGCGCCAGCAGACGTGAGCCCGACCGGCAGCGCGATCGCGACCGCGCCGAGTAGGACGAGCAACCGAATCCGCTTCACCATATTCCTCCACTCGAAATGGACCGGCCCACCAAGGCCGATGTCAGGCACGCTCAGCTAATTTGCGACCCCTACCCCGAGGCGGTCGGCGGTATACCCGCCGCCATAGGGTGCAAACTCGCAATATGCTTGCTATGCGGCTGTGTCCGATATTCTCAGTAATATTGCGGAGAATTTTGGGCTGCCTTGGCGAGAATGCGGCCGATCAGCACTTCACGACCAGCGCCCTATCTCGCCGATGAGCCATCCGCTGAGCGAGCCGGCGGCCGTCACCCAAGGCCGGCATAGGCGCAGCGCTGCGCGCTACCGATGGATCACCGTGCAGGTCAGCGTGCGTGTGACGCCGTCCACCAGCTGGATGCGGGAGGCCACCAGCCGGCCCAACTGATCCAGGCCGGGCGCCTGGACCCTGGCGATGACGTCGTAGGGGCCGGCGAGGTCCTCGGCCATCTGCACACCATCCAGGTCGCTGAGCGCCCGGGCGACATGGGCTACCTTGCCGACCTCGGTCTGGATGAGCACGTACGCGCTCAGCATCCCGCGCTGACCTCCTCTGCGTCAGACTGCGCCACGTCTTGGCCTGACGGATGGCTCCCGATGGGTGGCGGGCGCATGCTACACATGCTCGAGCTTGCGAAGGAGGGGTGAGCCATGTCGGAGTGGAGGGAGCTGACCTGGGACGAGGCCATGCGGCGCGGGTACGAGGCGCTCCGCAGCGGCGAGGCGATCTACGAGGAGATCGACGCCGAGGAGGGCAGGTCCAACATCGACATCGAGAAGCAC
>JAHRHA010000338.1 GCA_020027875.1 Micromonosporaceae bacterium | reverse complement strand
AGTGGATCGCTACGACCGAGCTGGTCCGCCCGGGCGCCGATCTCTTCGGCAATTTGCTGCGGCGACGGCGGTTGTGAGGAACTCGCCCACGGCAGCAACGGTGTACCCGTCGGACCGGCAAAGATCGAGAAGAGAACCGATCCGGCGATCATGGCCAGGCTCAGTAGCCCCGCGATGAGACTCGCTACGCGAGCGCGCGGACCGCCCGCCGGCACACTTGGCCAACGCACGAGGCGAGCTGATCCCGAGGGCAGCGTCGCCCAGTCGACGAACCGCGCCCATAAGTCGCGGTCGGCACCGCCGCCGGGGACACCGCTACCGATCGATGGCGTCGGGCTACCACGCTCACCGGCCGAAGTCTGGTCTGTCTTGTCCACGCCCTTCCCCCGTTTCCCGGCCCGGGCGCACATGATCCTTTCGCTGTAACCAGGGCGTCACGGTCAGCCCGTAGGGCCGGATCATCACCCGCCAGCCTCCGCGGCGGCAAGACATCGGGGCACACCAACCGCAACATCGGCCGAATCGACAGCCTGTCCGGCGCCGCAAAACCCCCAATCTGGATGAATCGATCAACGCCGCGGTCGAATCGCGCCATCAACGGGGCTCCCCGATCCGAACCGGGCTGGTTATGGTGCAGTGGCACACAGTCATGGAGGGAGATCCCGGAATGACTGCCGTAGAGGTGAGCCTGGACTGCACCGGACCAGCTACGGTCGCCGTCCTGCGCACCCGCGACGGACGCATCGAGCAGCTGCGCTTCGATGGCGCGGCCGAGCTCCCGTCCGGTGTCTATCAGGCCGACGACGGCCACCTGCTGACCGGCCGGGCTGCGCTGGACGCCTCCGTCAGCGATCCCACCCGATTCGTCGCCGGTCCGTTGCACGTGCTCGCCACCGCCCCATCTCCGGGGACGGACGGCGCCAGCCCCATCGCGATTGTCGCCGCGCTCCTCGGTCGAGTCCGGGCGCAGGCCACCGAGGCCGCGGGCGCTCCGGTGGTCCGCGCGGTCGTCATGGTTCCCCCGAGCTGGGGGCCGCAGCGCCGGACCCGACTCCGCGATGCCGCCCACCGGGCCGGCCTCACCGATATCGACATCGTCGACGCCGCGACAGCGTTGGCCCGCCATCATGCCGGCCCGCCCACAGCCGGTGAGCACCGCATCCTTGTGCTCCGCCTCGCCGGGCCTGACGCCGACGCCACCATTCTGAATCTCAACGACCGAGGCTTCGACATCCTCGCGACAATCAGCAACGCCGACGTCGTTGCCCTCGACGCCACGGCACTGACCAACTCCGCCGTCGCCCTGACCACGCAGGCGCTCACGGCAGCTGATCTCGATAGCTCAACGATCACCACCACCGTGCTGCTCGTTCCGGATGCCCAGGTGTCCATCCTCGCCGCCGGGCTCCGCCAACTCGGTATCACCGCCACGATCCGCACCGCCGGCAACGCCGACACGACACTCGGCGGGCTCGCGATCACGGGTCAGACCGTGACCGCACCGCGGCGACTACGACAAGCCCGCCACGCGGTCGCGGCCGCCATACCCCTGCCCGGCGCCGCCGCGCTGTTGTGGCTGCTCCTGCACACCGCCATCTACCCGCTTAGCCCTCTCGCCGAACAGATCTCCCCGATCCCGACCGACCACGTCATCTCCCTTTGGCCCGCCTGGAGCATGGTTTCCGTGCTCGTCTACTTCGGCGCTGTCGCGATCGCGCTCCGCCGCGCCGACCAACGACTGCGACGCTCCACACAGGACACTGAAGCCGAACGGCGCGTCATCCTCGCCCGCGGTCTACGCATCACAGCAGGCGCCGCCGCCACGGCGGGGATTGTGGCCGCCATGCTCGGCGGAACCACCTACCCCACCATCCCCGTTGCCCAACTGCTCCTCTGGGCGGTGGGGCCCGCGGTGTTCCTCGCCGGCATCGCTTTCGTGATCGCCAGCCTGATCCGCGACGGCCACACATCAGCCTTGAGATGGCAGATCTGGCTACGCATACCTAACACCACCGCCGTGCTCGCGACGGCCGGACTACTTCTCATCCACGCCGATCTCTACGGCCGCCTGAACTGGCCGACGGTCCTCGCCGACCTCTCGATCGGCGGAAACCCTCGAGTGCCGACCGGACTCGACCGGCTCGGAGCCATCGCGGTCGCTCTCGCCGTCCTGCCGCTGCTGATACGCCGCACCCGGCAGCAAGTCCTCGTATCACCCCTCATCATCGCCGTCATCGTGTTGACCCACACCTACACCAACACCAGCTTCGTCATCGGCGTTCTCCTGCTGGCCATCAGCCTGTGGTGGATCACCCGCATCCGTCCCGCTGCCGCGTACAGCGACCCACACCACCCCGCGAGCGTCCTCGCCGCCGACCTCGAACCCGCCACACCCGCGACAACGTAGCACCAGCACCGAAGAAACCTACGTCCACAAACGACCGCAGAAGGGAACGCCCAGTGCCTTTGGCCGAACACGTCCAGGTCGGTACATCCTTGGTGGACGCGGTCGCCGCATGGCTAGCCGAACCCACACCCAGCGAGTCGCCAGTCCCAGGGCCTGAGATCAACACCCCCGGCATCAGGAACTTCATCATCACCAAGATCGTGCCGATCCTGCTCGCCGTCCTTGGCGTCATCTTCATCAGCCGAGCCGGCAAGGGGGAGATGTCCCGAGTCCTCACCTCTACGGGCATCGCCATCATCGGGCTCGTCTTCATCGCCGGCGCCGCGGCGCTCCTAGTGTTCGGCCGAGGGTTAGTCGACCTCGTCTTCCCCACCCCCGTGCAGCCCTAGCGGCGCGTGGTTCACGCGAGACGCTTCCGCCGATCCGGGAATGGGGCTGGCGCCTTGGCACTAGCTGCCAGAAAGCACGCT
>JAHRHA010000186.1 GCA_020027875.1 Micromonosporaceae bacterium | reverse complement strand
CCGATGACGCTCGAACTCATCAACCCCGAGGGCCTGCCGACTCCCGCCACCTACACCCACGTCGTCGTCGCGGCCGGAACCCGGCTGGTGTTCATCGCTGGCCAGGAACCCGAGGATGCCCAGGGCAACCTCGTCGGCCCCACCGACCTGGCCGCGCAGGCCCGCCAAGTATTCACCAACCTCGGCTGCGCCCTCGCGGCCGCTGGCGCCCAGCCTGGACAAGTCGCCAAGATCACCATCTACGTTGTTCATCACCGTCCCGAGTACCTGCCGATGATCGAGCAGGCCAGGGCGGAACTATTCGGTGACCACAAACCGGTCGACACGCTTGTCGGGGTAGAGACGCTAGCCCGACCCGACTACCTGATCGAGGTCGACGCGGTCGCGGTCATCGACGGCTGACTCTGTACAGGCTGGGCACTCCAGGTACGGGTGCCGCCGCCGTTCGGTTCGCCGTTCGGTGCGGGCGACTTCCGTGCAGGAGACGTGACGTTGGCCGCGGTCGTTGTGCCATGTTGCGCACACCCCACCAGAGCACCCATTCACGTGCGAGGCCGACGCCGATCCAATGCCGGTCGGACGCCAAAGATCTACCCCGCCGCGCCGCGTTGGAGCGCATGCACGACCTCGGTCGTCAGGCTGTTACCGCCGATGCCCCAATCGCCGCTGCGGACCTCCTCGACGACTACCAACAGGGCCAAAGCAAAGTCCTGACGATCATGGGCGGATGCGGCTAGAAGGGGAAGGATCCGGGTCCGGTCGGCGGCGAGGTGTTCCAGAGTCTGCTTGATCTGGGTGCGGCCCGCCAGCCGGATCAGGCCGATCGCGAGATTTCTGAATAGCGCCATGCTGTGCGCGGTGGCGCCAAAGTAGGCGTTCTGGTGGTCCTCGGCGAAGATCACGTCCCGCACCCAGTGGATCTTGTTTTCCACGTCCCAGTGTTGGCGTACCCACCGGCCGATCGCTTCGGCGGTGGCCTCGCGCAGGCTGGTGATCCCGTGCGCGATCTCCTTGCTGATGCGTTGCCCGGATAGGTCGAACACGTCCCGGCGGATCCGGAAGACCTGCGCTGCGCCGGGGAAGTCGATGCCGGCCGCGTCAGTGGCCCACACCTGACGGTGTACGACGTGGCCGCGGCTGTGCTCGATGTCCAGGTGGTGCTCGGGCGTTGTGGTGGCTGCCAGCTTCGCCGCGACACTGTCCAAGAGGGACGGTTGATTGCCTTTGAGTGTGAACACGTAGTCGCCCTGGCGTCGGTAGATGTAGGCGGCGGTTTCGGTCTGTGTATGTGCCGCGTCCCCGGTCACCACCGTCTCGGCCAGATCCACCGGATCCAGCAAGGCAGCTACCTGCGTGACTTCGGTGGTGGCTTGGGGCACCCGGATCTGGGCGATGACCACGGCTTGGTCGTGCAGCATCGCGGAGAACAGTTTCACGTTGTCTTCGGGGTTGCCGGCGCCGGATCGTCGTATCGTCTTGCCGTCCATTGCCAGACCGCGCGGCGCCTCAGAACCCTGATCACCTGGGGCCTGCGGCCGTGGCCGGGCACGCTGAGCGATCCAATGACAGACCAGCAGATCGGCTGCGTCGGCGTCGATGCCTTCGGCTACCCTGCGCAGAGTGGAACCGCTGGGCGCCAAGGGCGCCCCGGTGCGCGGGTCGCGGCGGGCGCCAGCGGCGGCAAGCAGCAGAGGCGGCAGGTCAGCAGCCCGGTCACCCGCCTCGCGAAAGTTGCGCGCCCCGGCCATACCGCAAGCACCATCACCGTCAGCACTGGCGATGTGGTGGCGCCACCCGCGCGGGCATCGTGGGTCGGGCACCTGCGCGAACAGGGCATACCAACTCGGCGATGTCGGCCAAGCCGACCGGCTCGTCCTGGCTGGTGGCACAGGTTATCGGGGCGTGTGAGACTGACACGAGCGGCCTTTCATGCTGACGACGCTTGGCGTAGGAACCTCATATCCTCCACATTGGAGGGCTGCGTCTTCTATCCGCCCCGGGCCGGCCGGCATCTACATGCGGCCAGCACTCACAACAAGATCACCCGACTTTACTTTGGCCCTGGGTCGCCTGCCTCCAGGAAGTTACGGGCCAGCGAGGACAGCGGAGACCATGCCCGTCAGTACCGTGGCCCCACCGACGGATCCTGGACGCTCAACCGGTTCATCGGGGCGTGCGAGACTGGCATCAGCGGCCCTTCCAACGCGGATGATGTTGGTATGGGAAGTCACATCACTTTCCGTTGAGGGCCGCGCCGGTCGGGTGGTTCCTCTTCGCTCAAGGTCGGCGTTTGACGTGCTTGCTGGCGGCGGTTGTGGGCGCGGACGCGGGTGCGGTTGCCGCAGACGGCGCTGTCGCACCAGCGGCGGTCCGGCCGGGACGTGACGAAGAGCTTGAGGCAGTCCTGTCCCTGGCAGGCTGCCAGCGGTGGGCCGGTCAGGAGCAGGTCGAACGCGGCGTGGGCGAGGTGCTGCGCGAAGAGGGCGGCTGGCGCGGCGTGTGGTAGGACGGCGAGGGTGAGGCGACCTGCCCGCCAGCGAAGATCGAGGCTCGATGACGAGCGGGCGAGTTCCAGCAGCCGCGCTGTGGGCCCCCGTCCGGGCTGCCCCTCGCCGGTTGCGCTGCGCAGGAGAAGCTGCACGTCGTCGCGGGTCGCCCGCACAGCGAGCAGGCCACTGGCGTCGACGGCGTGGCCGGCCACCCGAAGGCCAGGCCAGGCGTCCACCCAGGCCCGCCACTGTGTGAGGGTCGCGATGCGGTCGCGGCGGCTGGACGATCGAGTATTCGCGAACGTGATCGCGACGGGCTCAGGCAGCGTCATGTCGCTCGACGGACCGCAGCACGTTGCGGCCCATCGTCCCGTCCGACCAGGTGTAGTCCTCGATCAGTAGCACCTGTCCGCCGGTGCCTATCTCGACGAGCATGGTGGCGGTGCCGGTCTGCAACCGGCCGTCAACGCGGAGCTGGGTGTAGGCGGTGCTCACCCGGTCCTGGTCGCGACGGCCGACGAGGCGCCCCGTGACGATCTCACCGCCGGTGTAGCTGGCCTCGACGACACCGTCGCGCTCGTGGAACTCGAACCAGGTGTCGCGGGAGATCGCGCTTGCGGGGGAGGTTGTCACGACTTCGAACACGTGCAGGTCGAGATCCAGCGGGTCGCTGCCGGCCGGCTGCCGCAGCTCGTCGATCAAGGCATGCACGGCGTCGGCTACCTCAAGGGGGTAGCCAAGGTAGTCGAAGATCCCGCCACGGCGCGGGTTGTCGCCGCAGATCACGAAGACGCCGCTGCCCAGGCGCTGCTTGATCGCCGTTGCCAGCCATCCGACGTAGCCGCTGTTGTCGATCTGCGGCGCGAACGTGGTAAGAGTGACACCGAACTGCTCGACGGCATCCGGCGTGGCAGGCACGAGGGCGCACAGCCCGTCAACGTCTCTCACCGTGGAGAGGGCCGCCACCGGTGAATCGCCGTCTAGGCGCTGGAAGCACCAGGCCCCGGGCAGGTGCACAAGCTGCGCGGCGCGCAGCACTGCCCTCAGCCGTCGCTCGGACTCGACCTGACGCTCATGGGAGATCGATACCATACGGCCAGCATAGCTAATGCGTCTTCTCATTAACAGAGCAGCTCAACGAGCCTTGCTCCCACCTGCACTGCCTAACGCGCGGACCCCGGCAAGGCTCGCCCGAGACAAAGACCAATCGACTTTGCTTTCGCCCTGAGACGACTACCCAGGTTACCGAGCGCATCGACTCGCCTCGATTCCGGCTTTCGTCTCGGTCAGCTTGCTGACCATCTCGCGCTTCTATTCGGAGGTGAAACACCTTCGATGATCTTCACGTTGACGAACGGCATGGGCACTACCACCTCTCACCAGATCGCCGCCCCGCCCGGGCGGCACGTGGTTGACGAAAGGTAGGCGCGAGTAGCAGTGCCAGACGATGTCTGACGACCGCGGGTGCGCGGCTGTTCTAGCCTCTGGTGCATGCACCAGAGGGTTCACGGTGCCGGGCGCCCCGAACACCCCACCCACGACGCCGCCGCAACCGCGGCCTGCCCAACCTGCTTCATCCACAGGTATTGACAATTGCTCTTGTCGCCGACCACGTCACCGGAGTGACCGAGAACCTGAGGGCGCGCAAGCTGTATGCGCTGTTGAACGACGAGGATATTAGGAAGGCTCCTCATTGGGCGCGGCTAACCGATTTGGTTTCAGCACGTCCCAGATCCGCTTACGACTCTGCGTCGGCCGGTTCGCAGGCTCGACGAAGGGCCAGGACGAGACGCGCAGCCGCGCTTGGTGCGGAACGCTCGTCGTGGGCGGTGGTCGATCGAGGTGTACGGAGTCCGCGACGTCGTCGATCGAGTCATGAGGGCCGCGGCCAAGAAGCAATAACGAGATCACACCGTGCTTGTGACGATGAAGGCGCTCGCCGCGGCGGGAGTGCGCGATCTGAAGACTTCTCGCGCCTTGGCAACCGACATCGTGGCCGTCGCGCCAGACGTGATGGCACCGCCGTCAGCGCATGATGCATCTCAGTCGCCCGCCGCTCAGCCGTCCAGCTAGGTCGACATAATCGCGGAAGTTATACGGAGACGGTGCGCAACCGTGCACGCGTGCACGCGACGTAGAGCTGACGATGGACCTCGTTGTCGTGGCTGAGCCCACCCAGGAGGTGCCTACGTTCCGCGTCGGTCAGGCGTGCACCAACGCGCTCCCACTCCCTGCCCTTGGCTTGGTGAACCGTCATCCCGGGAATCAGCCGACGGGTATATGCGAGGCGACTGCGCAGCATGTCAAGGCGCCCGGTGTAGTTGCCGCGCGCGGCCGGAAAGGATCGCGGACTCACGGTCTGAACGGCTGCGACAAGTGCGGTGTACGCGGTGTTGAGCGCCGGCTTGCCGGGCACGGCGAGCGTATCAAGGACCGCCTGTAGGGCCCCTTCAAGCTGGCGAGGTGCGTCCTGGTCGGTGATCCGCAGGGTGCTCAGCGCGTCGGTCAAGTAAGTCGCGTCTTCACCGAAGACGCTGCGGGTGAGGTGGTTGAGTAGGAGGGTCGCAGCAGCTTCGGGCGGGTTGCCCCTTGCCGATTGGTATGCCATCGGCAACACGTGCGGGCCGACCTCCCATAGGTGTTTCCACCAGCAAGCCAGCACAACATCGACCTCGTCGCAACCGCCGTGCGAGATAGAGGGAAGGGTTGCGCCGGAACCGGCGCGCAGGGTGTCCGCGAGCAGGGCCTGCTCACCACTTCGCCATCGGAACGATTGGGTCAGCGGCAGGCGGGTCGAACCTGTCCGCTTGACAAGGCCAGGTACCGCATCGGGGTTCGCGCCGCGGAAGCCGTACAACGCCTGCCACGGATCGCCGATGACCGTAAGTACGACGCCAGCGCGGGCGGCGAGTTCGACAACGGCGATGTCGAGGTCGTTAGCGTCGAAGACCTCGTCAACGATCAAAGCACGGGTCGTCGCGGCGAGCCGCTCGACGATGGTGTCAATGACACCTTGACGGCCGAGCGCCTGCGTGAGAACCTGGCGCACCTCCTCGTGTGTGCATTTTCCTGCGGCGACAGCGGTCTCGAAGTCGCGGGGGGAGACTCGGACGGCCCCCCGACGGGCCGTCCTGCGCACCACTGCAACATCAGCGCCTCTAAGCTGCAGCGACACCTCAGTTCGCATCCACGATTGTTCGGCGAGAATTCTCCAGCTGTCGTGTACATCGAGTTGGACGTGTCCGCCAGGCCAGCGAAGTCTCCTGACGGCGAGCAGGTGGATGAGCAGGTCGTACACCAGGGTGTCGAGGGTGACGATGCGGTGGGGCCATCGCAGTGCTGCCGGACCCCAGGTTTGACGCACTCGCCTGAGCAATTCCCGGGTCGCCGATCGGGTGAAGCTGACCGCGGTGACACTGCGATCGTCCGCGGACGCACCAACGGAGAGGGAGGGCCCGTACCGCTGCGCACCGAATCGCTGTGCAGCCACGGTCGTCTTACCGGATCCGGGCGACGCCTCGATGAACACGTGTTTCAGCGATGTCGCGGCGGCGACGAGTTGCTGGTCGGTGAGGCGCCCCAGGTCCGGGTCGACGGTCGTCACTTTAGCGGTGCGTCCGGCGCAATGGCTCCGGTGGCTTGGGCCGCAGTTCTAGGCCCTTCGTCCACCGTGCCGCCGGCTGGGCCCGGGTATAGGAAGTCGAAGAGGTCGCGCAAATGCCCAGCAACAGTGACGGTGGAACCAGTTTCACGAGCCGTGGCGAGGTGGCCGGCGAGGGCTAGCGCGAATTCTCCCTTGTGCCTAGCGCCAGGACCCGCTGTCACGGCGGGTCGACCCTCCCGTGCCTTGCCGGCGCTGCGGAATATGTCATGAACGGCCTCTGGCGTAATTGCGTCGGGCAAGTCCAAGTCGATATCTGCTAGTGCCGCCGCTATCAGGCCTTCGTTTCCGGCGGTGACCGCCGGCTCGAGCGTGGGGTGGCTGTGGAAAACCCTTGCTACCTGCGGATCGTGAGCAGAGATCCAGGCAGGTGGGGTTGGCAGGGCTGCGAAATCGCGGTCGCTGTCGCCTAGCACGGCCACGCGCTCGCACAATTCATGTTCGAGGGTGGCGAGGAGCCGCACGGGCCAGGACCCGACACGGGTACCCATCGCGACGATGCTCAGCGCGTCGATGAACGATTGCTTGTCTGCGTCGGCTCCGGCCCACGACCAGCCCATTTCCCGCACGACGGCGGCGTCGGTGACGCCTTCTACGAGGACGAGACGTTCGGCGAACAGCGCTGCGGACCGGCTCGCGTCCAGATGGAGGCGTGCCTTGCGAAGAACCACACCACGCTCGTCGAGCGGGATCTTAGCGATAGCCTGGGCCACACGCTCGCCGTTGGCGCGGCGTCGCAACACGACGATGTCTTCGGGCTGGCACGTAGTGATCACGTCGCTCGCGTGGCTGGACAGGATGACTTGCAGCTCTGGGCGGCTAACTACGACGCGACGCAGGTATCGCACGAGGGTGTGTTGTAGCTGTGGGTGAAGGTGTGCCTCGGGTTCCTCGATGACTATCGTGGCGTGGAACGGCGCCGGAGGAAAGAACGAGTCTTCCTGGGAGTCCGCCTCGGCCTTGGCCTGGATAAGTACCTCCATCGCCGCTTTGGCCGCATCGGCGTCGCCTTGCTCAGCGTCCTCGGCTTCGTCAGCTGCGGCGTTTGAAATATTGTCGACGCGCGCTTCAGGCGTGCCGCTGGCGATCATCGCGGGATCCGGGACAGCCGCCAGGATCACTGCGATGTGCAGGAGATTGACATAGCCGAGTCCGGAGACGTCCAGGGGGCGACCGTTCGCCCTGCTATCCAGGACGGCGAGCATGAGTTCGAGGACCCTGGCCAGGTAGGCATCATCGATGACCTGTCCTCGGACGTAGGGCCATTGGCGGCTTACACCAGTGGACAGCGACGCGAGGTGTGCGTCGATGCGCTCCTCGACGGCGGCGATTAAGCCGTCCCTAGCCAGGGCCTCAAGCAACCCCGATGCGCGGGCTCGTAGCCCAGACAGATTGCGGTGCCCACCGATCCGCTGCTGCTGCGCCCGCAGCAATTCGACCAAGATGCGCGCTTCGCGCCGGGCAAGCTCGTCAATCGGATTCCGCCATGCAGGCAGATAGATGAGGCGGATGTTGTCCATCACGGGATGCGGAACGAGGTTGGTTGCCCGAATCGTACCTAGGTCTCGCGCTAGTCCGCGGCTCCACCAGGCGGCTGTCGTGCCTGGCGCGGCTACGCCAGACTGGGCTTGCAGCTGTCGTCCCAGAGGCCCTTCGGCGGCTGGATCCGCCTCATAGGCATACTCAATGTCGACGCTACGGGTACCGCTGCCCAGGCCGGCAGCGTTCAGCCTGGGCAGCCGCGGAAAGACCTGGGGATGGCCGAGGTAGGCCGCGTCGCAAACAGTCGTCTTCCCGGCGCTGTTCGCGCCAACCAGGACAGCGAACCGTCCAGGAATCGTGACCTCAATCTCCTTGTCTCCGCTGGCTCGGAGCCCACGCACTGTAAGTCTGCTCAGGTACACGTGGTGCATTCTCCTGTACCGGGTGGACTACGCCCAGGCCACCAGTCACTGCGGCGCGGCGAACTAGCCTGAAGGGTGCAACTTCAGCGGCACGACTGTGACCAGGCACGATGCCGGCCGGCAGGATGGGCCTATGGTGCGCACCCTGGCGTTCGTCCTCGTTCG
>JAHRHA010000337.1 GCA_020027875.1 Micromonosporaceae bacterium | reverse complement strand
CGGCTGCTGGCCCGTGCCGTCGGCGTTCATGATGTAAACGCCCTGCCCGGGCTGATCGCGGCCACTCACAAACGCGATCATGGTGCCGTCGGGTGACCACGCCGGGCCGAAGTCGGCGGCCGGGTCGGTAGTGAGGCGGGTCTGGCCAGTGCCGTCGGCATTCATCACGTAAATATCGCCGCCACCGGTAGCGCTGCTGTGGTACGCGATCTTGGTGCCATCCGGGCTCCAGTCGGGCACCTGATCCTTGGCGGCGGGATCTGTGGTCAGCTGCCGCGGGTTGTCTCCGTCAGCGTCCATCACCCACACCTGGGGCACACCCGTGCGGTGGCTGATGAACACGACCGAGGACCCATCGGGCGACCAGGCTGCGAATCGATCGATGCCCGGGTCGGTCGTCAACTGAACGAGCCCGGTGCCATCGACGTTCACCACGAAGACATCGGGTGTCGTGGCGCCCGGCAGTCGACCCGAGAACACGATCTTCGAGCCATCGGGCGAGTAGTCCGGGAAGTTCACGAATCCGCCGATGTGCGTAATCTGGTGCTGCTTGTTGCCGTTGGCTTTCATGGCCCAGATTTCGCTGGTGCCCTGCCCAGGCCCGGTCAGCACGCCGCTGCAGAAGGCGATGGACTTGCCGTCTGGAGCGTAGGCTGCGCAAGCATCAAACGTCGGGCCGTCCGTGAGCCGTCGAAGGTCGCTACCGTCCGGGTTCACGGAGTAGATATCGAAGTTGCCATCGCCGATGTCCATCCCGAACGCGATCCTGCCGTTGGATCCCGGGTAGGTGGCGGCGGCCGGCCCGGCCACGGCCACAAGTCCGGCGATGGCGATGAAGCCGGCGGTGAGGAGATAGGGAATCAGGCGACGCCGAGTTCCTGGCGTCGGGTCGCTGGTCGGGGCAGGTTGGTTAAACACAGCGCCTCCTCGGTGGTGGGGAGCCGGCCGCACCGTATGTGCGGCGGATACCACGAGGCTGTCCGCGGGCGTTGCGGCACCGTTGTCACTGTGTTGCAGCGACGTTGCAGGCCACCATCGGGCGAGCTAGCAGGCTGGGGCGTAGTCCAGCTCGGGCAGGAAAAGACGCCACTCGTCCTCGGTGAGCCGTCGCCCCGCCAGGGCGCACGCTGCGGCGTACCAGTCGTTCTCGTCCAGACTCCACACCGTGGCCGTGCCATCGGGCTCGACCGCGATCACCTGCCGTCCGTCGGCCGAGATGGCCACCGCGCTCGCGGTGGCTCCATGCGTCGGCAGCCGGGCCAGGAGGCGCCGCCCGGCGAGGTCCCACACGGCGACGCTGCCGTCATGGCCCCTGCTGACCGCACGATCACCGGAAGCACTGACGGTGAGGACGCGAACGTACGCGGGCGGGCCGGGGATCGGGTCGGTCACCGGTTGGCCGGTGTCCGGGTCCCAGAACCGGATGGTCCCGTCGTTGAGCCCGGTGATCAGCGCGCCGGTGGCGGGATCGAACGCCACCGAGGCTGCGGTTATCTCGTCGGTGACGCGGATGGTGCGCAGCACCGCGCCGGTGGCCGGGTCGAGCAGGACCGCGTTGTGATCCGGAGTCGCCGCGGCCAGCCGGTTGCGGACCGGATCGTACGCAACAGTCGTCGCGCCCGATAGCGGATCTTTACTCGTGCCCGCCGTCGCGGTCCACAGTGTCTCGCCCGTGCGCCCGTTGTACGCGAGCACCTCGAGGCCCGTGGTGGAGACGAAGATGCGCTCGCCATCATGCGCCGCCGCCGCGCCGAAAGCGGAGTTCCGCAGGGACTCCTCGGCGATCGGCGGCCGTAACTGCCGGATCATAGCTCCGGCGGAGTCGAGCAGCGCCACTTCGCCCGACCAGCTCCCCGCGACGACGTTGCCGCTGCCTGGCACGGCGGCCATCACCGACACATCCTCGACCGGGACCGAGGCGCCGGCAACCGGGTCCGCTCCGACCGGCCAGGCCGCTGCGGCGGCACCCGCGGGCATGAGCACTCGACGCCCGATGAGAGTGTCGGTCAGGCTCACGTCGAGCAGGGTGCCATCGTGTGCCGCCAGGAAGAGTCGATCGCCGGCCTCGCGGCCACTTGGGGCGAACGCCGCACCGATCCCTATTGCACCACCGAGTCCGCTGTACGACCACAGCCGCGCTCCGGTGTACACGTCCCACACGACGGCTGTGCCGTCATCGGTGGTCGCGACGAGGCGACCGCCGGCACTGTCGAAACGCATGGTCTCCACGGTCCCGCGCTGCCCGGTCAACGTGAGCCGGACCTGGCCGGAAGCTGGGTCGAGCAGCCGGATCGTACCGTCATCGTCGCCGACCGCCAGCACTCGGCCATCCGGCGACAGTTCCGCATAGGTCTCATGTGGACTGATCGGGATGCGTCCGCCCGGCCGCCACGTCGCCGCGTCGTACCAGGTCGCCCAGCCAGTCTGCTCGGCGACCAGGACCTGACGTCCGTCGGGCGTGAACCCGATTGGGACTGTCCCTGTCTCGCTTTCGTGGTCGACTTGTGTCCACGCGCCAGTCTGACCTCGCCACGCCGCGAGGCCCGCGGTTTCGAAGGAGACCCCGACGACCGCCCCGCCCGGTGGGGCCCACCGAAAGTGTGCAGCAGTCCACGAGTCGGCGCGCTGCACGACGGTTGTCGTCACCAGGTCCCACACGGTGACGACCCAGTACCTGGGCCCGCCGCGGGACTGAGAGGTTGCCAGGAGCAGTCGGCCGTCGGGGGAGAACGACACGTCCCAAGTACGCCACGGCCCCGTTTCCAGGATCGGAGCGCGGCGCTGCCACGTCTCGACGTCGACGAGAGCCACGCCACCACGGTTGTCGCTGACCGCCACAGTACGTCCGTCGGGAGAGACCCCCATTCCGAGCAACCGGCCGCCGGTCGGCACCGTGG
>JAHRHA010000185.1 GCA_020027875.1 Micromonosporaceae bacterium | reverse complement strand
CGCCCGCCACGTCCACCAACCCGCCGCCACAGCGGCCTAACATCGACCACCACGGAGCCGTGCCACGTCGCCATTTACACCGCTCCTGGGACGCAACCGCCCGGAGAGCGCAGCCGCGTCACCGCGGCTAGCCGGACGAGTCCCTGCGGGTCGAGATCGGCGACGAGCGTGCCCGGGATGCGAATATCCTCGGCAAGGGTGCGCGCGCCAAGGTGGACCAGGCCGCCACGCCAGCGCCGCCACACCTCGGTTACCCAAACCATCGCGATGGCGTCGTGGTCACTTGCCCCCACGGCCACGGTAGGGAGGGCGCTGACGATGTGGGTGTGCGACAACAGCACATGTCGACCATCGAGGCAAGGGCGGCGCCGCGCGACGATCGCGCATCGCCAAGCGTTTGCCGCTGCGGTACTCCACAGTCACGACTGCTTCAAGATGAGGGACATAGAGCAAGCGGCCGGCGGCGTCGCCGAACGGCTGCGCCCAGGGTTCGAGTGGTCCTAATTGGAGTGTGATTATTGCACTCATCAGCATTGCCCCTGGTGTGAGTCCGGCGAGAACGTCATAGCGTTCGACGCCCGCCGCTGTCGGTCGGATACGGATGGCGCAGGATCGGCACGACCGGCCGTTCGGAGGCGGCGGCGGGGCGGCCCCCGGTGGCCGGCCAGATCCTGGACCAGCGCGTCGACCTGCTCGGTCGTAACGCCGGGCATGGCGATGAGGTGGCTCTGGCCGTTGCTGGAGGCGAGCCGCCACTTCGCCCGGATGGGCTCGGGTGGGGTGTCGAGCACGACGGTGAAGGCGTGCGGGTGCCGCCACGCGGCCCACCCGATGGTGCCCAGTTGGGTGACTGCGAACTCGGCGACCTGCCGGGCGTCGTGGAAGCGGCTCCGCAGCCCGGCAACTCCGTGCTGGTTGATCGCGTACCAAATCACGAGCGGTGCGTGGCCGGATCGGGAGCCGCCGATGGTGGTGTCTGGTAGGCGGTGTAGCGCGACCGGCCGTCGCCGGTGGTCCTTCGACGCGAGAAGCCCATGCCCATGCTCCTGATCTCTGACCGTCATTTGACCGTGGGACTTGCCGGCAGACCCTGCTACCACCTGATACCTGGTGTCAGGCGAATCCCTTGTCCTACAACAGTTTTCCACGTTGCCGGGCCGGAGGCCAGCAGCCCGAATGAACGTGTCTCCGGCACTGGGGGTCAAGGGGTCGTGGGTTCAAATCCCGCCGTCCCGACAGCGTGTCAGGGTTTCCACAGGTCAGAGCATGTCCGGCGGATCAAATTCATTGATGCTCTTCAGATGAAGGTCCTGCTGGACCCCTTTACTCGCGGTCAACGGGTCATGGCCTACGGCGCATTGATCATCGTTTGCCCTGGTCCGGCCGGTCGGGATCAAGCGTAGGTGCAAGCACGCCGCCGAAGGACTCCTTGACGTATGGTGGGCAAGTTAACCATGCGCTAAGAAACGAATTGACCCGCAGCGTTGGTTCAGGACCCAGGCTCCGCCTCAGATTCGGGGAGTCTGTGGTGACCAGACGTCATCATCGCGGGACCCATGAGCGGCTTGGAGCCCGGCCTGCTGGGCGCGTAGAGTCCACAAGGGACTCCGGTCGCGCACAACCTCCGGTTGACCGACTCCCATACCTGGGCCTAGCTCGAGGATGCCTACGAGAAGGTCGATCCGCTCGGCGTGCTGCCGGTGTTGTGTGACCTCGTTTTCGCCGATCTCCGCGGCGCCGATGCGAGCGAGTACCGGCACGCGGCCCGACGGCTGCGTCGGATGCGGCAGCTGGCGGGTGGCAGCGGGGACGGACCGGACAACGAGTTCGATGAACTGATCGCCTCGCTGCGCGACGAACATCGCCGCCGACCATGGCTACAGCGCGAGTTCGACGGGGACGACACCTGAGTGCTCATGGTTGCGGACCCGAGCCGTCGGTCGCACATCGTCGCGGAAAGCGGCGTTTCGATCTCGGACATCCTCAGGCCTGGACGGCGACGACTCCGGGTAAATCTCCGAAGCGTGCTGCCGCGTCGCGGCTGAGGACCACTCGGTCGGTCTCCACTGCGTGCGCAGCGATGATCAGGTCGTGTGCGCCGCGCGGCTTACCGAGCTTGCGGACGTGGGCGATCAACCGTGCATGGTGCGCCGCCGTGCTCTCGGTGTAGTCGAGAATGTCGATGGCTGAGGCGATGACCGCCAGCGCGCGAGCGCGGTCAGCCGCCCGTGCCGCTGTATCAGAGAGTTCGATGCCAACCCTGTACTCCGCGATGGACACGGCCGCAACGGCCAGCTCGTCGTTGTCGAGGGCACTGCGGTCGATGGTGCCCCGTTCGTAGGCAATGAGGACGGTGGTTTCGAGGATCAGGCGTCGGCCCACGGGTCGGTCCCGTCACTGGTCAGCAGGGCCACGGCGCCGGCGATGTCCTTTTCGAATCGGTCGTCCGGTGGCGTGGTCTCCGCGAGCGCCGTACGAAGGTCCTTGCCGGTACGGCGCCGAGCCGGCCGGATCTCCGCGATCGGCCGGTTGCCGCGCGTCACGACAACGCTCTCGCCTCGCTCGATCGCGTCGAGGAGATCGGAGAACCGGCGGGACGCCTCGGTGGCGGTCATGCTGCGCATGCTTACGATGCTATCTGATTCTCAGATAGACTGCCACGCGTGAGGCGTCTCTCGATGCGGTCGGTTGGGGAGCAGACTGGACGCAGGGCGAATCTCATGCTGCTCCGGACGTGTCCGAGTTGAGCTTGTGCTTCATTCGGGTTGTACGGTACAGGGCTCACCTCAGGTCAGCGGGCATGTGGCGTCGCGGTTCGCACCTGGATGTCTGGGATTCGATGATCAATCGAAGCTAATGGGTGTTTCCGCGTCATGGCGCGTGAGCACTGACCTGCGGAAACGGGCGCGAGGTCGACCGGGCCTAGCCATGAGAGCAAATTGGAAGCCTCGGCGGAACCGTCCCATGTGACGGTCAAGGAGGCCCCGTCGCCTCAGCATGGGTGATCAATTCAGTAGAGGATTCGCTCCGCTACGGCGGGTCGCGTGAGAGTGGCGGCCGCGTGTGTCAATGTCTGGCAGTGACCGTCGATCAGCATCACTACGCATCACAACCCCTATGGTCGACCGATCTGCACACCGCTTTGGACGTCGTACCGTTGCCGCTCAGCGAGCTCGAGGCGCGCTTGCGCGCCGGGCAGCCCCAAGTAACGCCGGCCGAGGTGGAGGCCACGCTTGACGCGTGGCCGGTCGCGCACGAGACCGACGCCGGCTGGGTCAGCCTGATCGCGTTGGCCGATGGTGTCGTGCTGACGCACGTGCTCACCGTCGACGAGTGCCGCGCCGGAGTGGTGAGCGGCGACTACGACCTGGCGCTGTGGACGCGATTGGTGGGCGACGGCCTGCCACTGGCCGATGGTGGCGGCGAGGTCCGCTCGGTTGCCACGGCCCGTCGTGGCGTGCTTCGCGACGCCATGATCGAGCTGCATGGGCCGTCCGGCTGGCTGGACGCCTTCGATGCGCACACCGTGGTCGGTTTTCGACTGCGCGGCGGCGCGCTGGAGGTGTTCGCCGTCGACGATCTCGGTGGGCCAGATCCTGACCGAGTCGCACCCATTCTCGACACCGCCATCGAACGGATCTGCCTCGCCACACAAATGATGTTCGCCACGCAGGTGGGTCGCGTCGACAACCCGGGGCCGTCGATGGACTGGTTGATGGCCGAGATCGTCGCCGAGCACGCGCCGCTGCTGCGTGCGCCGTCCCCTCCACTGCCAACGCTTCTCGCGCTGATGGGGCTCACGCTGATGGACGGCTGCGTGGTGTTGCCCGGTGTACCCACCGATCCGGACGAGTTGGCTGGCCTTACCGACGGTCAGGTCTGGACCCGGGTACGCGTTGCCAGCTTCCTGCGCGCAGCCGGCAAGCCCGACGAGAAGCGCGTCGGGCTACGTGACCAGTTCTTCGAGGACCTCGAGGATCCCGCTATCGTGACGAGCGCGGCCGAGGAGGCGGAGCGCACCCCCCTGCGTGATTCCGCGATCGAGTGGTTGCGCGCCGGCGCCAGTACGCCGTACCACCGGGCCGTGGTCACACTGCTCACCGCCCGCTCGGCCGAGGGCCGCGGATGTATCGAGGTCGCGGAGCGGCTCGTCGCCGAGGCCCTGCGTCAGGAGCCGGACCTCGGCCCGGCGCTGATGGACGCGGGGGAGTACGCCGCCACGCGCGGCGACGCCGCTCGCGCAGAGGCCTGCTTCCGTCGGGCCGGTGTTTCCGCGCACGACCCGTGGCGGGCGGCCCTGGCCAACCTGTTGGCCCCGGTTGCCTCGCCCGTCGGGCGTAACCGGTCCTGCCCGTGCGGGTCGGGACGCAAACACAAGGTGTGCTGCCTTCGTGCGCAGCCGCATCCGCTGCCGGCCCGGGCGCGGCTGTTGTACACGAGGCTCGCGCGGTGGGTGCAGCGGTCGCCGAACCGGTGGCGGATGGACCGGTTCTACCGGCTGGTGGACAGGGACGGTCCACAGTCCGATCTCCTGCCCCTGGACCTGGCCATCTTCGAGTCCGGCGGCGTCGAGGAGTACCTGGAGCGGAGGGGTTCGCTTCTCCCGGCGGACGAACGCGAACTGATCGAACGGTGGCGCGAGCTGAAGATCCGACCGTACGAGGTGGTAGAGGTCCGCCGGAGTCGGTCCGTCACGTTGCGACCGCTGCTCGGTGGCGAACCGGTGGTGCTTCACGACCAGGCGTTCTCGACCTGCGTCAAGAAGCTAGACCTACTCGTCGCCCGGATCCTGTACGACGGTGTCCGGGACTGCCTGATCGCTCTGCCCAGGCAGGTGTCCCGCTCGCGAAGGCGGGAATTGATGGACCGGTTCGATGACTACTCACCCGAGGCGGTGGCCGCGTTCTTCGGACCTCAGCCACCGCCCCGGATGCAGAACCAGGACGGACACGACCTCGTCTTCTGCACGGCCAGCTATAGCGTGACCCGGGCCGACACGGCGTGGCGGAGGCTCTCGACACGACTGGTGGACGACGGGCCGGACAGCCTGACGCTTCGGCACGTGGTCCACGACGTGCCGGTGACCGCCGGGACGGTGACGCGCGAAGGTCGCGTGTGGACAGTGAGCACCAACTCCGTCGAGCGCATGCGCGAGCTGCGCGACGTCGTGCTCGCGGCGGCGCCCGGCGCCAAGCTGATCTCGGAGTCCGCGCAGGCCGCGGCCGACCTGGTCGTCAAAGCTGGCGGCATGAACGGGGCCGTGTCCTCGGGGCCGATGCGCTTCGACAGCTTCCCGCTGACGGCGGCCGACGATGCGGAAGCCGAGGCCATGGTGGCGGAGTTTCATCGTGGTCATCAACAACGCTGGCTCGATCAATCCCTGCCCGGGCTGGACGGTCGGACGCCGCGGCAGGTCGCCGCTGAGGGTGGTGCCGCTCTGGCGGAACTGAACGCGATCCTCGACGACATCGAGTGGCGGAGCACCGGGATGATGGATGCCGACTGGCTACGTGCCGAACTCGGGCTCGTCCCCCATCCCGGCGTTGCCTAGGCAGTCGCCATACCTGCCCACTAGATCAGACTTTTCGGACCTAGATGTTGGTCGTACCACCACGGAGCGCGGTGACATGGGCAAACCCGAGACACTCCATCCCCGATTGCAGGCCTGGGTCGACGCGCGCAAGCGCCACCGACTCTCCCACGCACACGTCCAGATGGCCCGCGAGCTCGGGCTGAACCCGGCCAAGCTCGGCAAGCTCGACAACCACCAACAGGAGCCATGGAAGGCGCCGCTCCCGCAGTTTATTGAGCACCTGTACGCCAAGCGGTTCGGCCGCGACCGCCCCGATGTCGTCCAGACTGTCGAGGATGTCGCACGCACGGCCGAGCGTCGCCGCGTGGAGCGGGCCGCCCGTCGATCGCCGCGACAGTCCACAGTGGAGAAACTGAGTGAGTGAGTACGAGTACTACGAGCCCCCGCCGAACAGCACGGCACCCGTAGCTGACGCGGACACGGCGTGCAGGTATGGCCCGTTGAGAACGGAGGCAATCTCCTCAGTGGCAGCGATCTCCTCAGGCTGGGCTAGCCGTTCCGCCGGCGACTGGCATTGCAGATGGCGGCAGGCTGCACCGGGGTCGGTAGCCGAGCCCACTGATGCACTTAACGCTGCCGTGGCGACAGGCGCCGGGCGCAACCGCAACGGCGCGGATCCCTTGTGAACCGTAAGGACACCGCGATGCTGCGGATTAGCGCCTCGGCGGCCGCCTTGGTCATCTCATCTGCGGTGTGAGCGAGTCGGCTTTGCGGGAAATGCTATTGATATCGCAGTCGGGGTTGTGGGATGCGTACGGTGATCGATCTGGACGACGAGGCGTTGGCCGGCGCCGCGGCGGAGTTGGATACCACGACGAAGGTGGCCACGGTGAACGAGGCGTTGCGCCTTGCTGCTGCCCGGCGTCGTACGGCCGCCTACTTGGACCTGCTGGTCGAGCTGGACTTGGACGGGGATGACCGGGCCCGCGCGTGGCGGGCGGCAGCCTGATCTGCTGTCGTGCTGTTCCTTCTCGACAAGTCGGCGCATGAGCTGCCTCGGCGGCATCCAGAGGCGCGGCGCACGTTCGAGACCTTGGCCGTTACCGGGGCCAGTGGCGACCTGCGCGATCGTCGAGCTCGAGATCCTGTACTCGGCCCGCGGTCCGGCAGCAGGCCGCCATGACCCACTGGGCAACCCGGCCGCGCTGTGGTCAGTTCCCTTCACGCAGAACTCGTTGCCGTCGGGATCGTCCAGCACGATGGCGCCGTCCTCACGACCTCGAGCCGAGTGGCCCCGAGGGAGACCAGCCAGTCGACCTCCGATTGTTGGTCGCCACCGGCCGGGGCGAGGTCGAAGCGCTGCCGGTTCCTCAACTCTTTCGGGGCAGGCCACGGGCGGGCCTCCCCACACGACCTTTGTGCCGCGTGCGGTGACTGGATCGCGGTCTCCGGCGTCGGCCAACAGTGACCCAACCGGCGCGACAGGATCGGGATCGGCGCCCACCGTGGCCGCCAGCTTCGTGAACAACCGCCGCAGCGCCTCGCCCCGAACAACGAAGCGGCGCAGCCAGCCCCGCACCCGTGCCCGCCGGGCGGCCCAACCCGTGTGGCGATCCGTCGATGCCCGAGCCCGGCCGCTTTCAACGCCAACGCCGTACCGATCACCGCCGTCGCGTCCGCCCGGCGCAGCAGCGCCACCAGCGCCAATAGCACATGCGTCGCCCCGCGACCATCGCGACCATCGCGACCGGCGCGGGCGCACCCGGACCGCCCGTCAGCGCACCGCAACCACCGCCACCGGGCGAATCCCCACGGCCCGACCACCCCGGCACAGTCCGGGCAGGACAGCCCGGCCGCGCAACAACTTCTCGACGCCGACCACGTCGACACCTACTGGGAGCATGCTGTCTCCGTGCAGCGCTCACGGCCCTCCCGGAAGACTCGGGCAAAGAGAAGTCCGGGAGCGCCGTACCCCACCGGACATGCGCACGGTGCAGATCGGTGCAGCCCGGGAGATGGCGGCGGCCAAGGGCGGCGAAGTATCTGACATCTCGTTGCTGAAGTCCGGCCAGTTTACGCCGCAGTCGAGGGCCGCGGCTTCACCAAGATCCGCACGCCGCGATGCCTGAGGTATCCCCCGGGCACCCCTCACGACCGAGGAGGTCATCGCGCTCGCCCGTGGAAGCTGATCGACCAGTTTTCGACGCGTCGTCCGCGGAGGCACGGACGCCAGCAGAATGAGGAGTCCTGGCACGTGCCTGGTCAAATGGATAGGTGTGTTTCGGCGTGCCAGCTGCGTGGTCAGCGTTCGGTGGCCTTCATGATCGGGTCTGGCGGTATGATCCGACACGTGGTCGTCTACCAGGCAGTCGCCGGGACTGAGGTCCGCGGCGGCGCCTCGACGTACAGTTGCCGGCCGGTTGAACGGTGAGGGCTGTGGGCAGATACGAGCCGATGAGCCTGGCGACTCTCGCCCAACACTTGATGGCGACGGCGGATGACCGGGTGCGGTGGAAGCTGGTGTGGGAGTTCCTTGAGGAGTACCGGTGGGAGCCGGCAGAGGTGCAGGTTGGGCTCGTACGGGAAGAGCCGCAACGGGTCGGGGACGAACGCTGGGATGTCCTACTCGCCGCGCTCGCCGAGCACCTGTACGCGCGCCACGATCTCGCCCCGCCCGCCTGGGCCGAGTCGCGGGTGCTGCGCCGGCCATGGTTCCCCGCG
>JAHRHA010000184.1 GCA_020027875.1 Micromonosporaceae bacterium | reverse complement strand
GGCTGGCAGGCCGACGCCGCGGGCCTTCCCGCCGTCGCGTCGGCGATACACGCGGTACGGGCAGCCGGTCCCACCGTCCTGATCGGAGCACTGGCCGCCGCGCTCGTCGTCGGGCTCACGCTGAGCACGGCCACGACCAATCGGGCCGCTTGGCGGGCGGTCGACCTCACCGTCGCGGTCGGCCTCGTCGTG
Organism: Micromonosporaceae bacterium; assembly: GCA_020027875.1. Classification (GTDB taxonomy): domain Bacteria; phylum Actinomycetota; class Actinomycetes; order Mycobacteriales; family Micromonosporaceae; genus JAXIPB01. Next base: position 8,062 of record JAHRHA010000184.1, on the reverse strand, counting down.
GCCGCGCTGGCCCTCGCCCGCGGCGCGGTGACCGTGGACGCGCTGGCCGAGCGTACCGACCCTCTGTTGCTCGCCCTACCCGTCATCGTCGTCGTCTGCGGCGGCCTCCTCGTCGGCCGCGCCTGGCCGGTGCTCACAGCGGCGGGCTCTCGGGTCCTGCCCCGACGGCTGCTCGCGCCGCGCCTTGGCCTGGTTGGGGCGGTCCGCAGCCCGCTGCGACCGGTGGCCACTGCCGCGTTTCTCGCGGCCGCCACGGGCATCGTCGCCTTCGCCGGCGCGTACCAGGCCACGCTGCGCCAGGGCGCCGCGGACCAGGCCAGCTTCGCGGTGCCGCTCGACGCGACCGTCCGAACCGGACAGAGCCTGCGCTCACCGCTCGAGGTCGCGAGCGAGCGCGACTACGCCGCCGCCGGCGCCGAGATCCACCCGGTCGTCCGGACCGCCGCGACCGTGCGCATCAACGCCGCCCAATCGCTAACCCCCGAGGTTGTGGGTGTCGACCCGGGCGCATTGAGCCTCATCCGTGACTGGGACCAGGTCGTCGGCGGGGCCGATCCGGACGAGGTGCGACGCCGCCTCGCCGCTACCCCAGTATCGGGAAGCGGAGGGGTGCCCGTGCCCGCCGGTGTCCGTACCATCGTCGTCCCGGCGACCGGGAATCTGGCCGACGTTGACATCTCCGCGTGGCTTCGCTTGACCGACGGGCGCGACATCGGCCTGCCGCTCCGGGCTGACGCCGGGCGCCTCGTCGCCGAGATGGCCGCGCCCGCTCCTGCCGGCACCAGCCTCTTCGCGCTCACCCTCACCGAGACGAGCTTCGCCGCAACCCGCCGCCAGCACCGCACCGGAGAGGGTGGCCTGGACGCGGCGGCGCTCACCGGGAAGGTGGAGCTAGGTGAACTCCGGTTCGGCCTGGGGGAGACCGACACACCGGGCGCGTGGTCGGGCTGGGGCTCGGACGGCGCCACGGTCACCGCCGGGCCGAACCGGATGGCGGTCGACTACACGCTGACCGGGGCGGAGGTCGTTATCCGGGCGGACCACGGCGCCGCCACCGCGGCGGTGCCCGTGTTCACCGACCCGACGACCGCGGCCGCGGCCGCCGACGGCGTCCTGGCCCTGTCCATGGGCGCCGGCCCGCCGATCTCGGCCCGGGTGGTCGGCGTGCTGCCACGTTTCCCCACCGCCGGCCCGAGCTTCGTCGTGGCCGATGTCCATGCCCTCGCCGACGCCCTGGACGCCCGCGACCCCGGCACCGGCTCGGTCACCGAGCTATGGCTCACCGCAGGAGGCAGCGCCGATACGCTGACCCGCGCGCTCGCCGCGGCACCGTTCGACCTGCTGCGGGTCGACCTGCGCCAGGCGCGGGAGGATCGCCTCGCCGGGGATCCGTTGGCCCGCGGCGCCGCCGGACTCCTCACCGCCAGCGCCCTGCTCGCCTTCATCGTCGCGCTCGTGGCGCTCGTTCTGCTCGTCGTGGCCGACCGGCGCGACGAGTCGGCGCAGATCTACGCCTGGGAGAGTGACGGTGTCGCACCGCGTACGCTGCGACTGTCGCTCTTCCTTCGCGCGGTCGCCGTGGTCGCGGTCGGGGTGCCCGGCGGCGTGCTGATCGGTCTGGTGCTCTCCCGCGTCACCGCCGCGTTGGTGCGGGTCACCGCGGTGGGCACCGAACCGGTGCCGCCGTTGACGCTGGTGGTGAGTCCCCTGTGGACTGTCGTGGCCGTGGGTGCCGGTATCGCCGCTGGACTCGTCGCGTGCGCCGCGGTGGCCGGGGCCGCGCTGCGCGAACGACTGCCGTCCCGGCCGGAGGAGGGCCTCGCATGACCGACCTAGCCGTGCGCGCCCACGACGTCTTCTGCCTCTACCCGACGCCGCGCGGACACGTCGCCGCCCTGCGCGGGCTGACCCTCGACGTCGGGGCCGGTGAACGGGTCGTCGTGCACGGGCCGAATGGATCGGGCAAGACGACCCTTATGCGGGTCCTCATTGGAGAGTTGGCCGCGAGCGCCGGCACCGTCGACGTGTGCGGGCTGGACCTCGCCGGCGCGCCGGACGGTGAGCGCACCCGGCTACGCGGCCGTCGGATCGGCCTGGTCGACCAGCACCACGGACGCAACCTGCGGCCCGAGCTCTCCGTGCTCGACAACGTGGCCTTGCAGCTGCGCCTCACCGGCGCGCGGCGGCGGACCGCACGCGCCCGAGCAGCCGCGATCCTCGACCGGCTCGGACTTGCCCACCTCGGTCCCCGCCGTCCCGTCACCCTCTCCGGGGGTGAGGCCCAGCGTGTGGCCGTCTGCGCGGCCGTTGCCCACGCACCCGATCTCGTCCTGGCCGACGAGCCGACCGGAGAGCTCGACCGGTCCACCGCGGACGAGGTCTATGACCTTCTTGCCGCCGCCGCCGCCAACTCGGGTGCCGCACTGCTCGTGGTGAGCCACGACGCCCGGGCGACCCGGATCGCCGACCGGATCGTGCGCATCCGTGACGGCCGGCTGAGCGAGGAGTGGCTACCGCAGGACCGGGCCACGGAGTCGCATCAGGCCGCGGAGTCGCATCACGTTATCGAGTCGCTGGTCGTCGACGACCGGGGGTGGCTGCGCCTGCCCGAGCCGCTGCGGCGCCGTACCGGCCTGATGCAACGTGCCCTCGCTACCGCGGCCGGCACCTCGATCGTGCTGACCCCACCGGATGACGAAAGCCGCGCAGTTGCCGTGTCGACTGCCCGCCCCGACAGCGATGCCCTGGGCGTCGCGACGTCGATCGGGGAAGAGGTCGCGCGGCTGGACCGCGTCAGCGTCGACCGGGACGGGCGGCGGGTCCTCGACTCCGTGGACATGAGCCTGCGGGCTGGCTCGCTCACCGTCGTCCAGGGCCGGTCGGGCTCCGGCAAGACGACCCTGCTACGCATCCTGTGTGGACTCGAACGACCCGACACCGGGTCGGTGCGGGTCGCCGGCACCGATCTCGCCGGCCTGGACCGGGCCGGGTTGGCGGCGCTGCGCCGGCGCAACCTCGGCGTCGCTGGGCAGAGCGCGGCGCTGCTGGAGACGATGGACGTCGACGAAAACCTCGACCTGGTACGCCTGGCGCGGCGACTGCCTGCTGACGGCGCCGCCGTGCGGGAGTGGATTGGCGCGCTGGGGCTCGCGGCCGTGCGCCGGCGTCCGGTTCGGGTGCTGTCGGGCGGCGAGCGTCAGCGCGTCGCGGTGGCCCGGGTACTCGTGGCCGAGCCGCGCATCGCGGTGGTGGATGAGCCGACGTCGCGTCAGGATGAGGCGCACGCGGAACTCGTCGTCGCCGCACTCGTAGCCGCCGCCCGGCGCGGCGTCGCGGTGGTCGCCGCCACCCACGACCCCGTCCTCATCGCGGCCGCGGATGCCGTGGTGATGCTCGGCTGACCGCTGTGTGCCTGGAGCAGCGGACGCGTACCCGGGTTGAGAAGCCTTCACAGCGCGGCCGAGCGTCCAACGCTCACCGTGGCCTCTCGTCTAGGCTCGCGGCGTGAGCCCCTCCGATGTCACGTTCCGGCTGCGAGCCGTGCCCGCGGCCGTCTTCGTGGACCTGCTGCGCGAGGCGGCCGCACCGCTGGACGCTCGGGCGCTCAAGCATCGGCTCGAGGCGCAGGGCGTGGAGCGCTCGGTTGTGGTGGCCGCGTGGAAGCGGGCCCAGCCTGGGGTGAGACGCCACGCCAACATCGTCTTCGACGCCGGCCGGGGCGTGTACCGGTGGAGCGACAACCGGGCAGCCGTGCCCGCCCTCACCGCTGAGGACGCCCTTGACCGGCTGCTCCCGGCGCGGCTGAGCGCGCGGAAGGCCGAGTTGGCCGAGATCGTGCGGGCCGCGTTGAAGGAGCGCGACGGGCTGGAGGCCCGGGTCCGCGGCGCCTACCAGGGGGCCCGCGAGGCGCGCGCCGCGCAGGAGCGCCAAATCACGATCGACGCGGTGCGGGCGCTCGCCGAGGTGGCGATGGAGGTGGAAGAGCTCGCCGCGGCGGGCGCCGACAACGGTGTCACGGTCGGCGTCACGGTCGGAGTCATCGTGGAGCGGGTCCGCGCCCTTGCCGCGGAGAGCGGCCTCGTACCCATCGGCCGGGCGGGCGAACAGACGGTGTTCGACCCCCGCGCGCACACGCCGATCGGCGGCCTTCCCGCGGCCGGGTCGCGAGTCTCGATCATCCGGCCGGGCTATACCTGGCGGGCCGGAGACCGGGATGTACTGATCGGCAAGGCGCACGTGGCGGCGGTATTGTCACCCCCGGCATAGGGAGGGCTCATTCGCCGAGGCACACCCGGTCGTGCTGCCCCGACAGTTGGCCTATCCGCATGTCCTGCGCTACCGGCGGGAGCAGCTCGAGGACGCCTTCCGAACGCAGATGGACGGCGCGGAGAACCTGAGGTTCACCGCGCTGCGGGCCGCCCGCATGACCCGGACCAGCCTCGGCCCGGCCGAACTGCGCGCCATCGGCCGCGACGAGCTCGTCGCCGACATCGACTTCGTGCTGCTCGTCGGCGGGATGAGCCGCATCCCGTACGTCGCCCGCCGCCTGGGCAACCTATTTCCGGACGCCCATGTCTACGACAGCGCCGGGGTGCCGCCCGAAGAGGCGGTCGTGGCCGGCCTCACCGATCCGGTCGGATACGAACGGATCAACCTGCACCGGCCCGGGTTCGATTTCGTGGTTGAGTGGGATCTCGGTCGGGAACGGCGCACGCTCTATGAGGCGCACACGCCACTCTACGAGCCGTGGCAGGTCTACAACGGACACTCAGATCTCCGGTACGAGCGGCGCCTGCGACCCCCGGACGTCCCGGCCCACGGCGACGGTTGGCTGCGGGTGCTGTCCGCCTCCGGGCGGCCGCTGCGCCTCCAGCTCGACGGGAAGCCGCTCGGCGGCTTGCCGATGCGGTTCGGACCGGACGAGATCGTGTTCCGGGTCTTCTGCGATGGGCGGGTCACCCTCGTCGACGGTGCCGGGCAGGAGACGGCCGTCCGAGCCGACACCTGGCCGGTCGTCCACGACCGCGACCACGCTGGACTGGCCTTCAACCGGGAGGACTAGTGGTCACCACTGTTAGTTCAACGGGGGTCGGGCCGGCGCTGGCTCCTGCTGGTTGGTATCTCCGGTGTATTACGCGGAGTGACCGGAAGCAGCGACCCCGACCATAAACCTTGACCGTCGTTTGCTCTGCTCACCGGGAGGCAACACCCCGCTGAGCTGGGACTTCGTCAAGGCACACATCACATCTACTGCCACTGATGTAACGTAGGGTTGCCGGCGTCGGGCCCGGGGACGCTCACCACCGCAGGTCGCTCGTCGCGGCCGCATCCCTCGGTCACGACGGGCTCAACACCGCTCCGACCTCGCGCGCCCCGGCATTTGACCAGACGACGAAGATCACCGGCTAGGCGGCGATCTGGCTGGCGACTCCAGGTTCCATCAACTGAACCCGGGTCGCGCGCCAGGGTCGCGACCACGCTGGGCTGGCCCCTGTCGGGCGATGCTCACCGTTAGAGTTCTCGCGTGACCCGCCCAGCCCGGTCCCCCGCGACGTTCGTCGACCAACTCGCCAAGGATCCGCTGGCGGAGGTGCTGGCCGTACTGGCGGACACGTCAGAGGCGCTCAACGCGGGAGCGATCAAGCAGCGGCTGGTCGGTCGCGGTGCGGACAAGACAGCCGCCGACCGGGCGTGGACGAAGGGCCAGAAGAGGCTCAGGCATCACGACGACGTCGAGTTTGCCGACAACACCTATCGGTGGAAGGCCGCGCCGCCGTCCACTCAGGATCCCGCGCTCGCCGAGCAGATCGAGACTCTCACCGCCCGCTGCGAGGAGCTGGAAGGTCGGCTGATGGTCGCAGACACGCGGTCAGCGGAGCTTCGGCAGGCTCAGGAGCGCCAGCTCAAGATCGATGCCATTCGCGCGCTGGCCGAGCTGGCCATGGAGGTCGAGGAGCTCACCGTCAGCGACGCGGAGCCGCAGGTGCTCGTGCATCGGGTTCGGGCCCGGGTCCGCCGGGAGGGACTGGAGCCGATCGATCGAGCCGGCGAAGAGACCATCTTCGACCGAACCCGCCACAAGCCGATCGTTGGCGGCATAAGCGACGGAGTGCCGGTGCTTGTCGTACGCCCGGGCTATACCTGGAAGGCGCCGGATGGGGATGTACTCATCGGGAAGGCCGTGGTCGAGGAGTAGCGCAGCGGAGTAACAGCGCAGCCGAGTAACGGCGCAGTGGAGTAACAGCCCAGCCGAGTAACGGCGCAGCGAGAAGTAACAGGCGCAGCCGAGTGGGGAGGAGCGTCCGTGGCGGGAAGCGATGGCTCGACCATCGGCGTCGACTTTGGCACGTCGACATCGCTCGTGGCGGAGCGGATCCGGTCGGGGCAGACCGAGGTCTGGCCACTCGGCCGCGACGAGAAATGGATCCCATCCGTCGCCGCCTATGACGGTGGTCGGTTCGTGGTCGGCGAGGAGGCCGACGACTTCGAGGTCGTGGTCCGGTCGGTGAAACGTGCCATCACCGACAACCGCAGCATCGTCTGGGTCGGCCCCGAAGACGGGCCACTGGAACTCGCCGCCGACCAGGTCATCGTCGCCGTTCTCGCCGAGGTCGTTCGACGGGCGAAACACCGAAGGCCGGTCACGGACAGATTTCGCCTGGGGTGTCCGGCGATGTGGAGCGGCGCGCAACGGCGGAGGCTGCTGCGTCTGGCCGCGGCGGCCGGCCTCCGGTTGGACCTCGGCCGCCTCATCGATGAGCCGGTGGCGGCTGGCATGGCCTGGCTGACCGGTCGGCGTGCCCGTGGGGCCACACCGGTGGAGGGGCGGGTCCTGGTGTTCGACATGGGCGGCGGCACGCTGGACGTGGCCGTGCTCGATGTGCGCGGCGCCGACAATCGCGATGTCTCGGTGCTCGCGGCTCTCGGTCTCGCCGAGGCCGGCGACTATCTGGATTCGGCGATCGCCGAGGACCTGGAGAACCTGCTCGCCGGTGCCGGGGTGGAGGTGGGTCGTCTGGACAACCCGGCGCGCGCGCGAGGCCGGTTGCGCGACGCCGCACGCGCCGCGAAGGTGGCGCTCTCCACCGAGGAATCTCACCCGATCGCCCTGCCCAGGCGGACCTTCACGATCCCCACGCTGTGGTACCGCCGCGCCCAGCTTGAGGCCGTGTTCGCCCCGTTGATGGACCGCGCTGAGCAGTATGTCTGGGCGGCGTTGCGTACCGCACGTCTCACCGAGCGTCTCTCCGGCTCGACCTATGACCTCATGCGGTTGCCGCACGACGAGTTGGCCAAGGACATCACTCATGTGGTGGTGGCCGGCGGGATGGGCCGGATCCCCTACGTGACGCGTCGGCTGCGCGAGCTCTTCCCCAACGCATCCGCCATCGAGGCCTGCACGCCTGCGCCGGAGGAGGCGGTCGTCATCGGCCTGGCGGACTCGGCCGACTACGGCAGGATCAACATGTTCCGGCCCGGCTTCGACGTCGTTCTCGACTGGGACGAAGGGCGGCAGCGCCGGACGCTGTACGAGGCATACTCGCCGTTATATGAGCAGTGGCAGGTCGCGCGGGGCGGCAGCGACCTCTGCCATCGCCGGACCGGTCTGGACATCACGCTCCCCCGCAGTGGCGAGGGCTGGCTACGGGCCTCGTCACCCGGTGGGGAGCCCGTCGGTGCCGTCCTCGATGGTCGATTGTTGGATGGCTTCCGGGTCTTCCTCAGCGAGCAGAAGTTCGATTTCAAGATCTACTGCGACGGCCGGATCCGGCTGACCGATGGCAACGGCTACTACGAGGGGCACGTGGACGGTTGGCAGTCCATCATGGGCCGCGACCACGACGAGAGAGTGCGCGGCTTCGACCCGGAGCCCGAGCCGGACATCGAGGTGGAGTATCCCTTCCGGCACGACCGCAACTGAGTGTCAGTACCAGTTGTACGACTGGAAGTGCGCCCAGGCGCCGTTAGCCTCGATTCCCGGTCCGGTAATTGAGTTGAGGTTTGGGCCCGCGCTGGCGGGGGGTTAGCGGGGTGGGAAGCGGAAGCGTAGCCGCCGGTTGTT